>NZ_JACHDK010000031.1:0-61019 GCF_014201005.1 Paraburkholderia lebeckiae | reverse complement strand
CCGAACGTGACTCAGTCGTTGAGATGGCGTCGATCGGCGCAAATAAACAGCCTCTGGCTGCATGAGTGAGGCGACAACCTGCTTGACGCGCGCCGACTCCTTGAGTTGCTTTAAGGCGTGGCCAGGCAAACGGATGCATCGAAGTCGTGGACGAATTGACGAATCGTCCCGACTTCCCGCTTGTCAGGCGACAGATTGATCATGTTTGGTATAACAAACGAAGGACTATCGGGCCGGATAGGTAGGGATAGAAACAGATTCCCGATCATGTATCGGTTGTCAGGCTTGTTTCGTATTAGCTAAAGCAGCGTATCCATAGGGCAGTGACTGTTCATCAATCGCAAATTCTAAATTCAGACGCTGTCAATTTATCCACCACTTCGCCCGAGGTAGACTGAACTCCTCGATCTTGTTCCCGGTCAGGCCCGGTCTGTCGCATTCTCCGTCCTCCATTCGAATGCGACAGACCGGCTCCACTGCGCCAGTAGCACAAGAATCTCAATGGGCGAATGCCTGTTCTAACCATTTGGTTTCGAGGCAAGACACCCGCGTCTATTGGAGTAAGAAGCGTGCCTTCGTCTATTTCCTATCGTGTGATGCCGGCCATGTCTGCTAGTAAAGATTCCGAAGCGTCATCGATCGCGCTGTCAAACCTTAATCCAGAGTCGAACGGAAGAACGCTTCCCCTTGCGCCGCGGCCCTCACGGAAACGACCAACAAGATCCACCATATCCCGAAGCACCACCGACTATCCGTACACAGTTCTGCCGATTCCGAGCGAAGACGACGATTTCGCCACGTTGGATAGTGGTGAACATAGCGCCACGTGGTCAGTGCTGGTAGATCATCTGAACAAACTCAATCGATCTGGATTGGACGCGCACAAAAATCCCAATCTTCACCAGCGGCAAGTCGGTTTCCCGTCTCGAAGCATCAGTACAGTGCGACCGCTCACCTGTGATGTCGCAGACAGTGTATTTGGAACATCTGTTAATTTCGTGGAGCGACTTAGTGAAAAGTCCGTCTCACTTGACTGGTGCAACCCAACGGTTGGCCGCTATTGTGAGCAGACATGGTCGCGTTGTGCCGCGCGTCGCAAAGGGATATGCAACCTTACCGGGGCAACGGTAGCGCGCGGAGATGCCGTCTATCGGCCGAGCGCGCGCACCGCTGTGACGCCCGCAAATGTAGACGAAGTTATTCTTGAATCTGCTTTGCGTCGTATAGAGAATTCCTGAAATTTGAAATCTCCGCCAGCAGCGATCCAATTTTTCTCCACTTGATCCGGCGCTCCTTCGATTATTCAGCAATCTCGAAATATGTCTTCATCAAGCACAAACCAAATGGGCAATTTAACGCCGTATGATCTGTTGACTAACGAAGCGTTGTGCTTTGTAGATTGACACTCGGAGGAAAACGATGGGAAAACTAGACGGAAAGGTCGCGGTCGTCGCGGGCGGAGGCAGCGGGATTGGGCGCGCCACGGTACGCCGTATCGCTCAGGAAGGAGCGTTCGTCTATGCAGTCGGACGACGGCTTCCGGAACTCGAACGAGTCGCTATGGAGCTGGGCGAGAATGTTCGAGCCAGGCAGGCCGATGTTTCTAACGTTGCCGATCTCGATGCTTTGTTTGGGCAGATTCAAGCCGAGAAGGGACGTATTGACATCGTTGTGGCTGCCGCTGGAATCATGAGTCCGACTCCACTAGCCGAAGCGGGTCCAGAGCACTTCGACAATGTCTTCGGAATTAACGCACGGGGACTGTTTTTCACCGTCCAGAAAGCGCTTCCGCTACTGTCGAGCGGGAGCTCAGTCATATTGATCTCTTCTGTGACTTCACAAAAGGGCATTCCGGGATATAGCACTTACAGTGCGACGAAGGCGGCGGTGCGATCGTTTGCTCGTACATGGACCAAAGAACTGACGGGCCGGGGAATACGATTCAACACGATTAGCCCTGGTCCAATCGACACCGCTTTGATCGACGCGCGCGCGGACACGCCTGAACTTGCAGACAAGATCCGCGCCAACTTTTCGAGCCTGATTCCTCTGGGGAGAATGGGCAAACCGGAGGAAGTTGCTTCGGCTGCGCTGTTTCTTGCTTCCGATGAAAGTAGCTTTATCGCCGGCATTGACCTTCAGGTGGATGGAGGAATGGCGCAAGTATAGGGATCGCTGCCATGGCCGCCCCCCTCAAAAGTCCTCTCGATACGGTCGCAAGTCAACCTCTTGCGTCCAGGCCGTATGGTCTTGCCGATGTATGTGCCAGTACGTATCGGCAATAGCATCAATGCCCAGCAAGCCATCGGGGCCGGCCGCCTCAAACCGGGCTGGCGCTCCGGCTTGCAATCGTTCGCCGTTTATCCCGCCGTCGATGACGACATGCGCGACGTGCAATCCTTTTGGACCAAACTCGCGCGCCATACTTTGACTAATCATACGCAGCCCCGCCTTAGACGCCGCGAAATGAGCGAAACCAGGTTTGCCTCTCAAACTGGCTGATGCGCCGGTGAAAATAATCGTGCCTCGCCCGAATGGCAGCATCCGCCGCGCGGCCTCCCTACCGACAAGGAAGCCCGCGTAACAACCACCACGCCAAAACTCTTCGAACACTTCGGCCGTCATATCGAGCAGACTTGTTTTGCGGTTATTTCCCGCATTAAACACAACAAGGTCAGGCTTCTGCAAATTGCCATGCTCCGAGAACGCAGCCTCAAAAAGCCCGATCACGCTACTCTCTTCGGTTGCATCGGTCAGCACCGCCTGCGCCCTCCCCCCTCTCAATCTGATTCCCTCCGCGACACGCTCGATTTTCTCCACCGCTCTGCCGGCAACGAACACGTGATATCCCTGCGATGAAAATTTTCGACAAAGAGCGGCGCCCAAACCGTGCTCCGCACCAACCCCAACTACCAGCGCTGTAGGAATTTGCATTTCGACTCACTCTACTCCAGATGTTTAGATAACGTCAGTCGACGCTACCTGAAAAGGTGCTCATGCGTTCCACGCCTGTTGTTTCAAACCATACGCGGATTTGGTCTAGCGCTAGTCAAATCGACTGTTCAGTTATTCGCATTTCTCTATTGATAATTTGCATATCTGATCGGTCATATACAGCTGCTACTCTTCATCCATGCCGGACGAAATGACGTTTCGGCCCTTGCTAACTGGAGAACAGTGATGAATTTTCAGATCGCCATAGGCGCACGAGTAACGATGTTGGCCGTCATTGCAATTTGGGCAAACGCGGCCGGTGCTCAACAGACACCACAATCAACCGGAGAAGCCATGACGAATCCTGCTCGGGCTAACGTAGACACCCATCCAGTGAAGAAAAAAACGCGACTTCATGACCGGCTTGCTGATTCGCCCGCGAAAGCTGCGAAGAATGAACAGGGCAATCAGGCAGTGGTTGAATACGCCACTGGAATACCAACGCAAAAGGCACGCTCCGCCTCGAAGTGAATCGCCTCCCATACATTCACAATTACCAGATTGATCGTCCAGTCCGCGAATGCGGGATGGTGCTTCATCGGTCCCGCAGAAGCTTCGCACGTCCGCCATTACCATCCACCACCTAGCGATTTGAAGAGCTGAATTTGCGCCTGCAGCGTTCTGGCATCTGAAGCAGCCACCGCAGCGTCTGAAGCAACCATCGATTGTTCCGACGTCAACATGTCGAGGCTGCTGATAGCACCATACGAGAATTGCTCTTTCGCAAGGGAAAATTCTCGATGCGCCAGACGTTGCGCGTCGTTCAACGATTCCCTCTGGATCAATTCCGCATTGTAGGTAGCAAGGGCCTGTTCAGTCTCCTTCAACGCTTGCAGTACAGTCGAATCGAAGTTTGCGAGGGACTGGTCCGCGAGCGCGCCGGCCTGTTTTACCCGCGCCCGAGACAGAATCTGATTGGGGAACGTCCAACTTATGCTTGGTCCGAGCCCCCAGGTCAGCCCTCTTGCGGCGGTCAATGCGCTCAGTTGCCCGCCCACTCCTCCCACAGAACCGAGCAGGCTTATTCGAGGGTACAGATCGGCCGTGGCGACGCCGACACGAGCGGTGTCCCCGGCCACCCTTCGTTCCGCCTGGCGAATATCTGGCCTTCGACGCAACAAGCCAACTCCATCACCCACGGGAATCAGCTTCGACAGACGCGGCGGCGAATGACATTGCAGCGTCTCGACCGGCGCATTAGCTGGAGTGCGTCCAAGCAGCGCAGCAAGCTGAAAAAGAGCTGCATCGCGCTGCCCTTCCAAAGGTGCAACTGTCGCACGCACTTGCGCTATCAGACCCGACGCGCGAACAAACTCAAATTCCGAACCGCCTCCCGCCAGCATTCGCCGATGGACTATGTCCGCCTCATGTGTAACGACGTCGACCGAGTGCTGTGCGACCTCGATCTCCTCGCCGAGCGAACAGATCTGACCGTAGGCCCGAGCCGTCTCCGCCGCAACTGTTATCTTCACCGCGTCGCGGGCTGCCTGTACACCCTGAGCATCCGCTTGCGATGCTTCAATCGACCGTCGCACGTGTCCGAACAGATCGATTTCGTACGATACGTCGAGGATCGCGTCGTAAGACCATGTCGTTTTCGGCTCGTGCCCGCCGACCTCAAGTATCTGATCCGTCGTTGCGTTGCGGCCTCGAATGGCGCCGACATTCGCATTGGTACTCGGATAAAGACCAGCGCGTGAAGCATCAAGAACAGCACGGGAAGCCGACAGGTTCGCTTCCGCGGCCTTGAGGTCGTAGTTGGCCTTGAAGGCCTCTTCCAGCAAATCGTTGAGTTTCGGATCCTGATATAGACGCCACCAATCGTCAGGAACGGCAATCGATGCCTCCGCCTCCTTGTTGATGGATACCATGGGCGCGTCCGCGCCAGCTGGCAAAGTCGGCCGTCGGTAATCCGGTCCGACAGCGCACGCAACAAGAGCAGTAACTGAAGCGGCGATGAGCAGATGAGTACGTATGGCTGTCATTGAACTTATTTCGTCTCTCGCGCCGACCAGATTGGCTTTGGGGAGGCCGGACCAATCGGCGCGGACTTGCAGGTCACGAGCAATAGCAATGCGATGGCTGTCAGTACCGAAATGAACGCTAGCGAATCAATAATCGCTTGAGTTGTCGCCATACGATGAACGACCCCGTTCAAGATTCCAAATGCTCGCGCGGCCGCGCTCGCAGGATTTCCACTGTGAGCGATCGTGCTATTGGCATAGGCTCCGAGTCTCGTCAACGCGGAGCCACTTCCTGACTGCACGTGCTGCCCCATGAGGTTGGATGCCGTTTGGCCATGCTGCCGAATAAACGTCGTGATGAATGCCTGACCAATTTCCCCGCCCATCAGTCGTGCCACCTGCGCCATCGCGCCGAACGTCAGCGCGTCTTGGGGACGAAGATTGAGAACCGCGAAGAAAAGCACGCCAGTCAGCGCGAACGTTTGGCCGAGCGCTTGCAGCAATTGCGAACCGAGAAAATCGGGCCATCCCCAAAACGGCGTCAATCCGTATGCGACCATGAGACAGGCCAGACAAATCGATACGAATCCGATTGACGCAACTAGGCGCGCGTCCATGCGTCGGAGCGCGAAGCCAGCCAGCACACACACGAGCAACTGTGGCAGAGCCAGCCAGATTAACGTCTGGCCAGCCTCCAACGCCCGAAACCCGCGAACTACGGCCAGGAATTGCGGAATCACAATAGACGTCGAGAGGCCGGTGACGCGGAGAAATGTGGTTAGAAAAACTATCCGGGGAAGCGGCGCTGTAACCGCGACTTTCATATCGATGAATGGACGTGGTGTGCGGAATTGGTGAACAAAGAAAGCAACTATGAGCAGCCCACCGGCCAGAAGCAGTCCGCAGATGAGCCCAGAACCTAACCAGTCAAGTCGATCGCCCTGGTCAAGCGCTGCATAGATGAGTCCGAGGCCGATCCCGCTCGAGGCCATCCCGAAGTAGTCAGCGTGCGCGATGCCCGGGCTGACCGGATCGGCCTTGATGCCAAGATGTAGAAACAAAGCCATTCCAGCGGCGAGCGGCACGTTCTGCCAGAAAATCCAGTGCCAGGAGAGGTTGTCTACATACCACCCTTCGAGAGAAGCAGATATGTTCAGCGAGAATTCAAGGTTGAGCGCGTACAGGGCGATCCCATATGCCCAGTATCGAGGCGGCACATTCTTCAGGATATATCCGACCGTCAACGGCACAAAAAACCCGGAGGAGATCCCTCCGGCGAACTGAAGGATAAGCAAGGAGTCGAGATTCGGCGAGAAGGGCTTGAGAAACGAAAATATCGCGAATGCAATGGCGGCAGACAGCAACACCTTGCGTGGCCCATACATGCCACCAAGCCAGATGGCGATCGGTGCGATGACCATCTGAGCAACGGTTTGAGACGTCGAAATCCATGCTCCCTCGTCGAATCCGATGTGCATGGCGCCACGAATGTCGTTCAGCCCAAAGGTGGATAGGCGGCCGTTCAGTGTGGAGATGAAGGTTGCCAGCAATACGCCAAACAGCCCCATCCAAGGGACGCCGGCCATTTGACTTGCCGGCACTTTTTCCGCCAACTTGTCCAGAACCTGGTCTGACATGGTTTTCTCCCTCTACTGCTTGCTGTCAGACGCCTCGACCCGCGCTATCACGGACATGCCCGGGCGCAACCTTCCCGCGAGTCCGTCGGCATTGTCGATCTCGATCTTCACGGCGATTCGCTGAACCACTTTTGTAAAATTGCCGGTGGCGTTATCGGGCGGTAACAGCGAAAATTGCGAACCTGACGCCGGGGAGAATGCCACTACGTGTCCGCTCAGCTTGCGGTCAGGAAACGTATCCACACTAAGTTCGGCTCTGTTTCCGATCGCCATATGTCCGAGCTGTGTTTCCTTGTAGTTTGCAATGACCCAAACGTGCGGAAGAGGTGTTACTGAAACAACTTGCGCGCCCACTGCAACGTATTGGCCAGGCAAGATCTGACGCTGGCCGAGCACACCGTCACGCGGTGCGACAATTCGCGTATATCCGAGGTTGATGTGGGCGATACGCGCGTTAGCTTGCTGGGCCGCGATGGTCGCGTCGGCCTGCTTGATTTGTGCTCCCAGCACATCAAGTTGCCGTGCCGCAGCGGTCGCTTGCGCGCGGGATTGCTTCAGTTGTGCCGTCAACTGGGCCTGCGTTGTGCGCAATTTTTCCGCCGCCTCGGTCGATGATGATCCGCCCTCAAGAAGCTTCTGCTGTCTGGCGACATCCCGATCGTTCTGCACGAGATTGGCGGACAATACGTCGACTGCGGCATTCGCCGCTTCGACATTCGCCCGTTGCAACTGCTGTTGCGCGCGCAGTGCCTCCGACTGCGCGACTGCTCCGGCTAGGCTCGCGTCCGCTTGCGCGACGGCCGCCTGATAGTCGTCATCCACAACCTGGGCAATCAGTTGACCTTTTGTGACGTGCTGGTAGTCCTGGATCGGAACATCACGGATGTAGCCTGAAACCTTCGCAGCAATTGGAGTCACGTCGGCCTGCAGATAAGCATCATCCGTGTCCTGCGAACCTGCGCGTCCTTCCCAGAAAGTCCAACGCGTGGTCACGACAACCACGATCAGGATTGCAACAACGAACACGAGCAGGCGCCAGATTAGCTCTGGCCTGAACTGCCACTTGCCCGTAGTCGAAATGTCTTCACTCATACCTATGCTTCCGTCTCGCTTTAACGACCAGGCGTCCACCAAGTACGCACAAGCGCAGCTGCATCGCAGCAGCGATGCTTGCATAAGCCGAGCTCCGGATTGGCTACTTAGTAGTGCGCTCAGTCAGGCCTTTATTCACAAACTCTATCGCGTGCGCCGTCATGCGGTCAGCGAGGCTCTGGCACGTCGAACCAGCGTGTTTGACACCCTGCGGAAGTCCTGTTTGGGGCAATGCTGATGACCGTGAAAGATTGGCTTTTTCTCGCTATCGTCGATGGGAGACTCAACGATAGCGACAGAGTGGTTTGCTATCTTCAGGCTGGGACGCTTTCGGGGAACAACCCCAACAGCTCGTCAGTGGTTCGTACCGCGTGCGCGAACATCGGGGCGTTGACATTGAACGCGGCATGCATCCCTTCAGCAGAGAAGGCCGCCGCGGCATCGCGGACCATCGTCACGTGATAGCCGAGTTCCATGCCCCAGCGCGCCGTCGACTCAATACAGCTATTGGCGATAACACCGACAAGAATGATCTTGCGGATGCCGTGCTGTTTCAATTGCGCATCGAGATCCGTGTTCGCGAAGCCGCTTTGAGCCCAGTGCTCGTGAATCACCACGTCACCCTTTTTCGGACCGAACTCAGGGTTGAACTCGCCACCCCACGAACCTGCTTCAAAAGCCTTCAGTGGCACACCGCCCTTCTGGAACGGCGTCATATGTTGCCAGCCGTCGAAGTCGCCTTCGCACGAGCGATGATGCGGCAGAATGAAAATCTGCATCTTGGCCGCGCGCACTGCGGGAATGATACGACGCAAGTTGTCGAACATCCCTGACTCATCTGCCGTGGGCTTGATCGCATCGTAGAGCTTGCCACCCTCTGTCATGAAGTCGTTGTAGGGATCGACGATGAGAAGACCAGTAGACTCGGCCAGATACTTTTCGCTTGACATATATATCCTGGAATGATTCGAAGAGAGACCCCAAGGATGGCATTCGCGCCGACTCTTTCGATCAGAATGACGCGATCCAGCATTGGATTTGTTAACTTACCTACCTGATGAACTGATATTCAGTCCTTATGTCGGTGCTTGCACGGCATCTGCCAACTCACCCATGAAAACAGTAGAACTCTTGCGCCTGCCGTCGCCCGGAGCGACGTCTTCACGCGCCCCCATTCCGTCAGGTTCGATGTGGCTGACACTCCGCCTGTACACTTTCAACCATCGCCCGAGCTTCAGCGAAGGGCCCCCGGTCAGATGGAGTGCGCGTCAATCAACTGCATTGTAACTTCAAAAACAAAAGTGACAAGAGGATTTTTCAAATACTGCCGGAAAACCCGCGAATCATCAGCGCATAATGGTGGAGGAAGGCGCGAGGTACACCGCCTTCTTTTGGTATACTGAAGCCTGGTTACGAGAGGGCGATCATGAGCTGGGACCATGTATGCGATAGCGTTTGTCCAATTGCACGAGCGCTGGCGGTGGTGGGTGACCGCTGGACACTGCTGATTTTGCGTGAATTGTCGCTCGGGGTGCACACCTTTGACGAACTGCAAGCGCAAACCGGGATGTCTTCGAACCTGCTGAATGTCCGGCTGAAACGACTCATCACTGATGGCGTCATTGAGAAGCAACAGTACAGTGAGCGCCCTCCACGCTATGAGTATCACACCACTGAGAAAGGCAAAGAACTCGACCCTGTTCTGATGGTCCTCCGCTCCTGGGGGCAAAAATGGAACATGGAAGACGATGAGCCCGCCGTCGCCATGGTCCATAAGCGCACCAAGAAAATTGTGGATCACCTTTGGCAGGCCCCGAACGGCGGTAAGAACTTCACCTTCGATGATATTGAGGGCTCGATAAGCCAGCGCTATGCAGAGGAACGTGAACGACGGCGCGCCGAATTCAAGGGCGAATAAACTGTTTCGCCACCCTCAAAATGCGTCAGCTTGGTGTTTGACTGACTTGGTTTCCGTCCTCTCGCGGGCACGATTGATCGAGAAATTCAGGCTGCATCGCCTTTTTTTGCCTGCTCCACGTCACCTCATGTTTCCGCGTTCAGTCGCCGGCCGTTGCAAAGCTCACCCAGATCCTCACGCGGTGATTCTTGCTTGCAGAAACCAACAGCATTCTCGAATCTGACCTGTTCCGTCCCCGATAAATATCTCCGCAACAAAGTCGTACACAAGCTTCATAATTTGAAGCTACAATAGTTTCCATGGGGTTATTCTGAACGCCGCCACGCAGTGAATGCGAACGGCGCGGCGGTACACGGCCCGTGAGCGATTAGTACGCGTTCCAATAGAGATCAGGGATGTCGCTGGCCGAACTCAACGTGCGCGGCACACTCGACCAATAAAGAGACGTTCCAGCCCGCGCAATTGATGCGCGATCCCTGGCTGCCACCTCGAAGAATATGGATAAGAGGCGAACATGACGTGTGTACTTACGGAAACCGGCACAGTCTGCCCGGTTTCGACGGCACTTGAAGTGGTTGGCGATCCGTGGACACTGCTCATCCTTCGGGAACTGTTCGGCGGCGCAACCAGATTCGACGATATCCAGGTCCAAACAGAAACACCGACGCAAGAACTGTTTGCCCGGCTCGACTCGCTGGAGCAAAACGGTCTCATCTTCGTCGCCAGGCAGGGTTCTGTTGCCTATGGCCTTACTGAAAAAGGACGGGCGATCTATCCGATGATTTACGCACTCCGCGCATGGGGCGAAAAGTGGACCAAACCGGAGGGTTCGGACTACGCGGTTCGCTTCACCCATAAGTATTGCGGCACAGACGTCGGGCTTGACGCAGTTTGCCGTCGCTGCGGCGTGCCGGTCGAACGCGCACACCTGGAGCCGACCATGAGCCCGGAATGGAAAGCGGAGCGCGCTAGACGGCAAGAAAAGAGCAGAGCCGCTAAGGAAATCGCAGTAGAAACTGACAGCTCCATGAGGGACGTCGGATAGTCTGGGTTGATTGAGTAGCCAGACTTCGCGCGGATTGCAAGTCTTGTCCAATGGCTTCGCGAATCGTGAACACAGATTGCGAAATGTGTTTGATGCAACGTAACGGATAGTCCATGAACTTTGGATTCGACCTGGTAGCGCTAAATGCGTTCATTGGCGTTGGCGAGATTGGCGGTTTTCGTGCAGCCGCCGATGAACTCGGCATGACGCCATCTGGAGTGAGCAAGGCTATTGCGCGTCTTGAGCGTCGTCTCGGCACCCGGTTGATCGCGCGCACTACGAGGTCAGTCAAATTGACCAAAGAAGGTCTTGAATTCCACAGCCGATGCAAGGAGATCCTCCAGGACCTGGCGCAAGTGGAGCGTGACATCGCCAGTAATTCGAGCGCGACGCGAGAACAGCTTTCCGTTTCTGCTCCCACTGCGTTCGGCAGAAGCCGAGTGGTTCCTCTGATTGCAGAGTTCTCACAACGCCACCCTACACTGTGCATCTCACTTCGGCTTGAAGATCGACGTGTGAACCTTGATGATGAAGACGTCGCTGTTGCTGTTCGAATAGGCAATCTCACGGACCAGCAACTTCTCGCCACTCGTGCATCAACAACAAGTTTCGTATGTTGTGCGTCGCCGGGTTATCTGACGGCAATGGGCGCGCCGTCAAAACCGTCCGACTTGTTGCGCCACCGCTGCATCGGCTTTCTGGAAGTACAAGACTCCAGTCGCCCTCATTGGCTGTTCGCGAACGATGGCTCGCTACAGGTGATTTCGCCCAACTTCAAATTTTCACTCAACGATAGCGCTGGACAGCTGGCCGCCGCGGAGGCTGGTGCAGGCATAATTATGGTTCACAGATACCTTGCCGATGCCTCCATCAACGAAGGCCGCCTCGTTTCCGTTCTAGACGATTTCGCACCGCCGGCGCTTCCTATCTGGATACTTCGCTCCAGACAGAAGAGGAATTCGCCTGCCGCGCGGACGCTCATCGATTTTCTCAAGCTAAGGTTGCATGAAAGCTGCGATTCGACGTCTTGAGACGATTGGCAAAAACCCACTCCGTTAGCCCATCCCAAGCGGTCGCTCGATCAAACTGGACGCGAGGATACGTGACAGTAAGTAAGCTGCCGTCTCGCTCGCACGTCGACACCTTTCCCACGAAGCTGAAACCTATGTCCGAGTTTCTTTCACACGACGGCATCCGGCAGACGGAAACCGTTTTCTTCCTGCTACTTGTACTTGTAGTCGTGTTCGGCACCATAGCGCGGCGCATCGACGTCGCGTACCCGATCGTTCTCGTTGTTGTCGGAACGATCATCGGTGTTGTGCCCGGCTTACCGCGCTTCACGCTGAGCCCCGATATCGTCTTTCTGACCATTTTGCCGCCGCTACTCTTTCATGCAGCCTGGCAGACCTCCTGGCGCGAGTTCCGATATAACGCCGTCAGCATTCTTATGCTTGCCGCAGGTCTTGTGGTATTTACCGTTGCAGGCGTTGCGCTGGCTAGTAACACTTTGTTTCCATCGCTCGACTGGCGCACCGGCATTGTTCTTGGGGCGATTGTCGCTCCTACTGACGCGATCGCCGCCACCTCGATAGCGCGACGCGTCGGTCTTTCAGGCAGAGCAACCCATGTTCTCGAGGGCGAAAGTCTCGTCAACGATGCAACCGGCCTATTGGCACTGGAGCTAGGAATCTCTCTTGTTCTTGGCAAACATACGCCGACCGTCACCCACGAGAGTCTACATTTTCTGTGGCTAACAATAGGTGGAATTGCGGTTGGACTCGCAGTCGCATGGCTTGTTCGGAGCTTCGAGCGCTTTATCGACGACGGTCCAATCGAAATTACCTTGAGCCTCGTGACGCCTTTTGTAGCGTACTTCCTTGCCGAAGAAGTCCGAGCGTCCGGAGTGCTTGCCGTCGTCGCCTGCGGCTTATATTTTGGCCGACACAGCTCCGAATTTTTTTCTCCCGGTGTACGTCTGCAGGCGGTCGCAGTCTGGAAGTCACTCGACTTCATTCTGAACGGCGTGGTCTTCGTCCTGATTGGGCTGCAGTTACCGACAGTTCACGATGCCTTACACCACTATAGTGCGCTCGCGTTGTTGGGTTATGCTGCGGGATTCAGTGCGTTTGTGATTGTGTTGCGACTCGTATGGACGTACCCTGGCGCGTATATTTCGTACGTGATCCGTCGTCGACTGCTGGGTCAACAAGAACAACTTCCATCGATCAAGGCACTGTTCATCGTCGGCTGGACCGGCATGAGAGGTGTTGTATCCCTTGCCGCCGCACTGTCGCTGCCGGAATTCATGCTGGATGGGACGGCATTTCCTTCGCGCGACCTCATCATCTTCCTGACTTTCAGCACCATCCTCACAACACTGGTGCTCCAAGGGCTCAGCCTCCCGTGGCTGATACGCATATTGCGTTTCTCGCAAGACCGCTCGACCGATCGCGAGGAACAGGAAGCGCGTCGTCTCATGATCGATGCGTCTCTCGCTCATCTCAAGGAGCGACAGAAGTATCTTCCCAAAACGCCAGAACTGACGCGCCTGCTCCAGGATATGATACGGCAACATCACAACCGCCTGCTATTTTTACAGTCGTGGACGATGGGAACCAGCGGAGAAGTTCACAAGGCGTTCAATGCCATTTCCCGTGAAGTGCTCCAGATCGAACGTAATGTTGCAATTGCGTTGCGTAACGAAGGGAAGATCAATGACATCGTGCTACGTCGACTGGAACATGAACTCGACTTGAGTCAAGCAAGAATCGATACCCACTAAACGCAACGGAGCGGTCGATACTAAAGTAGACGCAATAGTCGAATTCAACGATACGTCAGACACCGCTATGACGTGCGTACCTCCAACTGGCGGCGAAGTTCTTAGGAGAACAGGTATGGAAAAGACAGCATCAGCGAAGTGGAGCGGCGACATTAAAGCCGGCAAAGGAAGCATTTCGACACAAACCGGTGTCTTGTCAGATGCGCCATACGGGTTTGCGTCTCGTTTTGAAGGCGGCCCCGGCACCAATCCTGAGGAGCTGATCGGGGCGGCTCACGCCGGCTGCTTCACAATGGCATTCTCACTGATGCTAACCTTGGAGTCGTTCGTCGCCAACAGTATCTTCACCAAAGCGACGGTCACACTGGACAAGGTAGGCGAAGGCTTCGCCATCACAAAATGCCATCTTGATCTTGAGGCAAAAATTCCCTCGATTGATCGAGCGACGTTCGACCGGATCTCGAAGGCCGCAAAGGAAGGTTGTCCGGTCTCCAAGCTCTTCTCCGGAAATGCGGAAATCACACTTAACGCAAAACTGATTGACTAGTGTCGCTCTAAAATTTCAGGGCGTGCGCCGAACCGGGTCGGCGCACACTCTGAACTTTGGATCGAACGGTTCAGGTGCCGGCGTCCTCTGAACGAACGGCGGTGACTTCGAGCGGGCTCAAATCATTAAGAGCTTGCCTGACCCCGGCTCCATATTCCGGATCCGCGTGCGTACAGTGCTCGATGTGAAGGTCTCTCACGGGCTGCGACACACAATGCATCGATCGGGCGGTATTCTCAAAGAGAGCCTGTTTCTGTGCCGGAGACATCAGTCTGAACAATTCGCCAGGTTGTGAATAGTAGTCGTCGTCCACCCGATGATCCCAATGCCCGGCACCACCCTCAACGAGAAGCGGCGGTTCTGCGAAATCCGGCTGCTCCTCCCATTCTCCCCGGGAGTTCGGATTGTAAGCGAGCAGGCCACCCGCATTTCCGTCGACACGCATAAGGCCATCGCGATGGTAGTTATGAACGGCCACCGCCCCACGAGGGGCATTCACCGGAATCTGGTGGTGATTGACACTCAAGCGGTATCGGTGTGCGTCGCCGTAGGAAAAGAGCCGGCCCTGAAGCATCTTGTCCGGTGAAAAACTGATACCAGGCACCACATTGGCCGGTGAAAAAGCGGCTTGTTCCACATCTGCAAACTGGTTCTCCGGATTTTGATTCAATTCGAAATGACCGACTTCGATAAGCGGGTAGTCGGCGCGCGGCCAGACTTTCGTCAAATCGAACGGATTGATGCGATACGAGCCCGCCTCTTTCTCCGGCATGATCTGCACGTACATGTTCCACCTTGGAAAGTCGCCTCGTTCGATCGCGTCGTAAAGGTCGCGATGATGGCTTTCCCGATCCCGCCCGATCAATTCCGAAGCTTCCGCGTCGCCCAGATTCTGGATGCCCTGCGCTGTCTTGAAGGTGAACTTCACCCAATATCGCTCTCGATCGCTATTGATGAAACTAAACGTATGGCTTCCAAAGCCATGCATATGTCGATAGCTCTTTGGCAAGCCGCGGTCGCTCATGACGATTGTCACCTGATGTAAAGCCTCAGGCAGTTGAGTCCAGAAGTCCCAGTTGCTCTCTGCGCTTCGCATGCCGGTTCGCGGATCGCGCTTCACCGCGTGGTTTAGATCAGGAAACTTTAGCGGATCACGCAAGAAGAACACAGGTGTGTTGTTTCCGACCAGATCCCAGTTACCCTGCTCCGTATAGAACTTCATCGCAAATCCTCGGATATCGCGCTCTGCGTCGGCCGCACCGCGCTCTCCCGCCACGGTCGAGAAGCGGACGAACATCTCTGTCTCCTTTCCGATCTCCGAGAAAATCTTTGCTTTCGTGTACTTCGTTATGTCATGTGTGACCGTGAACGTATCAAATGCACCAGACCCCTTCGCATGCATCCGACGCTCTGGAATGACCTCCCGGTCGAAATGCGCCAGCTTCTCTAGGAACCATACGTCCTGCAGAAGAGCCGGACCTTTGGCCCCTGCAGTCTGGATGTTCTGGTTATCGGCGACCGGTGCGCCAAACGCTGTTGTCAATTTTTTCATGTCATTCCTGTTAAGAAATGTTGAACAACTGATGAGATTCGACGGACGTGTGTGGATTCGGCCTAGTTGGCCTCGAGGGCCCAAGCAATCAATCACCCGGCGGCGTACTCGTACGGAGGAAACGACTTCGGCCAGACATGACGATAGCGTTCATACCACATCATTGCGTCGCAAATGCCGAATTGCTGACGCAACGGAAACAGTTGTCACCCAACGTCCTCCACATCCAGCGACTCGCCAGATAATCCTCCCCGTCAAGCCAGTGTATAGGCGGCTTCTTGACGGGATTTAAGCTTCGAATAGAACAACCATGCGGCCGCTTCATATACTTCCCTTCTTTGTGCGGATGCTAGGATCCAGTCGCTCAAGAATTGCATTTCTCGGCATATGACGATCAAAGCCTGACTTGACTCTGTCGGACGTCACTCATCGAACAGCTTCGAAATTAAAGAGGAACATAAATATGGTCGGCCTATTGAAGAAGATTATGGCAACGGCGATTCTGGCTGCATCGGCTCTGTCGAGCATGCCATCACAATCGGCAACTCCTACGATCCGGGACCTACATGGAGTCAGTGTCGTTCTTGTCCATGGAGCGTTCGCTGACGGATCGAGCTGGAACAGCGTCATTCCTTTGCTGGAGGCGCGGGGCTTACACGTAGTCGCCATACAGAACCCTTTAAGTTCATTGGCCGACAATGCGGCCGCAGCCAGGCGTGCAATCGATCAGCAAACGGGCCCGGTCGTGCTCGTAGGACACTCCTGGGGCGGGGTCGTGATATCCGAAGCGGGGAATGACCCAAAAGTGAGCGCTCTGGTCTACGTCGCGGCATTGGTGCCGGACAATGGACAGTCGGTGAACGACATCCTGAAGGGCAAACCGCAACCGCCGTGGGCCAGCCATTTGCAGAAAGATCCCGCTGGATATTTAACGCTTGAGACGGACACCGTCATCCACGACTTCTCCCAGGATCTCCCGGTAGCCGGATCAAGGCTTATCGCCGCAACGCAAGGTCCGTGGTTTGCAGGATGCTTCGACGGCAAAATCTCGACTGCGGCGTGGCATTCCAAGCCGTCGACTTACGTCATCGCGGGCAAAGACCACATGATCGATCCTCGTCTTCAGGAGGCAATGGCTGCGGAGATTGGTGCAACCGTGGTCCACGTCAACACCAGTCACGTAGCCATGCCGGGGCAGCCACGACAGGTAGCCCACGCTATCATCGCCGCGGCAATGAAGGCCAAGTGAAGTAAAGACGTCAATGCAATAGTCACTGTCGGATTTCGTCATTTGCTGAGTTGCTCAACGTAACATCTTTGCAAAGGACGAGCTTGCTGCATTCGGCCTTCAGGAGCGGAAATCGTCGCCGCTTATCACCAGTACTTTCAGGTCTGCTCCTACAAAGCGTCTCCAGAAGACGAGACATAAAGCCATCACGATAAGTGCGAAATCGCACTCAACGAGTCGGGGGAAAACGAGATGAACGAAGCCGAGCAATGGGAATTCACTCCGCAGTTCAGCCAGGACATCGGTCGCCAGCTCTTCCTTGATTCCGCACCCGCAATGATTCAATCCATCGATTCGAGCGGTCGAATCCTCCACGTGAGTGACTTATGGCTAACCACGCTAGGTTATGATCGGGCGGAAGTGATTGGCGCGTATTTCGCCAACCTGTTGTCCACGGCATCAAAAGATTTCGCGGTGTCACAAGGCATACCCAATCTGTTCTCCGCCGGTGTGGGAAGTCGAGAGTATGAAATACTCCGAAAGGACGGCACGATCATCGATGTCCTTCTTTCCGCAATCGTCCTTCCGGCCACTAACGATACGCCCCCCCATTCGCTAACCATCCTTCACGATATAAGTGAAAGTAAACAGCTTCGCTTAAAACTGCTCGAGCAACATCAAGAATTACAGGTTACGCTACATTCAATTTGCAACGGGGTAGTCGCAACTGACTGCGAAGGTCGCATCAAATACGTCAATCCCGTCGCAACCATACTGACAGGCTGGTCCGATGAAGCAGCAAAAGGCTTGCCGGTCGATGACGTTGTGCGGATGATCAATGTAGAGTCGCGTCGACGTGTACAAAGTTCCGCAAGCAAATGCCTTGCTGAAAACCGGGCCGTGGCGATGCCAGAAGCCGCGGTTCTGATTGCAAGAAACTGCAACGAAACAATTATCAGGGAGTCGGCATCGCCGATGCACGACGCCAGCGGTGAACTGATCGGATGTGTTCAGGTTTTCTACGACGTAACGGAACAATATCGACTCAACGCCGAGCTCCGCTATCGGGCATGCAGGGATCCATTAACGGATCTATTGAACCGCAGCGAATTTTCGAACGCGCTTGAACAACTGGTCGCATCAAGTGGCCCCACTGATACGGCCAGCGCCGTCATGTACCTCGATCTGGATCAGTTCAAGGTTGTGAACGACTCCGTTGGCCATGAAGCCGGCGATAAATTGCTTAAGCAGATTGCAGGCATTCTTCTTAGGTACACCCGCCGGGGCGACGTCGTTGCTCGACTCGGTGGTGACGAATTCGGACTTGTACTCTCTGCTTGTAGTCCAGAGTCCGCGAAGAGGTGGGCAGAGCGCATATGCACCGCCATTGGTGATTACCGATTCCAGCATGGCTCCCAACGATTCAGAGTCGGTGCGAGCATCGGATTTGTACTTGTGAATGAACATTGGCCCAGCGCAGCCAGCCTCCTTCGGGCCGCCGAGTCCGCCTGCTATGCCGCAAAGGCCGCTGGCCGAAACAGAGTCCACGCTTATGCGCATACGGATAGAGCAATCGAACTGCATCAGGCCGATGTCCGCTGGATACAGCGAATACAGAATGCCCTCGACGCGAACCGATTCGAACTGTTCTGGCAAGAGATTCGCGCTCTAGATCCGAAAGATACTTCCGTCCATTGCGAAATCCTGATCAGGATGATCGAGGAAAATGGCGATCTCACGTTGCCCGGAGCCTTCCTCCCAACTGCTGAGCGGCACCAGATTATTTCTCGCGTGGATCGCTGGGTGATTAAAACGATACTCGACTGGATGGCAGGTCACGCCCGCGAGTTGGACCACGTGAGCACGATATCCATTAACCTATCCGGTCTTTCGCTTGGAGACGCCGTTTTTCATCGGGATATCGTGGCGCTATTCGAGCGGATGTCCTTTGACGGCTCGAAACTTTGTTTCGAGGTCACCGAAACAGCCGCCATTACGAACCTCCACGAGGCGATAGCATTCTTCGAATCCATGAGTCGCTACGGCGTCAGATTCGCCCTTGACGATTTCGGCAGCGGTGTCTCTTCTTTTGGATATCTGAAAACGCTTCCAGTCAACTATCTTAAGATTGACGGCCAGTTTGTCCGCAACTTGCACGAGGACAAGGTCGATCAGGCCACCGTGCGCTGTATCCAGGATATCGCTCGTATAACCGGTAAGGAGACCATTGCAGAGTGCGTTGACTCCGAGCAGGTGGAGACCATGCTGCGTGAATTGGGTGTCAACTACACTCAAGGTTTTCTTCGACATCGCCCGGAGTCACTTCAAGGCTTGCTTAACAACCGCGCCTCGTCCTGCCTCCCGGCCCACTGATTGGGAAAACAGCATTTCGCGATCCGGTCACTCACCCGTCCTTCGTCACTTTTTCCCGGCACGCGGCTTCAACTTCCGACCAAGGAATGCAACCACGTCCGAAAGCGCCACGGGATGTGCAGCCAAGCCGTTATGCGACACATCCTGGTACCGCGTAGCCTCCGTAGATACGCCTGCGGCAATCAATTCGCAGGAGTATCGCTCCGCTTCCACATGAAGAAAGTCGTCTTCAGCGCTTGCAATCAGTGCCGGTGGAAGATCTCGCAGTCGCTTCGACTCTATTGGCGCTGCGTATGGATGCATTCGCTGCGACACATGCGTGAGATATGAACGGTACCCATGCGCACATTCCTGAGCCTTGGCGTCTGACTCGCCAATAGTGATTTGATTCGACACAAGCGTCATACTTGGATCGAGCAAAGGTGCGAGCAACGCCTGCGCGGACAGCGTGAATTCCTTACGGTCCCGGACTATGGCAGAGAGGCACGTTGCAAGATTACCCCCAGCGTCGTGGCCGCCTACTGCGACGCGCCTCATATCCGCCCCGTAAGCTCGCGCATTTTTAACCGCCCACTGTATGGCCAGGTAGCCATCTTCGAGCGCCGTCGGAAATGGAAAGTCGGGAGCCAGCGAATACCCCACGGATATGACCCATGCGCGCGATCCTTTCGCGATCGTTGAAGCGGCCACATTCGCATCCTCCAGACTGCCTTCGATAAAGCTACCACCGTGGAAGTACAGCACGATTGGTCGTGCCACACTTTCTTGCCTGGTTCGGTAGCTACGTAGCGTGATTGTCTGTGCATAGCCGGGAATCTGTATGTTTTCGACGTAAAGCGTCGTCTCTCCCTGCGAGATCATGTTGTTCCCTTGGCTCCCGTTATCGCCGAAAATTCAGCACTAGGGAGTCATTGTGCAGCCGAAACCATGTCTGACTAATATCCATAAACGCAAACACAATTCGCTTTTTTAAAATAATGACGCGTCGCGTTACGTCATTTAGTGGGATAGATCGAAAGCAGGTCGGGCGAGGTAAGGAGGCAGACATGGCAAAACTCGTTGCGCGAAAGATCCTGCTATGTCAGCGTGGATTCGCACCATTGAGAGTGTCGATCGCTAGTTGCATCGTGACACGATCACATGCACTCACATCGGTGCAACTCTTTTTATGCGCCTAACATTTCTAGACGAGGTCTTCCTGTCTATGATGCCGCTCAGGCCTGTTGAGCGCAGGGGCGGAGAATGGCATCGAATACTCTTCAAACAGCATTGCGATCCACTCAACAAAGACGCGTACTTTTCCTGCGAGATGTCGGCTGTGCGGATAGACCGCGGACACTTGTATCGCCGGCGAAATGCAGTCCGGCATTACGGCGACCATCTCCCCTGACCTGATCTGGGCTTCAATAATGAACCGCGGCGGTTGAATGATCCCGATTCCCTTGAGCCCACAAGTCACGTACGCTTCCAGGTCGCTGACTGCAATCGTTCCCGGCACTCTCACTTCCTGCAGTTCACCATTCACGATGAAGTTCATGTGACTCACCCGGCCCAGCGCCTGCGAGAAATACTGAACGGCAATGTGCCGTTCGAGATCATCAATCGCGATAGGGCGCCCGTAACTTCTAATGTACTCTGGGCTAGCGACGGTGACCGTGGAGAGCGATCCGAGTCGCCTTGCCACCAGGCTCGAGTCCTGTAGTGCGCCCATGCGAATCGCGCAGTCCACACTTTCCTGCAAAAGATCCAGCGGCTTGTCTCCGAAGCTGAGCGTCAACTCAATATCGGGGAATGCTTCCTGGAACTCGATAAGGCGCGGCACGAGTATCAGCCGCCCGATTGCGCCCGGCACGTCGACGCGTAGCTTACCGCGCGGCCCCCGGCTGCTATCCGCGAGCGCACCCTCGGTCTCATCGATCTCCGCGAGAATGCGCACGCAGCGCTCGTAATATTCAGCACCCTCAGGTGTCAGGCTCAAACGTCGCGTAGTACGTTGCATCAACCTGACACGGAGATGTGCCTCGAGATTCTTGATGATCATTGTCGCTGAGGCGTGCGGCAGCCCCATAGAGTCGGCGGCGCGCGAAAAGCTGTTCATCTCGACGATTTTGGTGAACATCTTCATTGCTTGTAGCCGATCCATGACCCTCCCCTGACGCTTCGCCCAACCCAACCCGAAATCGCGTTCGCGCGGTTTCAGGCAGCCCGTGTTCGCCTGCGACTGCAGGACATCGCCCATCTAGCCTACACCAAACAATCGCATGTTACTTCTTTTTTTGAAGTTGCATCGTGATGAAACAATTGAATCAATGATTGTTGAAAAATTCCGCGCCGTTTTCAGTGCTGGCATGAAGACTGTTCATCACAAATTCACAATCGGTACGATCACACGACTTTGCCCTCCCCGACGACATGCCGCAGGACGGTTATCGCAGGGTCAAGATTGTTCTGGATCGCAAAATGCTCAATTCATTTGAGGACTATTTATCCGGAACCTCGTCATCGGTAGTCTCGCCTCGGGCCATTTCAGCAGATGACACCGCAATTCCCGAAACTACAGAGCCAATGAACATGACAAACCTTTTTGAGCCCATCACGGTGGGCGATTTGCAGTTGAGCAATCGCATCTTCATGTCTCCCCTCACGCGTCAGCGAGCCGACGAAGGACGTGTACCCAATACCTTGATGGCGGAGTACTATGCCCAGCGCGCTACAGCCGGTCTCATCATCACAGAGGCGACGTCGGTTTCGGCGCAAGGGGTCGGCTATGAGAGGACACCGGGCATCTGGTCCGAAGAACACGTCGAAGGATGGAAACTAACCACACAGGCCGTTCACGCCGCAGGTGGAAAGATCTTTCTTCAGCTTTGGCATGTCGGCCGGATCTCAGACCCCTACTTTCTCGATGGCGCGCTCCCCGTCGCTCCGAGCGCAGTGAAGCCGGCTGGGCATGTTTCGCTACTACGCCCCGAGCGGCCGTATGTAACTCCCCGCGAGTTGCCAATCGGTGAGCTTGCCGGGATTGTGGAGACTTTTCGTGTGGGTGCGCAAAACGCGAAACGGGCGGGTTTCGATGGAGTTGAAGTGCATGGCGCCAACGGATACCTGCTGGACCAGTTTCTGCAAGACAGCACCAATATCCGCACAGATTCATACGGCGGTCCGATTGAAAATCGCGCGCGGTTGCTTCTTGAAGTCACTGACGCATGTATAGATGTGTGGGGAGCTGGCCGGGTGGGCGTGCATCTCGCACCTCGCGGCGATGTGTCGGACATGGGCGATTCGAATCCCGGCGAGACGTTTTCCTATGTGGCTCGAGAATTGGGAAAACGTAGGATCGCGTTCATTTGCTCGCGAGATGCACTTGATAGTAACTATCTCGGGGAGAAGCTAAAAGAAGAGTTTGGTGGTGTCTATATTGCGAATCAGGGATTCAACAAACAAAGCGCAAACCTTGCGTTGTCGGAGGGAAAGGCAGACGCGATTGCTTTCGGCATCAGTTTCCTGTCCAACCCTGATCTGCCGCGGCGACTTGCCAACGACCTTCCATTCAACGATGTACGACTAGACACGTTTTTCACTGCGGGGGCTACGGGATATACCGACTACCCGTCGATCGCCTGAACCAGACGCCAACCTCTTCGCTTGTCACTGGGTTGAAGGTCGTTGTGCGCGAATGCACAACGGCCTGAATCGACCCATGCTCAATATCGCTAGCCGACTCTCCAATGATAGAAGCCGTGCCATTGAGATCAGCATGGCGCCATCATTCTGCACGGGTCCAATTTAAATCGAGGCCTGCTCGATGAGTTGTTCAGGATGCGACGAAAGATAGCGATGTATCTGTGCTACGACTTGCGCTCCCTCGCCCACTGCGGCCGCGACACGTTTGGTCGACTCTGACCTCACGTCACCAATAGCGAATACGCCGGGGACCGTTGTTTCGAGCGACGCAGGAATATATTTCCCATGGTCCGTTGGCTGACGGCCCGTAATCACAAAACCGCCTGCGTCGGTCATGACGCCACAGCCACTAAGCCATTCGGTGTTTGGTATGGCACCGGTAAAGAGAAACAGGTGCCTCACCGGCAGTCTCAATGGTTCGGTGTTAGTCCTACACATCACCGAGGTCAACACGCCGGCCTCGCCCTCCAGCGATTCAATCTCCGTGCGCGAGTGGACAGTGACATTCCGCAACCCCGAGATCCGATCGATCAGGTATTTCGACATTGTTGCTTCGAGACCATCTCGTCGAATGAGCACATGAACGTGCTTCGCGTGGGAAGCCAGAAATACTATGGCTTGTCCGGCCGAGTTTCCTCCCCCGACAAGAACCACTTCGGAATCCGTGCACAATCTCGCTTCGACCGGAGATGCCCAATAGTAGATTCCCTTGCCCTCGAACTTCTCCAGATGCGGGATATTCGGGCGGCGGTATGCAGCGCCGGAGGCAATCACCACCGTTCTTGCACCGACTGCCACGCCATCTGCAAGCTGGACTTCGACCGGGTTGCTGTCACAACGAAGTGCTTGCGCGCCTAATGGGATCGAAAAGCGCGTGCCGAACTTTTGCGCTTGAACATACGCCCTACGCGCTAAAGCGTGACCCGAGATGCCAGTAGGAAAGCCGAGATAATTCTCGATTCGGGCGCTCGCGCCTGCCTGCCCGCCAGGCGCCCGGCTGTCCACCACCACGACGGACAATCCCTCGGAGGCCGCGTATACCGCTGTTGCGAGGCCAGCAGGTCCTGCACCTACGACCATCACGTCGTATGGTTTCGCCGAAACGATGTCCGACGCCAGACCGAGTCGCGTCGCAATTTCCACCTCCGAAGGGTTTCCAAGCACGGAGCCGTCGGGGAAAATGACTGCCGGAAGTTCCACATTGGAGTTTTGCAATCCAGCAAGCATTTCTTTGGCTTCCGACCCTCCACGAGTATCAATAGTCGAATGCGGGCAGCCATTCCGTCGAAGGAATTCCTGAAGTCTGACGATACTTACATCGTCAGCGTCTCCGACCAGAATCGGACCGCTGGTTTTTTCGATCAGACGAGCGCGTCGCAAGATCATTGAGCGCATCAGTCGTTCTCCGAAGTCAGCTTCGGCGACGATCATGGCCCTCAACCGTTCGGGCCTCACAAGGAGCGCGCTCACCTGACCAACGGCGGTCCCGTCTACGAGCGACGGCATGCCCGATAGTGTCGACGTCTCCGCGATAAACTGCCTTTCGAACAGGTCCGAGAGGTTTGAGCGGTTCCCCAGCCCATCACGGTGGGAGAGCCGCACTGTACCTGACACAATGACAAACATGCCTGGGGCGGCGACGCCGGTTTCCAGCAGCAACGCTCCATCCTCAAAAGTCTTTTCCTCCGCAAACTCGGATACGCGGGAGATCTCGTGGTCAGTCAGGTCGAAAAAAATCTGATGTAGCCTGCTATCCAGATTAGTCGGTTTGCGTTCCGTGTCTGCTGATTCCTGCGACATATCGCGTTGGTATCCCGTGTGTGTTTCGCTGCCAATGTTGGGAAACACGCGAGGCGTCATTTTTTCGTCCATTTTCTTTCTCCTGAAGGCCAAATATGTGACCTCGTGCGCCCTCCGTCCTGTCAGCCATTCTGATTCACAAACTCGATAAGTGAAATGTTCAATTCTCAAAACTCTATTCACTTCTCACGAATAATCACCTTGTTATCCTGAGCTACGATGGAGATCGTTTCAGAATTCACCGACTATCTAGGTCTGCCGGCACCCATCTGTGTTTCAAGGAGAGATCGTGGGAATTCGAAAAATCTACAGAGCCGTTGCGATCACTGTGGTGGCCGCAGTGTCGTCTCGGTGTTTGCTCAGAATACTGTTGCGGACGCTGCGAGCTCGCCAGTCGTCGCTCCGGCAATTTCAAAGGCCAACATTAGAGCTGAACACCGGGTCACCGTTAAAATGGTACGTCAGTCGCTGGTCAACACAAAGGGGCTCGATACATCGAAGATCTCCGTACTCGCTCGTGGTGAGACTATTGTTTTGACGGGAAGCGTGAAAGACGCCGGGCAAATCCAACTCGCAGGCGACACCGCAAAGGCAATAGCGGCCGGGAAGGTGATTGACAACCGACTAACGATTGCCGAGCCCGGAAATTGAAAGGGTAAGTTAGTACTGGTTCGCCGATAGATGCCTCAACCCCTCTCAATCTTTCTCTTTTATTCGCCAAGGAAGTTGAATGAAGATCAAACCCCTGGTCGCGGCGCTTTCCATAGTCTGCTCAACTAGTCTCATGACACCCATCCACGCTCAAACACTCGATCTAAACACGGCACCGGCGTCCGGGATTTCGGACGATGCATTGATCAAGGATTTGCCGGGCTTTGAGAGCAAATTCGCGACCGTCGATGGAATCAGGATTCACTATGTGATAGGTGGTCGAGGCGACCCTGTCGTGTTGCTGCCGGGGTGGCCAGAGACTTGGTGGGCGTATCACAAGATCATGCCGGAACTGGCGAAGAATCACCGGGTCATTGCCGTCGATATGCGTGGCATGGGTGCATCTGACAAGCCCTTAGACGGATACGACAAAAAAAGCATGGCCGGCGATATTGCTGAACTCATACATCAGTTGGGCTATAAACGGGCGGATGTGGTCGGCCACGACATTGGTGCGACGGTCGCGTTCAGTCTGGCTGCTAACCATCGTGATGAAGTCAATAAACTTGTCATGCTGGATGTAGCGCATCCATCCGCAGGCTATAGAAAAATCCCCATGCTGCCGGACCCCGACACCTTCGATGACAAGATCGACGAGGGCCATCTCTATCTATGGTGGTTTGCTTTCCAGCAGGTGAAAGGATTGCCGGAAGATTTACTGGAAGGTCGCGCGGGCCTGGAGCAGCAGTGGTTCTTTCGATACATGTTGAAAGATGAGAATGCTATCGACGCACGCGATAGAGCAGTCTACGCCGCTGCATATTCGAGTAGGGATGCCATTCGATCGAGTAATGCGTGGTATCAGGCCTTCAATCAGGACATCGCGGATGACGAGCAATATGCCACCTTGTCGGTGCCCGTTCTAGGGCTGGGCGGTCCAGGCTATAGACGCCTGAAGGCAACGCTCGATCAAAAGGCGCCGGATTCGCATACTTACAAGATCGAGGGCAGTGGTCACTTCATCGCCGAAGAGAAGCCAGCTGAATTGATGAGCTACCTGAATTCTTTCCTGCGCTAAACTGACCAGATCCGGCTCGGCGGGGCCGGATCTCGTTCTACCTATTGAATAAAAGCTTCATGATCTCACGTACACCCAGCGGGATTACTCGCCGCTCCCGGGAACTGGGATGTCGTAAGCATTGAGCAGGACCGAGACGAGCGAATAGTTCGCAATCAGGAAAATCAATTCCGCGGCACCGTCAGTTCCGAAGGCCAAAACAGCCGCCTTGTAAATATTCCCAGGCAACGGACCACCCGCCATTAGAGACGCGGCGACGTCATACGCCACGGCCTCTTCATCCGTAAGATCCACTGGACGTTGAGCAGTTGCGAGATTCTTTATCTTTTTTTCCGGGAGACCAATGAGCCGCGCGACCCGCTCATGAGCATAAATCTCATAAGGCGCCTTGTGCGCGGATCCAACGGTTAGAATCGCAACTTCCTTGACGGGCTTCGGAAGTTTTGAATATTTTGCAAGGGCGACAGTCAGCATCCACGCCGCCGATCCGTACTGCGGGAAATGCACCATCGGATTGAACGGACCGAGAAGTGCGCCATCCTTTGATTTTGCGGTGAAACCTCTCAGAGATTCTGAAACAACATGGTCGATCGATTCGTAGAGTGATTGCTGTTCGGATGAAAGTGCTGGCGGCGGAATTGGCACGAGTCGCATGAGGGATTCCAGCAAGAGAAGAAGTGTCAAAACCCGGCGAGTCAAGACAAGGGCGGCGCTCGACAGAAGACAGACCGTGATCTTCTTTCATTGCGCCCTCTCGCCGGAACAAGTATCAAACCGGAAACGGATTCCGCTCGCCGAAGCCTTCCTGATGCCAGTATGGGTAAGTGCGCCGAACCGCGCTCGCGGCATCCAGTCTTTGAACCTGCTCGCTGGTCAGGTTCCATCCAACCGCGCCCAGATTGTGGCGCAACTGCTCCTCGGTGCGCGCGCCGACCAACACGGTGGCGACCGTTGGCCGCTGAAGCAGCCAGTTCAGCGCCACCTGCGGGATGCTCCTCTCCGTTTCGACTGCGACAGCCTGCAAGGCATCCAGCACGCCATAGAGGTACTCATCAGGTACGGGAGGCCCTTGATCAGCCGTTTTGTGCAAACGGCTGATAGTCGGCAATGGCTGTCCCCGTTTGAGCTTCCCAGTCAAACGCCCCCACCCCAAAGGACTCCAGACTACTGCACCGACTCCCTGGTCAACCGCCACTGGCATCAACTCGCTCTCGTAGTCGCGCCCTATAAGGGAATAGTAAGCCTGGTGCGCGACGTACCGCGAGTAACCGTAACGATCCGCTTCGGCCTGTGATTTCATGAGTTGCCAACCGGAGAAGTTTGACGCGCCCAAATATCTGATCTTTCCGGAGCGAACAAGATCGTCCAGAGTGGACATCACCTCGTGAACCGGAGTCTTTGCGTCGAAACCATGTAGTTGAAACAGATCGATGTAGTCCGTTTGCAGCCGCTTCAATGCGCCGTCCACGGCGCGAATCAAATGGTAACGGGACGATCCCACACTGTTTGGCGCATCATCGAAACGGAACGTCGCCTTGGTAGATACGATAACCTTATCCCGACGACCTTTGATCGCCTCTCCCAAAACCGCCTCCGACGCGCCACTTGAGTAGACGTCCGCTGTATCGAACATCGAGATGCCACTGTCGAGGCATATATCGATCAGCCTGCGCGCCTCGGTCACATCAGTCGCGCCCCAGGCGCCGAAGAATTCACCTTGGCCGCCAAACGTGGCCGTTCCGAAACTCAGCACTGGAACTTTGAATCCAGATGCACCCAAATGCCTGTATTCCATAAAAATCTCTGCGTCCGTAGAGAGGAAATTGGAGGTAGACCAGGTTCATCTGGACTACCGCAACTATTGTAGCTTCACTTTTAGAAGTGTGCATGAGACACCCTCGCGCTGCGCCTCGAACAGCACCCGACATGCGGCCTTCTGGCACCTTACTTCCTTTTTTGAAGTTCAAAGTTTAAGATGCACCGATCAATTCCCTATCTCTGACTTGCGCGGACAACCAATGGGACACTCACGATCGGAAAAAATCGCGACGCATGGGCGAATCATGGACGCCGCGGCGCGTCGATTTCGCGAA
Source organism: Paraburkholderia lebeckiae (assembly GCF_014201005.1). Taxonomy (NCBI): domain Bacteria; kingdom Pseudomonadati; phylum Pseudomonadota; class Betaproteobacteria; order Burkholderiales; family Burkholderiaceae; genus Paraburkholderia; species Paraburkholderia lebeckiae. Next base: position 32,581 of record NZ_JACHDK010000031.1, on the reverse strand, counting down.
GCTGGCATCGACGGGGCTAGTGTGGCGGAATTGATGCGCGAGGCCGGGATGACCGTAGGCGGTTTCTACCGACATTTTCCGTCGCGGGAAGCGCTCGTCGCTGAGGCGTTGGAGCAAGCTTTTTCCGACCTTGACCCGTGGGAAGAATTGGCCCAGGCCGATCTTACGGAGGCGATTTATCGTTATCTAACTGAAACTCATCGAGACACGCCACAAACCGGCTGCGCGCTGACCGCATTGATGAACGATACGGCTCGCCAAGGCGACGACGTGAGGACCGTGTACACCTCGCGTGTAGCGCGCACAGTCAGTGCTCTAGGAACCGGACAAGCCAGACTCCCCGAATCCTCCCGAAGAAATCGGGCATTCCTGATTCTGAGTGCCTGCGTCGGGGCAATGGGATTGGCTCGCGCGGTTGTCGATCCAGTCTTGTCACGCGAGATATTGGACAGTGTTGCAGCAGAACTCACCGAGTTCTGCGCAAGTTCCAAAGTCTAGATCTGTACCGGCTACCGGCGTAGCACTTATGCGAGTTGTTCGAATTGCTCTGCGAGCGCGTTTTCCACGGCGTCGACAGTTATGATCGCCGCGGCATTTACCGGTTTCAGGCCCCTACTCCGCGGTCGAAAAACATGGTCTCCGCACTTAACCGCAACATTGCTGATCGCGCAGCGTCCGGCGCGTGTCGCCACAACCATTTCCCAGATTTGGGCCGGGTAGTGACACATGGTCGAATCGCACCAACTGACCGTGATAGTGCGGTTGCCCATTCGCTCGACCACCCGGATGCTAGCACCGGAAAACTGGTCATAAGTAATGGGGATAAAAGCGTTCTTGCCCGTGATAGTCTGGTGCTGGGAATTTGATGCCAGACAGTCCGCGTCAACATCGGCGGAAATGCGGCTAAGGAGCTGTACGGTCTGTAGCCACGGGTCCAGATAAATTGAATTAGCTAGCATTTCTAACTCCGTAAGTAACATTGAGGTAATGGCACATATCGGTGCGATGACGGGAGCGCGGTGCAACGCCAACGCTCTTCTCATCGAAGCAGGCAAATCAATCTTTCGCATACTTGGTATTGGCCAGATACTTGGCGGTCACCAATGCGACGAAGGCGGCCTTTAACGCGCAATCTACAGTCGACAATAGGAATCGAACTGACGAATATTCGAGTTCAGTTGGTAACATCGGCGCAACTGCAACCACGCTGGCGGCGCACAGCAGAAAGAACGCTCCTGAAGCGCGGCTCGTACCCAGAATGGCGGCGACGCCGGTGCCGAGCCAGATCGTTCGAGAGACCAGAAGCGCGCCAACGCCCATCAAGCCGGTGTCGGCATCGAATTGCGCCGGCGAATCGGCGATGCACCAAAAACAGATCGCACCAACGGCCGGTGCGTACCGCGGCTGGCGATACCAGAACATCAATCTGGCCCGCAGCCTGCGACCCAGCTGACGCAATGTCTTTACTCTCGCGGTAGTTTCTGCCGCTATGAATTCAGCGTTGTCGACGTGCATTTTGTCCTCGTGGCGATCCGGTAAAGCCGTACTTGTATGACTGAAGTCTGCGGCATGAGCTCGGTCTCAAGGTAGTGAAGTATCGTTAAGCTTCGCTAATCTCCCTCGCTCACAATCTGGCTACCGCACGAGGCACCGTCGAACTGCGTGATTCGAGTTCAGGATGCTCACACCTATCAATGGCCTTTCGCAGCGGTAACAACCATTAACGGCCATTAACTGGACCACTGGATGCCTGGCGCCGACCATGTCAATCAACTACCAGTCCCGACCCGGAACTCCGGTGATGGACACTCCCTTGTTTGACATACTTCTGGAGATAGTGAAATGGACCGTCTCAAGGCACTTGAAGTCCTTAGAGCAGTTGTTGATCACGCAGGCTTTTCCCGTGCGGCTGAAACGATGCAGATGTCGACTTCAACGGCAACACGGTTGATCCAGGAGCTCGAGGACGAAATGGGCGTGCGCATCCTGAATCGCACAACGCGAAAGATTGCGCTGATATCGGTTGGCGAATGTGTTTACCAACGCGCAACGTCGCTACTTTCGTCATATGACGGGTGCAAGGACACGTGGATGCGGCGCTTGGACTCGCTAGACTGGCCACTTCGCGGAAAGTCTATTTTGAACGGTCCGAATGTCAGCGAATATTGTTGATTCATTACGCTACCTGTTGTCTTGTGCCGATTGCCGTCGCGAGTGTAACAAACGCATTCACTGAAAAGGAGACGGCTCGCCCCTCTCATCTCCAGACCCAACTCGTCTACCGGCAAGCCCTCTTTGCCAGATTGGCTTGCGATTGCCAAGCCGCGGCTTGCTCGCGGAGCGTCAAACCGGCAACACAAGACGTCACTAGCAGCATGAATTCACTCTGCGTCGAGCGCAATGGTCCGGTCCGGATGCCATGACCACTCCACGCCATCGACATGGCATCCATTGCGGGAACCTACTCCCCACTAGCAAGCGGAGAGACCACCGGCATCCCGCCCCATCCACCGCCGAGCGCTCTGATCAGATTCACGGACGCGACCGCCTGTACGCCGGACAACTGTACGGCGGTCCTCTGCGACTGCAATACAGTCCGATCTGCATCGATCACGTCGAGATAATTGACCGCCCCTTCCAGGTACTGGGTTCTCGCGATCTGTGCTGCTCGGCTAGACGCCGCAACTGCTTCGGCTTGAGTGCGTGTCTGATCCTTCAGGATGCGAAGCTCAGAGAGGTTATCTTCCACTTCGCGAAAGGCGACAAGCACCTGCTCCCGGTAGCCAGCGGCATCTTCGTCGAAAACCGCCCTCGCATTCGCCAGGTTACCGGCGCGACGCCCGCCATCGAATATCGGCAATGTCAGCGCGGCGCCGGCAAGCGGTCCCAAAACGAATGCTCTACTTGACCACTTGAAAAGATCACCCAGCGTCGCGGCTTCGAACCCGGCAGCGCCCGTTATGGACAGTGCCGGAAAATAGGCGGCCTTGGCCACACCGATTCGGGCATTCGCAGCCTGCATGGCGCGCTCGGCGGCGGCTATATCTGGCCTGCGCTCAAGAAGAGAAGAAGGTAGTCCCGGTGGTATTAGCAGTTGTATGGGAACCAGAGGATTGGCCGCCATTGTAAATTCCTCCGGCGTCTTCCCTAATAGCACGGCGAGACTGTGTTCGGCCGTTGCCCTCGACCTCTGGGCGGTCATCGTGTCAGACTGCGCGGCGGCGAGCTCGGTCCGGGCTCGCGCCAGATCAAGTTCGTCGACCTGCCCTCCATCGAACCGCTTCTGGGTCAGTGACAGCGACTGCTGCCGCAACGAAACCGTTCGCGCGTAGACGTCTAACTCCGCGTCAAGCTCCCGCACGTTGAAGTAATTTTGCGCGACGTCCGCCTGAAGAGTGAGCTGCACAGATTTAAGCAGAGCCTCGCTTTGCTCGCTCTCCGCTTTTGCCGCTCTCACGGCATCCGACACCCGTCCGAAAAGGTCCGCTTCATACGATGCAGTACTCTGCGCACGCCAAATCGTCTGCGCGGGAATATCGTTTCCATCGGGCTGGAACAGGGACGTCGGTGAGACTTTTTCCCGGGTCGGCCCGAACCCCACCCCGACCGTCGGGAAAAGATTCGAACGAGTGGTTTGTTGAAGCGCTCTCGCCTCGTTGACCCGGGCCGCCGCCGCTTTCAGATTCTGGTTGGCCGAAAGTGCCTGCTCTTCGAGATCGTTGAGAAACGGGTCGCCAAACACTGTCCACCATTGCCCTCGCGCGATCGCATCGGACGGTTGCGCGACTTTCCAGGCGCCGGTGTCGGCATTGGCACCCTCTGCGGACACCAATGTGATGTCCGGCGGCGCCTCCTTGAATGCGGCGGAAACATTGTCATCAGGTCGGGCGCATTTCGGAGCGAGTGAACAGGCGCCGAGGCAACATAGAAAAGTAATCAACGCGGGCATGCGACCGCGGTCGGCATAAAAGTATGTCATGTTTGACTAGGCCTCAACCGAGCTGGATACGCCTTGCAGGTGTGGATGAAGCCCGTGCTTGTCCACCAGTTTCCCGCCGCCCGCAAGTTTTCTGAGTACCACGTAGAACACCGGTGTAAGCAGCAAGCCGAATAGGGTTACACCCAACATTCCGAAGAACACAGCGACACCCATGGCTCTTCGCATTTCTGAACCAGCTCCCGAAGACAGCATGAGAGGGACAACGCCCATAATGAACGCAATCGACGTCATCAGAATCGGTCGAAGACGCATGCGACTCGCCTGAATTGCGGCATCCAGCGTAGACAGCCCCTGCATTTCCAGCTCGCGGGCGAACTCTACGATCAGAATTGCGTTTTTTGCTGATAAGCCGACCAGAACCATCAGCCCGATCTGCGTGAAGATGTTGTTGTCTCCATGAGTGAGCCAGACTCCCACCAAGGCCGACAAAATGCTCATCGGCACGATCAGAATGATGGCCAGTGGCAGGGTAAGGCTTTCATAGAGCGCCGCCAGCACCATAAAGACCAGCAGGACGCTGATCGGAAAGACCCATAACGCGGCGCTACCCGCGAGGATTTGCTGATACGTCAAATCGGTCCATTCAAATTTGACACCTCGCGGCAACGTCTCCTTTGCAATACGCTCGACCGCCGCTTGCGCCTGGCCTGACGAATAGCCTGGCGCTGGCTCGCCGTTCACGTCGGCCGCCGTATACCCGTTGTAGCGAACCACCGAGTCCGGACCGAACGTCGGCGAAATCCTGACGAGAGATGAGAGCGGGACCATCTCTCCTTTGTCGTTGCGCGTTTTCAGCAGGCCGATGTCGTCAGGGTGAGCACGGAAAGGCGCATCAGCCTGGACTCGTACCTGGTACACGCGCCCGAACTTGTTGAAGTCGTTGACGTACAGCGAGCCCAGATAGACCTGCATCGTATTGAATACGTCGGTCACGGAAACGCCCAACTGCTTGGCTTTAACGCGATCCAGATCCACGTTGAGCTGCGGCACGTTTATCTGGTAGCTCGTGAAAGAAGGGCCTAATTCGGGTGTCTGCGCGGCCCGCTTCATGAACGTCTGCACGGCTTCGTTCAAAGCCGTGTATCCAACCGCGCCGTGATCTTCGATCTGGAGTTTGAATCCACCGAGAAATCCCAAGCCAAGCACGGGCGGCGGCGGGAAAACCGCCACGAAGGCTCCCTTGATCGTCGACAGCCGCTTATTCAGTTCCGCTGCAATATGCACGCCATTCATCGACGAAGATTTGCGTTCCTCAAACGGGGTCTCTCCAAGAAAGATGACGGCGGAACTTGAAGAACTTGCAAAACCATTGATCGAGATGCCCGGGAATTGAACAGCCGATTCGATACCGGGGGTCTTCAGCGCAATATCTCCGAGTTCGCGCACGACCTCTTCGGTACGGTCAAGCGATGCGCCGTTGGGCAATTGCACGATGGCAACGAGGTATTTCTTGTCTTGCCCTGGAACAAACCCGCCAGGCACGACTCGCGACATGAGAACAGCCATGCCTAGCAGGACCACGTAAACTCCCAGTAGAATCGCCTCGCGATTCACCACTTTGGTCACGCCGCGCCCGTAGCCTTCGGAGCCTCGATGGAAAACTTTGTTGAAGGCGCCGAAAAATCGACCGAACAACTTGTCCATCGCGCGGGTGAGCCAATCTTTCGGCTCATGATGTCCTTTTAACAGGAGAGCAGACAGCGCCGGTGATAGTGTCAAGGAATTGAACGCAGAGATCACTGTCGAAATCGCAATGGTCATCGCGAATTGCTTGTAAAACTGTCCCGTAAGGCCGCTCATGAAAGCGAGCGGTACAAACACCGCAATCAGCGTCAGCGCGATCGCGATGATCGGCCCGCTTACTTCCTGCATCGCCTTGTAGGTTGCATCTCTTGGTGAAAGGCCAAACGCGATGTTTCTCTCGACGTTTTCAACCACCACAATCGCATCGTCGACAACAATCCCGATCGCCAGCACCATCCCGAAGAGCGATAGCGCGTTGATTGAAAACCCGAATGCGAGAAGCAGAGAGAACGTACCGACAATCGACACAGGAACAGCCAGCAAAGGAATAATCGATGCACGCCATGTCTGCAAAAAAACGATAACCACCAGAACAACCAGCGCAATGGCTTCGATAAGCGTATGGACTACCGCCTCGATGCTTGAACGAACGAATTGCGTAGGGTCATAGACGATTTCATAGTCGACTCCTGGCGGAAAGTCGCCCTTCAGTTCCTTCATCGCTTCGCGCACATGATCCGATATTTGCAGCGAGTTCGCGCCCGGCAGCTCATAAATCGTCATCGCTACCGCAGATTGATTATTCAGCAATGAACGGCGTGCGTATTCCGAGGCACCGAGCTCGATTCGAGCGACGTCGCGCAAGTGTGTTACTGCGCCGTCCGGTGCAGTCTTAAGCACGATGTCGCCGAACTGCTCCTCGTTTTGCAGACGCCCTCTTGCATTGACATTCAGTTGAAGCGGAACGTTGGGTAGCGATGGTGAAGAGCCAATCTGACCGGCGGCAACCTGAAGGTTCTGCTCACGGATCGCACTGATGATGTCACTCGAGGCAAGGCCTCGAGCTGCGACTTTTTGCGGATCGAGCCATACTCGCATCGAATAATCGCCTGCACCCCAAAGCGTGACCTGTCCAACACCAGGAATGCGTTCGAGCCTATCGCGCACATTGATCAACGCATAGTTGCGAAGATAGTTGATGTCGTACTTGGCATTAGGCGACACAATGTGGACGACCATAGTCAGCGTGGGCGACGACTTGATGGTCGTCACACCGAGTCGCTGCACATCTTCAGGCAAACGCGGCAGCGCCTGCTGAACCCGATTCTGGACCAATTGCTGCGCCAGATCGGGATTCGTGCCGAGCTTGAACGTGACGGTCGTCGACATATTGCCGTCGCTGTTGGCCTGCGACTCCATGTACAACATGTTCTCTACGCCGTTAATCTGCTCTTCCAGAGGCGATGCCACCGTTTCCGCGATCACTTTTGGATTGGCGCCAGGGTACTGGGCGTTGACAACCACAGACGGCGGCACGACTGCCGGATATTCGGAGACCGGCAGGGCGAACATCGAAATCATGCCCGCCAGCAAAATCACCGACGACATCACACCGGCAAAAATTGGCCGATCGATGAAAAACTTGGAGATATTCATAAGTTGCTCTGGATCTGCGTTAGATGCGGGTTCTCTACGGGAGACGCGCGCCTCTCGATGTAACAGGTCGAGAATTGCGCTTTTACCCAGAACTCCCTACGAGGTACCTTTGGCAGCAATGGTGGCGTGGGACATCTTGACCATGTTCGCCTTGACCAGATCGTTTGGACGAATACGCTGCAATCCGTTGACAACGATTCGCTCGCCCGGCTTGAGCCCGCTCTGGACAACTCGTAAGTCGTCATGTTCCGGTCCTAGCACGATTTCCCGGTACTGAACCTTGTTGTTCGTGTCGACGACCATGACAAACTTCTTGTCCTGATCGGTGCTCACCGCAGCGTCGTCAATCAGGATTGCGGGATGCGGTGCGCCTCCACCGACCTGTACGCGCGCATACAGGCCGGACAACAGCACACGATCTGAATTCTGAAAGCGAGCCCGGACACGAATCGTCCCTGAAGTGGTGTCCAATCTGTTGTCGATCGAGTCAATCGTTCCTTGTCGCGAATAGCCATCTTCGTTGGCGAGACCTAGCGAGACGGGTACAGGCGTTGCGGAATCGTGACTGAGATATTTGAGGTATGTCTGCTCATCAACATCGAACGAAGCGTAAATAGGCGAGATCGAAACCAGGGTAGTCAGCAATGGAGCACTCGCGCCTGTCGACACAATGTTGCCCACCGTCATCTCTGCCCGCGAGACCTTTCCGGAGACCGGCGCGACGATGTTCGTGTAGCCCAGATTGATTCTCGCGCTCTCGAGCGCCGCTTCTGCGGCTTTGACATTGGCTATCGCTTCGCGAGCAGCGTTTTGCGCAAGATCGTAGTCTCGCCTGGCGATCGCGTTGTCCTTCAGAAGGCGCTCAGCACGTGCCGCGTCCGTCGAGGCATACCCACTACGGGCCTGCGCAGCAAGAAGATCGGCCGACGCATGGTCGACGGCGGCGACATACAGCCGTGGATCGATGGTGAAAAGGGGATCGCCCTTTTTCACCTGGGCACCGTCCTTGAAATGGACCGCAACAATCGTCCCCGAGACCAAAGGACGCACCTCAACCCTGTCAATCGCCTCCAGTCGTCCCGAATACGACTGATAGTCGGTGATTGATTCGGCCAGCACCGTGGCAGCGTCAATTTCAGTAAGCGGCGGCGTATTCGCCGCAATCGCCGAACTAACGATTGATCCGTCAATGCCCTTGTAAACCACAACAGAACCAACGACAAATGCTGCGGCGATGCCGCCTGCTGCGCCAAATTTCCAAAAGAGTTTTATGGACATTTCCAGCTCCTGTAGAGTCAACCAACCATCCCGAAACTCCCCTTCCTATCGCGCATCCGGCGCAACCTGTGCAGTCAAAACGGCGGAACACCGGAATGCGGGTAAAAAAGAACTACGCCCTATCCTTGAGCGAGGTTTCGCAAGGTCGAAGCGGTGAAATCGAGCAGCACCCAAGGCCGAGGGCAGGCGCTCGTTGTATTTAAAGACCGCACGCGAACGCGGATTCCCGGTGGGCCGCCATGCGCCTAAGCGACTGAACAGCTGTGGTCGTCTAACCGATGTCATGCAAGTGCGAGGAGCCTGCGGTTGAACTGGACATCGGTATGCGAGCGCCCCAACTAGCCGCAGTAATCGAGCGAATTCTCACCTAAGGAAAACCCTCGATAAATGTGTTAAAACCAGAACACAATTAACTGAACATGAACAATCCAGCATCGCACTACCGGTCCTTTCCTCCCGCGCACGCCGACTGCCGGTTGGCCACGCTTGTCAGGACCGCGTAGCATCAATCGCAGCGCTCTGGCACGGCGCGCGTAGCTATCAGGCGGCGCGGCACTAGACGCTGCTGGTGAGCCGAAGGACGTCCAGAATCACTCCATATTCATCGCCGGATAGTTGATCGCCGCAGGACGTGATCAGCTCATCCATCGTATCGGCCAACCGCGACACCCGATAGAGCGCGTCACCGGCGATCGGCCAACACCGCATGAGAAATGCGAGCGGTATGACGCGTCGCCGTTCGCAAAAGAGATCGAATAGTTGAATACATAGATCGTCTATTCCACGATCTGATGACCGCCTCACCTGCTCTCTGACATAGTCCATATCGCAGCGCCCTTCATATGCAAGGTCCGACTTTCGTCCAGCATGTCCGCGGCTCGGAGTTGTTCCGACGCGGCGTACATCGATACCCCAAATCGCGGTATGCCTTATTCAGCCGAGAATACCTCGTGGCGACTCCTGGTCCTGTCACTCACTACCCAGCGTTCGAACAGTCATTCGCCTGGATCCATCGGCATGCATTTAACACAGATCGAGAGCAGTTTGCGCACAGCCTGCTCAATGCAATGGCTGCCGTCGTACTCCCCGATTGTCTTAGCAATCTAACGGAGATGGCCGATCAGGTCCGCGTGTATTACTACACAGCCCGCGAACCCAAGTCATATTTGGAGGTGTCACCGTATCGCCCTTTTTTGACTGGTGAGTTCGCGTAAAGAATTCGTGACTGCGGGTCACCGTGAAGTGAGAAGCAAACATGCCCGATGACCCTGCGACTGCATCTGATCACACGGTAGCTAGTTCCCGGGGAAAGCCACCTGGAGCCGGAAAGAGGGGGAAGGATCGACTTGGAGAGACGCCCGCACAAACGTTCACCACGAGGGCGCACGCTAATCTTTTGGAGATTTAAATCCGTAGGCCTACACTGTTCAGTTACACCCCGCCGACGCCATAATGGCACTGTGCCGTCTACGTGAAAAATCACCGCTCACCTTGAGGTAGCACTTTTGCCAATGCCGACTGGTACCTCACAACCGGAGAAATAAAATGCCTCTCGTACGCATCAATATGGCGCTCGGCCAAACCGAGGACTACCGTACCGCCGTCGCCGATGAAGTCTACAAAGCCATGACAGGTGCAATGAATGTGCCCGTGAACGACCGCTTTATGGTGGTTAGCGAACACAACGCGTCCGACATGATTGCGGATCCAGGTTATCTCGGCATCGAACGTTCACCGAAGGTCATCTTTGTTCAGATCACTCTTAACAGTGGAAGAGACGTCGACATAAAGAAAGCCTTCTATAAAGCTCTTGCAGACGGCTTATATGAGCGAGTGGGCTTACGACGGGAGGATCTCTTCATCAGCCTCGTCGAGGTTGCAAAGGAAAACTGGTCCTTCGGTAACGGAATCGCACAGTACGCTTAGAAATCGACTACAGAAACTTTGAGTCTCGTGGGACGCCGGACTGATTCCATAACGGTCCCTCGTGTTACGTACTCTGGCCTTATCAACGGCGATCCCTACTGAACGAGCGTAGGAAATTTGTCTTGCGACCGGCCGGTAAGGATCGCATTCATATGATTGATCGACTTGCGCTTCCTCGGCGCGATCGCTGTTCCTCCATTCCCTCCGCGCCGTTAATCGGCGCGACGATGCGGCACCGAACGGGCGCCGGCTCCACTTCAAAAATCCCGCCAACGTCTCGCCAACGCCACCTTCGCGCCCTGTCGCCGGGGGAGATGTGCTTTGCTACATCGTGGCGAAGAATGCAATAAAAATAATCTTCTCTGCGTCCCCGGCTTTCCGCATTATCTGCGCTTGTCATTCGAGTCGGTGTAGCGAACGCGATAGCAGGTAGGGAATCAAAAGGAGAGCTTCGCGCGACTTGCGAGTGCAGTTCCACCGCTTGTCGCAAGTTTGAGTCTGCAATAGGCGTTGCAATCTGGCACGACCTATTTCGGTTTGCTAAGGATTCCAACTTCTCCCTTGCAGTGTTTCTGCAGACAACGACAGCGCTCCCGCACTCAATGTATCCATCTCCGTTAAGCTGGTGAAGCACTCACAAAGTCAGTGGCAAGGATCCGATCGCAGTTTTGCGTGGGCGCACGGAGACAACGATCGACCTGTCGCATTCTCTGACAATCAGTGACCGGCACAGTGATGTGCCACCTCGTGTCTCCAACCACACCTTTCTTGACCGCTCAACGAAAGCCACGTTGCATTCGCCCGACGACCGTCTATATTGGGGAAGAAGATAGCGAGACATGTCTTTCCTGCGAATCCAGCGCTGAAAGGAGCACCTCGCAGAGGAGAACGTCGCATGGACATCCTGAAGCTCGCCATCGTCGTGGCTATCCTGTGCGGGGTTGCAAAGGGAATCCAGCTATTCAGTCGCCATTGCCGGCGCCGGTTCGGTTGCAGTTTCTTTTCGGCGCGTGACTTCTGGCTCGCGGCAATCGGCATCAATTTCCTCTGGTGGGGATACTATTTCTGGGTAACTGCCCCGCTTCGCCATACGCAGCCGCCGGGCGGACTTGTCCTCATGGCGATGGGCCTCGCTATGGCGATCTGGCTGGTAGTTGAAAACGTTCGTGACACCGACCTCCTTCACGGCATCGGCGGCTCGTCGCTCCAGTTTGTACTGTTTTTCCCTGTTGCCCTCTACGGTATTCCCCTTCTCGTGATCGTGATTTTCTTCCGGCTTTTCGCGACTTATAAGGGCGGCCCTGCATGGTTTGTCGATCCATAATCCTTGAACAGAGGCCCATTAGTTGGAGCCCGCTCACGGCCGCATGAAGAAGTGCCGTGGCGTCGGCAAACACCTCCATATGGGCAGAGATGCAGCGGAAAGCGCAAGAGCAGGGTATTGGCGAGATGCCGATTGCCGCCGATCCGAGGCAATCTGGGCATCTCCGCATCAACGCTCGACGTCCGGACCTGTTTTATCGGGTTGGGCGCCACGGTCCGGCACTATGGGACTCACGCCGACGGGCTCCCTTTCCGGTCGCGGTCCAATAGCTGGCGCATCCCGCTGCACTGGCATTGCTTTCACGAAATCCACAATGCCGACAGCCATCGCCCGATCCGGTCTTGTGGGCGACGCTGCCATCATCTGCGCTACCTCCCGCCACGCAGCAAATACTCCATCGTGAGACTTCCAGCCTGCCTGCCTCTGCTCCGTGCTCGCGACCGCCCGCCAGTACATCGGCACTTCTCCACGCGCCAGCATATGCGCGACACCTTGCCCGGGATAACGCTGCGTAATACCGCGCGTGCGCCGGGGTGTCGCATTCGCTTCGACGCCGTGCTCGCGAAGCTGCTCTGCGAACCGTTGACGCCAGCGCCAAAGATCCTGCTTACGCGGATTGAGACGCCGACCATCCGGCCCACGCACCTGCACGCTCAGATGGATATGCGGATGAGCCTCGTCGTCGTGCGCCGCAAACACATAAGCGCGCCCATCCCCGAACTCGAGCGCCGCGAAATCCCGTGCAGCATCGCGCACGGCCTGTCGGTTCGTCCCTGGCGGCATCGACAGCAGAATATTGAATACCTCACGACGGGTATTCGTTTCCGGAATCCCCCACCCTCCGAGTTGCCAGGTCCGCACAAGGTCACGTACAGCGTCGGCACCAGCAATCGAGTCCCCGTTCTGGTCTTCCAGTTCGACCTGCCCGTTGCGGGAGATATAGCGCAAGTGCCGACGCACCGCGCCCATACCCTGAGCACTCGACGCCTTGTTGGTGATTTTGATCATGACTTCAGGCGAGCGCCTGAGTGTCCGGGCCAACTGATCGCGCATGCGCGTGGCTTCATCACGCATGCCTGCACGCGAAAGCCGCTGCGCGCGGGCATGCCTGAACGGTTCCTGAAACAGACGGTCGCCCCAGTTCAAAAGCATCGCATCAATGTAGACCTTCGGATAAGGCATGTCACCGGCTCCATCGATCAAGGTTCGCGCGAATTACGGCTGCCACGGCGCGCAGATGAACATCTATCACGTCCCGGATTGCGTCCATATTTCCACCCCCATTTCGTCCGATATCTGCCAAACTCCCGTCACGCGCGATCTGTCCAAGCCACCGATTGATCGCAGCAAGGTGCCGGTTCGAATCCGTCAGCGCTTGCATCTCCTGCACGCCGAACTGGGGTTCCTTCATGAACTGCGCTCGGATCAACGCCACAATCCAGCGGTTGCTGGTCAGGCCCGACACCACTGCTCGCCGCTCGAGCGCCTCCTGTTCAGCGAGCGTCAGCCTGATCTCGATTCGAGCGCGAGGAACGCCGATAGCGCTCCATCGGAGATTTGCTTCGGCACGGATGTCGGTGTCGTCAGCGTCGGCACGCAGTGCGGATGCCATCAGTTGCCGCACGCCTTCACCAACCGTCATGCCCCTGCGCGCGCACCATTGATCCCAACCCGGCCGCATTTCGCCGAGTTCAACGCACAGGCGTTCGCGCTGAGGCATGGCTCCCTCTAGCGCGCAGGTGAGGGTTCGGTGGGTGTCCGCTCGATCTCGCGGACCGGTGCATGCCCGTCACCCGGCCGTGCCCGGCGGTCCCGCTCCGAAGGTGCTTTCGGATCAAAGACCTTCGGCCGCGGCAATGGGATACCCTCCCTGCCGAACGCGTCCAGCAACTGTTCGGCACGCCGCTGCACGCGTGAAATCGACCGCACGCTGAACCCCTGCTCCCGCATGGCGCCGACCAGAACGGCCAGGTGAAGAACCTTGTCCTCGTCGGATATCGTGGAAGGCTGACGTTCCTGCCTGTCCTCGTTCGCCGGCTTGCCAATAGGAGCCGTGGCACGATCGAATGCGCGCCCGGAGCGGGACACGGACCCGGCCACCGAGCGTTCGCGCTCCACCACTTCGACCTGCCAGGTATTGCGGTAAAAGTCCTTCTCTTCCTCGCCCACCACCATGCCGCGGTCATCGAGGATCGGCACATTCACCGTGACGAGCCGCCGACCCAGGTTTTCCAGCGTGATTTGCTGCCCGGGTTCGGCACGCGACTCCAGCACCGCCCGTTCGAGATCGACACCCCAGACAACGTGATCGGCACCCGTCGCATCGCAGAACACCGCGTAATACGAGTCGCTGCGAGCCGGGTTGTTCTGATAGGGTGCGCGGCCATGTTCGCGCAGTTCGCCGGCATACCGCCGCGGAGCATCAGGCTCGTCGCCAGTCGCCGGCTGTCGTTCAACCTGGCGCGACCCCACATGTTCTCCGGTGCGGGACGGCGCCGCGCGAAATGTGTCGCTCACTCCCACAGGTATTCCGGTTGTGGACGCGGATGCGGGCACCGACGTGCTGGTCTCTTCGGCACGCGCTTGCGACGTGGCCGCAGGCATCGACGCATCGGCCTCGATCCAGTTGTCCATGCGCGACTGCCGGGCATCCGCCAGACGCGCGAGGTCTGCTGCTTTTGGCTCGTAGCCACTCACCTCGATGCCGAGCAACGTCCCCCGCAGCCACACTTCGCTTCGGAATACCTCATGTCCCGACACCCGAACGCGACGCCACGACTTTGCCGCCACGATGTCTACCATCGACTCCACGACGTCCGGCCGATTGTGTTCCGTGACGAGGTATGGTCCCAGATCCTCGAACGCGAGCTGATACGGTGCATCTTTGAGGAAATACTGGTGACACGCACGCAGGTAGCGCTTGCGAACCCGTTCGGGCGGCTGATCAAGTGGCACGCGCGCCGTGTCGTTGTTCCCCGGCGGCGCATCTGCAGTCGGAGCCGTACCGGGCTGCCGTACCGCCTTATCATCGTCGCGGATCGCCTGATCACGCAGGCGTGAGCGCGCCGCGTCAAACTCGCGGCGGCGCCGGGCTGATACGGCATCCAGCGCGGCCGCGTCCAGCTGACGGCTCCGACCATCGTCACCGGACTGCTCCGCAAACCCCGGACGCCCGGGAATATCCTGCTCGATCACGTTGATGACCGGAGCGGCAAAAGGAGATGTTTCAGTCATGATGCGACCTCTTCCTGATCAGGTACGACTCGCCACAACCGGCGACACGTGAGGCGGTTTAGCGGTCCGGCCCGGGAGGATCCTGCGACGCCGCCCGCTCCTTCGACTGCTCCAGCGCCGCCGCGCGTGCTTCGCGCACCCGTGCCCACGATCGCGCGTGCAACTGGTCGAGCATCACCTCGAGGTTCGGACTGAAATTCAACTCACGCGCGGATTTCTTGAGTGAGCCGACGGTGCGCTCCAGCAGGTCACGCGCCCGATCCCACGGATAGACCTTCGGCCGGTCACCGTCGTAACCGACCTGCAATTCCGAGCCATTCAGCCGGGCGTTCTGATCCATCCATCTGAGCCGGTCGGAGGCGAACTCCATCTGCGCCTTTGGATGAAAGACGACACTGCGCGTCGCCACCTCCTGGATCAGGTAGTGCTCAGTGTTGAACACCTCGCCGCGGTAGGGGCCGCCGTTCTCACGCGGTGTCCCCATGCGCAACGGTGTGCCGAAACGATGTTCGGCCAGCGCCCGGATCTCGTTGGGCACATCGGCCACTTCGAACAGCGGCTCACCCACCGGTGGGCGTATCGGCGCCAGACGTCGCGACTCGACCGCAGGAGAACCACCAACCGGGGGTACCACGGAAGGCTCGGTTGGCGGGCGCTCTGGAATCGCTGATTCGCTCGTCGGCGCAGAGGATTCCGGCATGTTGTGCTGCTTTGGCTCGGTACGCTTCGACGAGCGACGACGAGAAACATCCTCTGCATCGTTCACCAGGGTTTCTTTCACGCGGCTCATGATTTCCTCCTTCAGGTCGTCCAGCTTTCCGCCGGTTGCAATACCTACTGTCGACTCCACACCCACAGCCGCCAGCCCGACATCCCGGTACGCGATTTCCCGCAGGCAATCGCCCACATCCCCAAAGCCCGACAGCACCGCCATGTCGTTGAAATCGGTCGGCACCTTGTCGTTGATACGCGCGCCGTCGGCGAATACCGGCAGTGCCAGACGCGCCTGCGACTCTTCCACCGCCTGACGGGCTCTGCTCTCGCCCGGCCCGAGATCCCCAAGCACAACCAGCCCGACGTCGGGATATCGTTCGCGCAGGATTGCGGCGACCTGAGGCAGCGTCCCGCTCGACAGCGTCGCGAGCGCCGGCCAGTCCGTCGCCCGGTAGGCGGACAATACGGTGGCCATGCCCTCGCCGATCAGGATCGGCGTGGAGGGGTCTCCGGCAACCGGTGCCGGCCCGGCAATCCAGTACCCACCCTTCTTGAGGCCACCTGCCAGCGAAGATTTGAGGCCATGTTCGTCGATCAGCTCCAGCGTGGAGATCGCCTCGCCGATCCAGAACGGCACCACCAGCACGCGTCCCGTGAGCGGCTGCTCTTCGCTCGCCGACGCATAGCCCAGCAACGCGTGCAGTTCAACGGCCTCCAGCTCACGCAGTGCCGGCACCGGCTGGAGGTGCTTGCGTACGAGATACGGGTGTTCCGGACCGACTGGTCGCGCCCACTGCCAGATCGCCTGCGCTTCGCGGGCTACCGCCTCATGACGGGCCTGCTGCCGTGCCTCTTCACGTACCCGCCGTTCAAGTACTTCGGGACTCACCGCAAATGTTGTCGCCATCCGGTCGGGATAATGCGTGCGCTTCAGATCGAAACCGTGCTGCCGCGCGAGCCAGAACAGCGAGGCGAGCGTCTTGCCACCCGACTCCTTCACCGAACGCCACGTGGTGCGGGCAGCACGCTCGTTGTAATTGCCGGCCGTGCGGCTCCATTCGTCCCAGATCTCGAAACCAGCGTCACCAAAGCCGTTCTTGAGCGCAAATGCCATGTCTACCCACGTACCGTATTCGTCCGCGGGAATTACAGCGAGCGCAGCACGCGCGCGTGCGGTCTCGTCAACATGCGGTGCACTCATTGCCGGCCTCCCTGTATCTGCACAACACCCGATCTGGCGGCGGGCACAGGTCTGCGCTTCGCACGGATGGGTTTAGCTGGCACCAGCTCCGCGACGTCGAGGTCCGCCACCGACAAGCGACGCTTCGCCTGCGCAAGCCGTGCGGCCGGGACACCCAGCAGCATGAAGTGCCGTTCGACATAGGCTGTCACTTCGTCCTCACTGAGATCAGCCAGACGCGGCGGCAGGTCGCGCGGATCCCAGGCCTGCAGCACTTCCAGATACTCAGTTGGCAGATGAACGAGGCCGGTGCCGTCCGGATCGATCTCCTCGGGCTGCACCTCGCGCAGCCGCCGCTCGACCTGGGCACTGAAACGCGCGAGATTCATGGCAGGCACCGATGGTGCGCTTAACACCCGCGAGGCAAAGACGGGATCACGCCAGTAGGAGATCCTGTCGGCGAGGATCGGCTTGGTGTTCTCCAGCACGATGATTTCCTTGTCGCGCCCGAGCTCCTTGATCTCCTGCGGCAACAGTAGCGGCCTGCGCTGCTCGGATATGCTCTCGCTAGATCCGCCCCGGCCACCGAAGATCGCGTTCGAACGGCTGATGCTACGGGACTGATCCGTGAAGGTGCCGAGCATTTCGGAGTAGTCGTTCGCATCTTTCTGCTCGCGCGGTGCATACAGGATCTGCATCGCGTGGTTCGTCAGGAAGGTACGTGCGTCGGCCCGGCCGTAGACGGATTCGAGTTGCGCAACCGACTGCACAATGGAAAGCAGGCGCAGGTTGTAGCCAGCCATGTAAGCGACTGCGCGGGCGATGATGTGGATCTTGCCAATCGCCGTCATCTCGTCGAGCAGCAACAGGCACTGGAACCGGAGTGCGGGATCGGCCTCGGGCAACTGCTTCGTGTTGAGATTGACGACTTGCGAAAACAGCAGATTCACGATCAGGGCTGCTTCCGACAGGTGATCGGGCGTGATCCCGATATAGACTGACATCCGACGGCGCCGCAGGTCGCGCGGATCAAAGTCGTTGGCGCTCGTGGCCGCATCGACAACCGGGTTGGCCCAGATCGTGAGCGGCGCGTGGAACGTCGCGAGAATGCTCGCGAGCACCTTGTCGTCGTTCGACAGGAAGCGGTTCAGGGCGTCGACACAGGGCCCGGTTAGCAATCCACGGTGCTGGACGAGCGCGCGCTGCAGGTATGCTTTGATCGGCATGCCGTTGCCCGACGACTGCCGCAGCACCTCGCCGATCGTGACCGGATAGTCGGGAGTCGACTGCCCCTTCCCGGTCCTTCTCGCGTCGCGCCACTCACACAGCAACAGAACGATGCCGAGAAACAGGTTGCGCGCCTGGTCCTTCCAGAAATCATCGTGGCCGCCCGGCGGATACACGGCATAACCGATCGCGAGGATGTCGCCTACGCGGAACAGCCCGTCCGAGATCGCTGATAGCGGGTTGTACCGATGCGTGCGACCATCTTCTGCGAACGGATCGAACAGATATACCTCCTGCCCGTGCGCACGCCGGAACCCCGCGGTCAGGACATAGTTTTCACGCTTGATGTCGAGTACCACGACTGAATCGGGGTAGCTCAACAGGTTCGGGATCACGATACCGACACCCTTGCCCGAGCGCGCGGGGGCGGCGAGCAGCACGAACTGCTGACCGGTGAAGCGCAGATAACGCCCTCGCCATACGCCGACGACGATGGCTGGTGCATCCGCAACGGGGCGCGCATTCATAGCAACCCCGCCGCGCGGATTTCCGCTTCACTGGCAAACCGCGCGCTGCCATAGAGGCGCCGACGTCCGGTGCGCTCCCATAGCGTGTAAAGCCCCATTGCCGGACCACCCACCGCGACGAGCGCGCCCAGAAACGCCGCACCCGCCACGCGCCGGCCACCGCTCGACATCTGGCCATCACGCCAGGCAAGTACCGCATCGGGCCAACCCCATAGCCCCGCATGGAAGGGATTGAGCCGCAGGCTCGCGTACAGGAAGAAGGACGCGAGCCACAGTGAAGCCACCAGAGCGCCCGTTACCACCACCAATATCACGAGCGCGACCAGGGCGGTCCGCACGTGATGCGCTACCGTGCTTGCGGCTTCCGCGTGAGCCAGGGATCGATGGTTCGTGTTCATGCCGTTCTCACCCGAATGCCGTGCGCACCTTGCGCACAGGATCGAACCAGATTTCCGTCATGCCCCAGCGCTTGCCGATCTGCTCACCCGCGTCGTCGTAAAGCGCATGCGCCTCCATGTGCGCGACCACGTCAATGGTCAGGAACAGCAGGCGCTTCAGCGCGGCATCGTCGTATGCCGCGGCTTCGGGATGCTCTTTCGCCATCAGCGCAAAGCGTTCGATCGCGACCGTTGCACTCGATGCGTGATAGCTGGTGATCGAGCCTGCGTGTCCGGTTGTCAGCAACTTCAGGAAGTCATAGGCTTCAGCACCCCGCAGTTCGGCAAGCAGCACGCGATCGGGCCGCATGCGCATCGTGCTCGCGATCAGATCGGCCGGCGTTACGCGCGCCTGCCCGTGCCCACCCTTGCTGTACAGAAGGTGGACGCAGTTCTCGATGTGTCGGATAAACAGTTCCCGGACATCTTCGATCGTCACGATCCTCTCGGTTGACGGAATCGACCGGCACAAGGTTTTCATGAAGCTGGTCTTGCCGGAGCCCGTATTGCCGACGATGACGATATTGAGCCTCCCGGTCACGGCCAGCCGGAAGAACGTGCCCCAGTCCCGCGCCTCCAGGCACTGGACGAGCTTGCGATCCTCAGGGCGCAGCGCCGGCAGCGTCGCGTCGAGGCCATCCGGACGATGCCACACGGTGTCGTCGAACAACCCTTCGTCGCGATACACGTCGAGGCCCTTTTCGCGTGCGGACGGCCGGCGGATCGTGACCGAGACAGTACGCGGTGGTACGACGGGCGGCACCACAATCTGGATACGCGCGTCGCCGGGCAACAGCGCGGACAGAACCGGATGCTGGGCCGACACCTCCTGGTTTGCGAGTGTCGCGACCGCCACCGCGAACGACATCAGGCGCTCGTAGTCAAGATCGGTATAGTCGTGGCCGTGCCAGCCGAGGTGTGTCTCGGTCAGCACGCGCTGCGGACGATTGATGACCAGTTCCGTGACATCGGGATCGTCGAGCAGCGGCGCGAATGGCCGCATCAGCTCGCGGACCGATGCGTCGTCAGGAAGCCGCGCGAGCACCGCATCGCCAGCTCGATCCTGTATGGCAGCGTGGGCGATCATGGCGTGGCCTCCGGCCGTAGGGCGTAGACGGATCCGAAATCCAGATCACGTGCAACCACGATCGTAAATTCGGCTCCCTGCTTCTGCGTCAGCGTCGGCGGGATGTTGATCGTGCTGTCGAGCACCCGCGTGGCCATGTCGTTGCCCTGCTGCTGCGTGTTCTCGTAAACGACGGACCCATTGCTGTTGCCGCCGCGCGTGGCCAGATAGCCGATCGCGTCCTGGGTGAAGCCGAGCAGCATGGCCGCGCCGATACGCGCACGCCAGTGGTTATCCACATAACCGTCAATCCCCATGCGCCCGAGCGCGTCAGCCGCTGGCGAATCGATCTCGACGGTCACACCGTGAGGCGTCTCGATGCGGGCCGAAAGGATAAAGGTCCGCTTCTGCCAAGGTGACAGGTTCGAGCGATACTGACTGTTGATCTGGGACCCGCGCTCGATTAGCACCACCCGCCCGTCATCGGAATAGACGTTCTTTGTCACCGTGCAGGTCGACAGCCCTGCCTCGGTCGAATCAAAAGCGGTGTCGCCTGCGCAGTCGATCTTGGCGCCCTGCGCAAGGATGAGGCTGCGGTCACCCAGCATGTCCGCGCGCACCCGCGGCGTGGCGGTCGGGGTCAACGCCTGGGCAAGTGCTCCGGCCCCGCTCTGACCGGGTGCGGCAGCCGACCGGGCTGAGACGGTTGCAGCCACCGGCGAGGCTGCTTCCGCGACTCCGCCAGACATACCCGCCGCCGGGAGCATGCCCGTCACGCCACCTTCCTGCCCCCCCGCCCCGGACGTGCTGCCCGCCGCGAGTAAAGGCGCATCGTAGTAGCTGCGAGCAGGTGCCCGATGCTGAACCGAAACAGGTGGACTGACCACGACTGGCACCGCCCCTGGGACAGGTGCGCTTGCCACGGGTGGCGCGGATGCCGCGCTCGCCGCAGCCGGCGTGTCCTTGAACACGCGCCCCTGAGTCGATGTCTCCGCCACGGCATCGCGATGCGCTTTCGTTTCTGCGTCGTGACGCGCAAGGAACGTGTGAATCGTCCAGACCGCGCCGGCACCGGCTACGAGGACGACGACAAGCGGCGTCAGCCACCAGGCGCGGGGGCGCGTGCCCCGGTACTGCCCGAGCACCGGCATCCCGCGATCGGCCGACGTTCCGGACACGCCCTCTGCATCCCGGCCATACCTTGTCGAACCACCATCGGCAGGTTCGTCCGGTTCGATCGTGTTGCGAGTATCGTCACTCATCGTCGCGACTCCGCAAGACACGTTTCACGCCGCTGACCGTCGTGCCATCACTGGGCGGCACGCCATCCATGTCGTACGCGTCATTCCAGATACCGACAACCTCATCACCAAGACGTAACACGAAGCGCTTCGCCACCTCGTGAACCACGATCGTGTCGCCTTCCATATGTTTGTCGACCACGCTTTCCGTTCCGTTGTCCGCCACCCGGAACGTCGCCGGGATGCGCCGGTTGCTGGGAATGCGGATGTACGTGAACCGGCCATCATCCCAGGCCGCCGTCGGCGCGATATCGTCCGAATGCAGCATGGCCTGCATCGAATAACGCGTGTTGCGTATCGCGGGCGACTGGGCGAGGCGCCGGGAAACGACTTCAGCATCGGTTTCAGCCTGCGCATGAGCCTTCATCTCCCCCCGGTACACGAACGTCACGCGATACATCTCGTCGCCGTTTGCGAACCTCGCCTTCAGCGGCAGCACCACCAGATCGAAGCTGTAGCTGCGTTTGTCCGTACGGATTTCGAGATTCGAGTCATGCGCGGCAAGCTGCGGCTTCAGGTACACGTCGTGATCCCCCCTGTTCGCCACCACCTGCCAGCCGTCGCGGTCACCGGGCGCCACCACCTGGATCTGTTCGTGCGGATCAAGCGCAATATGGGTGGCAAAGCCGCGCTGCGCTTCGATACGCACAACGGCGTCAGACGCATACACGATCTGCCGGACCCGCGAATCGTTGGACCAGCCAGGCACGTCATACGCGCGGGCGGACAGGCTCACGACCAGCAGGCCGGCAAGCCAGAGCGCCGGGAAAGGAAGTGCTCTCATGGCATACCTCCCGCTGTCGCGGTCGAAGCCGACGGCGTATATTCGGGATCCCGGCTGTAAGCCGTCACCCTGAAACCGAACGGATTCGCGACCGCAACGCTTTCGCGCGTGAATACAGGTGGGCGGTAGGTGTAAGCGAGCGTGATCACAAAACGCTGCGTGGGCTCGGCGTTCGCCTGGCCGTTTTTAAACGTCGTGCGCTCGAGATGCACCACCGCATGCCCCGGTTCATCGGGCGGCAGCGTGGTCGAGAGAATCCGCACACGCCGTTCGGTGCCCGGACCAAGCTGCCGGTCCAGCGCATCCGGTCCGCTATAAATACCCCGGTAATCACGTGCAACCACGTCATCGCTCATGGCCAGCACGCTGTCGTAATCCATCTGCAGCAGGCCCCACTCGAAGCGTTCACGAGCACGCACGTATGCCTCGACCCAATGCTTGTCCTGGATTTCCTTCGTGTGCACATGACGCGCATCGAGCACGTCGATCACCTGAGACTCGCCCGTCAGGCGATCAACCTCGATCGGTAACGGCACAACCCGGTAGAACGGCACCATCACAGCAAGTGCCACCGCACTGAGCGCCGCCACGCAGACTGCGGCGTAGGCAACATGCCATGCCCGCCGTTCGGAGCGCTCCTGCAGATGCGTCAGCGACGCCTCGATGTCAAGTACGCGCCCATAGTCTTCGTGCGCGCTCATGTTCCGGCTCCGACGGTCGATGCGGCGGGCGGTTTCAACGGAACGGATGACGCCGGAACGGGAAACACGCGGTTGATCGGCACGCGATGTGATCCGTCCGGCAGGACGAGCTTTGGCGGCCCTGACGAACATCCATTGATAAGGATAACGAAATTTACTAGAAATGATCCCATCAGAATTCTGTACATGGCCGTCCCCTCAGTTCCCGAATGAAGCCGGCGCCATCTGATCCTGCAGCCGGGCAGTATTACCGGCCCGGCTCAACACCAGTTCGCTCTGCTGCTCGGCCACGGGCCTGTCTTCGGTCTCAGCCAGCATCCGGAAAAGCTGCAGTTTCGTCATTTCGTTGCCGACCGTCGTGGTCTCGGTCTGGATGCGCGCCTGCAGCTCCGCCACGCCCTTCGGATCCTGCGTCACGTCGATCTGCTGCATCAGGCTCTGGATCTGGTTCAGTTCCTGCAGCTCGGTCTGATACGCCTGCAGGCCGAACGCCTTGTCCTGAAACGGCTTGTTCAGCGCGCGCTGGCACACCTGCTGGTCTATACCCGCCTGGTCCTGGCAGTTGTAAATCTCACTCGCCGAGCGCAGGGACTGAGCGCTCCCCGTCAGCCCGTCGTAGCCTCCGTTCTGAACCGCGGTATAGACGCTCTGCCAGTTCGACGGCAGCGAGCTGGCAACCACCGGATTACTCAGAAGCGCACCAAAGCCGCGCGTGCCGACCGTCGACTGGTAGATCTGGATTTCCTGCTGGACCTCCTGCTCAAGCTGGAGCACCGTCGCAATGGCCTGAGCCACGTTCTGCGCGTCGAATACCGGAATGCCCTGCGCACGACCCACGGAAGAAAGCCCTGCCCATATGACTGCGATACCGGCTATCCTGAATCGTCCTGTCATGATGATCACCTCACTCAACTACCCTGCTGTCCGAGGTTGGCCCGTGCCGCGCGTTGATACGCGGGCATCGAACCACCACCTGAATTTCCCGACCCGCCGCCTGAGCCCGTCCGGTCGCGAATCGTGCCACCGGGACGCGGGCCGTTTCCGCTGCGATTGAGTGCCTGTCCGATCGCGGTCGCGATGCGGCGCGACGCGACACCGGCCACGAATGCCCCGAATCCGGATACCGTGGCGCCGCCGGACAGTCCGGACGCCACAGAGGGCAACTGCCAGCCGACCATCGCCAGGAAAATGGCCGTCGCAAACATGCCGAGTGCTGCGCCCCACGCGGCCGACGCCTCCAGCGCTGCCTGGCCCGCTGCAACGAGGGCGGCCGGGTTGGTACCGGGCGCCGACGTTGTCACCTGGAACGGCGCGAGCTCGGTCGAGAATGCCGTCAGGGCCATGCCCAGGAAAGCTGCAGCCAGTACCTGCAGCAGGGCGTAATTCGCGACTTTGGCGGTCCACGCCTCGAAGAAGCGGGAAGTCGGTGCAAACGCGGCGCACGCTATGAAGATCGGTCCGATCCCGAGCACAAGGCCAAGCAGCATGCGGCCCATCACGACCTCGAACGCGAGCACGATCAGGAAAATCGAGCCACCCACTGCCGCCACGAACCCGCACACAATGTCGCCGATGGCCGCAGCAAGTCCGCTCGGGCTGAGCCCTTCATGCGTGGCCTTTTCGGAATAGGCATCCAGCACGAGATCGATCTGCTGGTCGTAGCAGTCGAGGGTCTGGTAGATACTGGTCGCACTGGTCGCCGTCACGCTGCTGCCGCTGACCGATCCGCATCCGGGATTGCCACCGCCCGTCGTGTTCGCCGCGTTCTGGATCGTCTGGGCGAGGCCCGCCGTGGCCCCGCTGACGGCCGTCACGACCTGCTGCTGGTAGATGCCGCTGCCGAGCGCGAAGGTGAGAATCGCAGCGACCTTGAGCCCGCGCCACGCGAACGCGGGCACGGCTTCATGCGCCTCGCCCCGCACGACCGCCAGACCATAGGCGATGACCCAGATCGTGACGGCCGTCGTCACGACAGGGACAAGCACGCCCGATAGCGCCGACGAGACGTTCGTCACGTAGGTCGACATGCCGTTCTCGAGCGTGCCGCCGATCGCGGTAAAGAGGCCACTCATTACATGCCTCCCCGCTGCGCTGCGCGGCGCTTCGCCAGTTGCGAGTGGAAAACCGGTAGCCACACGTCGGGGTCGTTGCCAACCTGTGCGCGGATCGTGTCGAGCAGTTCGACGTTATCGGTGGTGCCAGACAGCACATCGAGCACATCGCCCATGCCCGCAAGATCAAGCCGCCCGACGGCCGAGCGGTGGCCCTGCTTGACGAGGAACATGCGGCTGTTCCCGCCAAGATTGCGCACGATGTTGAACTCTGCCTCGGTCAGCTTGAAGCCGTGCACATAATCGTCGTAATCCGCCCGCGGGTTCGGCAGAAAGAAGAAGGTTGCGCTCTGCTCGACCAGTGCGCGCGCAATATCACTGCGCAGCACGTCGGCGGGCGACTGCGTATCGAAAATCCCCAGGCCGTTCTGCTTGCGGATCGTCTTCTGTTTGTTCTTCGCGAAATCCGTGAAGACGGGGTCGGAGAGCCGTTTCCAGAACTCCGTCATCAAGTAGATGAAGCGCCGGCCGTCGATCAGACCTTCAGTCCGGTGCAGCAGGTACATCGTGACGGGCGTCGAGACTTCGGCATCGTCCAGCAACTCGGTGTCGTCGAACCCAAAAAGACCCGAGCGCGCAAGATCAATTCGGTCGGTTGGGTTGTCAAGCACCCAGCCGAGCCGCCCGCCCATGCACCATTTCGCGAGGCGCGCATGCAGGCTGTTCTCGCCCACGTTCGGCAGCAGTTGCCGCACCATCGACAGGCGTCGCAACGGCTTGTCCATACGGGCGACTTCCCGCACCGCGCGCGAGATGTCGAGCTCGTCTTTCGCGGACAGCAGCCAACCCGTGTCAACGAGCTTGCGCACGAGCCGCTCCCATAAATCGAGCACGGCTTCATCGGGTGTCATCTGGAACGGGTTGAGCCCGGTGGGCTCGCCACGGCGAAACACGGTGTATGTCCCGCCCATCGCGCGAATCGCGATCTCGGTACCACGGTCCTTGTCATACAGGACGGCCGTGATGCCGTACTTCATCGCCATCGCGAGCAGGAACAGCTCAAGCACCGTTTTGCCCGCACCGGCCTGGCCGACGATCTGGGTGTTGGCAAGCGCCTTCTCATCGGCCGAATCCTGCTTCTCCGGTGTGACGTGGAAATTCAGATACAGCGGCTGACCGCTCGGCGTCCTGACGATCGTGATCGCCTCGCCCCATGGATTGCCGTCGCGCTTGCCGGTCGCAAAGTTGTGCAGGCTGGACAGTCCACAGAAATTCCGGGACGTGAGCTTTGCCTCGCGCGGCCGGTAGCGCCAGTTGCCCGGCAGCTGCGCAAACCACGCGGCATCGGCCACGAGATCTATCAGCGCCGTCTGGAATCCAGCGTCGGCGAGCTGCGTGCGCGCCTTCGCGACGTGCTTCGACACGTCTCCAGGCGTATCGGCCAGTACGGCAAGCGAATAGTGATACTCGCCAAGCACGAAATCGCCGTTGATCAGGTCATCCAATGCCTGATCCATCGCCCCTATCTGGGAGAGCGCCACATCTTCGCCGGCAATGAGCTGGTTGCGCTGCCGTTCGAGCGCTTCCTTTGCGCCAGGCTTGTCGAGGATGGTGAAACTCTGCGTTTCGATATATTCGAAGTCGCCGTACAGCAGGCCGTTGAGCATGCCGGGCTCGGTGTCTTCGGGGTAGTCCTTCAGGTCGAGTAACGCGGCATACCGTGTCGCGGCTGGCATGCGGATCTCGACCTTCTCCACTCCGACGAACAGGCGGGAGGTCGGCAGCGCCTCACGGATTGACCCCGAGGGAACCGGCTGCGGCTCCCAGACGGCATTGACGAGATAGCCAAGCAGTTCCAGCGCCGACGAATACCGGCGAGGACGCCGGGTATGAAGGCCTGGCTTTCGATAGGCCCCGAGCGCCACCGGATCATAGGGTTTCAGGCTTGATTCGAGTTGAGCTGCCAGCTCGTCCATTGCCTTGAGTGCTTCATGCTGGTCGTGCCGGATATCGTCACGCGTGCGACGCGCAGCCCGACTGAATACGCGCCCCAGCTTCGTGCGGTTCGGCCGGTAGACGAGCGTCAGATAAAGCTCGTTTGCCATCATCCGGTAGCCTGCAAAGCCCGCGTAATAGCGTGTCGCCAGTTCCTGGCAGAATCGGTTGCCGTATGGCGTGGCAAAGTGATCCGACACGCGCCGACGCAGACGATGCGACCAGAGCGCCACGTGGCCCCCGGGCAGCCCACGCACCAGCTGGTTGAATCCGTCGTGACGCACGAGGATGTCGGCCGGATCGGTGGCCTCGAATGCGATGCCCGAGAGCTTCCAGATCCGCAGGTAGTCGCCCTCGCGCGTGCTGATCACCTGATCCGTCACGTGCGTCGAATACGGGATGGTGTCGGCCAGTGCCACTTCGCGGTTCGCGACGTCGACGTGTTTCGGGGTAGCTCGCATGTCACGCCCTCCTCTTGAGGCGGACCGGCACGTAAGCGTGTACGCCCCAGGAGCGGCGGTTACCCTGACGCAGGACCATGCGCAGGCGCAGTGCGTACTGCGCCAGGCGCTGGTCGTCGCGGCGCGTGATGACGCGCATGGCAACGAACACCGGGATCATCAGGAACAACAGTCCGACGCCGAGCGGCGGACTGGCCAGCAGCGCCCAGATAGCCGGAATCAGCATGCCGCCGCCAATCATGAGGAATGGCACGAGCGGTACACCCCAGATCATCGCGGGTCGCGTGCATCCCTTGAAAACCGGATCCTTGAGCGAGTTCATGATTCGTCGCCTCGGATCAGCTCGTCGGAATCAGCATGCCGGCGATCACCGTCGCGCAACCGACAAAGAGACCCCCGATAAACACGTTTGCGATATCACCGAACCGGGCATGCTGGAACATCATCCGGAAGCCCGCCCAGATGATGGAAATCGAGCAGATCACGCCGCCCACGCCGAGGAGCGTCGTCTGGATTGTGCTCAGGAGCGTGTTGACCTGCGAGAGCTGTGCCCAAGCCGGGGAGGCAACGAGTATCGTCGTAACCGTAGCGGCGATTTGACGTGCCACTTTGCGACCGGGCTGAACTCTGATCAGCACGTTCCGACAACACCGATTAACAATATGTACTCCTGAATTCATCATTGTCTCCTTTCTGCTTTCGATGGGACTGCTATCGTCTGTCCAGTGAACTAGAACACCACGGCGCTGCCGGCTGGCTCGCCAACATTTGTACCCGGTGAGGCGTCAGGTGGCTCCGATACGGGGTGATCAGCTGATCGGGATCGCACCGGATTCGAAGGCACGGCGGGATCAACCGGAACGACCGGGATGGGCTCAATCGCCGGTACGACTGCATGAGAGGATGGTGGCGCCGGCAGTCGGGCGTTATCGATAACCCGTTGTACATAGCCGGTGCGGTACCCTGTCGAGAAATTGCCACTTGCGTAGCACGACAGGCTCGCGCGCAGGGTCGACTGCAAATCGCGCTTGGTATCCGCTCGCGCGCGCCGCGCCAGTTCGAAACAGCCCCGCAGTATTGCAGCGCCCGCGGCCAGGTTACGGCACGGGTCGAAGGCGCTCCACTCGCTCAGCCCGTACGTGGGCCAGTTCGCACGGTTCACCTGTGCGAGCCCGACGCTGAAATTCCAGCCACCGGCAGCGAGTGCATGGGCGGTGGCAACCGCCTCGGCCTCACTCACCGGCTGACGCACCAGCCGGCCTCGCACGACCCCGATCGCATAAGGATTGAAGCCCGACTCAGTCCGCACGATCGCCGCCATAGTGATCGATGCGACTTGTGGCGCACACAACTGAGCGAGCGTGGTGAAATCGAGCGGCGGCATCATTGCCCTCCTTCACCGAAGCCGTTTTGCTGTTCCGTCTGCTGCAGGAACAGCGCAGCGGACTGTGACGGGTCATACGACACCTGCGTGCTGCCCGCACCATAGAACTCGTTGATCG
Organism: Paraburkholderia lebeckiae; assembly: GCF_014201005.1. Lineage (NCBI taxonomy): Bacteria > Pseudomonadati > Pseudomonadota > Betaproteobacteria > Burkholderiales > Burkholderiaceae > Paraburkholderia > Paraburkholderia lebeckiae. The sequence continues at coordinate 3,693 of NZ_JACHDK010000031.1, read as the reverse complement.
TCGGTTCCGAACCCGATACGTCCCACCAGACGCGGGTATATAGCTGGTTGTCGATCTCGACGTTGATTGCCCCAGTGGCATGGCACAGCAGCTCGCTCTGCTCGGGACCGCCCCAGTACAGGAGATCTTCTCGGCAGTAAGCGCCGCTCGCGAAGATGTCGGTCGCGAAAGTACCCTGCGAGCCGCCTGCGCCAAAATCACAGGTCGGGAAAGGATCGCCGTGGCGCAGCGCGTTCCAAAGTTTCTCGATCGGCGGCACGCACGCGCCGTATTGTTCGGGACCACCCGGATTGGAGAGGCAGAGGAGAACCTGGCAGCCCCAGTCGTCGGCGTGAGCCAGAGCCAGGCCGGGCGCGAAGACCGACGTACCGGCGAGCAACGACAAGGCAAGCGACCGCCGGCGCATGATGCCGTGCATCGTGCGCAACCGCGATCCGTCCACTATCGGCTGAAACATCTTCATGATCCGCTTCCTTCCATCAATGCAGCACCGGCGTATGAGAGCGGAAGCGGGAAGAGGAGCCCGCGGCGCCGAGAGGCTCACCGCAAGCTCAAGGGGGATCAAAGCAGAGAAGCCTTCAAACGCAGGCTTCGGGACGTGAAATAACCACCGTGCATACACGCATCCGTCGATACGTCGGGGCCGCTCACGCGTACTCGGTTGTGCCAATCACACATTGGCACGTTGACCGGAACAGATTGTCGACTACGAACGGAGCTTTACCGCCGGCAACCGAAATTGAATCTTATCGGCCATCTGCTCCGTTTCCCAGCGTATTGCCGGGCCGTTCTACCTCATGGCTTCTCCATCAGCAAACCCGCTAATGCCTGCTTGGCGCAGGCCAGTTCGAGTTCAAACCGGCACCACGGATATCGTGGAATCCTGAGTCGACGGCAAATCACTTCGCGACCGGCGCGCCACAGGTACACCATGCGCAACAAATCCCGCTGAGGCGTTGCGAGCCGCCGCCACGCCTCTTCTATGCGAACTGCATCCGCCGGGTCATACGGACCGCGACTCGCAGTCGCCCAGTTATCCAGACGGGCATCGAGCGAACGCGGTTTCAGGTGATCATCCATCGCGTGCCTCGTCGTCGGACGGGGGCGTGCGATATCCAGCGGGATCTTCAAGAAAAAGCTCGATGTCGGTCGCACGCCAGCCAACCGCCCGTTCACCCAGGCGGATCGGACGCGGAAACGTCCCCTCCTGCATCCGCTGGTAGATTGTCGATCGTTTCAGCCCGACTTCCTGTTCGACCTCGCCGCGCCGCAATATCGCGCCCACCCCACGCAATCTATCGGACATGATTGACCTCCCGCTGTATTGCCCGAATGAGTTCCTGCATGGGCTCCATTCAAGCAGCGGGAGAACCTGACGGGCAATTCCGTCATATCGTCGGAACATCCCGTCGGGTAGTGAACGTCAGCGATGGCGGCCATCGGACTCAACAACCGAATCCGGCCTCAGTGCGGCAGCAAAGGTCTGCGCGCTGCGCGAGGCTTCACCATTGGCCTGCCCCTTGAGGCCCAGCTTCTCATCAATGGCGCGCGCAACTGTAGAAGATTTAGGCGGTCGTTCGGGATCCCACTCCGACCAATGCTCCCGCATAACGTCGAAAAGAGCCTCGAGAGTGTGCGTCAGGTGAGGAAGATCAACAATTACTGCGCTCTCACGCTCTGAAACGGCTTCATGCCTGCGGGCCTGACCTGCCACACCGGCCAAAGGCAACCGCTCGAGCCTGCGTTCCAGATGTGTGGCCCAGACATGATGCATGACGGCCGTCCGGGATATGGCGAGTTCCAGCAACCTGATACGACGATCACGCCCTCTAAGACGGGCCGTCAGACGTGCAATTAAAGCCTGCGATTCTTCACTACGACGGCGCCAGTATTCAAGATCAGGGTTTGCATCGATTTCCGGTAGTGTCGGGGCTGGATGATCCTCAGCCGATTCGAACATATTCCCTCCTTCCCAACTCTGCGCGGAGTCGTACTACACAAATGTAGTCCCCTCAGTCAAAGCACGACTGGACCAGATGCTCCGGCAGTCCTCCGACATATCTTCTTATGTTTTCTTTAATTTATTGAACACATGGCACCGGAGCAAGACCGAACCTGTAGGCGCGAAGAAAATTGCCGGCAATGCAGAAAAAATAACGGGCCCGGGCAGTCCGCGAAATCTGACGTGCAAGTCCAGCTCAAGGACAGTCGCAGGACGTCGCCGCGATTGTCCGCAACACGGTCATTGCCTCTTCCACCCGGTCAACCGGAACGAGGATGTGATCGTGGTAATAGCCCGCGATCGTATTGCATGGGATACCCGCCGCCGCGAGTTCGCGGCTGACTATTGCGATAAATCCAACTGCCTCGAGGCTGGAATGAACCGACAAGGTGATCAGACGAGCATCGTATGTGTACGGCAACCCAAGGCGTTGGGCATCATCGCGCTCCACGATTGCCGTTAGCCCCTCTCGCTCCCTTACGGTACAAAGGGCCAATAGCCCGGACGGCAAGACGGAGTCTGAAAAAGAACAATAGACATAGGTCGGCTCCGCCATAACCGGACTGAGAGTCGCACACAGCTTCGCAAGATCCTTTTCGCTCAACGCACCCCTCCGAAAAAAGTGACGTTATGCCACAGGAGAGGGTGTTCACGCTCCCTGTGTTTAGAAATTCTAGACGCTGCGTAGCAGTTCTAACCGCAGCCTCTCAAATACGATTGGCCGACTAAGATCAGATCAATGCTTCTACTGATACAAAAACGTATCGCAGAGTAGATCCCTCGGGGACCTAACGTAACCAGAAGGAGCCTGCGATGAGTTTAGCCACATCATCGTCGGTCATGGCCGATCAGACAACTATACATTCAGCTATCGCCCTGACAGGCGCACGCTGGCACATCCCTCGCGCCAGCGCTTGGCGATCGCTATTGGACATTGCCTTGGACTGGGCGATCATATGCTTTGCGGTCTGGAGTGACTACCGCATCGGCGCCTGGATTACGGTTGTGGCAATCTTCGTGATCGGCAACCGGCAGCGGGCACTCGGCAACCTGCTGCACGAAGCCAGCCACAAAAACCTGAGTGCCCGCCGCAACGTCAATGACTGGATGGCGCGCATCTTCCTCGCTCCAGCACTCTTCAATGACCTGACGCTCTACCGCCTCCAGCACGCGCGGCATCATGCCTGGCTCGGCGATCCAACTCACGACCCTGACTACCTATCGAGCGTTACGCATGAAGGTAATCACTGGTTCGACGCTTACGGGCGCGTACTCAATAATCCAGCGATATTGGCTGGTTCTCTCTTCGGGCATTTCGCCGGAAGGCGACTCGCACACCGCCAGCGGCTCGAGATCGTTCTGTGGTGGGTTTCATGCGAAACCTTACTCGATGTGATCTTCGGCATGCGTTTCGCGCTTCTGTTCTTCGCACTGTGGATGATTGCGAGAGGTACCGTGTTCCATGCCATCACAACATTCCGCGAAATGACCGATCATTACGGACTGCAACCAGGAGGAATTTTCCAATACACCCGTGAGGTTCCGGACCACGGATTCGCCTCGATCTTGCTGCATCCGCATCACAATGGCTACCACCTAGGGTCTGTTTACATTTGACGAAATCTTTCAATTACCCACATTTCTACAATGAATCCTGGTAACCTGGCGTGCGTCATGACGAGCGCGCGAGC
>NZ_JACHDK010000030.1:0-61807 GCF_014201005.1 Paraburkholderia lebeckiae | reverse complement strand
CTGTCCACACCGTGCGGCTCTGGCAGCAATGCTAACCCGCGTCTGATTCGTCACGGCTGGCCAGCCCCTGCCTCACGGAAAGTCATACTGCCTTGATGTACTTCGGCGTCGCCATGCCTTGCTCGCTGATCGGCGCGCAGTAGTCGTAGCTCGTGATGTCGGGCTGATAGTTCCCTGAAGCGTCTACGTTCGCGCCGGCAAAAAAGCCAAAGCTCGTGCCGCCGTGAATGACATACAGGTTGAACGACAGCCGCGCCTCCATGAGCGTAGCCAAGGTACTGGAGAGGTCGTAGTCCACGCCCGCGAACCCCGCTTCGCCCCAATGCGTGAGCCACCCTGGGTACACCTCGCCAGCCATCGCGGGCACCGAGGGGAATTCGCGGCGCACGGTTGCGATCTGCGCTGCGTCGCCGTTGCTCAGCGCGATCGCGCCGCCCGTTACCGTGGTGCGATTGCGTTCGAGTTGCGGGAGACCGTCTTCGGTATAGAACGGCCCGGTTATGCCTCCTGCTAGCCAAAGCTGCCTGAGCTCTTCGAGGTAAGCCGGATTGCTCGCATACGAACCGAATTCGTTCTCGATCTGGATCATCAGGATCGGTCCGCCGTGCTCGCTCATCAATGGCTTGATACGCGGAACCAGTTCGTCGATATAGCGAGCCACCGCCGCCATGTAGCGAGGATCGGTGGCCGAGTCGGTCCGCAACTGGATGTCCGGATCGCGCAACAGCCAGGAAGGCAGGCCGCCCAGATCCCACTCCGCGCACACGTAAGGCCCGGGGCGCAACAGCACCCACATCTGCTCGGCTTGGCACAGGCGGATGAAAGCCTCGATATCGCGATTCCCGCTGCGGAAGTCGAACACGCCTCTATGCGTCTCGTGGTAATTCCACATGATGTACAACGCGATGCAGTTCATCCCCATCGCCCTTGCCATGCGGATCCGGTGTCGCCAGTACTCGCGCGGGATGCGGGCTGGATGCATCTCGCCGCTGCGAATCTGGAACGGCAGGCCGTCGAGCAGGAAATGTTCGCCGTCGGGGCTAAAGGAGAAGGTGTGGCTGCGTTCGAGGTTCACGATGGGCGTTGTCAAGAGTTGACGAATGCAGGCTACCTGTAAATCGGCGGCACCTGCGAGAACGGTAGAACGCAGCTCCTTAACGATCAACAGCTGGCGAACTTTTTCGGTCCGCGGCGGCGCCGTGCCTCGCACGGATCAAAAGTGTCGTTCGCCGGACCGGCCGACCAACGTCAGCTGAGGAACGGCGAATTCAACCGGTGGACGCGATCGCTCGATGGAATCGTTCAGCTGGCGTGCGTATTGCCGGTGCGTGAACTATTCTGAAAAGATCGCAATTGTTCATTCCTTTTCAGGTATTCGACAGGAGGTATGCCATGTCGATGTCGCCAACCTTGCAGGACTGCCTGCGCAGCAAGGGTTCCCGCTACGAAGTCGTGCGTCACCCATACAGCCACTCGAGTATCGAAACGGCTGCTGCGGCGCACATTCCGGGCGACCGCCTCGCCAAGACCGTGCTCCTCGAAGACGAACACGGCTACGTGGCCGCCGTGCTGCCGTCAACTTACGCCGTGCAGCTCTCCGAACTCTGGAGCAAGACAGGGCGCCGGCTCGCCCTGGCCACGGAAGTCGAACTGCGCGAATTGTTCAAGGACTGCGATGTGGGTGCGCTGCCGCCAATTTGTATGGCGTATGGCATGAAAACCTACCTGGAATCCAGCCTGGCAGGCCAGCCAGACGTCTACTTCGAGGCGGGCGATCACGAAGAACTGATTCATATGGAAGCGGATCAGTTCCTCATGCTGATGGACGATGCGGAGCGCGCCCATTTCGCACGGCGGATGCGAGGGTTGGGCGGGCGGGCCTAACCCAATTGGCCAGCCCGTGCGCTGGCCGCGATAATTTGACCGCCTTTTGCTTCATTTGTCAGGGGTAACTAATCAGCGGAACGCGCCGGAGCCGTTGTCGAACGTCACGCGGTTATGGGCTCCGACAGGGAAGCTGTCCCCAATCGATCACGCCGCGCGTCGAACCCGGCTGCTTGACCAGCAGCACATTGCCATGATTCGAGATGGTGCCGGCCCCGGCAACGTTTTGGCCGCCCTGCGGAAGAACGCCTGCTGCGCACGCAAGGTGCGTCGCAGACAGACCGGCAACGGAAATGCACAGGAAAAGCAGCGATAGTGCAGGACGCGTCATACATCCCCCTTTCCGCGCGGGCGCGCATGAGAGTGCGCTTGAAGAACCGGTCTATGTCTCTGAAGAATAGCAATTTGGTGCTGCTGCGCCTCGCGATGAACTCAACCTTTCGCGACGACGTAGGCCCACCGCCCGGCTTCGAGTCTCCCCACGACCCATTCCGATATCATTTCGCAAGGATGCGCGGCATTTGCCGTTATCACGTATGTAGTCTCTAACCTTTTCCCCGTTGCAGCGGGGACGCGCTCTGCGTCAGCGATGAAAGTCGACCTAGCCACGCTTTACCTTCTCGTGATCGGAACCTTGTTTGCCAGTTCCGCCATGATGTATTGGGAACACCTGTCCCATCCCAAGCGCGGCAAGGAACTACGAATGCTGGCGGCCGGATATGCGACCCTCGGAATCGGTTGCGCGGCGGCTGCATTTCGGGTTCAACTGCTCGGTGCAGCTGGTCCCGCAGTGAGTAATCTCGTGATTCTCACCGGCTATCTGCTCGTCCTGGACGGTGTGGCAATGTTCAACGGCCGGCGATATCTCGCGAGCTCGATCGGGTTGCTTCTGTTGATGGGACTCACGTGGGCCGTGGCTGGCGTGCGTTGGCAGGCTGCCGTCTGGATGTACGTCAGCGCCATCCCGATCGCGCTGGCGTCCGCCATGACGTCGCTCGAACTGCTGCGAGGCGACGTCATGCCGGCGGTTCAATCCCGGCGCGTCGCCGTGGCGGTAACGGGCATCCACGCGCTGTTTTACGTCGCCCGGGCTTTCGTGCTGCCATGGCTGGTGCCGATCTTCGGGCCGCGCGTGCTGGCTGTCTCCAACGAAATCACGATGTACGAAGGGGTTCTCTACTCGGTCATTTTGCCGATGACCTTGCTCCGGCTGACCCGGGAAGAAATTCATGGTGAGCTTTTGCAGGAGTCCCGCACGGATTACCTGACTCGCCTCGGGAATCGAAAGTTGTTCTTCGAAGAGGGGGAGCGGGTTATCAGCGACCACGGCATAAATCGACTGCCCGTCACGCTTCTTGCGTTCGACCTCGATCACTTCAAGAGAATCAACGACCACTTTGGGCACAAGACCGGCGACGAGGTTTTGAGGTCATTCGCGGAAACCGTTCGAGCCGTGACGGGTACAAACGCGATTCTGGCACGCATCGGCGGCGAAGAATTCGCCGCCCTGCTGCCGGGCTACGACAGCGACCGCGCAAAAAAGCTAGGCGAGACCGTTGTCAGCCGGTTCGCCGCAATGTCCCATCGCGCCGACGGCGACCGGATTCGCGCCACCGTCAGCATTGGACTGGCCGAGTCAAGTCGCGGAACGGCTTCCCTCACCGACCTGCTCTCAGCCGCCGACCAGGCGTTGTATCGAGCCAAGTCGCTGGGCGGCAATCGGCTTGAACAGACGCCAACGACCGCGCTCGCCGCCGCCAGCTGCTCTTCGAGTGGCAATCGGATTTAAGCTCCCGCCGGATAGAGCGGGGAAATTTCCGGTCCCGCTCGAAACACTGAATTCGTTTGCCAGCACGGCTCAGTCGATTTTCCGCGTGGCCGAGGAGCCACGCGGATTTTCGTCCGAGCGCGATCGCGCACGCAGGTACGAGACATGGATGCTCACGAACCCGACACACGGCCGACCCAGCCCGTAACCCGCCCTGTCCTTGTCTGGGACGCGCCGGTGCGGTTGTTTCACTGGCTGGTGGTCGTGCTGGTCACGGCCGCGTATGTCACGTTGAAGCTGAACTGGATCGACTGGCACGTGCGCGTCGGCGAGACGCTGCTCGCCCTTGTTATTTTCCGGCTGCTGTGGGGCTGCTTTGGCAGTGAGACCGCCCGCTTTCGCAGTTTCGTGGCATCGCCCGCTGCCGCGCTTCATCATTTGCGCCGCCTGTTTCATCGCGAGCCCGATGTGCAGGTCGGTCACAATGCGGCCGGCGGCTGGATGGTTCTATTTCTGCTCGTCTTGCTGCTGACCGAAACGCTGAGCGGGCTCTACGTCAACAACGACATCGCCGACGAAGGGCCGTTTAGCGAACTGGTGCCCGCGTGGCTCGCCAACGCAATCTCGGCGTTGCACGGCCTTGTCTGGTACGTGCTGCTCGCCGCGGTGGTGCTGCACGTGCTCGTGATCGCCCTCTACGCGGTAGCGAAGGGACACAACCTGCTGCGCCCGATGCTGACCGGCTACAAACTGCTGCCCTCGTCCGTGGACGCGCCGCGGCAAGCGCCAGCGCTGCTGGCGCTGCTGCCATTCGGCGTCGGCGTTGCCGTGGTGATGCTGCTCGCGGCTTATCTTTGAGCCTGACGCAAACCCGCTCTCCGGGCGCGGCTACCGTGCCTGCTTCAGTTGCCCTTCGGCGGCGTCACCTGGCCGCGAATCTCGCCATCCGGATTGTTCTTCGTGTGAACGTTGATGTACATGTCACCGGCTTCGAACATCTTGGCGTCGGCCGGAGATAGCGTGGCCTGACCGGTGATCGGGCTCGTCACCTCCATGGTGCCCTTCTGCGACAGCCAGACCTTTACGCCAGCGTTTTTACCGGCCGGGGCGGGTCCGTGGAAATGCGCCATCGTGGTCGGACTCGTCAATCCGCTGAAGCTGATGTTCCAGGTGACGACCCGTGTGCTGGGGTCGTACGTGAGCTTGGCGCTGCCGCTGCCCGGCGTCTGCACCGGCGGAACCTGTTGGGCGCCCGTCAAAGGCACCTCAAATGAGACGGGCGCCGCTTGCGCCAAGGTCAGCGTACCCGCGAAGGCCAAACCACCGAACACCATGAAAGCGCGCCGCGTGATGGATCGTGACATCTGGTTTTCTCCTGTTGGGTTGCCCCTGGTGAGCGGGCGATTATTGAAGACTGCAGAAGACCTCGTCGGCGTTGCTGGCAGCCAAACAAGTGAGTCAAGCATAGACGCAAGCAGGCCGTAACGCGAAGGTTGCATGAGGCCGAAATCCGGCTATGCGTGGCGACCGCCCCGTTACGTCGACGCCAGATGAGTCTGTCCAGCGATTCGAAAGGAAGCCGTCGAGCGAAAATCGTTGAAATTTGATCTGGCGCGAAAAATTCTTCCGGTACGATATGTGCTTTGCGCGAAGGCAGCGGATGTAACTGGCGCGACCTGGTGTTGCGCCAGGAGCCTTCATGGATCACACCCATTGTTACGCTGCCATGTCCATCCCGAACGCTTTCATCGGCATTGCGATTCTGTCCTGCCTGATGAGCGTCGCCGTTCTCGGCTCGCTGTTTCGCGCTCAGGTTCCGGGGATACGCCATTGGTGTGTGGCAAGTGGCCTGCTGGCCGTCACGGCCACGCTCCTTCTGTTCCGTCGGTCGGATATCGTCGTACTGGGCGCAAGCGCGTTGCTGCTACTGGCCTCGCTCCTCGCGATCCACGGCTTCCGGCGATTCTTTCATCGGCCGCCATCGGTTATCTGGGAATACGGCGCGCTCTGTGCGATCCTGGCTGGCCTCGTCTATTGGACCTACGTGCGGCCTGACGTCAGTGCCCGGGGCGCGATGATCTCGGGCTTTCTCGCCTATGTCCGATTCGTCATCGCCTGGGTCGTCCAGCGCTACCGGCCGGTGGGCAGACCAAAATATGGCTACCACTTCGTGGCTATGGCCTCGGTGTTGGGGGCGCTCGTCCACGCAGTCCGTTGTGTCGTATATGGATCCGGCCTGGCGCATGAAACGACTTTTCTGGAGGACACGCCGCTGAACGTCGCGTTTCTCGGCATGGCGATCCTGACCTTGCCATGCCTGTCGGTTGGCATGGTGATGCTGGCGCATGACCGGCTGGCGGAGCGGATGGAGCGCCTCGCCACCATCGACGATCTGACGGGCGCGCTCGGGCGGCGGGCGTTCATCGCCAGGACCGAGTCGCTGTTCGAGTTGGCAAAGGTGGCGAAGTCGAAGCTGTCCATCGCTATTCTGGACATCGATAACTTCAAGGGCATCAATGACAGATACGGGCATGCTGCCGGCGACCAGGCTCTTGCGCATGTTGCCTTGACGATATCGCGCGAAATTCGGCAAACCGACGTCCTTGGCCGCATCGGCGGTGAGGAGTTTGCGCTACTGCTGCCACTGACCGGGAAAGAGGAGGCGGCCCGTCTCACGAACCGGTTGCGCGCACTCGTCGCGGCGTCTGTTGCGCGCGCTCCGACCGGCGACGTCGCATGCACACTCAGCGCTGGCGTCGACGAATTCGGTGACGGCGATACCGTTGCCTCGGTGATGGCGAGAGCCGATACAGCGCTCTATGCCGCGAAAGCCAACGGCAGAAACTGCGTGATGCTGGCGGGGTCGTCGCAGCGTGCCGATGACATCGTTTCCAGTTTTCCGGCTTAGGAAAGGCTCCGCCCAGGGCTGCGCAGGAGACGCCTTAGCGATCGTCGATTCGCACTGCCACTGCAAAAAAAACCGGCATGCAGTCGCCCGCATACCGGTCTCTATTGGGGTCCAGTCGCGTCACCGCGAAAAGGGCCGCCGCGCCGATCCGCGCCAGTCCGCGCTTTATTGGCGCTTTACTTGCGCTTCAATTGCGAAATATCGCGCACCGCGCCGCGATCGGCCGAGGTCGCGAGCGCCGCATACGCCTGCAATGCCTGCGACACGACACGCTCGCGATTGGTCGGCTGCCATGCGTCGTCGCCGCGCGCTTCCATCGCCGCGCGACGGCGTGCGAGCTCTTCATTCGACACCGCGAGATGCATCTTGCGCTGCGGAATGTCGATCTCGATCACGTCGCCGTCTTCGACCAGACCAATTACGCCGCCTTCCGCCGCTTCCGGCGACGCATGGCCGATCACGAGGCCCGATGAGCCGCCCGAGAAACGGCCATCGGTAAACAGCGCACAGCTCTTGCCGAGGCCCTTCGACTTCAGATACGAAGTCGGGTACAGCATTTCCTGCATGCCCGGACCACCCTTCGGACCTTCATAGCGGATCACCACGACGTCGCCCGGCACGACCTTGTCACCGAGAATCGCGTCGACCGCGTCGTCCTGGCTTTCGAACACGCGGGCGCGGCCCGAGAACAGCCACTGCGATTCGTCGACACCGGCGGTCTTCACGATACAGCCCTTCTCCGCGAGGTTGCCGTACAGCACCGCGAGGCCGCCGTCCTTCGAGTACGCGTTTTCCTTGCTGCGGATACAGCCGCTCTTGCGGTCCGTATCGAGCGTCGCGTAGGTCGCTTCCTGGCTGAAGGCGACCGTGGTCGAAATGCCGCCCGGCGCCGCGCGGAAGAATTTCTGCGCTTCCTCGCCCGCGCCGCCGGCGACGTCCCACTTCGCGATCGCGTTGCCGAGGGTGCCGCTATGCACGTTGCCGCACGACAGATCGAGCAGCTCCGCGCGCGCGAGCTCACCGAGAATACCGATGATGCCACCCGCGCGATGCACGTCCTCGATGTGGTACTTGTCGGTCATGGGCGCGGCCTTGCACAGGCACGGCACCTTGCGTGAGATACGGTCGATGTCCGACATCGTGAAATCGACGCCCGCTTCCTGCGCGGCGGCCAGCAGGTGCAGCACGGTGTTGGTCGAGCCGCCCATCGCGACGTCGAGCGTCATCGCGTTTTCGAACGCCTGCTTGGTGGCGATGCTGCGCGGCAGGACCGAGGCGTCCTCTTCCTGATAGTAGCGGCGGCACAAATCGACGACCAGGCTGCCCGCCTGCTCGAACAGGCCCTTGCGCCATGCGTGCGTCGCGACGATGGTGCCGTTGCCCGGCAACGCGAGGCCGATCGCCTCGGTCAGGCAGTTCATCGAGTTCGCGGTGAACATGCCCGAGCACGAACCGCAGGTCGGGCACGCGCTGCGCTCGACTTCGGCGACTTCGGCGTCGCTGATCTTCGGATCGGCGGCCTTGATCATCGCGTCGATCAGGTCGATCTTCGCGATCACCTGGCCGTCGATCGGCGACTTGACCTTGCCCGCTTCCATCGGACCGCCCGACACGAACACGACCGGAATGTTCAGGCGCATCGCGGCCATCAGCATGCCCGGGGTGATCTTGTCGCAGTTCGAGATGCAGACCATCGCGTCCGCGCAGTGCGCGTTGACCATGTACTCGACCGAGTCCGCGATCAGTTCGCGCGACGGCAGCGAATACAGCATGCCGCCGTGGCCCATTGCGATGCCGTCGTCGACGGCGATCGTGTTGAATTCCTTCGCCACGCCGCCGGCCGCTTCGATCTGCTTCGCGACCAGCGCGCCCAGGTCGCGCAGATGCACGTGGCCCGGCACGAACTGCGTGAACGAATTCACGACCGCGATGATCGGCTTGCCGAAATCGTCGTCCTTCATGCCGGTGGCGCGCCACAGCGCGCGGGCGCCGGCCATGTTGCGGCCATGAGTCGAAGTGCGTGAGCGATAGTTGGGCATCTGTATCCTCAGGAATTGCTGTTATCGGTTTTGATGAGCGCCCGCGCGGGCGTGGGGATCGCATGAGTACGCGGACTTTGCGCTGGGAACGAATAGTGCAAGAGCGCCGGTAAGACGTCCAATATATTTTTTCTGGGTAATTAGGTCGTGAAAGATATTAATCGATGTCGCGACCGTTCAGCCGATTTCACGTTTTCTTGACATTGCCCGCTCCCACCGCGAATAATGCAGCGTTCGTTTAACGAAACCGTGTTCACCGTAAGAACATTGAAACGGAAACAGAGGTCTTTTCGAGCGCAACAGCGGGTTCGAGGCCAGTCGCGCCCAAGCTTGGGCCCACCCTCCTGGATTCGCGCCAATCTGTCCGCTGTGATCAAGATCAGGTAAGGCAAGTTTGCCGCCAATACGCGCCAGCATCCCGCGCCGGCGCGCCGTACCCGCCCCTCCGCCCAGCACAGGGCCGGGCACTACACAGAGTCACACACATGAAGCGAGACACTCCCCCTCACGCCGCCGGCCGACCGGCCGCTTCGCGCGGCATCGTCGAAGGTCTGGTGTATGTTTTCGAGCAGGTCATGCCCGACCCGTTCGTGCTATCGATCTGCCTGACGTTCTTCGTCGCCGTGCTCGCGATGCTGATCGCGCCGACCGGCACATTGCCGACGCTGCTCGACTCCTGGTACACCGGCACGTTCGGCATCCTGGGCTTCGCGCTGCAGATGATCCTGATCCTTGCGACCGGCTTCGCGATAGCGGAAGCGCCGATCGTGCAACGTGGTCTGCGCGCGCTCGCCTCGCACGCGAACTCGCCGACGCGCGCCGCGCTGCTCGTGTTTCCGGTCGTCGCAGTTGCCGCGTGGCTCAACTGGGGGTTCGGGCTGATCGTCGGCGCGTTGCTGTCGAGGGAAATCGCGCGGCGCGTCGACGTCGATTTCGCGTGGCTCGTCGCCGGCAGCTATTCGGCCTGGTCGATCTGCAATAGCGGGCTGTCGAGTTCGATCGCGCTATCGCAGGCGTCGCACGGCAATGCGCTGAACCTCGTCGAGAAAGCGACTGGCCACGTGGTGCCGCTCAGCGAAACCATCTTCGCGCCGTTCGTGTTCATTCCGACCGTGCTGGTCGTCGTCGTGATGACCGCGATCTTCATCAAAATGCATCCGAGGGCGGAGAACGTCGTCGCGTTTCGTCAGAGCGGCGAAGCAGCCGCCGACACCCCGAGCGACGATCCGCATGCCCGCGCGAGCGGTGCGACATCGCTCGCGGCGCGCCTCGAACAGTCAATGCTCGGCACGCTGCTGCTGCTCGCGCTCGGCATCGGCTATCTGGCGATGACGTGGCACAAGGAAGGCTTCGATCTCGACATCAACAATACGATCCTGATCTTCCTGATGATCGGTCTCGCGCTGCAACGCACGCCGATCGCATACGCGAATTCGATCCGCCGCGCCGCGCGTCAGACCGGCTCGATGCTGCTGCAATATCCGATGTACGGCGGGATCATGGGCATCATGAAGGGCACGGGTCTCGCGTCGATGATCGCGAAGGCGTTCGTGACGATCGCCTCGCCGGTCACGCTGCCGCTGTGGAGCTATCTGAGCTCGCTGATCATCACGCTGCTGGTGCCGAGCGCCGGTGGCCACTGGGCGGTGCAGGGTCCGTTCGTGCTGCCCGCGGCGCTCAGCCTGCATGCGTCGGTGCCGCGCACCGCAATGGGCGTCGCGATGGCCGAGAACGTATCGAACATGCTGCAACCGTTCTGGGCCGTGCCGATCGTCGCGATTGCGGGTATCCGGATTCAGCGCGTAATGGGCTATACCGCGGTGACGTTTGCGGTGTCGCTGGTGATTTACGCGGTGGCGTTGTGGCTCGTGCCATAAGTGCAATGGCCTGAGTCGAACCAGGCCACTACCGTTAAAACAAAGGGCCGATGAAGCAATGCTTCACCGGCCCTTTGTGCTTTTACCGCTTTTACCGCGTCTACCGTTCTTACATCTTCACGACGTCGAGCAGCGTCTTCTTGCCGTCCTTATAGTCGTACAGCGAGATCACGCCGTGCTGAAGGTCGCCCTTCGCGTCGAACGTCGTTTCACCGGTCACGCCCTTGTAGTCGGTACCCGACGCCTTGGCGAGCACCTTCGCCGGATCGGTCGAGTTCGCGCGCTTCATCGCGTCGACGACGATATACACCGCGTCGTACGTGAACGGTGCGTCGAATTCGATCGGATGACCGAAGCGCTTCGTGTACTTCGCCGCGAATTGCGCGCCACCGTTCATGCGCTCGACGGCCATGCCGGCCTGCGAGCACACCACGTTGCCCGCCGCCGGATTTGGTGCAGCACAATAACGCAAAACCGGCGCAAGCGACAGATTCCCGCGCAATCCCGATTGGAGGCGCGTCAACTGGCGGTCGTTTCGTCGCTCGATTCAGCGCGATTTTGCGGGTTTGATTCGTTCAGGACATCGTCAGCAAAAGTGACGAGATAAGCAGGAACTCCGCGAATCACGGCTTGAAATCGGCCAGCATCACACCGTCGCGGATATGCGCGAGAGCGGCCGCCACGTAGTCGACGACCGGTGCCGGCGGATGGTCCGGCTTCGCCCACACGAAGCCCGAGCACTTGTGCGGCTCCATGTTCGCCAGTTCGCCTTGCCATGAACGGCACACGAGAAAGAAGCTGATGCGGTTCGTGTCCGAGTCGCGCCGCATCACGAGTTTGAATTCGAGCGCGCCGGGCGCGATCGTCACACCCGCTTCTTCTTTCGATTCGCGAATCGCGCATTGCTCGATCGATTCGCCCGGTTCGAGATGGCCCGCAATCAACCCGTACTGGCCGTCCCTGAAACCGGTATTCGCGCGCCGGATGAAAAGGCACTCGCCCTGCCCATTCAGGAACAGCACGTTCACATCGACGATGCTTTGCATTCGGCTCATTTTCTTGCCGGCATCATGACTGACTAGCCGCGTTGCGCGGTCAGCAGCTTGATGCCAAGCGCGACGAAGACGAGCCCGCTGGTGCGTTTGATGGCCGCGACCCAACGGCTGGCTCCGACGCGCGTATGGATACCGCGCACGCCGAGCGAATAAATGGTGTGCACGAGCGCGACGGTGACCGCGATCGTCAGATACATCACGGTGAACTGCTCCGACAGGCCGCGCTCGTGGTCGATGAATTGCGGCATGAACGCCGATAGAAAGATCATCGTCTTCGGATTGCTGCCCGACACGAGCAACGCTTCACGGAATACCTTCTTGCGCTCGAACGTATAAGCGGACGATGCGACGCCCGCCGGCTGCGCGGCCCGCGATGCCTCCTTGTTGCCGCCGCGCAGTTGCCTGATGCCGAGATACATCAAATAACCCGCGCCGAGAACTTTCATCGCGACGAAGAGCGGCGGCAGCGTCGTCAATACCGCGCCGACACCTAGCGCCACGAGCGCGACGACGACTCCTTGCGCGAGCAGATTACCGGCAACGCTCGCCGCCGCGCCGCGGTTTCCATAGCGGACCGAATTGCGGATCACGAGCAGAACGTTCGGTCCCGGCGAAATGGTGGTGAGCAGATAGGCACCGGCGAAAAGCAACCAGGTATGAAAGGACATGGCAGGTCCAGCGGTTCGTTGTGGTTGAATACCAATACACCGGGCATCATCATGCCACGGAAAAAATCGCTGCCGCCGTCGCTGCGCGCTAATCGGTACGCACGACCTGACACAAGAACTGCTTCAAACGCGCGCTTTGCGCGACGCGCTGCTGGCCGCCCGATAGTTGCGTCGGGTACTTGTGCACCTGCCCGGGAATGCGCACGCGCTCGATGTAGTGCATCGCGAGAGCCTGCGCATCGGCCTTGCTGATACGCCGGACGACGTCGCGCGCCGCCTCAACGTTTCGAGCCCGTCACCAGTTGCAGCGGCGTCTCGATCACTTTCGACAACTCGCGCTGCTTGCGCCGCTCGGTCACCGCCTTCAACGCGAAGTCGATGCCGAACACGGTCTGGCGGCCGGCGAACTGGTTCATCGTCGCGAGCACGCGGCCGTCGGCGAGTAGCGGCTTGATCGCATCGATCGCGTCGTAGCCGGTGACATAGACGCCGCCGCCGCGACCCGCGTCGCGAATCGCGTCGACCGCGCCCATCGCCATGTTGTCGTTGCCGCATAACAGCGCGCGCAGCTGCGGGTGCTCGGCCAGCATTTTCGCGGCCACGTCGCGGGCCTTGCCGTACTCCCAGTCACCCGGCTCGACCGCGACGACCTGCACGCTCGCGGCATCCATCGCGTCGCGGCTACCGGCCGTGCGCTGCTGCGCGTTGCTGCTCACCGAAATACCTTCGATGATGCCAACCTGATCGCCGGGTTTCAGCCGCGTGGCCAGATATTGGCCGACCTGCTTCGCGCCGTTGCGATTGTTCGGCCCGACGAACGGCACCGAGATGCCGGCGGCCGCTTGCGCCGCATCGTCGAGCGGGTTGTCGATCGTGATCGTGATGATGCCGGCCTTGATCGCGCGCGCGATCACCGGGATCAGCGCCTTCGAGTCGGTCGGCGCGATCACGATCGCGTTCACCTTTGCCCTGATCGCCTCGTCGACCATGCGGATCTGCGCGGCGGTGTCGGTCTGTTTGGCCGTGCCGCGAATCGTCAGGCTGAATTGCGACGAGAAGTGGTCCTGGTAATTGCGCGCAGCATCGACCATCGCGACCGTAAACGGTTCAGACATCGATTTGAGTACGAGCGCGATCTTCGGCTTCGTGCCGGGCAGCACTTCGGCGCCGGCATCGTCCGCGAACAGCGCGATGCCAGTGAGACCAGTTGCGGCCAGCGCGCACGCGAGCAGCACGCGGCGGCGCATGTTCTGCGTCATGGCTTGACTCCTTCGCGGAGGTGCCGGTTGCGGAGGTGCCGGTTGCGGAGGTGCCGCTTGCGGACGCGCCGATCGAACGACGCGACGCTGGCGGCAATTTCGTCGAAGAGCGGCCGGCTGTCGATGTCTTCGCTCAGACAACGCGTCTTCAGGGCGGCGAGTTGCGCGTCGAGTCCACCGGGTACGTCGCAACGCTCGAGCAGTTCTTCGAGCAGACAGCCGTACGCCCTCACTTCGAGCCGCTGCAACGCGATAGCGAGCTCGCGATCGCCGGCGTCAAAAAACGACGCCGCCCCGAAATCGCCGAGCAGCGCGCGCCCCACGCCGCCGTGCAGGATATTGTGCGCGTACAGATCGCCGTGCATCACGCCGCTCCGATGCAGATGACTCGCGACCGTAGCGATGCCGCCTGCGATACCGAGCACCGTCGCAAGATCGAAGCGCGCGTCGTCGCGATAGATGTCGCGCGTACACGATGCGAGGCTCGGCGGACCGGCGAGATTGGCGAAGCGCGGATCGATCAATCCCATCACGAGGCCATGCGTATCCGACGGATGCCCGACCACCTTGCCGAGCACGGGGATCAGGTTCGCATGTTCGCCGCCGCGAATGCAAGCAGCCATCTCGCAGTCGGGCAAACCGTCGCTCGTCACCGCGCCCTTGAACAGCTTGACGGCGACCGCACGCGGCGCGGGCTCGTTGTCCGCGTGCAGCGCCGCGCGATAGATGACGCCCGATGCCCCCTCGCCCAACGGCCGTTCGAGCCGCAACGCATCCCAACGAATGCCGCTGATCGGTGTGTCGATGAGGGCCGCCTGTTCGAGCGCCGCGTTGAACGGATTGCCCGCATACGCGAGCCACGCAAGCCGCGGCAGACGCAGCAACCAACGCGGCAATGCATCGAAACGATTCGCCGCGAGCCGCAGCAGTTCGAGCCGCGTGCATGCGGCCAACTCCTCGGGCAGCGCGCGCAGCCGGTTGCCGGCAAGCATCAGCTTCTGCAGTTGCGTGCAGCGGCCGAGCTCCGCGGGCAAGCGTTCGATGTCGTTGTCGGTCAGAATCAGCCAACGCAGCAGCGGCGGCAGCGCGCGTGCCGGCACCTCGCGGATGCGATTCGACTTGAAGCCGATCATGCTCAGTTGCGCGCATTCGCCGAGCACGCCGGGCAATTCGGTGAACGGGTTGTTGGACGCGAACAGGATGCGCAGTTTGCGCAGACGCGGCAGATCGTCCGGCAGCGTCGTCAATGCGTTGTTCGACAGGTCGAGCACTTCGAGCGTATCGGCGAGATCGAAAATCTCGCGCGGAAATTCGCTCAGGCCGCACGCGAGTTTGAGTTCGCGCGCACCCGCCAGTCGCCCGGCCCGCAGTTGTTCTAAAGTCGTGGTCACAGTCGTGGAAAAGAAGATCGGGCAGCGCCCGCAGCGCGTCGTACCGAAGCTGTCGATTTTACTGAGTCAAAGGCCATCTGGGGTGCTCTGCGATACAGTGACGTGATCGCTGCGACGGTCACGCTCGTCGCGGCCATGTCGAATGCGAATGAGACCGCAATATCTGGAGCGCGTTCAGGCGACACAAGCGACACACTATTGAACAACGGCGCAGCCTTCATGCAGCTTTCCGCGTCCGGTCGAAGAAACGCCTCCGCCTCGCGAACCTTGCGCCTCCACCCTGTCAGGAGCCTGAGAAAGTGACGTACACATACAAGTTGATCGATTCGCCGGTCGGTCAGTTGAAGCTCGTGGCGAAAGGCGAATGCCTTGCCGCGATTCTGTGGGAGCACGACAAGCCGAACCGCGTGCGACTCGGCGAAATGCGCGAAGCGAACGAACTCGCGGTGCTCGTCGAAACCGAGCGGCAATTGCGCGAGTACTTCGCGGGCACGCGCCAGGCCTTCGATCTGCCGCTCGACTTTCAGGGCACCGAGTTCCAGAAGCAGGTCTGGCGCGCGCTGCTGACTATCCCGTTCGGCCAGACCCGCAGCTACTCGGAGATCGCGCAGCAGATCGGCAACCTCAATGCGGTGCGCGCGGTGGGCGCGGCAAACGGCCGGAATCCGATTTCGATCGTCGCGCCGTGTCATCGCGTGATCGGCGCTTCGGGCGAGCTGACGGGATTCGCCGGCGGCCTCGCCAACAAGATGCTGCTGCTTTCGCTGGAGGCGGGGCAGACCTCGCTCGAAGCAGCGGCCGATGACGCGCATCGGCTGGCGCCGAAGCGAAACGCGCCGCAACCGGTCAAGGACGATGCACCCGCGAAACCGGCGCATCGTCCGCCGAGTCGGGGAACGCAGGGTTCGCTGTTCGGCAGCTAATGCAGGGCACACCCAGCACGACGCGCCACCCATCGGCCGTATTCGCCGATGCTTCGTCTGCGATCAACGCCACCGGCCGCGCATG
The DNA here is from genome assembly GCF_014201005.1 of Paraburkholderia lebeckiae. NCBI lineage: Bacteria > Pseudomonadati > Pseudomonadota > Betaproteobacteria > Burkholderiales > Burkholderiaceae > Paraburkholderia > Paraburkholderia lebeckiae. The sequence continues at coordinate 45,950 of NZ_JACHDK010000030.1, read as the reverse complement.
CAACACCTATCCTTAAGATGCCCTTTGGGGCATCGAACAGGAGGATGACATGCGCATGCTTCTCAACATACAAATACCGAACGAACCGTTCAACACGCTCGTGCGCGAAGGCCGAATCGGCGAACTGATGGCAAAGATCCTCGAGGACATGAAGCCGGAGGCCATCTACTTCACCGAACAACAGGGCAAACGCGGCGCGGTGGCGGTCGTCGAGGTCGCCGATGCATCGGCGATCCCCGCGCTTGCCGAACCGTGGTTCCTGACGCTCGACGCCGACTGCGAGCTGCGCATCGCGATGCTGCCCGAGGATCTGAGGAAAGCCGGCCTCGACGCGCTCGGCGACAAGTGGAAATAGCGCGGCCCTCAGGAATGCCCAGCCGATAGCTGCAGCAGCATCGAAGCCGCGGCCGTCGCCGCGACCTGGCAGCCGAGCACGATATGCTCCTCGGCTGTGTCCTCGATAAAGTCGTGACTCACGCCGCCGATGCTCGGCACGAACATCATGCAGGCCGGCATGCAACGCGCGATCACCTGCGCGTCGTGCGCGGCGCCGCTCGGCATGCGCAACCACTGGCCCGGCGCGAGTGCTTCGGCGGCTCGCGCGATGTGCTCCGCGAGCGTGGCGTCCATGCTGACGGGTTCGAACGGCTCGTCGAGCGTCTGCAATTCGACGCTCACGGCGTCGTGCGCGTTGAAATCGCGCACCAGTTCCGCGAGCGCGCGTTCCATGGCCTGAAGCCGTGCCGGGTTCGCATCGCGGAATTGCAGGTACATGTCGGCCGCGCCGGGCACGACGCTCATCGAGCCCGGATCGAGATCGATGCGGCCCACGGTCCAGACGGTATCCGCGTCCGCCAGCTGCCCGAACGCGTCGTTCATCCGCGCGATGAACGCGACCAGCGCCGCGCCCGCGTCGCGGCGGATCGCCATTGGCGTCGTGCCCGCGTGATTGCGCTGACCGGTGAAGCGCAGCCGCGATTCGCGCAACCCGACGATCGTCGTGACGACGCCGATCGCTTTGCCGATCGTTTCCAGCCGTCCACCCTGCTCGATATGCGGCTCCAGATACGCGACCTGGCGCCCTGCCTCGAAACGTGCACGCGGCCGGCCCGCCAGTCCAGCGGCCTCGAGTACGTCGGCGAGGCGTTCGCCCTGCCGGTTCGTCGCGCCGCGAATCGAGTCGTCGACCGCCTCGCCGACGAAGCTGCGGCTGCCGAGCAGGCCCGAGAACGTGCCCTCCTCGTCGATCCACGACGCGACGTCGACGGCGAGGTGCCGCGTCGCGTCATGCTCCGCTAGCGCGCGGGCGATTTCGAGCCCGTACATCACGCCCATTGCGCCATCGAGCCAGCCGCCGGTCGGCTGCGTGTCGGTATGCGAGCCGATCACGAGCGCGGGACCGCTATTACGCGAGCGTCCGAACACGGTGCCGACGCCGTCGATGCGCGCGTCGAGCCCCGCCTCCGTCATCCGGCCGACCAGCCATTCGCGCGCCGCCAGATCGACCGGCGACAGCGCGAGCCGGACCACGCCGGGACCGGTCGCGCCAAAAACGCGCAGCCGTTTGAGGTCGGCCATCAGCCGGTCAGGATCGATCTTCACCACGTTGTCGTCTCCATGAATTGATTGCGGATATACGCGTGAAGCCCACCCTCCGGCTCGAACAATCGATACAGCGTGGGCCGCGACAGCTGCGACATGGCCAGCACGCTGTCGACCGTCAGATCAGGTTGGCCGGGATTTGCGTCGATATAGCGGCGCGCTGCCGTGAACATCGCGGTGCGTGCCACCGCCCAACGTGCGGCACAGTTCGGACGGCCGTATCAAGAAAGCGCCACGACCGCGGGCACCCCCACGAAGCGGACGAGCCGTCCGCTTCCGCCATTCACCAACTCATTTCCACAGCGTGCGGCCAAAGAACGTCAACGTACGATCCCACGCCTGTTGCGCCCAGACCGGGTCGTATTGCGTCCCCGCGATGCGGCCCGACCCGACCGCCGTTTCGTTCGCGAACGCGTGACGCGCCAGATAGCGATGAAACTCGACGTCGACTTTCGCGTCGGTGAGTTTCTTTTCGAGCGCGTCGACGATGTCGGCGGCGAAGAACTCGTCCTGCAGACCCCAGTGGCCCATCACCGGAACCTTGATCTTCGACGCGTCGATATAGTCGAGCGGCGGGAAGCCATACCAGACGACGCCGGCCGCCACTTCAGGCACGTTGCACAGCGCGAGAAACGTCAGCGCGCCGCCCATGCAATAGCCGGTCAAGCCAACCTTCGCCGCGTGCTGCTGCAAATACTGGACCGCGCCGCGCACGTCCTGCGTTGCGGCATCGCCGAAATCGAGGCCGCTCATCAAGTGGTGCGCCTCATCCTCTTCGACCGTCGACTTGCCGCGATACAGATCAGGCACCAGCGCGAAGTAGCCGGATTTCGCGAGGCGATCGGCGACGCCGCGAATCTGGTCGTTCAAGCCCCACCATTCCTGGATCACGACGACCGCGGGCGCACCCGCGGTTTTTTCAGGCTTCGCGAGATAGCCCTGTAGCTGCTTGCCGTCGGGACGGTTGAACGTGATCATCGAACCTGCGTGTTGGGTCATCGGTCGCTCCTCGAGTAGACGAAACCGCTAGCATAGCGCCACTACCCCGTTTTCTGTTCAATCGGAATCGTGCCAACGCGCGAGCGCGATCCCGCGGAATCTGCGCGTTATGTGAATCGAACGATGCGAGGATCAACATCAGGAAAATTGTTTATTGATTCGTCGACGCGAAACACGCCCTCAGCCGTTTCGTGTTGAAAGCTGGCGTAAAAACGCGACGCAGAAATCAGGCCCGCGCGACATGTGATTTCGCGCACGCATTCAAGCGCTTTTATCCAATGGGTGAATTGACTCGACTGAAAGCTTGACGTATTGCGATGCGCGCTAGAACCGCTCTATCACACCAAATTGGACGCCCGCGACCGGCGCGCCCGGATAGGCAACGGGCAGCCCGGTCACGTTGACGCCGCGCAGCGTGAAGCGCGAGTCGTCGTGATTCGCGAGATAGGCGGCGCTGAAATATAGCAGCAGCGTCGGCGACATGCTGTATTCGAATGCCGCGCTGAACTGGTCCGCGCTGCCGCCAGGCGTCGTGTAGTCGCGCACGTGCGCATAGCCGAGCGAGGCACGCGCATTGGTCGAAAAACTGTACTGCGCCGACAGCGAGCCGCCCGCGCCGTGATAGACCGGTGTGCCGCCATCGCCGTTGAAAAAGGACAGCCACACGCGCAGTTTGCCGAAGGCGTAGTTCGCGCCGCCGAGGTTCGCGCGCAGCTCGCCGGCACCGTGCGTCTGCTGGCGCGCGTACAGCAGATGCAGGTCGTCGAGCCGATACGACGCGCTCACGTAATAACCGTCGATGCCGTTGCCGTCGGCCTCGGACGGATCGCGCATCGCCATCATCAGCGTCGCACTGAAGCCGGCGATGCGCGGCGACAGATACGCAACCGCGTTGTTCGCATACGGCGTGATCTTCGACAGATTGTTGAGCCCCGAGGCGATCGTGCCGGCGCCGAACGCGTCGAGATCGCCCTTGAACGGGATATAGATCGGCGAATACTGACGGCCGACGCGCAGTTCGCCCCAGCTGCCGCTCGCGCCGATCCATGCCTGACGATTGAAGATCGAGCCGGGCACCTGCAAGCTGCCGTCGGTCGAACTGAAGCCGTTTTCGAGCGTGAACACGATCGCGTTGCCGCCCCCGAGCGGCTCCGCGCCATGCAGCCCGACCCGCGAGCCGCGATACGCGCCGGAGTCCATGCGCGCGACCCAGCCCGAACCGGGGTCGGTGATTTCGACGCTCGTATCGATCACGCCATACAGCGAGACGAAGCCGGTGTTGATTCCCGAGGCGGCGCCGGCGCCGGTATCGATGTCGGTGACGGCGGCTGCGCCGTGCGCATAGAGCAGAAGCGCGCCACCTCCCCAAACCGCTCTCGCGCCGACGCTGATCGTCAAGGCTTCGCGGACTGTGTTCAGCAGGAAAGCCATGGCGTGACGCAGGATGAGTTCCTCCTCGAACACATCGATCGGATATTCCGCGAGCGAACTTACCACGTTCGGGCGAACCCGTGCGGGCCGTCCAGTACGCTCGCGCACGTCCCAACGATGCAAGCGCGCGCCAGCGTCCGCGACTGGAGGACGGCGATGCAGGGGTCGCCGCGGCCCGTGTGCGGCGCCGTGCCCGGGGCACCGCCTTTTTTCCGGCGCCGTGTGGTTTTTCGTGCGACGAATGATTTTGACCAAGGGGAAACCCGTATAATCCCCGAGACGTCAGACAACTTGCGCACAATCGCCGGGAGCCTGACCGCGATCCGCCGTGCAGCGTCCACCCCGAACCGCCTTCTGCCCGATCCGTGAATTCCACCGCCCCCGCCAGTTCCGCCGCCGCCGCCGCCGCCCCCGCCCTGCCGTTTCGCCACGCGCTTTACGCGATGCTCGGCATCGGCCTCGTCAACATGCTGGTCGCGCTCGACCAGACCGTCGTCAGCACCGCGCTGCCGTCGATCGTCGCCGAGCTGCACGGCTTCGAATATTTTGCGTGGATCGCAAGCGCGTACCTGCTCGCCTCGGTCGTCACGGTGCCGGTGTTCGGGCGGCTCGGCGACTACTTCGGCCGCAAGCGCTTCGTGATCGCCGCGGTGATCACGTTCACGGTCGCGTCCGTGTTGTGCGGCCTCGCCAACAGCATGCTGTTTCTCGCGATCGCGCGCGGACTGCAAGGCGTCGGCGGCGGCATGATGGTCGGCACCGCGTTCGCGTCGATTCCCGATCTGTTCCCCGACCCGCGCACCCGCGTGCGCTGGCAGGTCGTGCTGGCCGCGGCCTACGGCATCGGTACGGCGGCCGGCCCGTCGCTCGGCGGCTGGATGAGCGAGCACCTCGGCTGGCGCTCGACGTTTCTCGTCAATCTGCCGGTTGGCGCGGCGGCGCTCTATTTCATCTGGATGCATCTGCCGAATTTCCGGCGGCCGCATGACGGCGAAGTCAAGATCGACTGGCTCGGCGCGGGGCTCGTCGCATGCGTGCTCGGCGGCTTGCAGGCGTTTATCGAAGCGGTGCCGAAGCACGGCCTCACCGTGGGCAATCTCGTGCTCGGCGCGTGCGTGATCGCCGGCGCGATCGCACTCTTCACGTGCGAAAAGCGCGCCACGCATCCGATCATTCCGCTCGATCTGTTCAAGGACGCGCAGCTCGTCACGCTATTCACGCTCGGCATGCTGTCCGGATTCGTGATGTTCTCGCTGATCTTCTTCGCGCCTTTGCTGCTGCAAGGCGGTTTCGGTCTTTCGCCGCAGCAGGCCGGGCTGCTCGCGACGCCGATCGCCGCGTGCATCGCGCTCGGTAGTGTGCTGAACACGCGCATCGTGATTCACATGAAGAAGCCCACGCGCATTCTGACGATCGGTTTCGGGCTGCTGATGTTCGCGTCGATCGCGCTCGCGTTCGCCAATCCGGACACGCCGCACTGGCGCATCGTGCTGCCGATGGGCGCGGTCGGCATCGGCCTCGGCTTCATCCTGAACAACCTGAATGTGTTCGGCCAGGAGATCGCCGGACGCGAGCGCTTCGGCATCACGACCGCGCTATTGCAATCGACGCGCATGGTCGGCGGCATGCTCGGCACCAGCATCGTCGCGACTGTCGTGCAGCATCACTATCGCAATGTCGTCACGCGCACGATCAGCGTGCTCGGAGAGCCGGCCTCATCGCAATGGCGGCCGCGTTTCGTCGATCTGCGCATCCTGATCGACGACGCGTCGCGCACACAGCTGATTGCGGATATGAAGACCTCGGGACTCAATACGCTCGCGCTAATCGATAGCGCACGCGACGCGCTCGTGCAGTCGATTCATATCGGCGTGTGGCTGACGGCGGTGGCATCGCTCGCGGCCGCGCTGCTGGTGCAGCGAATTTCGCATGTAGTGTTTCGCAAGAGTTGACAAGTGGCCCGATGATGGCCGCCGACATCCGCGGTGCGGCTATCTCGCACCGTGCAATGCAAAAGGAAACAAAAAAGCCTGGTGAACCGCACCTTTCGTGCAGCCCGCCAGGCTTTTTGATTGAGTTAAATCGTCCTTAACGCACGAGACACGGCCGCTTGTTGTCGAACTTCCAGTTCGGAATCAGATATTGCATGGCAACGCCGTCGTCGCGCGCGCCGAGGCCGTGCTGCTGATACAGCGCGTGCGCCTTCTCGAGCGCATCCATATCGAGGTCGATGCCGAGCCCCGGCTTCTGCGGCACCTTGACCTTACCGCCGACGATCTGCAGCGGATCTTGCGTCAGGAACTGACCGTCCTGCCAGATCCAGTGCGTATCGATCGCGGTGATCTTGCCCGGCGCCGCGGCCGCGACGTGCGTGAACATCGCGAGCGAAATGTCGAAGTGGTTGTTCGAATGCGAACCCCACGTGAGGCCCCAGTCGTTGCACATCTGCGCGACGCGCACCGAGCCCTGCATGGTCCAGAAATGCGGATCGGCGAGCGGAATATCGACCGATTGCAGCTGGATGGCGTGACCCATCTGACGCCAGTCGGTCGCGATCATGTTGGTCGCCGTCGGCAGGCCGGTTGCGCGACGGAACTCGGCCATCACTTCGCGGCCCGAATAGCCGTTCTCCGCGCCGCATGGATCTTCCGCGTAGGCGAGAACATTGTGCTTGTCACGGCACAGGCGCACCGCTTCCGCGAGCGACCACGCGCCGTTCGGGTCGAGCGTCACGCGCGCTTCGGGGAAGCGCTCGGCGAGAGCCGTGACCGCTTCGATCTCGGCGTCGCCTGGCAGCACGCCGCCCTTCAGCTTGAAGTCGTTGAAGCCGTAGCGCGCCTTCGCGGCCTCGGCAAGACGCACGACCGTCTCCGGCGTCAGCGCTTTCTCGGTGCGCACGCGCTCCCAGTCGTCACGCGCGCCGGCGTTGTTCGCGTACGGCAAACCGGTCTTGTTGCGATCGCCGATATAGAACAGGTAGCCGAGCATTTCCACTTCGTCGCGCTGCTGGCCTTCGCCGAGCAGTGCCGCGACCGGCACGCCGAGATGCTGCCCGAGCAGGTCGAGCAGCGCGGCTTCGAGCGCGGTCACCGCGTGAATCGTCGTGCGCAGGTCGAAGGTCTGCAGGCCACGCCCCCCAGCGTCGCGATCGGCGAACTGCGTGCGCACCTTGTTCAGAATCGCCTGCAGATTGCCGATCGACTGACCGACCACGAACGGCCGCGCGTCGTCGATCGTCTTGCGGATGTTCTCGCCGCCCGGCACTTCGCCGATGCCGGTATGGCCCGCGCTGTCCCGCAGAATCACGATGTTGCGCGTGAAGAACGGACCATGCGCGCCGCTCAGATTCATCAGCATGCTGTCGCGGCCGGCGACGGGCACGACGCGCAGTTCGGTGACGACCGGCGTGGCGTTCGATTCGGTAGGTATGGTGGACATGGGAAAAGCACCTGTGTGATGAAGTAGGCCGGCCGGCGGAAGCCGCCGCGCGCCGCATGCGTGTTCGACCGGACCGGATGAGAACTCGAATACAGAAAAATCGACGGCCGCATGCGAGCCGTCAGCGTAGTCAATGCGCGTTGCCGTGCAACGGATCGGGCAACGGCTCGCGATTGCCGGGCTTCTTGCGCGTCAGGAAGCCGGCCGCCGCCGCGAGCAGCGACGCGACGCCGAGACCGTACAGCCCGCCCGCGATCGAGCCCGTATGCTGCTGCAGATAGCCGAAGGTGGCCGGCGCGAAGAAGCCGCCGAGGTTGCCGAGCGAATTGATCAGCGCGAGCACACCGGCGGCGACGCGCGCATCGAGGTAGCCCTGCGGAATCGGCCAGAACAGCGACGCCGCCGCCTTGAAGCCGATCGCCGAGAAACAGATCGCGACGAACGAGAACACCGGGTTGCCCGACGTCGACGCGAACAGACCGACCGCCGCTATGACGAGCGCGACCGCGAGCCAGCCCTGCTGATGACGCCATTTCGCCGATACGACCGCGAAGCCGTACATCGCGACCATCGAGATCAGCCACGGAATCGCATTGAACATGCCGACCTCGAAGTCGGAAAGGCCGCCCATCTTGCGGATGATGGTCGGCAGCCAGAAAGTGGCCGCGTAGATGGTCAGCTGGATCGCGAAGTACAGGAAGCAGAACAGCGCGATTTGCGGGTCCTTCAGCAGCTTCACCGTCGGCAGATGTGCGCCGCCTTGCGCTTCGCGCTCGGCCTGTTCGGCCGCGATCGATTGTTCGAGCACACGCTGTTCTTCGGCCGTGAGCCAGTGCGCGTCGCGGATGTGCGACTTCAACAGCAACCAGCTGACGACGCACAGCGCGATCGAGAACGCGCCTTCGATCAGGAACATCCACTGCCAGCCTTGCAGGCCGAGGCCGCGAATCGACAGCAGCGAGCCGGTGATCGGACCGGACAGCACCGACGCGAGCGCCGAGCCCGACAGAAAGATCGCCACCGCCTTGCCGCGTTCCTTTTGCGGCAGCCATTGCGTGAAGTAATAGACCACGCCGGGAAAGAAGCCCGCCTCGGCGACGCCGAGCAGGAACCGCAGCACGTAAAACGACGTGTCGTTCCAGACGAACGCCATCGCGCCCGCCACCAGCCCCCACGTGCCCATGATGCGCGTGAGCCAGGCGCGCGCGCCGAACTTCTGCATCAGCACGTTCGACGGCACTTCGAACAGCGCGTAGCCGATGAAGAACAGCCCGCTGCCGAGCCCGTAGGCGGCCGCGCCGATGCCGAGATCGGCCTTCATATGCGCGTTGACGAAGCCGATGTTGACGCGGTCGATATAGTTCGCGATGAACATGATCAGGAAAAGCGGCAACACGTTGCGCTTCACCTTCGCGACCGCCGATTCCAGCGGGTCGAGCGCGGTGGTCAGAACTGGTGTCAAGTTGTGTCTCCTTGTCGGCCACAAGGCCTGGTGGAACGCAGCGCGGCGCACCGGTGGGTGCAAGCCCTGCCCTACGCTTGGTATGTTGTCTGACGACAGTCTACCGCTTTGCCTTGGTCAAATCCAGTAGGGTGTTTACCCTGTGGTTCCAGGCCGATCGCTCTGAAATCATGACAGATTCAAAGGTTCAGAGCCATGTTGACCAGCCCGGAATTCGTCTCGAACTAAGACGTCTGATGTCTATAATTGGCAGACTGTAGTCAGCAGCACATGCGTTTGCGCAAATGTCCGCCTCGCCCCCGCCCCACCGCGCATCCGCACGCAAAAAAATTGCCCGCGCCGATGCCGCCGAACGCGGCAGAAACGAGTACAGTCCTGTGCGATACTTTGCAGGATCAGTCAACCAGCCACAAAAATGAGCAGCCTAACTGAAAAGGTGGTGGCCACCCTTTCCGATGAGATTCGGCGCGGGGCGCTGAGACCTGGCGACCGCATCCCCACCGAAGTCGCGATGATGAAGCAGTTGTCCGTGAGCCGCTCCGTGGTCCGCGAGGCGATTTCGCGTCTGCAGGCAGCGAGGATCGTCGAGACGCGCCACGGCATTGGCACGTTCGTGCTCGCGCCCGCCGCCGAAAAGCCGATGCAGCTTCCCGCCGCCGATCTCACCAGCATGCTCGACGTGATGGCGATCATCGAGTTCCGGATCGACGTCGAAGCGGCCGCGGCCGCGCTCGCGGCATCGCGGCGCACCGAGCAGAACCTGAAGCAGATCCGCACTGCGCTCGATCGATTCGAGTCGGAACTCGAGCGCGGCAGCACCGACACACTCGCACACGACATCGAGTTCCATCTGCAGATCGCGCGCGCGAGCGGCAACCGCTATTTCTTCGACGTGCTGAGCCAGCTCGGCCGCTCGGTCAGCCCGCGCACCCGGCTCGGTTCGGCCGAGATCGCGGAGCTAGACCATATCGAGGTGTTGCGCAGCGTGCTCGGCGAGCATCTGACGATCTATCGCGCGATCGAGCGTCAGGATGCCGACGACGCGCGCGCCGCGATGCGCATGCATCTGAGCAACAGCCGCGAGCGACTGCGCCGCGCGCATGACCTGACGAAGGCTGGCGTGTGATCACATGCGGGGCTGAGCGGCCGCCCCGCAATACGACACGCCGCCGGCAATGCCCTCACTGGCCCACGTCGAGATCCATTAACGCCGAGCTCAGCGATTTGCCATGCGCATCGAGCGCGAGCGAACGCGTAACGCCGCCGCCGAGCGCGTCGCCGAGCACGAAGTTGAATGCGGCAAGGCCCGGCAACTCATGGCGCACCACATCGCCGCGCACCACATCGCGCAGATGCGTCTTGACGCGCTCGAGCGTCAGCACATCGCGCAACCGCTCGTAATGCAGCGCGTCGTAGCAGATCACCGAGATATTGAGCGTATTGCCCTTGTCGCCGGTGCGCGAATGGGCCAGTTCTCGTAGTTTCATCTCAAGCCTCCATCAGCGAGAAAGCCGGCGTCGCATGCTCGCGCGGCAGCAGCACCGATTGCACCGCGACCACCTCGCGCGCCACCTTCGTCACGCCGCCGCCGCCCGCCGGTCCGTTCGTGTACAGCGTCTCGACCTCGTTGCCGATGCGCAGCGCCTGCGCGAGCGACGCCGTGCGTCCCGCCACCCGGGCGCGCACTTCGTACGGCTCGCCATGACCGGCCGCCACCGCATCACCATGCAGTGCATTCACGCCGATCAGATCGAAGCGCAACTCGCGCGTCTGCACGCCGGTCAGCGCGAGACGCTCGCGCACGATATCGAGCGCGAGCCGCGCCCGCGCGAGCGCGCCGGGTCCGCCGTACGAAATCTGCCCCTCGCCGATATAGCCGTCGAAATACGCAACCGACACTTTCAGCGTCGCGGTGCGCTCCGTGCCGCCACCGCCGGTGACGCGCACACGGTCCACGGCTTCCTGCTCGACGCGCACCTGCGAGAAATCGGCGACCACGTCGGGCTGCAGATAACGACGCGGATCGTGGATCTCGTAGAGCAACTGCTCCTTGCAGGTCGCCTCGGTCACGAGCCCGCCACTTTGCGCGAGCTTCGTGATCACCGCTGAACCGTCCCGCGCAACTTCGGCGATCGGAAAGCCGAGCCGTGCGAGATTCGGCACGTCCTTGAAACCGGGGTCCGCGAAATAGCCGCCGGTGATCTGCCCCGCGCATTCGAGCAGATGGCCGATTACCGTCGCCTGGCCGAGCATCGGCCAGTCGTCCATGCGCCAGCCGAATTCGTGGATCAGCGGCGCGACGAACAGCGACGGATCGGCGACGCGCCCGGTCAGCACGATCTGCGCGCCGGCCGCGAGCGCCTCGACGATGCCGCTCGCGCCGAGGTATGCATTGGCCGATATCAGCCGGTCCGCGTACGCGGCCACCGCCTCGCCCGATTCGACGAAATGGAAGTCGCCCGCGCGCACGACATCGAGCACGTCGTCGCCGGTGACTGCGGCAATCCTCAGGCCGCCGAGCCCCAACTCGCGCGCGATCTGCGCGGTCCGGCGCGCTGCCGCGAGCGGATTGGCCGCGCCCATGTTCGACACGATACGCACGCCGTTGCGCGCCGCGACGGGCAGCACCGCGCGCATGCGGGCTTCGAGCAGCGGGTCGTAGCCGAGCTCCGGGTCCTTGCTGCGCGCCTGCTGCGCGATCGCGATCGTGCGTTCGGCGAGGCATTCGAACACGAGATAGTCGAGCTGGCCGTGTTCCGCGAGTTCAAGCGCGGGTTCGATGCGGTCGCCCGAATAGCCCGCGCCCGCGCCGATGCGCACGACGCGTCGAGGTTCAGTGGCTGTCATGGTGCTCCCGTTCGTTCAGTGAAGCTCACAGTGGAAAGATCCCGAGCACGACGCACGCGATCGTCATCACGACCGACGCGCCGAACAGCAGGGGAAACGTGAATCTTTGATGATCGGCCAGATCGATACCGCACAGCCCGACCACGAGGAACGTCGCGGGCGTGAGCGGACTGACCGGAAAACCGGTGGTCATCTGTCCAAGCAACGCGGCCTGACCGACGTGCACCGCGGGCACACCGAGCTGGCCCGCCACTTCCGCGATCACCGGCAGTACACCAAAATAAAACGAATCGGGATCGAACAGCATGCTGAGCGGCATCGACAGCAGGCCGAGCACGATTGGAATATGGCTCGCCATCGCCGGCGGCACGAAGCCGACGGCCGCCTGCGCCATCGCCTTCAGCATGCCGCTGCCCTGCATCACGCCGGTGAACACGCCGGCCGCGAGCAGGATGCCGGCCATCATCAGCGCGGCGCGCGCATGCGCGTCGATCCGTTTGCGCTGCATGTCCACATTCGGATAGTTGACCATCAATGCGATGCACAGGCCCACCATGAACATGATCGCCGGCGGGATCTTCTCGCCCATCACGATCATCGTGCCGAGCACGACGAGCGTCAGCACGATGTTGAACCAGAAGTTTTGCGGGCGGCGCAGCGCCTGTTGTTCCGGCGTCAGTTCGCGTTGGGGCATCGGCACCGAACCGCTCGCAGCGTTGAGACCGAGGCGCTTTTCCTCGCGCCGCCCGAGCCAGTACGCCATCGAGAACACAAATACGAGGCCGATGGCCTGCACCGGAATAAGCGGATTGAACAGCGCCGAGATCGGCAGATGCAGCGACGCGGACGCGCGAATCATCGGCCCCGTCCATGGCAGGAAATTGATGCCGGCCGCCATCGATACCGCCGCGGCGAGCACTCGCCGGTCCATTTTCAGGCGGTCGTAGAGCGGCAGCATCGCCGGAATCGTGACGAGGAAGCAGACGGCGCCGGAGCCGTCGAGGTGGATCAGCAGCGCGAGCAGCGTGGTGCCCATCACGATGCGCGTGGGCCGTGTGCCGACCGCGCGCAGGATGCGCTCGATGATCGGGTCGAGCGTACCGGCGTCGGTGATCGTGCCGAAGTACAGGATCGCGAATACGAACATGCAAACGACGGGCGCGAGGCTCTTGAGGCCATCGACGACGAACTTGCTCGTCTGCAAGCCGAAGCCGCCGAGCAGCGACGCCGCGAGCGGCACGATGATCAGCGCGACGAGCGGCGACATGCGTTTGGACAGGATCGCGCCGAGCAGCACGACGATGGTAGCCAGCCCCAGCAATGGCAGCATGAGCTTGTCTCCAGGTTGTTTTTTAGTGTGATCGAGCGTAAGTTCGGGGCAGCAATAAAGCAATTGAAACGAATTGATTGCAGCAATCACACATCATCATGGATCTGAATCTCCGGGACATCCGCGCATTTATCGCGGTCGCGCAAACGGGCAGCTTCACGCGTGCGGCCGCGCGGCTGCATCTGTCGCAACCGGCGTTGACGGTGCAGATTCGCCGGCTCGAGGAAACGGTCGGCCTGCGCCTGTTCGATCGCAACAGCCGCAACGTCGCCCTGACGCCGACCGGCCGCGAGCTGCTGCCCGTGCTGCAGAAATCGCTGCACGACATGGAGCACGTGCTGCTCGATGCGCGCGCGCTCGGCGAAGGCGCGAGCGGCAAGGTGCGCATCGCGTGTCTGCCGACCTTCGCGGCGAGCGTGTTGCCCGAGCTCGTGCAGGCGCTGAGAAAAGCCGTGCCGCGTGTCGGCTTCGAGGTGCGCGATGTCGTCGCGAGCATGGTCAACACATTGGTGCGCAACGAGGAAGCCGATATCGGACTGACTGGCGGCGAGCTGAACGACAGCGGGCTCGAGGTGCTGCATGCGGGCATCGACCGGCTCGTCGCCGTGCTGCCAAAGCAGCACGCGCTCGCGCGGCGGCGCCGGCCCGTCACGCTCGCCGATCTCGCCAGCGAGCCGCTCGTGCTGACTGCGCAGGGCACGAGCGTGCGAGCGGTCGTCGACAGCGCGTTCGCCGACGCGCAATGTGAGCCGCGCATCGCCTGCGAGCCGACCTACATGATGAGCGCGGTCGCGATGGCGCGCGCCGGGCTCGGCATCACGATCCTGCCGGCGTCGGCGCGCGAGGTGCGCGCGGAGCCCGAGCTAGTCGCGCGACCGATCGACGAAGCCGCGTTCACGCGGCGCATCGCGCTGATCAAAAAGCGCGGCCGAACCTTGCCGCCGGTGACCGAGACCTTCGTCGCGATGCTGATCGAACGGCTCGACGCGTCATAGGGCCCACAGCGTCGTTTTGCGCGTCGCGCGCAGCCCTAATTTTCACGATACGAAACGATGGCGCGCGTCGTAAAAAATCATGGTGCGTGGCACAAAGCGGCCATTTCACGATGCCCGGCGGCGTTGCACATCGCAAAACGAATCGCGCAAGCCTTTGTTTTTACATTAATATTTTTAAGATAAAGACCAGTTCGACGCCCAATTGCCCGCCGATTCGCTGACGTAGACTCTTTCGCAAGAGCACGCGCTTCACGCAGTCGGATTCGAGGGGCCTCACGACACGGCCACCCAAATCCCACAGATTGCGAAGAAGCCGTCACGAATCGCGGCTTTTTTTATTGGCAACTGGGAGACTAAAAATGAAAGGCTTTCGCTTTGGTTCGACGCAGGGAGCGTTCTACATTCTGCCGGGTCAGGACGGCTGGGAAGCCACCTACGGCAACGAAACGCTCGGAGAATTCTCGAGCCCGCAACAAGCCGCCGACGACCTCGCGCGCGGTCTGAGCTGCGAGCATCTGTCGGAGCTCGACACGTCGACGCTCGAGATTCCGGAGAGGCTCGCCGATTGGGAAATCGTTCACGTATAAGGACGGGTATGACCGACGGCGACGTAGCAGTGACAGTAGAAACGACAATGGCGCCCGAAGGCGCCATTGTCGTATTTGCGGTCCTGCTTGCGGCTTTGTCCTCGGTTGCGCTGCGTGCTTACCGCGCGGCTTTCGGGGCCAGCGCAGGTGCGGCCGCGGCGCTTACCGCATCAGTCGCCCGCGCGAGCTCAAGCCACCGAATCGACGATTGCGTTCAGCGTCGCGCTCGGGCGCATCGCCTTGCTAGTCAGCTCGACGTTCGGACGGTAGTAGCCGCCGATAACCACCGGCTTGCCCTGCGCCGCGCCGAGTTCCGCGACGATCTTCGCCTCGTTGTCGGCCATCGCCTTCGCGACGCCCGCGAACTGCGCCTGCAGCGCGGCATCGTCGGTTTGCGCGGCCAGTGCTTCGGCCCAGTACATCGCGAGGTAGAAGTGGCTGCCGCGATTGTCGATACCGCCGACCTTGCGCGCCGGCGACTTGTCGTTGTCGAGGAACTTGCCGGTCGCCTGATCGAGCGTCTTCGCGAGAATCTGCGCCTTCGGGTTGTGATACGCATTGCCCAGATGCTCGAGCGATGCCGCCAGCGCGAGGAATTCACCGAGCGAATCCCAGCGCAGGAAGCCTTCCTCGACAAGCTGCTGCACGTGCTTCGGCGCCGAACCGCCCGCGCCGGTTTCGAACATGCCGCCACCGGCCATCAGCGGAACGATCGACAGCATCTTCGCGCTGGTGCCCAGTTCCATGATCGGGAACAGGTCGGTCAGGTAGTCGCGCAGCACGTTGCCGGTGACCGAGATCGTGTCCTTGCCGGCGCGGATGCGCTCGACCGAGAACTTCGTCGCTTCGACCGGCGTCATCACGCGGATGTCGAGACCGTCGGTGTCGTGATCCTTCAGGTACTGCTCGACCTTCTTGATGATCTGCGCATCGTGCGCGCGCGCCGCGTCGAGCCAGAACACGGCCGGCGTGTTGGAAGCGCGGGCGCGGTTCACCGCGAGCTTGACCCAGTCGCGGATCGGCGCGTCCTTGGTCTGGCACATACGGAAGATGTCGCCCTGTTCCACCGGCTGCTCGAGCAGCACCGCGCCGGCTTCGTCGGTCACGCGGACCACGCCGTTCGCCGGGATCTGGAACGTCTTGTCGTGTGAACCGTATTCTTCGGCGGCTTGTGCCATCAGCCCGACGTTCGGCACCGTGCCCATCGTGACCGGGTCGAACGCCCCGTGCTTTTTGCAGTCTTCGATCACCGCCTGGTACACACCGGCGTAGCAACGGTCCGGAATCACCGCCTTCGCGTCGTGCAGCGCGCCATCGGCGCCCCACATCTTGCCCGACTCGCGGATCATCGCCGGCATCGATGCGTCGACGATCACGTCGCTCGGCACGTGCAGGCTCGTGATGCCCTTGTCCGAGTTGACCATCGCGAGCGGCGGACGCTGTTCGTACTGCGCCTTGATGTCGGCTTCGATCGCCGCGGCCGTTTCAGCCGGCAGATCCTTCAGACGCGCGTACAGGTCGCCGATACCGTTGTTCGGGTTGAAGCCGGCCTTGGCCAGTGCTTCCGCATGCTTTGCGAGCACGTCCTTGTAGAACACCGACACCACGTGACCGAAGATGATCGGGTCCGAGACCTTCATCATCGTCGCCTTCAGGTGCACCGAGAACAGCACGCCGTTCGCCTTCGCGTCGGCGATCTGCGCTTCGATGAAGCTGCGCAGCGCGTTCTTGCTCAGCACCGACGCGTCGATGATTTCGCCTGCCTGCACCGGCGTCTTCGCCTTCAGGACCGTGGTCGTGCCGTCGGCGGCAGCCAGTTCGATCTTCACGCTACCGGCCTGCGCGACCAGCGCCGACTTCTCGCTGCCGTAGAAATCGCCATCGCTCATGTGCGAGACGTGCGACTTCGAGTCCGCGCTCCATGCGCCCATCTTGTGCGGATGCTTGCGCGCATAGTTCTTCACCGACAACGGCGCGCGGCGGTCCGAATTGCCTTCGCGCAGCACCGGGTTCACCGCGCTGCCCTTGATCTTGTCGTAGCGGGCCTTGACGTCCTTCTCGGCGTCGGTCGTCGCGACGTCCGGGTACGACGGCAGCTTATAGCCCTGGTCGCGCAGCTCGGTGATCGCGGCCTTCAACTGCGGCACCGACGCGCTGATGTTCGGCAGCTTGATGATGTTCGCTTCCGGGCGCGTGGTGAGTCCACCGAGCTCCGCCAGATCGTCGGAAGCCTTCTGCTCCGCGCTCAGGTAGTCCGGAAATGCGGCAATGATCCGGCCGGCGAGCGAGATGTCGCGCGTTTCGACGAGCACGTTGGACGAGCGCGTGAACGCCTTGACGATCGGCAGCAGCGAGTACGTCGCCAGTGCGGGCGCTTCGTCGGTCAGGGTGTAGATGATCTTCGGCGGTGTGGACATGATTAATGCTTTGCTAGGAAGTGATAGACAGAGCGTTGGCAGTCGAAGCCAGCGCAAATCGTGGCGCGACGGCGACGGCGTCAGTTCGCCACGACGCAACCCCGCGACCTTCGTTTTGCGATACGACCGAGAGTATATGCGCGTTTTCCACTAAATGTGACCAGACAAACAGGTCGCGAGACCGTACCCAAACGGGTCGATCCATGACTGGCAAGGGTTTGCGGCGGATTACCCTAGTCTTAAGACAGATATCTTATAGATGACCTGTCGCATATTATTTTTGAACAAATGCGAATTGGTCGCATTGACGAGCCTCAAATGCCGCCATGGAGCCGTGACTGCTGCCCTCCACTTGATCGCCGCTCGGCTTCATCAAGGAAGCGCGCGAGCTGGGCTTCTCGTTGCCGCGCGATGTTTCCATCGCTGGATTCGACAACGTGCCGTATGGCGAGTACGCGTCGCCGGCGCTGACCTCGGTAGACTTTCAGAGCGAGAAGATGGGTGAGCTCGCGATAATGAAGCTGAGCGACGAACTGCACGGTAAGGGCGAAGAAAGCGCGGGTTATTCGATGCTTGATCCGCATCTGGTGGTGCGGGAGTCGACGGTTAGGCAGGAGTCGGGAGAGGCAGCGGACGACGCCGCGGGTAGTGATGGGCGGGTGCCGAAGAGTGTGACTCGGATGCCGGCGGCGGAGTGATGGGGTCGCTCGCCGCGGATTGGTTCAGTTCGTATCGTCTTTCCCGTCATTCCAGAATCGTTTGAAGTCGGGCGAGCGCGTCCTCGACTACCTCGGCCGGAGCGCGCTCGACTTTGCGTGCGCCGCGGGCCTCGAGGTCCAGAGTGCGCACCATATTCACCAGAGCCACCCCCTGAGTCTCTGTTCCCGAACCCGAGAGCGGTACCGCAAATCCGGCATATCGAGCGAACTCCCCCCCCTGCGTGATCGGCGCAACGAGCGCGACCCCAAGAGCATTGAATGCGGCAGGCGACAAAACCAGCGCGGGACGGAAATCGCCTTGCTGCTCCTTGCCAAGCGTCGGATTCAGGCTCACGCGCACGATATCGCCGCGCTCAAACTTGATGCGCCTTACCATGCTTCGCGCCCCGCCGGCTTGACTTCACTCCAGACGTCGAGATCGGCTGGCGGTGGCGCCTTCGGATCGCACTGCGCGACGAGTTCATCCAGTGAATACTTGCGACGCGCAGGCGTAAGCAATACCCCCTCGGGGCGCACGTCCGCGTTCAGCGAACTGCCCACCGACGCATGAATTTGCTCCAACAACACGGTCGGCAACCGTACTGCAGCGCTG
This sequence comes from Paraburkholderia lebeckiae, assembly GCF_014201005.1. Classification (NCBI taxonomy): domain Bacteria; kingdom Pseudomonadati; phylum Pseudomonadota; class Betaproteobacteria; order Burkholderiales; family Burkholderiaceae; genus Paraburkholderia; species Paraburkholderia lebeckiae. The sequence goes on along the minus strand of NZ_JACHDK010000030.1, from coordinate 27,531 downwards.
TTGCCCCACTTCTGAATCTTGAGTTCCATATTCCAGCTCCAAATGTATATCCATTGTAGATACTCACAGCGAAAACAGCAAGTCGCCCGTATCTACATTGACTCTACATTTGGAACCTTGAAATCGCCTATTAGTCGGCGAAGAAAAGAACCCAAACCTAAACGAGGCAACCAGCCCGCCGCCGCAACGACGCACCAGTCGCCCACAACGACAACCGTTCTTATTGCCCGCGTCCGAGAAACTCCACCACCATCCGGTTGAACTTGTCCGCATGCTCCCACTGCGCCCAATGCCCGCAGCGGCCGAACACATGCAGATCGGCGTTCGGCATCCCGGCAACGAGTCGCAGGCCGATGTCCATCGGCACGAAACGATCGTCGCGGCCCCAGATCACGAGCGTCGGCGCGGTTACTTCGCCAAGGCGCGGCCCGTAGTCGTTGAACTGCTTCGGATGCGCGGCGAGGCTCGCGACGAAGTTCTCGAGATGATCGCGGCGCGCCAGCATGTTCGCGAGGCGCGCCTGCATCAGGTCTTCGGTCAACGCCTTCGTGTCGAACACGAAGACGATCATCATGCGCTGCAGGTTCTCGATGGTCGGGTTGCGGTACAGCCCTTGCAGCAGCTTGATGCCTTCGGTCGGCATCGGCACGAACTGGCTCGGGCCGCCGGTGCCGCCGCCCATCAGCACGAGCTTGCCGACGCGTTGCGGCTCGGCGAGCGCGAACGCGACCGCGCTATGCCCGCCCATCGAGTTGCCGATGATATGCGCGCGTTCGATATCGAGCGCATCGAGCAGCGCCTTCAGGCAGCGCGCGTTCAGTTCCGAGCGCGAGCCCTTGCAGACGATCGGGTCGCTCTTGCCCCAACCGAGGCAGTCCATCAGGATCACGCGATAGCCCGCCGCGACGAGCGGCTCGACGTTGCGATTGAAGTTGGCCCAGCCGGTCGCGCCCGGTCCCGAGCCGTGCAGCATCACGACCGTTTTCGCACCCTGCCCCACGTCGTTGTAGTGAAGCTGCATCTCGCGGCCGTCTTCGGTGATGCGGACGAATCGGCTGGTCGCTTCCTCGGTGATCGCTGCTGCTTGCGTATTGGTGTTGCTCATGTCGAATTCCTTTGTTTCACGGATTAAGTGACCGCGAGTCGCCGTTGACGGCGGACCCGCGCGGTATTTCGGTCTGCAAAGCTATTGCGCGGCCACCGGGGTATAACGAAGTGTCGAGCGATTCACGACGAGCCACGCGCCAATCGCGGCGAGCGCGATCAACGGAATGCTCGCGCCGAGCAGCACGCTCGCGCCTTGGCCGATCGCGAGCAGTTGCCCGGCGATCAACGGACCGAGGATCGAGCCGAGACGGCCTACCGCCACCGCCGCGCCGACGCCGGTGCCACGCACTTCGGTCGGGTATAGGCTGCTTGCCAGCGCATACAACACCGACTGCCCGCCGACCAGGAACAGCCCCGCGAGCAGACCGCCCCACGCCATCGACGTGCCGCCATTCGCGCTCAGCAACGCGCCAAGCGCCACGACGATGCCGACATACATGCCCGCGACCGTGCGGCGCCGGCCCATCCGGTCCATCATGCCGGCGATCACGATCGCGCCGATGCCGCCGCCGATGTTGAACATCATCTGTACGACACCGGACTGCACGCGCGTCAGACCGCGCGTCAAGACGAGCGACGGCAGCCAGTTGATCAGGAAATACAGCACGATCAGCGTGCCGAGATAGCTGATCCACAACGCGATCGTCGTGCGCGCGCGTCCTTCCCGCCACAGCGCGTGCGTCACGCTAGCCGACGCATCGCGTCGCGCGCCCTTGGTTGCACGCGCCGCGACGAACTGCGCCGACTCACGAAGGAACAGCGTAAGCAGCGGCAGCACCAGCAACGGCCCGAAGCCGCCGACGTAGAAGATATGCCGCCAACCCGCGTCGCCCGGACTGATGATGCCGACCACCGCCGCGAGCGCCGCGCCGAACGGCATGCCGCAATACATGGCGCCGACCGCGGTGTTGCGCTGATGGGGCGGCGCCGCTTCCGAGCACAGCGCGATCAGATTCGGCATCGCTGCGCCAAGACCGAGGCCGGTCAGAAAGCGCGCGGCGAGCAGGCTGTTCAGGTCCCACACCTGCGCGGTCGCGAGCGAGAAGATGCCGAATAGCGCGACCGACCACATCAGCACGCGCTTGCGCCCGAGCCGGTCGGCGAGACGTCCGCCGATCGCGGCTCCTGGCAGCAGCCCGAACGCGCCGATGCTGAACGCCCAGCCCATCTGCGCGACCGCGAGATGAAATTCGCGCGCCATGCGCGGTGCCGCGAGGCCGGTCGATTGCAGGTCCACGCCTTCGAGCAGTGCGACGATCAGGCAGAGCCCGATCGTCAGCGCGCCGCCGGCAAGAGGTTTCGTCGACTGTGTTGTTTGCGTTGTTTGCGTTGACTGCCGCATAAAAGTCTCCAATGTTGAGTCAGCGTCGCTCTTGCGGCGACCTTGCTGGATGAAATGAACGCTGCGCGCGCGGCATGCGGCGCCGTCGCGCAGCGTCCGGGTCATGAAGCCACTGCGTCGGTTGCGTGCGCGCGCTTCAGATCCAGTGCGACGTCGACGATCATGTCTTCCTGGCCGCCCACCATGCGGCGTTTGCCCAGCTCGACCAGAATGTCCACGGTCTTCAGGCCGTATTTCTTCGCGGCCACTTCTGAATGACGCAGGAAGCTCGAATACACCCCCGCATAGCCGAGCGCGAGCGTTTCACGATCGACGCGCACCGGCCGGTCCTGCAGCGGACGCACGATGTCGTCGGCGGCGTCCATCAGCGTGTAGAGGTCGGTGCCGTGATTCCAGCCCATCCGCTCGGCCGCCGCGATGAACACCTCGAGCGGCGCATTGCCCGCACCGGCGCCCATGCCCGCGAGCGATGCATCGATACGGTCGCAGCCCCCTTCGACCGCGACCATCGAGTTGGCCACGCCCAGCGCCAGGTTGTGGTGCGCGTGCATGCCCGTCTGCGTTTCGGGTTTCAGCACCGCCTTCACCGCGCGGAAGCGGTCGCGCACGTCGTTCATCGTCAGCGCGCCGCCCGAGTCGACCACATAGATACAGGTCGCCCCGTAGCTCTCCATCTTCTTCGCTTCGATGGCGAGGTTCTCCGCCGTGGTCATGTGGCTCATCATCAGAAAGCCGACGGCGTCCATGCCGAGTTCGCGCGCGTATTCGATGTGTTGCTTCGAGATGTCCGCTTCCGTGCAATGCGTGGCGATGCGCACGACGCGCGCGCCCGCGTTGTAGGCGGCCTTCAGATCGTGGATCGTGCCGATGCCAGGCAGCAGCAGGGTCGCGATCCGAGCGTGCTCGACGACGTCAGCCACCGCTTCGATCCATTCGAGGTCGCTATGCGCGCCGAAGCCGTAGTTGAAGCTCGAACCTTGCAGGCCATCGCCGTGGGCGACTTCGATGCTGTCCACCTTTGCGCGGTCCAATGCGCGTGCGATGTCCTGCACGTTCTGGATCGAGTACTGGTGACGAATGGCGTGGCTGCCGTCGCGCAGCGTCACGTCTGAGATATACAGTTTCTTGTCCATGCGGGAAGTCTCCTTAAGCCTCTGATGCCTGCACGAGCGCCTGCGCCATGCGCTCGGCGGTCGCGAGCGCGGCCGAAGTCATGATGTCGAGATTGCCCGCATACGCAGGCAGATAGTGCGCGGCGCCTTCCACCTCGATGAAGATCGACGTCTTCAGACCACTGAAGCTACCGAGGCCCGGAATGTTCAGCGGCGCGCTCGCGCTGATTTCGTCGAACTGCACCTTCTGCTTCAGACGATAGCCGGGCACGTACGCCTGCACCGCGGCGGCCATCTGCTCGATCGACGCCTCGACCTTGTCGAGGTCGGCCAGCTCCGACAGCGTATAGACGGTGTCGCGCATCATCACCGGCGGCTCGGCCGGGTTGAGCACGATGATCGCCTTGCCTTTCGTGGCGCCGCCGACCACTTCGATCGCCTTCGAAGTCGTCTCGGTGAACTCGTCGATGTTCGCGCGGGTGCCTGGGCCCGCTGACTTGCTGCTGATCGACGCGACGATCTCCGCGTAATGCACCTTCGCGACGCGCGACACGGCCGCGACCATCGGGATCGTCGCCTGTCCGCCGCACGTGACCATGTTCACGTTCGGCGCGTCGAGATGCGCGTGGAGATTCACCACCGGCACGCAGTACGGGCCGATCGCCGCCGGCGTCAGATCGATCACGCGAATCGAGGGCTTCAGCTTTCGCAACAGCGCATCGTTCTTGACGTGTGCGCCGGCCGAGGTCGCGTCGAACACGAAGTCGATGTCGTTGAACACGGGCAGACGCGTCAGACCTTCGACACCTTCATGCGTGGTCGCGACGCCAAGCCGCGCGGCGCGCGCGAGGCCGTCGGAGTTCGGATCGATGCCGACCATCGCCGCGACTTCGAGATGCTTGCCGTGACGCAGGATCTTGATCATCAGATCGGTGCCGATGTTGCCCGAGCCGATGATCGCGGCCTTGAGTTTTTCGCTTGCCATATGAGTTCCCAATCGAATGCTTGCGAGTGCTTGCGTTATGCGGAAAAAGTCGCGCGGACGCTGCCGAGACCGTCGATCTGCGCGCAGTAGGTGCCCGGCTCCTTGACGGCGACCATCGGGCCCAAAGCGCCCGTCATCAGCACGTCGCCGGCACGCAGCGGCGTGCCGAGCCGGACCATGCGATCCGCGAGCCAGGCGGCGGCATTCAGCGGATTGCCGAGACACGCGGCGCCATTGCCGCGCGACAGGACTTCCGCATCCTTCGATAGCGTCATCGCGCAGGCCGCGAGATCGGTATCGCGCAGCAGAACCGGGCGGCTGCCTAGCACGAAGCGCGCGCTCGACGCGTTGTCCGCGACCGTATCGACGAAACGGATGTTCCAGCCTTCGATGCGGCTGTCCACCACTTCGATCGCCGCGACCGCATACGCGGTTGCGCGCATTAGATCGGCGTACGTGTGGCGCTCGTGCAGCAGATCGTGTTCGAGCACGAGCGCGATCTCCGCTTCGACCTTCGGCTGAATCAACTGATCGAGAGGAATCGGCTGGCCGTCGCCATACGCCATCGATGCGAACAGCGCGCCGAAGTCAGGCTGGTCGACACCGAGTTGACGCTGCACCGCCGGCGACGTGAGTCCGATCTTGCGGCCGACGACGCGCTCGCCCGCCGCGATGCGCGCGGCCACGTTGGCCTGCTGCACCGCGTACGCGAGCTCCTCGGCGTCGGCCGGGTTCGACAGTTCGACGAAACGCGGGTCGTCGCGCAACGGCGCGATGGTCGCGCGCGTACGTTCCGATTCGCGCAGGCGCAGCGCGAGCGCGTCTGCATTGCTTTGAGTGGTCATAGTGGGTTCCTGATTCGGTTAGACGTGGGCGGTCACGGGTCGCGCATGCATCGCGCCAAAGCCCGCGATCCATTCGGGGATCGGACGGTAGTAATCGAGCGACGCGCGATACGGGCCGCTCGCGTTCAGTGCGCCGAACGCGGCGATCCACGTCCGGATTTCGTGCGCGGACTTGCCGGCCTCGCGCGTGATCGCGCGGTTGGTCAAACCGTCGAGCGCGGTGAGTTCGCCGTCTTCGAGCAGCTTCAGGAACGCGCGATCCCATTCCGGATTGAGCGGATGCAGACGGCTGTCGCCCGCGGCGAACGCGCGCGCCGCCGCGATCGTGCGCGCCTCACGCGCCGCGCGTGATTCGGCCGACGGATTGCGGCCCGCGATCAGACGCTCGGCGACTTCCTCGCTCGCGCCCGCGAGTTCCGGCACCGGCGGCTCGTGCGAGATGCCGCCCGAGCCGATCACGAGTACGCGTTGCTTCGAGCGTGCGAGCGCTCGACCCAACGCATCGCCGAGCAGACGCGCGCGGCGGCATGAAGCCATCGGCGCGGCCACCGAATTGATGAATACCGGCACGACTGGATAGCGATCGAGGCCGCCCGTCAGAATCTCCAGCGCTTGCGCGCAACCGTGATCGACCTGCATGCGGTACGAGACGGCGACGTCGACCTCGCTCGCGAGCACCGCTTCGGCAAGGTCGAGCGCGGTATCGGCGGGCACGTCCAGCGGACCGGCGAGGCTCTTGAAGTCGCCGATCGCGCTCGCCGATGCGCCGATGCAAAACGGCGGCATCACGTCATAGAAGAAACCGTTGTAATGATCGGGCGCGAACACGACGACCAGTTCGGGATCGAACTCGACGACGCGCGCACGCGCTGCCGCATGCACGCGCTCGACTTCCGCGACGACTTCGGGCGCGGGATTGTAATAGCCGTGCAACGGCGTGTGCGATAGGCATTCGAGCAGCATCGGCATATCAGGCTCCGGCGATTGCAGCGGTGGCGAAAGTGGCGACGACATCGGGCGCGAACGCTGCTTCGTTGCGGTGACCGGCCACGTCAGCCCGCCCTGCCAGGTCGAGATGCAGCTGCTGCGCGAGTTCGACGACGAGTTGCGACACCTGCTGCGGCGAGCCCATGCCCGCGACGAAACGATCGGGACGCAACAGCACGACCGATTCCGGCACTCGCGTGAACCAGTCCTTCAGCCGCGTGTTCACATCGCCGATCGCGATGACGTCTTCTGGCACGTCGTCATGGAAAGACAGCTGCGTGTCCGGCTTCGCGACCACGAAGCAGCCGCCGAGCCGCTGCCAGATCGCACGCGCCTGCTCCGACAAACCGAAGGTCGGTTCCGCGCCCCAACCGACGATCGCGAAGCGGTTGCCGAGCACATCGTCGAGTCGCACGACCTCGCCGCTCACCGTGCGCACGCGCGGTTGAATGAACATGCGGCCGACCGGCGAATGACAATGCGGGTCGCGTCCATACACGAGACGGCCGAGCCGCGACTCGCGCTTCTCGCTCATCAGACCGAGCAGGCGGCCCGGCGCCGAATGCCCCGAGCGTTCGAGCACGCGCGCGAGCCAGCCACGCCTGGGCGGCGTGCGCGCCAGCAATACGACGCCGCTTTCATAGCGTGGCATCGGCTTGAAACGCATTTCGACGAAGTAGCGCTTGACCGCCGGGAACCAGTTGAACGTACGCACGAACGCGTCGCGAAACTTGATGCCGAAGCGGCTCGTCGGCGCGAAGATGTCGCCCGCGACCTCAGAGAGGTGGATCATCGAGCGAGCATGCGAACGGCGCTCGGCGGTGTAGCTATCGAGCAGCGCATCGCCGGCGACGCCCTTGACCACCATCGCGAGTTTCCAGCCGAGGTTGCTCGCATCGCGAATACCGCTGTTGTAGCCCTGGCCCTGCCACACCGGCATGATGTGCGCGGCGTCGCCGGCGAGCAGCACGCGCTTAACGCGGAAGCTGCTCGCGAGGCGCGCGTTGTGCGTATAGACGCGCTTGCGGATGTAGTCGACCTTCTCCGGCTCGGCGACGACCTTGCGGATCAGCGCGGCCATGTTCTCCGGCTTCGACAGCTCTTCCTCGGTCTCGCCGGGCATCACCATGAATTCGAAGCGGCGAATCCCGTGCGGCAGCGCGGCCGACACGTACGGGCGCCGCGGATCGCAATGCATGTACACGTGCGGCGAGCCGATCGGGTCGTTGCGCACGTCGACGACGATCCACTGATTCGGTTTCGTGCGGCCCTCGAACGGCACGTCGAGGGTGCGGCGCACGAAGCTGTTGCCGCCGTCCGCACCGACCATGTACGACGCGCGGATCGTGCGGCGGTCGCTCTGCGCGTGTTGCGCTTCGATCGTGACGCCGCTGCCGTCCTGCGTGAACGAGTCGACCGTGTGGCCGAACCGCACCTCGACGTGCGGGAAGCGTTGCAGGCCCTCGTACAACACGCGATCGGCCAGCGGCTGAATGAACGCGTTGCGGCGCGACCAGCCGAATTCGTCGGTGCGCGGCTCGATCGATGCGAAGCAGTGACCGTTGCTCGTGACGAAGCGCATCCAGTGATCGGGGGTCGTGTGCGGCAGCAATGCATCGGCGAGGCCGACGGACTGAAACACGCGCAGCGCTTCGTCATCGAGGCCGATCGCGCGCGGATAGTCGATGATCTTGTCGAGTTTTTCGATCAGCACGACGCGCACGCCCTGCAGGCCGAGATAGTTGGCGATCATCAAACCGACCGGGCCGGCGCCGATGATCGCGACGTCGGTGGTGACGGGTCCGCTGTGACCTTGCGCGGCCACCGGGTCGAGCGTTTGGGGCATGTTGTCTCCGTATGTCGACCAGAGTGACCGGGTCGAGATATTCACGGAGCGCGGCGGCGTGAACCGGCTGTCGCCATGGCGAAAAATCGCCTGCGGGCAACAGCTTGCGTCTCCATGAATTCGTTGATTTGTTGGCAGTCTAGGACCGGCCACCTGCCCGCTCAACAAAATCTGGAAATTGTGCATAGAATGCACATAGTTGATTTGATTGAGGTTTCAAGTGACCAAATACACGAATGTGCGAGGTCTGTCGCGCGGCTTGCAGGTGCTGCAGGCGCTCAACTCGATGGACAGCGGCCGCGCGACGAGCCAGCAGATCAGTGAGCTGACCGGCCTGCATCGCACCACCGCGCGGCGGCTGCTCGAAACGTTGATGGAGGAAGGCTTCGTGCGGCGCAGCGCGTCGGACGACAGCTTCCGGCTCACGCTGAAGGTGCGCGCGCTGAGCGAAGGCTTCACCGACGACGAACGCATCGCGACGATCGCGCCGCCGGTGATGGGGCGTCTGCTGCAACGCGTCGCGTGGCCGTCCGATCTGACCACGCCCGACGGCGACGCGATGATCGTCCGTGAGACCACGCACCGCTTCAGTCCGTTGTCGTTTCATCGCGCGATGGTCGGCCGCCGTTTGCCGATCCTGCTGACCGCGGCGGGTCGCGCGTACTTCGCGATGTGCCCCGACGAGGAGCGCGAGGACATTCTCGATCTGCTGCGCGCGGGCGCCGGCGGCGAGGAGCAGAAGGCGCTCGCGTCGAACGACGCGTTGATCCGCAGCCTCGTGCGACGCGTGCGCGCGGATGGGTTCGGCTCGAATCACGGCGACTGGGCGGACCAGGGGAAGATCGGCGCGGTTGCCGTCGCGATCGTGTTCGAGGAACGCGTGCTCGCGAGCTTGAACGTGGTGTTTCTGTCGCGCGCGGTGTCGCTCGCGGAAGCGAAGCGGCGCTATGTGCCCGAGTTGCAGACGGCCGCGCGGGAAATGGTCGAGGAACTCGCGGCGCAGACCCGCGCGAGGAGCGGAGCGGACAAGACGCGTGCGGGACGCGAGCGGAAGTCGTGAGGTGGCGTTCGCAACCTTATCAAAATCTTACGGTGCCGACATCCAGCACGAGCGGCGCATCGTCAGCAGGACCGACAAGCGGCACCACCTCGTCGTCATACACCGTCAGCATCAGCAGCGCGGCGCGGGCCCTGCTCGCGGAATCCAGCGAAACCTCGGTTCAGACCGCACAGGAAGCGGCAAAGGGCGATCGTCAGGCTCAACGCCTGCTCGCCAGGGAGACTGCGGTCAAGGCCGGCTAACTACGCCAACCATTGACCCGCGTAAAGAGCGACCGCCGCTGAACTGGCGGCGGTCTTTCCGGCATTGAAATAGTCGCAAGCCGTCCCGCAACTCAGAATCGCGTGCGAATACCCGTCGTCAATTGCAACTGGTTCTTCGCGCCAAACGTCGTTGTCGTGACGTTGGCCCAGCGCACCCCGATTGCCCGTGTAATGGAAATAGCCTGCGTTCAGTAACGAGTCGATCAGAGGCGTTTTTGTCGAGCCGTCACTTTCAGGTCGACGCAAACGCTTCGCGCGGTTCTTCTTCGCGCAAGATATAACCGAGTCCGCGCAGCGTCATGATCTTCGCGGTCGATGCCGACAGATGCTTGCGCAACCGGTGAATATAGATATCGATCGCATCGGCGCTCGGCTCTTCGTCGAGCGTGAAGATCTTGTCCATCAGCGTTGCTTTGGATACGGTCTTGCCCTGCTTCAGTATCAGCGCTTCGAGGATCGCGTGTTCGCGGCGGCGCAGCGGCAGACGTTCGTCCCGCAGCACGAATTCGCGCGAGTCGAATAGATACCGCAGATCTCCGCACTCGGTCGACTGCCCTCTGTCTCCCGCGGCCTGACGGCGAATCAGTGCCTTGATGCGCGCCACCAGTTCGCGCGCGTCGAAAGGCTTGACGACATAGTCGTCGGCACCGGCCGAAAAGCAGGCTACCTTGTCGTCCGTCGAGCCATTCGCGGTCAGCATCAGCACCGGCACGTTGTCGCGCTTGCGGCGCAGCCTCGCGAGCACCTCCTTGCCGCCCATGCCGGGCAGGCGCAGATCGAGCAGCACCGCGTCATAGCATTGCAGACCGAGCAGCGTTTCCGCGCATTCGCCGTTCTGCGCCCAGTCGATCGCGAATTGCTCGACCTGCATCAGGTTCATCACCCAGCGCGCGAGGTCCGCGTCGTCTTCCACGAGCAGCAGTTTCATCCTTGTCCCCCTCTTTTGCGAGTCGAGCGACGTCAGGTTGCGCCGATCCATAGGCGCATCTCGACGGTCGCGACGAGGCCCGCGCCGCCCTCATTCGATTCCAGCATTACGCTGCCGCCCTGGCGATGCGCAATCTCGCGCACGATCGGCAAGCCGAGTCCTGTGCCTTCCGCATGACTCGACGCGCGATAGAAGCGCTCGAACACCCGTTCGCGCGCATCGGCCTTGATGCCGGGTCCGTTGTCGATCACGCGCACAATTGCCATCCCGTTGCGCCGCTGCGTCTGCACCGTGACGCGACCGCCCGCCTGCGTATAGCGCAGCGCGTTGTCGACCAGATTGGTCACCAGCGCCGCGGTCAATGCCTCGTCGCCGGTCACGTACAGGCCGTCTTCCAGCTCCGCGCCCAGGTCGATTTCTCGCGACTGTGCAAACGCGATCAGTTCCTCGAGCACGCCCGCGATCAACGCGCTCAGATCGATCCGCTCCCGCACGTTCAGCGACGCGGCCGACTCGGCCTGCGCCAGCAGCAACAGTTTGTTGGTCAGCGTGGTCAACTTGCGGCCGCTCTTGTGCATGCCCGCGAGCGCTTCGGCAAGCGGGGCGTCGCGGCTATCGCGTTGCCGCGCGAACTGGATCTGTGCGACCAGCAGCGCGAGCGGCGTGCGCAACTGATGCGCGGCATCGGAGATGAATTGGCGCTGCGTCGCCGCCTGCTGGCCCATTCGCGCGATGCACTGGTTGATCGCTTCGACGATCGGCCTCAGTTCGACGTGCAGACGCGCGACGCGAATCGGTTCGAGTTGCGACGCATTGCGATCGGCGACGTCGTCCTTCACCTTCATCAGCGGCAACAGTTCGAAGGTCAGGCCCAGGTAGACGAACACCATCGCCAGTACCAGCGTCAGGATTTCGCCGGACAATTGCGGCCGCAGCAGACGCCACACCATCGCATCGCGCGAGCCTTCCGTCTTCGCGACCGCGACGATCACCTCCTCGGTATGTCCCGAGTCGTAGAGCTGCCGCGCGTAGGCGACCGCGCGCGCCGCGCGGCCATCGGCGAAATGCGTGGAATAAAGCGTGGGCTTGTCGCTCACATGTGGCGGCAGCGGCAACTCGGGGATGCCCGCGAGCAGACGATGGCCGCTTGCCTCGACCCGATAGAAAACCGTGTCCTGTTCCGGCGATTCGAACAGTTCGAGCGCGGCCGGCGGAATCTGGATCGACACCGAACCGTTGTCCCAGTCGATATCCTCGCCGATGATCCGCATTGACGACAGCAACGCATTGTCCTGAACCAGGTCCGCGGTGTTCTGCGCGAACCGGTATGAAATGACGACGGAAATGGAAACGAATGCCGCCAACGGCAACAGCAGCCACCACAATAAGCGTCCGCGCAAACTGCCTGAAAACACGATGTGCCGATCCTCTTGTGCTCGAAGCGACCCACGCGGTCAGCCCGCTTTCAAGGCTTCACGTCATCGACGAACTGATTGGTAAACGTGCGCGACAGATCGATATGCCGCCCCTTCACCGCCGGATTGAAACTCGACAATACCTTCAGCACCGTCTGCGGACCGTCGGCTGGCATCTTGCCGTCGACGGTGTACATCGGCAGCGAGGCCTGCAATGCGCTGATATACAGCGCCCTGTCGTTGCCGATGTCTTCTTTTGGCATCTGCGCGGCGATTTGTTCCGCGCTGTGGGTGTGCATATAGCGCAGCGTCTTGACGAATGCACGCGCGAGTTTCGCGGCTACGTCGGCATGCGCGTCGAGCCACGTGCTTTGCACATAGAGGCTCGACGCCGGATACATGCCTCCAAGCGCGGCGCGCGTGCCATCGACATTGCGCATGTCGACGAGCACTTTGGCGTCGCCCGCTTTCAATAGTTGAGTGACGGTCGGCTCGGTCGTCATACCCGCGTGAATGCGTCCTTGGCGCATCGCCGCGATGAAACTGCTGTCCGCGCCGACCGGCAGCAGCGTGTATTGCGTGGACCGCACGCCCGCGCGCTGTGCGAGGTACTGCGTGAGAAAACTCGTCGAGGAGCCGAGCCCCGTCACGCCGAGTGTTTTACCGCGCACGTCGGCCATGCTCCGGATCGAATCGGCCGATTTCGCCGCGACCAGTTGCACTTCGCCGGGCACCTGGCTGAACACGACGATCGTCTTCACTTCCTTGCCGCGTGTCTGCAGATCGATCGTGTGATCGTAGAAGCCGACCACGCCCTGCACCGCGCCCGCGAGCATTTCGTTTTCGCCGTCTATTCCAGTCGGCTGCGACAGCAGTTCGACGTCGAGCCCTTCGGCCTTGAAATAGCCGAGCTGTTCGGCAAGACGCGCCGGCAGATAGATGAGCTTGTTGGTACCGCCCACCATGATCGCGAGTTTCTCCGGCGCGGCGGCTTGCGCAGGCGTCGCGAGTCTCGCGAGCGCGCACAGCGCGAGCGACGCCGCGACGGCGGCATAGGCCGCGCGCGAGAAACGCGTCAAGGAAAGCTTCATTGGGGGTGTCTCCGTTATCTTGCGTCTGGGTGCCGCGCGGGTCGCCTGCCCGTGATTGTGAAGGTGCGAACCCTTCCCGATGCTTTCAGGACTGTGGATGTTGCGCGAACCTCGGGTTTATCCCGATCACTTCGGCATCGCGCGCGGAAACGTCACGGCGATATGCACACCCTTGCCGCCCTCGCCCGCCTTCAGCGTGATCTCGCCGTGATGGGCGTCCGCGATTTCGCGCACGATCGCAAGACCGAGGCCTGTGCCCTCGGTATCCGTCGACGCACGAAAGAACGGCTCGAACACGCGGCTGCGCGATTCGGCCGGAATGCCGGGGCCGTTGTCGGTCACGCTGACCGTCACCGCATTGGCCGCGGTATCAGCGTTCACGGCGACCGTCACGTGACCACCGCTGCCCGTATAGCGAATCGCGTTCTCGGCGAGATTCGCGATCAGTGCCTGCAACAAGCCGCGATGTCCGAGCACCGGCGCCGCGCCGTGCAATTCCGCGCCCAGATCGATTTCACGTGCCTGCGCGAGCAGGCCGAGATCTTCGACGACCTCCATCGCGAGCGGCACCAGATCGACGCGTTCCATCGCGAGCTGCGAGTTGTCGGCGGCCTCGGCCTGCGCGAGCAAAAGCAGCTTGTTGGTGAGCCCGACCATCGAGCGGTTGCTGCGATGCATCGCGGCAAGCGCTTCGTCGAGTGCGGGATTGAGGCCTTCCTGCTGCCGCGCGAATTGCAGTTGCGTGCCGAGCAGCGTAAGCGGCGTGCGCAACTGATGCGCGGCGTCGGCGATAAAGCGCCGCTGCGCCGCTACCTGCACGCCGAGCCGCGCGATGCACTGATTGATCGCATCGACGATGGGCCGCAGTTCCGTATGCAGACGCTCGACGCGAATCGGTTCGAGCTGCATCGGATCGCGGTCGGCCACCTCGTCTTTCACCTTCATCAAGGGCCGCAACTCGAACGTGAGCCCGATGCAAACGAGCGCCACCGCCAGCGCGATCATTTCGAGCTGGCGCACGAGTTGCGGCCGCCACAGCTGTTGCGTCATCGCATCGCGCGAGCGCACGGTCTTGCCGACAGTCACGCGCACGGGACGCGTCGCGCCGTTGTCGTACATGAGCCGCACGACGTCGACAGCGCGCACCTGCTGGCCGTGCAACTGCGTGTAGTACGAATCCGGCACGTCGGGGGCCCGCAGCGGACGTGGCGGAAAATCAGGCGTACCCGCGAGCAGCCGCCCGTCGTCGACACGCACGCTATAGAACACCTGGTCGCGATATGGCGATGCGAAGATCTCGAGCGCGGCGGGCGGCACATCGACACGCAGAAAGCCGTCGCTCCATTCGACCTCGCCCGCGATCATCCGCGCCGACGCGACCAGCTGATTGTCCTGCACCAGATTCGCGGTGTGCCGCGCGTTGTCGTACTCGGTCTTGCCGGTCACGAACACATAAAGCGCGAGCGGTACGAGCAGCCACCACAGCAGGCGTATGCGTAGGCTATTGGCCATCGTTACTGGTCGTCTTCCCGCTTGCGCAGCAGATAGCCGAGCCCGCGCAGCGTGACGATCGCGGCCGAGCTGCCATCGAGCTTCTTGCGCAGACGCGAAATGTAGATCTCGACCGCATCCTCGCTCGGCTCGTCGGCGAGCGTGAAGATCGCATCGACGAGCGCCGGCTTCGTCACCGTCTTGCCGAGGCGCAGGATCAGCGCTTCGAGCACCGAACGCTCGCGCGGCGTCACGTTCAGCGGCGCGCCCTTCAGCGTGAACTGGCGCGTGTCGATGTCGAACGACAGATCGCCGCACACCACCTCGCCCGCTTTCGACGGCGACTGCCGCCGAATCGCCACCTTGATGCGCGCGATCAGCTCGCGCACTTCGAACGGCTTCACCAGATAGTCGTCGGCGCCGGCACCGAGCAGCTCCACCTTCTCGTCGATCGAGCCGCTCGCGGTGAGGATCAGCACCGGCGTCGCGTCGCCACGCTGACGCAGCCGGCGCAGCACGTTCTTGCCCGACAGCTTCGGCAGGTTCAGGTCGAGCAGGATCACGTCGTAGTGATTGGTGCGCAGCAGGCGGTCGGCTTCATCGCCGTCCTGCACGGCGTCGAGCGCGAAGGCTTCCTGCTCCAGCATCTTCGCGAGCCAGTGCGCAAGCGTGGGGTTGTCTTCGATCAGCAGCAGCTTCATGGCGGCAACGGCAAAAGTCAGGTCGTCGATTGTGCCTTAAAACAAGGGGGCTGCGCGCATACCGTGTGGTTTGCCGCATACGTCCAGTGCCCGCCGCAAGCGCAGTGCCGAGCCGCGCGCAATTTTCGGCGCTTTTTCGGCGCATTTTCGGGTTAACACCCATGTTTTGCGCCAAACCCCGAAAGCTGACAGAAGGTTTCGCGTTTCTATAATCGCCCCCATTGACCCAGAAAAGCGCCGCGCACCACGCTCGCGGCGACCAACCTAAGGAGACTGCTTCATGCGTACCTTGCGCCAGATTGCCGCTGTATCAGGAGTTGCGTTCGCCCTTGCGACCGCTTCGGCCGCCGCTCACGCCGAGAAGATCACGATCATGGTCGGCGGCGCCACCAAGATCATCTATCTGCCGGCCAAGCTCACCGAGCAGCTCGGTTACTTCAAGGACGAAGGCCTCGACGTCGAGATCCTGTCGCAGCCGGCCGGTGTCGATGCGGAGAACGAACTGCTCGCGGGCGCGGTGCAAGGCGTGGTCGGCTTCTACGATCATACGATCGACCTGCAGAGCAAGGGCAAGGAAGTGCAGGCGCTCGTCGTCTTCGGCCAGGTGCCGGGCGAAGTCGAAATGGTCTCGACGAAGGCGGCCGATTCGCTGAAGAGCATGGCCGACGTCAAAGGCAAGACGCTCGGCGTGACCGGCCTCGGTTCATCGACCAGCTTCCTCACGCAGTACCTCGCGCAGCGCGCGGGCGTGCCGTCGACGCAATACACGATGTTGCCGGTCGGCGCGGACAACAGCTTCATCGCCGCCGTCAAGCAAGGCCGCATCGACGCCGGCATGACCACCGAGCCGACCGTCTCGCAACTGCTGAAGACCGGCGACGCGAAGGTGCTGGTCGACATGCGCAACGTGGACGGCACACGCGCCGCCCTCGGCGGCACCTACCCCGCTTCGAGCTTCTACGTGCAGCGCGCGTGGGCCGAAGCGCACAAGGACGAGGCCGCGAAGCTCTCGCATGCGTTCGCGAAGACGCTGAACTACATCGCGACGCATAGCGCCGAGGACATCGCCGCGCAGATGCCGAAGGACTACTACGGCAACAACAAGGACCTTTACGTGAACGCGCTGAAGGCGTCGCTGCCGATGTTCACGAAGGACGGCAAGATGCCCGCCGACGGCCCGGATACGGTGCTGAAGGTGCTGTCCGCATTCAATCCGTCGGTGAAGGGCAAGCATATCGATCTCGCCAAGACCTACACCAACGACTACGTGTCGGCGCCGGTCAAGACCGCGTCGAAGTAACGCTTCTTTCATATTCACAGAACTGCGAGGCACCCGCCGATGAATCAACCTATGTCACGCGAGACGCCAGCGATCGAAATGCGCAAAGTGTCGTGCCGTTTCATTTCCCCGGACGGCAAGGCCACGATCGCGCTGCGCGACTTCAGCATGTCGGTGGCACGCGGCGAATTCGTCGCGGTGGTCGGCCCGACCGGCTGCGGCAAGTCCACTACGCTGAGCATGATCACCGGCTTGCTGAAGCCGACCACCGGCGAAGTGCGCGTGATGGGCGCGCCGGTGGACGGCATCGATCCGCGCATCGGTTTCGTGTTTCAGGCCGATGCGGTGTTCCCGTGGCGCTCGGTGCTCGACAACGTCGCGGCGGGTCCGCTGTATCGCGGCCGCTCGAAATCGGCCGCCTACGAGGAAGCGAACGAATGGCTGCGCCGCGTGGGCCTCGACAAGTTCGGCAAGCACTATCCGCATCAACTGTCCGGCGGCATGCGCAAGCGCGTCGCGCTTGCGCAGACCTTCATCAACAAGCCGGAAATCCTGCTGATGGACGAGCCGTTCTCGGCGCTCGACATGCAGACGCGCACATTGATGCAGGACGAGTTGCTGCAATTGTGGGGCGGCGCCGGCTCGGTCGTGTTCGTCACGCACGACCTCGAAGAAGCGATTGCGCTCGCCGACCGCGTGTTCGTGCTAACTGCCCGCCCCGCCACGCTGAAGAAAGTCTACGAAATCGATCTGCCGCGACCGCGCGTCACATCGGAGGTCCGCTACGACTCACGCTTCATCGAAATTTCGCGCGATATCTGGCATGACTTGCGCGAAGAAGTGCAGATCGGTTAATCAAGGAACGGCAAACATGTCTACAACCTCTCAACAGATGATGCCCTCGGGCATCGACGCCGCGTCGCTCGCTCACGTCGAGCGTATTGCGCAGAAGAAGATCCGCCAGCGCCAGATTCTGGTGATTTCGCTGCGCATTCTCCTGCTCGTGGTCGTGCTCGGCGGCTGGGAACTGTCCGCGCGCCTGAAGTGGATCGACCCTTTCTTCTTCTCGATGCCGACCGAGATCTTCGCTCAGATCGTCGACTGGTTCGTGAACGGTACGTCGCAAGGGCCGCTGCTCACGCAGGTGTGGGTCACGCTGGAGGAAACGGGGCTCGGCTTCATCATCGGTTCGATCGGGGGCATCTTCTGCGGCATCGTGCTCGGCCGCAACAAGCTGCTCTCCGACGTGTTCAGTCTCTACATCAAGATCGCCAACTCGATCCCGCGCGTCGTGCTCGGCTCGGTGTTCGTGATCGCGCTCGGGCTCGGCATGGCATCGAAAGTCGCGCTCGCGGTCGTGATGGTGTTTTTCGTCGTGTTCGCCAACGCGTTCCAGGGCGTGCGCGAAGCAGATCGCTACATGATCGCGAATGCGCAGATTCTCGGCGCGTCGCGCCGTCAGGTGACGACCTCGGTCGTGATTCCGTCGGCGCTGAGCTGGATTCTCGCGAGCCTGCACGTGAGCTTCGGCTTTGCGCTGGTCGGTGCGGTGGTCGGCGAGTTTCTCGGCTCGAAGCAGGGCATCGGTTTGCTGATCTCCACCGCGCAGGGCGCGTTCAATGCGGCCGGCGTGTTCGCGGCGATGATCGTGCTGGCGGTGGTCGCGCTTGCCGCCGACTACCTGCTGACTGCGGTGGAGAATCGATTGTTGAAGTGGCGGCCGAGTTCGGTTTAAACCACGGCAGCGCAGAGTCCACAAACAGTAGTTCGCTTCACCGATGCCGCTCAGTCTTCTGGACTGAGCGGCATTTTTATTTGCTAACGCACGTCCTGTCTCCCGCCAGCAAACTGTTTTTCGCAATACGTTGGCCATCTCACAACGCTTCTTTCTTTCAATCCCCCACCAGAAGGCCAACATCCGGCTGCCAGCCCGTTCCATGTGCGATGGCACGTTCGATGCATACCCACCGCGCAAGTCAGGCGATCGCCAACATCGATCGCAGATCGAAGCGAGGTGAGTCATGTCGAGTGCACAGAGTCAACGCCGGTCAACCAACGGGTACGACGGCCCGTTCATGCGCGCCAACACCGCGAATCGTCGCGATCGTCATCATTCGAGCGGATTCGTGCTGTTCGGCTTGCACACCGTCGGCGTGATCGGTCGCGGACCGAAACGCCTCTGGCCGTATGTCCTACCCTGGTTGTTCATCTTACTGACGATCGGTTCCATCTGCCTCGTCGTGCGCGGCGTGCTCACGCGTCAATTGCTGGTACCGCCGGTGGAGACACCGCAAACGTTGACCGAGCGCGGCTATACGGCGAACTTTCTCGCCGAGCGGATCATGTCGGCGATGAAGGAAATCGGCCAGGATGCCGAATCGATTCCGCACGACACGATGGCCAGCAACGACGCGCAGCAGGACATCCAGATTCCGGGTCAGGAAATGTCGTATGCGACGACGGTGCGCTTCATCAAAGGCGTGCTCAAACGCGACGATGTCGCCGTGCACATCGGCATCACGAAGACGAATAGCAGCGCGGATTCATACGTTGCGCACGTGCAGATAGAACACGGACCGTTCAACGGCCGCGAAAGCACGGTGCCGTTCGAAGGGCGAGACCTCGAAAAGCTCGTGCACGACATCGCAGTCACGGCGATGCGCCTCGCCGAACCTAACATCCTCGCCAGTCATCTGTACACGCAGGTGCAAAAGACCAAATGCTCGCTCGCGCAATGCGACTATCGCGAGATCGTCGGGATCTATGACGAAGTCCTCGCGTTGCCCTCATCCGAGCAAGCCCAATGGGCAGTCGCGGGCAAGGCGTGGTTGCTCGACAGTCAGCAGCGCTCGACAGAAGCCGAGCAGCAGATCCGTGAAGCATTGATCCAATACAAGCACTCGGCGGTGCTGCGCGCGGGTCTCGGCATTGCGCTCGAACAGCAGAACCGCATCGACGATGCGCTACAGGAACTGCGGGCCGGCGCGAAGGAAAAGTCGCGCACCGCTGAAAACCTGCGACTGCTCGGCGACGTGCTGTTGCATTCGGAGAAGCACGATCGCGAAGCACTCGAAGCATTCAGGCAGGCCGCCGAGATGAACCCCGACTCCGTCGACACGCTGCACGACTGGGCCGAGGCGCTCGTCAAAACCGGCCACGACGACGAAGCGATCGACAAGCTCTCGCACGCCGTCGCGTTGCGTCCCGATCTCGCGCCGCCCTATGTGGAATGGGGCCACGCGCTGGAACACAAAGGCGCGCTGCGCGAGGCCGCGCGCAAGTATGCACAGGCATTGCAGCGCGACGCCGGCACGTTGTCGGCGCGCGAACGCGAGCTGGCGCTCTCGACGGACTCACCGCCCGACGAAGCCGACACCCGGACATCGAGGCCTGACCTGCGCGTCAAGCCCGTTTCGAATCCCATGACGTCGTACCCGCTTCGGGCATCGCTCGATACGGTACGCGACGCCGTAGGACGGGCGATGCGAGCGGCCTGAGCCGCGCGCATTCGCCATTTGAGTTGGCAACACAGCCGAACAGGAGACAGTTCGATGGACAGCTTCGAAGATGCATTCAAAGCCTTGATCGGAAACGAAGGCGGGTACAGTTTCAATCCAGCCGATCCAGGCGGCGAAACGATGTGGGGTGTGACAGCGCGCGTCGCGCGCAGTGAGGGCTATAACGGCGCGATGAAAGACCTGCCGCTCGATACCGCCCATCAGATCGCCAAGCGCAGGTACTGGGACCCGTTGCATCTCGACGAACTCGATCCGCGCGTGGCTTTCCAGATTTTCGATGCGAACTACAACGGCGGCCTCGTCGTGCTGTGGATGCAGAAAGCGTCCGGCGCCAGGGAAGACGGCAAGTTCGGCCCCGACACGCTCGATGCGGTCAAGAACGCCGATCCGATGAAGTTCGTGATGCGCTTCGCCGCGTATCGTCTGCGGTACCTGCGGAACCTGCATTCGTGGCCGAATTTCAGCCGCGGCTGGACCGAACGCATGGCAGCCAATCTTCTCCTGGGAGCAGCATGATGGACTGGTCTAAAGTAGCGAAAAATATCAACAGCACCGCCCCGCTTCTCGCCGGGCTCGTAGGGGGGCCGGTCGGCCTCGGCGTGACCGCTGCCGCCGCGATCATCTCGCACGCGCTCGGCACGCCGAGCGACCCGGCCTTCGTGGAACCCGCGTTGAACGACCCCGGCGCACTCGAAAAACTTCGCCAGGCCGAAAGCGCGAACTCGCTGCAATTGCAGCAGTTGATGGTGACGGCCGCGCAGTCGAGCCTCGCGCACGACGCCGACATGGCCCGCATCGCCACGAGCGACACCGCGAACGCACGCGCGATGGGTGTCGCCAATCGCGACTGGGTCCCGAAAGTGCTCGCGATGGCCGTCACCACCGGCTTCTTCGGCATTTTGCTGCTGATGGCGTTCCAGCCTTTGCCGGGTACCAACAAGGATCTCGTCAACGTGATCGTCGGCGCGTTGGGAACCGCGTGGATCAGCATCATCGGCTATTACTTCGGCACCTCGGTCGGCTCGATGCGCAAGACCGAGCTGCTCGCGAAGCCGAGCGTGCCGATCACGGCAGATAGCGCCTTGACGTTGCGCGAACCGGCGTCGCAGTCGGGAGCGCACGCACCGGCGGCGGCCGCGCCGTCCGGCGACCACTTCCCATCGTTCGCGCCAGGCGGGCAAGGTCCGATCTTCTCGGGCGGTAGTTGAGTCGATGCTGCATTGAGCGAATCATGCACGCGACGAAATACCCCAAGCGTCGCGTGCATGTCCGTTTCAAAGCAGGGCACTTTCGCCGCCGCGCGTTTTGCGCTAAGTTGGCAACGCGAAGTCCATCCCGTCCCGAGTGGAGCGATAAAGATGAGTGACGTCGAGCAGAACACGCAGAACGATCCGATCGAACACGTCGTGCTGCTGCTGATGGAGAATCATTCGTTCGACCAGATGCTCGGCTGCCTCGACGCCGTGCACGACGAACTGGACGGCGTGCGCAACGCGGCCGGCAAATCGAACGCCGACGGTCAAGGCCACACCTTCTATCCGCGTGAAACGCGCGAGCGGCAGATGAAGCAAGATCCGAATCACGAGCACAAGGCCGTGATGGAACAGATCGCCGCCGACAACAGCGGTTTCGTGCGTACGTTCGTGAACGACTACCCGAAGAGCAGCCTCGCCGCGCGGCAAGACGTGATGGGCTATTACCCGCTCGGCTTTCTGCCCGCGCTGCACACGCTCGGTACGCAATTCACCGTGTGCGACCGGTGGTTCTCGTCATTGCCGGGGCCGACGTGGCCCAACCGTTTTTTCGCGCTGACGGGTACGTCGAAAGGCGAGATCGAAATGCCTTCGGGACTCGACGGACTCGATCCGCACTGGTACACCGAGCAGGATCAGGACACGATTTTCGATCGGTTGAACGCCGCGCGCAAAACATGGAGCGTCTATTTCTACGACTTCCCCGCCTCGTTGCTGCTGAAGAACCAGCGACGAGCGGAAAACCTCGCGAATTACCGCTCTTTCGATAAATTCTTCGAGGACGCGGCGGGACCCGCCAGTCAGTTTCCGCAATTCGTACTGATCGAGCCGAAGTACTTCGGCGAAGCGCAGAACGACGATCATCCGCCGCACAACATCATGAAGGCAGAGAAGCTGATCGCGGATACCTACAATGCGCTGCGCTCGAATCAGGCGCTGTGGGAGCGCACGTTACTGGTGGTCCTCTACGATGAGCACGGCGGTTTCTACGACCACGTATCGCCGCCGGCCGACGCGGTCGCACCCGACGACCACACCGCGAGCTTCGATTTCAAACAACTCGGCGTGCGTGTTCCCGCCATCCTGGTGTCACCGTGGTGCGAAGCCGGCGTGTGCAACGAACGATTCGATCATTGCAGCCTGCTGAAGTACCTGTGCGACAAGTGGCAAATGCCACAGCTCGGCAAGCGCACTGAGGCGTCCGCGAGTCTCGGTGTGGCGATTCGCCGTGGCGGCGGCGCGCGCACCGATACGCCGCCGTTTATTCGCGTGCCCAATCAATCGCTGATTGCGCAGCACGTCGAACTGGAGCGCAAATCGTCGAATGGCAATCAGCACGGCCTGCATCATTTCGCCGACTATCTGCACGCGGAACTGGACCGGCTCGCCGCCGAGGCGGTCGAGGCGGCCGCGCAACTGGCGCGCACCGGCAACGCATGGGTGCGCTTCAAGAGCGCGTTGGGCTCGCTGATGATGAGTCTCGGCCAGTGGCTCAGCCAGGACTTCTACGACGCACGCGACCAACGCGATGCACGCACGAGCCAGGCGTTCACGCGCTTGCGGCAATCGGCCCGTGAGGCGACGCCGGGCATCGCGCGAAACGATGCGGAAGAAACGGCCTCGTCCGTCAATCCGGTCTCGGAGAAATAGCACGCCGCAAAGTGGTGGTAGTGCGGAACGTTGCCGGATGCCAGAGTTCGTGAAATCGGGGACCTTGGATTTCTTCGACTATTTCAGTAGTCTTGACGCAGTGGCCGGTTGGCAGTGACGGTATCAGTGAAGCGGACGGTGAATCGTGCCACAGAAACCGAGAATTTCGGTTCGGGACCGCCGCGGCGCAGCGCCGCCGGCTATTTTCCCGGCGACAAGCGACATCGCGCGGACAACGGCCATTTTGAGACGTTCAATTCCGGCTGGCGACAGCAAGTCTCGCCGCCAATCCCGCAAAAACTGATGCGAGCAGATATTGGGGGACCCGAGACTGCCGGCGTCGGCCAGCCCACCGTCGGCTAAGTTGGCTTGCAGAAAGTATGACCACACCGTTCACAATCAAACCGATGAAGTTGAGTACGGTGGCGAGCGTCAAAATCTGAAAGGCAACTGCCCCGTCTTGCGGACGCACAAATTGAGGGAACAGTGCAAGGACGAACAATGCCATCTTCGGATTGAGCAGATTTGTCAGCAAACCCTGCCTGAAAATCTTTCGAATAGGGAAACGAACTTCGCTCGCGGCGGCTGAAGTCAGCATGGGGGTCGCGCGAAGGGTCTTCCACGCAAGGTAGAGCAGGTAGGTGGCTCCGACAAACTGGACGACATCGTAGGCTACCGGAACTGCGAGAAACAATTGGGACAGGCCGAACGCTGCCAGCATCGCGTGGCAATAGGTTCCGGCCAGAATTCCGGCAAGCGATGCGAAGCCAGCAGAACGTCCCTGAGTAACGCTTCTCGACGCCATGAGCAGCATATCCGGACCCGGGGTCATCGTAAGCGCGAGACAGGCCGCTGAGAAGAGTCCGAGACTAGCAAGGCCAAGCATAATAGATCCCCTTGTGCGCATGGCGCAAAAGGGATCTCAGTCTAGTGAATGTTTTTTCTGGGGTCAATCAGGTCGGCCGCCCGCGTTCGGCGATGAGGTCGATCCGAGTCAAACTGAACCGGTCCTCACTCGGGCGGGCCTCGTCCAAATGCGGACGGTCGCTCGATCGAGCAACATTATCGACAAAACGAGGCGAGACTTTTCACGGGGCAGTTGATCATTCCAGCGGCTGACACATCCCGTCATCGCTGAGACAGGCGAGCGGTCATCGACGCGCTGGCCCGGTCTATCAGGACAGAACAGTGTCTGTCACTTCGGCGACTCATAGCCGATCATGGGGTAGATCGCTAAAAACAATCAACAAGCCGAGATACGAAATGAATCGCCGCTATGTCACCGCCGATGTGTTCACAGACGAGAAATTTAAAGGCAATCCAATTGCGGTTGTGCTTGACGCCGCTGGTTTGTCTACCCACCAGATGCAGGCAATCGCCAGCGAGTTCGCGTATACCGAAACGACATTTGTACTGCCTCCCCGCGATGCTTCGAATACTGCCTGGGTGCGAATATTTACGCCGAGCCGGGAGATACCCTTCGCAGGACACCCGAACATCGGTACCGCATTCGTCCTCGCCGCGAAAGCTGCGTCATCTCGGAAGGGCCTGCCGGACTTGCTTGTATTCGAGGAGCTCGCGGGTCTGGTGCCGGTCAATCAGTTGAAAGAGGGAGAGACTGTAGTCGGTGCTGAACTCATTGCACCGGAACCGTTGGCGCGGCTATCGCAGGTTGCCGCAAACCGGGTAGCGGCTTGCCTCTCACTCAGCGCTGACGATGTCCGGATCGATGCTCACGCCCCTCAAGTCGCTTCTGTTGGCCTGCCGTTTCTTGTCGTCGAACTTGCTTCACGCGATGCTCTAAGACGGTGCGTACCCGATCTGGTGGCATTCAAAGGCCTACTTCCAATCGACGGCGCCGTGTCCATCTACGCCTATACGCGGGATATCGACAGCGTCAGGGCCGGAGATGCCTGTGATCTGGAGGCGCGCATGTTCACGCCGCGCATGACAGAAGACCCGGCTACGGGTAGCGCGACCGCAGCCACCGCAGCGCTCATTGCGCACGTGCGAGGTTTGCCAGAGCTATCGCTATGCGTTGCTCAAGGCGTTGACATGGGCCGACCCAGCATTCTCCTTGCCACAGTTGACTTGCATGGCGGGCGTACAAGGATACGTGTCGGTGGGAAATGCGTCAGCGTCATGGAGGGGGCATTTCAGCTTGAAGGCGATGAATGTTCGTCGTCGGCGAGCGTCCGCCATAGACGAAGCTGAGTGTCTTTTGGGGGTCGTTCTCGGCTGGTCGCGCATAAGACAGAAGGCGGCACCCGCGGTCGTTCGACATTGCCGTTGAGATTGGTGACAATTGTGATGCTCTTTATGCACTCGCTTTACGTCTAGATTCCTTACGGAAAGAAAAATGATCGGTACGGGCACGGTCCAGATTATCTCAACTCTTCTCATTGCGGTTGCGTGTGTGATCAATGTCGACGCAGCCGAGCCAGACGATGTGCGCGAAGCCGCGACAGCGGTACCTGCTGTGGATCAAGAAGTGATGTCCGCGTACGATGCCTTACGCTCTGCTTCTGGCCAGCAGCGGAGCATATTGCTGGGGCAGGAACATTGGCGAAAACTTCGAGTTGAAGCGTGTAGTGCAGCCGGGCATGCTGCGACTGATTCCGATGGTTGTTTCCAGCGAGTCGACGACGAGCGACTGCGCGAGCTTCGCGAACAGATGGACATAAGAGCGAGGGAACTGGCTGCGCAATCGCCGGAAATGGATTTGGAAGCATTGCTGGACAAGCCGATTAATCTTGCCGCTTACAATCCCGAGGACATGAGCGACATTCATTTCGATGGCTCATACCAAGCGGAACGGCTACCCAGAACATGTCGCGAGCTTTACACGTTGACCTCTGGCGCGTGGGGTTACTCGAACGATACGATTGGTATGAATTCCGAAGGAAACGCATTCGATGTGTGTCAAAGCATGCTTTTCACCGCGCAAGCTCAACCCCCAAAACGAAACTCCCGGATCGATTTCAACGACGTCAAGCTCTACGCCAACGAGATAATGTGTTTTGCTTTGCGGTGTGACGACGGCGAGTCAATCTCTAAGGAACCAGCGGAATCGTTCGAGACGTTGAAACAGCGGGGTAATCTGATATTCGAATCGGCTGACTTGCCGATGTGGGGCCCAGATGCTTGCAACGAGACACTTGTGATACGGCAGCCCTTCTTCTGCCTTGACGGGATGAATGCCCGATTAGAAGCCAGTGCATCGGCGGACTACACGGGATCTGGTGACAGTGAAGCCGTGGTAACAGTCGTGTTCTTTCCGACGCAGGGGACCGAGCGACTTCACTGCAGATTTCTTGCCTCTTATGATGCCCAATCTCATTCAATCAGGGTTATTCGGATCGATCGGAATGCAAGAATTAAGCTGTTAACAGCAACAGACTAGCGATGGATATGCGGCTAACATGCCGCAGACATCGATCTCGGGTCGACTTGTGAGTGACCGCTTCCGGAAAACGTGACTGTCTCAAAAGGGTGGCGCAGAGACGTTCGAGACGCCCAGCGTAGCGCGCTTAGCGTACGAAAAGTCCGTTCAGGTGATGAACCGCTGCCCCGCGATCGAAATCCCCCGCCTGGGGTTGCCGCCGATCCAGGTTGCGGGCGGGTCAGCTTAGGCTCAGAATGATCCACCGAGGGTGCCCGTCGCCGGGCGACCCGGCAACCGTCAGGGAGGTAAGTCATGCGTGTTATGTTGAAGTTCTCGTTTTCCGCTGATGCCGGCAACTCCGCCATCCGCGCCGGCAAATTAGAAAAAGTCTTCCAACAGCTAACCGAGGATCTGAAGCCGGAAGCCGCTTATTTCCACGCCGAGAATGGCGACCGGGGCGGCTTCTTCATCGTGAACATGGCGGAATCATCGCAGATTGCCGATACCGCCGAGCGGCTCTTCTTTGGTTTGAACGCCAAGATCGAACTCGTGCCGGTCATGAATGCCGATGACCTGCGCAAAGGTCTGTCGGGCGTGCAGGAAACGATCCGCCGCTACGGCTGAGTCCCCCTGGACGATGACCTCGCCCTTGCCGGCCGCCGCGTCGTAGTCGCGCTCTAGCCATAAGCGGGCATAGCACCGGAACGGAGCCAGCTTCTGATGGTCGCCGCTCAAGATCGCGTCGGCCTCGACGATCTCGGGCACGACGTCGGGGTCGTAGTTGAGGTTCATGGCGAAGACGCAGCGCGAGCGGTTGTCGGCAGTGCCGAACCGCTCGCGCACGGCCTCCTTGGCGCGTTCTAGGCGCTTCTCGAGCTGGCCGAGGATCTGCCGGCCGCGCTCCACCATCCCCCGCACCACGGCGATGCCGTCATAGCCCGATGCCGTCATAGCCGCGCCGATCGGCAAAGGCGGCCGTTTCGTAATCGGGGTACCGTCAAGATTCGGACGTTTACGTACGTCAACGGCGAAACTGTCAGATTTGGTCCTGAGACTTTGCAGCGAGGGTGTCAATTTACGTTGGAAATACCCTTAATCTGACGCGTTCCCCGCCGGGCTCTGACGTCCGGCTGAAGTACGCTTCAACTGGACGACACGCAGGCTTATGAGTCAGCAGTCGGCCAAAACCCGACGGTCAACGGACTGCCCTAGATTGCCGACAATTCAATCCAGAGCGATGCGTTGAGGACGTTCCTCTTGCCATCAACCCCTC
>NZ_JACHDK010000029.1:0-62619 GCF_014201005.1 Paraburkholderia lebeckiae | reverse complement strand
AGCAGCGGCGCGAAGCCGATCTGGCTGACCGAGACCAACAATGGCACCAACGGTACGGACGCCGGACAAACGGCCGCATTCAATCAGTTGAAGGTTCTGATGAACAACGGTTCGGTGGCAAAGGCGTTCTGGTATGTCGTGCGTAACGGCGATCCGGGCAACGGCGAAGGCGACGGCTATTCGATCTACGACTACAACCGTAACCTGATTCGTCCGCAGCTGGCAGCCGCGATTCAGGCCTACACGGCGACCATTCCGCGTTCGCAACGCTTCCTGTCC
This sequence comes from Paraburkholderia lebeckiae, assembly GCF_014201005.1. NCBI lineage: Bacteria > Pseudomonadati > Pseudomonadota > Betaproteobacteria > Burkholderiales > Burkholderiaceae > Paraburkholderia > Paraburkholderia lebeckiae. The sequence continues at coordinate 62,340 of NZ_JACHDK010000029.1, read as the reverse complement.
GGCTCTTACCTGACTGCGATCAAGTAAGCCTGCCTGCTGTAACCCATGAATGAATGGAGCGCCGACTATGGCGCTCCTTCTCTTTTCCGTTTTGGCGTCGGTTCGTTGCTCGATGGTTTGGAGGAAGTAACGCGGGCGCCTATTTGGCTGTGTTGCAAATAGGCGTTACAGTCGATTATTTTTTGAAGTAACGAAATCTGATCGGGTTGACAGGACCGCATCAAGTTTGAGGGCGCAGCGAAATTCCCGAGGCCGAGCTCCACGAGAATGAACTGGCACTGTGCCAATGCATTGCGTCAAACCCGTCGCTGCCGTAATCGAAGGAGCACACACGGCAAACGACGCGGCGCCACCCGAGAGTCGAGAAACGCCCGATCCAGATACGCCGTGCGTCCGGTCGCGCACGCCAGGCGGCAAATTCGCGCGACAGCGGACGAGTCCGCTCAGCGGCGTGTCTTTCTGCTTTTCTTCGGCTTCGGTGGGGTGAGTGCGGCACTCCAGAACGCGGAGGTCGCGCGTTTGGCTGCCGCTGTCGTTCTTACCCGCGCTGAGTTGGCGACGGTATTGGCGCCGCTTAACCACATGCTCAGGAACGGGTTCTTCTTCGTCCGCGGAATCTTCATGTCGGCCTCGATTGAACGGACGTCGAGCGGGCGAGCTACCGATCGGCCGACGCGCTCGTTCTGCGCGTCGGTGTCGCGGCGAAAGCGGGCACGCAATGGCTATTCCCGAACATTCGTAGCCTCTTCGCGCCATCTACCGCATCGCTCGCCGAGCAGGACGTTGCGGTAAGAAAATCACGCAGAGCGCCATGAACGAACACAGAATCACCGACGCATAGAGTCGGCTGATCTCGAGCCCACCTTGGGAAATGGGTTTGTCGAGCAGGTCCCCCAAGGTCGCGCCAAGCGGACGCGTCAGGATGAACGCCGCCCAGAATATAGCGGTCCGTGACAGCCGCGACCAGTAATAAAGCGCACCGACGATCAGCAGCCCCCCACCGAAGATCAAAGCGCCGTACTCATAGCCAAGCCCCAGACCGCCTCGGTCCGATCCCGCCACCCAATCGCCCAACGCCGTACCCAGTGTCTGCGAAAAGAGGATCGTCACCCAATAGAACCACTCGGCTTTGGGCGTGGTTACGCTCTGCACCGCCACCGTACCTTCCGATTTGTACCAGACGCCCAAGCTCGCAAGCAGAAGCGCGAAGACGATGACTACACCGCCCGGATAGCCGACTCCCACCGAACGATCGAAGAAGTCGGCCAGCGTGGTACCGAGCGTGGTCGTTGCAACGATGGTCGCCCAATAGAGCGAGGCATTGAACCGCTCCGCCCTGATCTGCCCTGCGACCAGCCCAATAAAAATAACCGCAAAAATCGCGGTGCCGATCAGATAACCCAATTTGAGCGACATGGTCACCCAATCGCCGCCCGTTTCGCCAAGCGTCGTGGCGGCGATTTTGATGATCCAGAAGCCCAGCGTGATCTGCGGGACTTTACTGAGTGCATGCGCGCGAGTTTGCGACGGGTTGCTATTCATGTGACGTGCTCACTATTCTCATGGTTTGAACATAGGCTCAACCATCGCAGAGCAACCCTTAACAGCACCTTAAGCATCCCGCCGAATCACGCGGTCAGATTTTCCTGCGCCAATAACGGGGCGGTAACGCCGAGTCCCTTCAACGCAGTTCCAGCCACATCGGCTGATGATCGGACGAGCGGCTGTGCGGATCGACATCGCACGATGCAATGCGTGCGCTCAGGTCTTGCGTGACGAAAACGAAATCGCACGCGAAAGGTCCATCGGGCCATTGCTCGTGATCGTATAGGCCGACCGTCGCGGCACGCGACTCGCCCGGGTGCGCGCGAGCCCACGCATCGACGAACGCCGGAGCGTCGGTGACCGGTTCGAGCATCCGGCAAAAGGCGGTGTCTTCGAATGCGCTGTTGAAGTCTCCGCACAGAACCGCGCTGACCGGGCGCGCCGTATCGGCAAACGGACTGTCCGGCTTCTCGCCACGCGCGGGAGCGCGCGCGTGAGCGCACGCCTCCTGATGCAACTCGCGCAGTCTCGCCACTTGTGCGAGCCGCTGTTTCTCCGAATAGAACTCGAGGTGCGTGGTGATGACACGGAGCGGACCAACGTCGGCTTCGAGCACCGCTTCGAGCGCGACGCGCAGCATCGACGGCTTGGCGGGGTCCGCGGGCCACGGCAGAGAATGGCGCAGCACCTGACGAACCGGCAAACGGGTCACGATGGCATTGCCGAACTGTCGCCGATGACGGCTCGCGCCCAACGAGGGCAGATCGGAGCCGATCGCATCAAGCACGGTCATCTCCGGCAGCAGAGCGGCAAGTTCGGCGAACTGATCGGACGATGGCGCGCCTTTCAGACCGCCGGCCGCTGGTTCTTCGTTGAAGCCGCGCGTGACTTCCTGCAGACACAGGACGTCGAAGTCGCACAACGCGCGTGCTTCCCGCACAATCCGGCCAAGGTCGACGCGGCCGTCGACACCGCATCCCCACTGAATGTTCCAGTCGACCAGTTTCATGACGGCCTCCTTGAAAGATCCGGCTACAGTGTATCGCCGCATCCTGCGCGGTGACTCAGCGCTGGAGAGGAGAGCGCATTTCAATCACACGCCTCCCCTTGTTATGAGCGTCCATAGGGTCACGGAAAGTTAGCGATGAAATTGCGCGGTAAAAATTGTCAGTGAAAGTAAGCGCCAAAAAATGCCGTGCATGCGATGAATTATGCTGACCCTCATCCGCGACCGGCTCAATTTCTTTAGAAAACAATGAATAGCTTCGATTTGTCCATCGAAACATATCTGTCCAACATACACTTCGGCGATTTCGCGACTCTATCCATCCAGGCCATCGACAACCTGTACACCTTCAAAGGCCTCGTACTCATTCCCGTGCTGTGGTGGATGTGGTTTCAGCAAGACGAGTGCCGCGAATGGCGGCGAGAAATGGTTCTGGCGACGCTTGTCAGCGGCATCGTGGCGCTCGTCGTCGGAAGACTGCTGACTCACTGGTTGCCATTCAGAGTGCGCCCCGTCTACAACACCGAACTGCATCTGCGCTTTGCCAGCGGCGAAATCAAGGACGCAGTGCTGACCAACTGGAGTTCCTTCCCAAGCGATCACGCGATGCTATGGATGGCGGTCGCCACCGGCATCTTCCTCATGTCGCGGCGCGTCGGCGTGCTGGCGCTTCTCTATACTGCGCTGTTCATTTGCCTTCCGCGCGCCTATCTCGGCTTTCACTATCCGACCGATTTGCTGGTGGGAGCCGCGGTCGGAATCGTGATTACATTGGTGATGACGCGGGATGCGATCCGCGTGCGCTACGCGACGCCGGTGCTGCGATGGACCGAACGCCACCCGGCGCCCGCAGCGACGCTGGCCTTTATTCTGTGCCTCCAGCTCGTCACGCAGTTCGACGAATTGCGCAAGCTGGCGAGTGGCGTAATGAAACACCTATGATGGCGGCGATGGTTGCTCGCCCTTGGACGGCACCTGAACGTAGCGCGCTTCGTTCAGATCCGCGAGAAGCGTCGGACCTGTCGGTCGCCAGCCCAAACGCGCCTGCGTTTGCGCGCTCGATGCCGGCATATCGAGCGCGGCGAACATCGCCATCCATCCGAAGTACGCCTGCGCCTCGTCGCGCGCGATCGAGACGACCGGCAACTTCAAGCCGCGTCCGAGCGCCTCGGCGATCTCGCGGGCGCTAACGCCTTCTTCGCCGACCGCGTGATAGCGCGCACCGCGTTCGCCCTTCTCGATCGCGAGCCGGTACAGCCGCACGACATCCGACAGATGCCCCGCCGGCCAGCGGTTGCGTCCCTCCTCCACATATGCGCACACGCCTTTGTCCCGCGCGATCTGGATGAGCGGCGTGATGAGGCCTTGCCGGTACGGGTTATGCACTTGCGGCAAGCGCATCACCGACACGTTGACGCCCGCCTCCAGCTGCACGTTGCCGGCCAGCTCCGAGCCGATGCGCGGGTTCGGGTGACTCGTGTTGAACACGTCTTCGGCGGCCGGCTGCCCGTTATCGCGGCTGCCGACGCCCGTGCCCGACGTGATCAGAAGCGGCCGATCCGAGCCGGCCAGCGCCGAGCCCAGTGCAGCGATAGCACGCTTGTCCTTCTCGCAGTTCTCCACGAAGCGCGAGAAATCGTGGTCGAAAGCGAGGTGAACGACGGCGTCCGCCTTCGCGGCGCCGCTGCGCAGGCTGTCGGTGTCTTCGAGCGTACCGCGATGCACCTCCGCGCCCGCTGCGCTGAGTGCCTGCGCGCCCTGATCGGATCGGGTCATGCCGATAACCTGATGCCCGGCTTCGATAAGTTCGGGCACCAGAGCCGAGCCGATAAACCCGGTTGCGCCCGTCAGAAAGATTCGCATGGTCAAGTCTCCAGAATAGCCACCGACGCACTATGCGATCATTCACTATGCTATTGAAGTAGTGAGCTTATCCCGGTAAAGCGACTAACAGGTTAATCATCCCAGTGAACACCGCCCAAACCCTCGGGGACTTTCTGCGCAGCCGCCGCACGCGGCTCGATCCGGCCAGCTTCGGCTTCTCGGGCCGCAGGCGTACGCCCGGATTGCGCCGGGAAGAAGTGGCGCAGCGCGCGAATATCAGCCCAACGTGGTACACGTGGCTCGAGCAGGGCCGCGGCGGCGCGCCGTCCGCCGCGGTGCTTGAGCGCATCTGCGCAGCGCTGATGCTGACGAATACCGAGCGCGAACATCTTTTCATGCTGGGCCTCGGGCGCCCCCCGGAAGTGCGCTACCGGTCCACCGACGCAGTGGACCCGCGCTTGCAGCGCGTGCTCGATTCACTCGATGCCAGCCCGTCGATCATCAAGACCGCGACGTGGGACGTCGTCGCGTGGAATCGCGCCGCAGCCGTCGTGCTGACCGACTACAGCGCGCTGCCGCCGGGCCAGCGCAACATCCTGCGCTTCCTGTTCGGCGATCCGGCCGTCCGGGCAAAACAGCACGACTGGGAGAGTGTCGCGCGCTTCGTCGTGGGGACGTTCCGAGCGGACGTTGCTCGCGCGGGGCTCGCTTCCGAGGTGGGCGATCTGGTCGACGATCTGTGTCGCGCGAGCCCGGACTTCGAACGCATGTGGCGCGAAAACCAGGTATTCGGCCACAGCGAAGGACAGCACGTTAAGCGCCTGCTGCATCCTGCGTTCGGGACCATCGAAATGGAGTATTCGCTGTTCGCCGTCGATGGTCGGCCAGACCTGAGCATGCTCGTGTACACGCCGCTCGACGCGCGAATCGCCGCTCGCATCCGCAGTACCGTTTCATCGATCGATGAGCATGCCAGCGCCGCGCCTTTGACCGCTGCATGATCGGCTTTGACGCTCTCGAGCGCGAGCGCGGCCGCCGGATCGCACTCAGGCGACTCCGCAAGTGCTCGTGGAAACCAATAAGGTTGAAGCACCTTGGGGGACGACTACCGAACTGCATCGTTCGGCCCGTTAATTGGCCGCACGGCATCGGACGAGCTTCGCGTAAGAATCACGATGACCGCCTCGCTGGCGGCAAGCAAATTGGCGCCCTGCACGAAGGTTTCGCCGATGCGCGTACTCACCGTCGATAGCAACACCGTGCCCGGGCGCGATTGCACGGTGGCATCCTCGATGCCCATGTTCAGCGCGATGAAAAGGCGTTGATTGCCGTTTCGCCGCTCATAGGTCAGCACGTCGCCGTCTGCAACGACATTCTCGATCGTGCCCTGCACGAGCGCGGCGTTGCTGCGGCGCAGGCTCAGCAGGCGCCGATAGAGCGACAACATGCTCGACATGTCGCCGTCCTGTGCGCGCACGCTCGTCGTCGTCGCAATCGGCAACCACGGTTTGCCGTCGGTAAAGCCCGCATTCGGCAGCGAGCCATCCCATTGCATAGGCGTGCGCTCGGGATCGCGCCCCTGGCAAATGCCCGGCTGCCTGAGTTCCGCCGGATCCCGGATCTCATCTGACGCGATATGGCCATCCGTCATGCCGATCTCATCGCCGTAGTAGAGCGTCGGCGTCCCTCGTAGCGTCAACAGCAGCACAGCGGCCACTCGTGCCTGCGCCGCGCCGACGCGCGATGCAACGCGCGGATTGTCGTGGTTTCCCAGCACCCAGTTCGGCCACCCGTATTCGGGCAACGCGATGTCGTAATCCCGGATCATGCGGGCGATATTCTCCGCGTCCCATCTCGCGTTGAGCAGCTGGAAATTGAACGGCATGTGCGCGCCATCGCCGTTCACGCCGTAATACTTCACCAGTTGCGGGACAGTCAGGTAGATTTCGCCGATCAGCACGCGCTCGCCGTACTCGTCGAGTGTGGCTCGCATCGAGCGGACGATTTCATGCACTTCCGGCCGATCCTCCGTGTAACTTTGCAAGAGCCGATGATGTTCCGGCTCGCCGGGCCGATAGCCGGGATTGAGCGGATTGTCGCGAAACTGCGCGTCCTTGATCAACAGCCACAGCACGTCCACGCGGAAGCCGTCCACGCCGCGATCCAGCCAGAATCGCAGCACCTGATCCATCGCGCGGCGTACTTGCGGGTTTCTCCAGTTCAGATCAGGCTGCTCGCGCAGAAACGCGTGATAGTAGTACTGTCCCGTCACCTCGTCCCACTCCCACGCCGAGCCTCCCATGCGGCTCAACCAGTTGTTCGGCGGCCCGCCATCGGGCGCGGGATCGCGCCACAGATACCAGTCCCGTTTCGGATTGTCCCGTGACGAGCGGCTTTCCTCGAACCACGGATGCCGGCTCGACGAATGGTTCGGCACGAAATCGAGCAGCACCTTGAGCCCAAGCCGATGTGCGTGGCCCATCAATTGCTTGAACCCGTCCAGAGTGCCGAATATCGGATCGATGTTGCAGTAGTCCGCGACGTCATAGCCAAAGTCGGCCATGGGCGACGGGTAGATCGGGGAGATCCACACCGCATCGACGCCTAGCGCCGCGACATATTCAAGCCGCGCGCTGATGCCGGGTAGATCGCCGATGCCATCGCCGTCACTGTCCTGAAACGAGCGCGGATAGATTTGATAGATCACGCCGCGTTGCCACCACGCAAGCTCCGACATTGCAATTCCTCTTGGCGATCGATCGTTTTGGCGCTACGCGCGGAACCTATGCTCAATGACCTCTGGTACAAGAACGCGATCATTTATTGCCTCTCGGTAGGCACCTTCATGGATGCGAATGGCGACGGCGTCGGCGACTTCCAGGGCCTGATGCGCAGGCTCGATTACCTGCAAGGGCTTGGCATGACGACGATCTGGCTGATGCCCTTCCACCCCTCGCCCGGACGCGATAACGGTTACGACGTTTGCGACTATTACAACGTCGACCCGAAGTACGGCACGCTCGGCGATTTCGCCGAGTTTACGCATGCGTGCGCCGAGCGGGGCTTGCGCGTCATCATCGATCTGGTGGTCAATCACACGTCCGACCAGCATCCGTGGTTCCTGGAAGCACGCAGCGATCCCGCTTCGAAGTATCGCGACTGGTATGTCTGGTCGGACGACAAACCGCCCGATGCGCAACGTGGCGTCGCGTTTCCGGGCGTGCAGAAGTCGACCTGGAGTTTCGACAAGCGGGCGAGACGCTGGTACTTCCATCGTTTCTATGATTTTCAACCGGACCTGAATACGTCGAATCCGCATGTGCAGGCGGAATTGCTGAAGATCATGGGCTTCTGGATCCAGCTGGGGGTTTCCGGATTCCGCATGGACGCGGTGCCCTTCGTCATCGCGACGAAGGGCCCGAAGGTGCGCCGCCCCGTCGAGCAATATGACATGTTGCGAACGTTTCGCGAGTTTCTGCAGTGGCGCGAGGGCGACGCGATCATTCTGGCCGAAGCCAACGTGCAGCCCAAAACGGACCTCCAGTACTTCGGCGACGAGGGCGAGCGCTTGCCGATGATGTTCAACTTCCGGGTCAATCAAAACACGTTCTACACGCTCGCGACGGGCAACACGAAGCCGTTGAAGGACGCGCTCCTTGCGACGAAGCCACGGCCGCCGAGCGCGCAATGGGGGGTGTTTCTGCGCAATCACGACGAACTCGATCTGGGCCGGCTGACGCCCGTTCAGCGCGCGGCAGTGTTCGCCGCGTTCGCTCCGGACCCGGACATGCAGCTGTATGGGCGCGGCATACGCCGCAGACTTGCGCCGATGCTGTCGGACGACAGACGCCGCCTTGAACTTGCCTACAGCCTGATGTTGAGTTTGCCCGGCACGCCAGTGTTCCGCTACGGCGATGAAATCGGTATGGGCGACGATCTGCGCCGGCCCGAGCGCGAGTGTGCGCGCACGCCGATGCAATGGTCGGGCGAGCCGCAAGGCGGCTTCACCCGCCATTCGAAACCGCCCGTTCCCGCGATCTCCGGCGGGGCTTATGGCTTCGAGCGGGTCAACGTTGCGAAGCAGCGACGCGATCCCGATTCGTTTCTCAACTGGACGGAGCGGATGATTCGCATGCGCAAGGAAGTGCCGGAAATCAGTTGGGGGGACTTCGAAGTGCTGCCTACCTCGCGAAACAATGTGCTCGCGCTCAGTTATCAGTGGCGTAACAACTCCGTACTGTTTCTGCATAATTTCCGCGCCGAAGCGTGTACCGTCGAATTCCGCCCAAGCTCCGGCGAACCGGGTGGACAGTCGTTGATCAACCTTCTGTCCGACGACCACAGCGAGTCCGACGATGGCGGCCGCCACGCGGTGGTGCTCGAGCCGTTCGGATACCGATGGTATCGGGTGGGCGGCCTCGACTATCTGCTCAGGCGGACCGAGGTCTAGCTGACGGGTCGCGGTCGTGCCTTCGGTCGGACCGGGTATCGGGTATCGCGGGTCGGCACGGTTAAACTGATACGATCGCGTGGTTCAGGTCGTTCGCGGACTCACGCGACTTGCCGACTCACGCGAATGTTCAGCCTGCTCGACTCATCGGATATGCAATCGAACAAAGGGATGTCATGGCAAAGGATGAAATAGTCTGGGGAATTTTGGGCGCCGCAAAGATCAACGACAAGGTGGTCGTGCCCATGCACAACGCGCCGAAGTGTCGGGTGAAAGGCATCGCGTCACGCTCTCCGGAGAAGGCGCGGGAAGCCGCGGCCAAGTATGGTCTGGCTGTCGCATACGATAGTTACGAGGCACTCCTCGCGGACCCGGAAATCGACGCGGTCTATATTCCATTACCCAATCATCTCCACGTGGAATGGACGATCAAATCGGTCGAGGCGGGCAAGCACGTCCTGTGTGAGAAGCCGATCAGCCTGGACGCTCAACAGGTTGAAAGGCTGATCGCCGCGCGCGACAAGAACGGCCGATACATCCAGGAAGCGTTCATGGTTCGCACGCATCCGCAATGGTTGAAGGTGCGGACCTTGATCGACGAAGGCGCGATCGGCGAATTGCGGGCAGTGACCGGCGGTTTCACCTATCACAACACGAACGAACACAATATCCGCAACAAGAGCGAGCTAGGTGGCGGCGGTCTGCTCGATATTGGTTGTTATCCGATCACGACGTCGCGCTTCACTATCGGGCGTGAGCCACGGCGCGTAGTTGCGCTGGTGGAGCGGGATCCCACCTTCAAAGTGGACCGGCTCGGCTCCGTGCTGATGGACTTCGATGGCGTGCAGGCGAGTTTCTTTTACTCGACTCAGACCTATCCGTACCAGCGGATGCAATTTCACGGTACCAAGGGGCGAATCGAAGTCGAAATTCCATTCAATGCACCAAACGATCGACCGACGCGCCTGCTAATCAGTGAGCACAATAGCGACGGCGTCGCGACTGATCGCTGGCTGGAGCTTGCGGTGTGCGATCAATATGGCGTAGCCGCCGCCACGTTCGCGGAGGCGATCCTGAGTGGTGGCCCGCAGGCTATTCCGCTAGAAGATGCGCGCGCGAATATGCGGGTGATCGATGCCGTGTTCCGCTCGGCTCAATCGGGCGCGTGGGAGAGCATCGCCCAAGGTTGAAGTGCAACGCTGGCGCGACCCGCGCTGTTCAAGGCGCGGCAAGTGCCCAGTTGTCCGCTTTCGCAAAGCCATAGGCTATGGCGAGCGAAAGTGGTCTCTACCTGGCCGGCGCGGTGACATCGCAGTCGCCGCCGTGGGCACCGCTGCCGGTGTTTTTCAAAGTAAGCACGAGTCTGCTACCTCTGTTTGCCGTCATGATCTGACCATAGCTAACCGTGGGAATGAACTGGATATCCGGTGCCACCGCCACCGGGGGATTTCTCGCTCCGTCGACGGTCAGGTCGAGTTCCACGGTGATCGAGTCGATTGCAGCGCCCAGATCCTGCTTCCGGCCGGCCTGATCTTTGCGGAAATTGCACAGGCCCTGGAGAACCTGCTCGAGGGCAGTCGGGATATCGACCGGCTTGCCCGGTGCGATCGGAGGCGTGTTACAGCCAACGATCATGAACGGCAAGGTGCAAAGCGCTACGTATCGGCAGGCTCGCATCAGCTTCCCCGCTTGATCTGGTGGACGTGGTGTCTGCCATCCCGTGCTGTCGCTGGTTCAATGCCCAGCTGGCGCACGCGAACGCAAACGCAAACGCAAACGCTCAATACTTGATATTCCTGGCCGCTTCACGGCCGTTCTGCTTGGTTTGCCGCTTGTCCTGCCGGCATTGCGAATTGCTCTTCTGGTCCGTGGGCCGGCACTCCTGCTGCGTGTGGCGGGAACCCTGGCGTGTCTCCTGGCGAACGTCACGTCCGGCGCGACGCTGCTGAGCCTGTTCGGTTGCCCAGGAGCTTCCCGCGCAAGCCATCACGGATACAGCCATGACCGCGACCGCGAACTCCCGGCTCCATGAAAACATGGCGACTTCCCTGACAGGTTGAATACGAGTATGCCGGCTTGGTACAAGGGTGCCACGCGTGGCTGTCGCGTCAATCGGACCAAGGTCCTAGGGCCGTCGCGTCCTGCGCGATCCACCAGCCGCCGCGCTCCGGTTCGATGAACACGAAAACGAGCATGTTGCGGTCCGCTCAACGAAGCGGTATCCCACGCGGCCGCGAACGGCGGTCCATTCAGAATGACCGTGAACCCGCCGTAGCCAGCGATTCAGCGAACGCTCACTCGTCCGCCAAAAAATTCGGATGACTTGTGCGGATCTGATCGATCTGACTCAGCGTCCCCGAGAGATGCTTGCGTAGCGCCGCCTGCGCCGCCTCGACATCGCCTTTGTCGATCGCATCGACGATCTCGGTGTGATCGCGCACGACCGCTATCGTCTTGCCCTCCACCGGCAGATTCAGGCGCCGCAGCCGGTCGATATGGCCGCTCAACCTACGCACCAGATCCCATAGCTGCGGCACGCCGGCCGCCTCGTACATCTGCCGATGAAACGCCTGATCGAGCAGCGAGAACTGCTCGTAGTTCTTCAGGTCGAGCCATTCCGTTTGCCGCGCGATCGTCACGCGCAGTTCAGCGATCAGCACGGCGTCGCGCTGCTCCGCGAGCGTGCGCACCACTTCGAGTTCAATCGAGCGGCGCAGGAAATGCGCCTGCAGCGCGGACGTCACGTTGATCTGACTGACGACCGTCGCGTGCTGCGGATAGATGTCGACGAGACCTTCCTCGCCGAGCTTCATCAGCGCGTCGCGCACGGGCGTCTGGCTGAGCCCGTAGCGGTTCGCCAGCTCGGTGCGCGACAGCACCGTACCCGGCGTGAGTTCGAGGGAAAGGATCATTTCGCGCAGTCGTTCGAATACTTGCGGCGCGGCGTGGCGGGAGCGGTCGAGCCGGGTTACCGTCGACGAATGAGCGTGGTTTTTCATGGCAGAAACTGAGCATGGAAGCAGGCGTGACCCCGGCATGGCGGTCCGCTGAGGCACTAGTACTATAGCCGACGCGCGCCCCTTCCAGCGGGCTTGCGAGCGGAATTCCGCGAAAAGTGCACATGGTATTTACCCCAGTAACGCACTAATACATTAGTGCTTTACCATCCGTCCCATCAAAGTCCTCTTATGCCGATTGCCATCATGACTCGCGACATCACCATCACGCAGGTGCGCATCACCCCGATCGCCTTCCGCGACGGCCCGCTGCTCAACGCCGCCGGAATCCACGAACCTTGGGCGCTGCGCGCCATCGTCGAGCTGGAGACGAGCGACGGCCGCGTCGGGATCTCCGAGACCTATGGCGACGAACCGATGCTGCGCGTGCTCGAACAGGCGAAGTCGCTGGTGACCGGCCTGTCGCCGTTCGACCTCAATCGCATGGAAGAGCGCGTGCGAGCGTCGATCAAGGCGAGCCCGGGCGCGGTCGAATTCGAACTCGCGCCCGGCTCGCACTCGGCGAAGAACGCGCCGAAAGTCATCAGCACGCTCGAAGTCGCGATGCTCGACTTGCAAGGGCAAATCGTCGGCGCGCCGATCGTCGATCTGCTCGGCGGCAAGGTGCGCGACGCCGTGCCCTACAGCGCCTATCTGTTCTTCAAGTACGCCGAGCACGTCGACAAGCCCTATGCGCCCGATGCCTGGGGCGAAGGCCTGAGCCCCGAGCAGATCGTCGTGCAGGCACGGCGAATGATCGAGCTGTATGGCTTCCAGAGCATCAAGCTGAAGGGCGGCGTGTTCGAGCCGGCACACGAAATCGCGTGCATGCGCGCGCTGCATCAGGCGTTCCCCGGCGTGCCGCTGCGTCTCGACCCGAACGCCAACTGGACGCTCGAAACGAGTATCGCCGCCGCCCCTGAACTCGACGAGCTGCTCGAGTACTACGAAGACCCCTGCCCGGGTCTCGAAGGAATGGCCGAACTGGCGAAGCACACGCGCCTGCCGCTCGCGACCAACATGGTCATCACGACGATGGAAGATTTCCGGCGCGGCGCCGAGATGGGTTCGGTCAAGGTCCTGCTGTCGGATCACCACTACTGGGGCGGCCTGCGCGCGACGCAAACACTCGCGCGTATGTGCAAGCTGTGGGATCTGGGCATGTCGATGCATTCGAACTCGCACCTCGGGATCAGCCTGATGGCGATGACGCACGTCGCGGCAAGCATCCCCAACCTGACCTATGCGTGCGACACGCATTACCCGTGGCAGGAGGAAGAAGTCATCAAGGGCGGCCGCGTGAAGTTCGACAACGGTTCGGTACGCGTGCCCACCACGCCGGGCCTCGGCGTCGAGCTCGACCGCGAGCGGCTCGCCGAACTGCATGCGCAGTATCTGTCGTGCGGCGTGCGCAATCGCGATGACCTCTCGCAGATGCGCAAGTACGAGCCGGGCTTCACCGGCAAGAATCCGCGCTTTTAACTCCCGCTTCCAATCCGCGCCTACGAGCCCTGCGACGCGCAAACGCGCCTCGCCATCGAAGGAGACAACCCCATGAGTAGCCCGATTGCCGACACGGCGCGGCCCGAGCGCGCCAGCGCGCTGGCGAGCGCGGTGCGCAAGATCAAATGGCGCGTGCTGCCGCTGTTCGTCGTGATGTTCATCGTCAACTACATCGACCGCGTGAACATCGGCTTCGTGCGCCAGCATCTGAGCGCCGATCTGGGCATCGGGGCGGCGGCCTATGGGCTCGGCGCGGGGCTCTTCTTCATCAGCTACGCGATCTTCGAAGTGCCGTCGAACATCCTGCTGCAGCGCTACGGCGCGAAGCTGTGGCTCGCGCGCATCATGCTCACGTGGGGGCTGGCCGCGGCCGGCATGGCGTTCGTGCGCGGCGAGACGTCGTTCTACGCGATGCGGCTCCTGCTCGGCGCGGCCGAAGCGGGCTTCTTTCCCGGCGTCATCTACTACTTCACGCAATGGCTGCCGGGCAACGAGCGCGGCAAGGCAATGGCGATCTTCCTGAGCGGCTCGGCGCTCGCGTCGGTGCTGTCCGGGCCGATCTCCGGCGGGCTGATGCTGATCGAAGGCGCGGGGCTGCGCGGCTGGCAGTGGATGTTCATCATCGAAGGCATGTTCTCGGTCGTGCTCGCGGGCTTCATCATGCTGTGGCTCGACTCGAAGCCGCGCGACGCCGCCTGGCTCACCCGCGCCGAGCAGGACGCCTTGCTCGATGCGGTCGACGAGGAGCAACGCCAGCGCGCCGCCGCGCACCCGGTCAAGCCATCGATAGGAGCGCTGCTGCGCGATCCGCAAATCCTGATCTTTTGCCTGATCTACTTCGCGGTATCGCTGACCATCTACGGCGCGACTTTCTGGCTGCCCAGCATCATCCGCAAGATGGGTCATTTCAACGATTTCCAGGTCGGCCTGTACAACTCGATTCCGTGGCTGATCTCGATCGCGGCGATGTATCTGTTCGCGATGCTCGCGGCGCGCTTCAAGTTCCAGCAGGCGTGGGTCTCGTGCGTGCTGCTGATCGCCGCGCTCGGCATGTATGCGGCCGGCCAGGGCGGCGCGGTGTTTTCGTTCGTCGCGATCTGCTTTGCGGCGATCGGCTTCAAGGCCGCCTCGTCGCTGTTCTGGGTGATCCCGCAGGGCTATCTCGACGCGCGGATTTCCGCCGCGGTGCTGGCGCTGATCAACTCGATCGGCAACCTCGGCGGCTTCGTCGCGCCAGCGACCTTCGGCTTGCTCGAACAGAAGACCGGCTCGATCGAGGGCGGCCTCACTGGACTCGCGGTGATGTCGGTGGTAGCCGCCGGGGTCGTGTTCTTCTCCCGCACGAGCCCGCGCGAAGGTATGCCCGCCTCCGCGCATTGACTGCATCGAACAACCGTATAGACATTATTTCCAGAAACCTTAAGGAGACACGATGAAAACGATAGAAGCCACGACGGCCGCCGCACGCACGGCCGTCGGACGATACCGATGGACCATCTGCGCGATGATCTTCGCCGCGACGACGATCAACTACATGGATCGTCAGATGCTCGGGCTGCTCGCGCCGCTGCTGCAAAAGGATATCGGCTGGAGCCAGGTGCAGTACGCGCAGACCGTGATGGTGTTTACGGTCGCCTATGCGGTGGGTCTCGCGATCTTCGGCCGCATCGCGGATCGCGTCAGCACGAAGAAGGTCTACGGCAGCGCGATGGCGCTGTGGAGTCTCGCGGCGATGCTCCACGCGGTGGCATCGACCGTGCCGGGCTTCGCGGCCGTGCGCGGTCTGCTCGGCTTCGGCGAGGCGGCCAATTTTCCGGTTGCGATCCGCACTACCGCCACGTGGTTTCCGAAGAAGGAACGCGCGCTAGCGACGGGCTTCTGGAACATGGGGGCGACGATCGGCGGCATCGTGGCGCCGGCCTTCGTGCCGATCGCTGCCGTGACGTGGGGCTGGCGCGCAACGTTCATCGCGGGCGGCGCGACCGGTTTCATCTGGCTGATGGTGTGGATGCTCGTTTATCGGCAGCCTTCGGAGCATCCGTCGGTGTCGAAGGAAGAACTCGACTACATCAATGCGGATCGCGAGGAAGTCGTCGAGCAGAAAGTCGGCTGGTTGTCGGTGCTCAAGTACCGCGAAACGTGGGCGTTTGTCTTCGGCAAGCTGCTGACCGATCCGGTGTGGTGGTTCTATCTGTTCTGGCTGCCCAAGTGGCTCAATGAGTCGCGCCATATCGACATCGGCCACATGGGCCTGCCGCTGATCGCGATCTATACGATGTCATCGGTCGGCAGCGTGGCGGGTGGCTGGCTGTCGTCGCGTTTGATGGCGCGCACCAACCGGCCGAATTTCGCGCGCAAGCTCACGATGCTCATTTGTGCATTGTGCGTGGTGCCGATCGCAACGTTGTCGTATTTCCAGAGCCTGTGGTGGGCGGTCTTCGCCGTTGGTCTCGCGGCAGCGGCGCACCAGGGCTGGTCGGCGAACCTCGTCACGACTGTCGGCGACGTGTTTCCGAAGCGGCTGGTCGGCACGGTGGTCGGTATCGGCGGCGTGGCGGGGATGGTCGGTTCGTTCTTCTTTTCCGGCGTGATCGGCGAGACCTTGCAGCGCACCGGGCAGT
The DNA here is from genome assembly GCF_014201005.1 of Paraburkholderia lebeckiae. Lineage (NCBI taxonomy): Bacteria > Pseudomonadati > Pseudomonadota > Betaproteobacteria > Burkholderiales > Burkholderiaceae > Paraburkholderia > Paraburkholderia lebeckiae. Next base: position 46,395 of record NZ_JACHDK010000029.1, on the reverse strand, counting down.
ATTGGGCGCTCTTTACGGTCGGCGCGTCGGCGTATCTGGTTGCGTTGGGCATCATTCATCTGTTGATGCCGCGGATGACGGCGGTCAAGTTGCGCGATTGAAGTGCCGCTGGCGGGTGAAACGGCGAGGGGACGTGGCACGGATAACTGGCGTCCCCCGACGATCTGTCGAACTCTTGGAGCGCGAGCGCAACCAAGAAGTGTCAGAAGCAATCGGCGAGCATCTGCTGCATACTCTCGACGCGCTATCCCGCATCAGCGAGATCCTCGGACCCTAAGACTGCGCTTCGCGCCAAACGCGGTCGCCACGAGAGGCCTTATGACCATCAATCCCTCCGTCGTCGCCGCATTCACGCCCACGGGCAAGCTGCGCGCGTCGATCAATCTCGGCAATCCAATCCTGGCCAATCACCACGCCGACTCAGGCGAGCCGTTCGGCGTATCGGTCGATCTCGCGCGCGCGTTCGCCGCGAAACTCGGCATCGAACTGGAGTTGGTGGTCTTCGATACGGCCGGCAAATCGGTGCAGGCCGTCGGCGACGAGCGCGCGGATTTCGGCTTCTTCGCGATCGATCCGTTGCGCGGCGAGACGATTGCGTTCACGTCGCCGTATGTATTGATCGAAGGCTTCTACCTGGTGCGCGACGACTCGCCGGTGCGCTCGAATCAGGATGTGGATCAGGCGCACAACCGAGTCGTCGTCGGCAAAGGCAGTGCGTACGATCTGTTTCTGACGCGCGAGCTGAAATCCGCGCAAATCGTGCGCGCGCCGAGCTCGCCGAGCGTCGTGCCGACGTTTATCGAGCAGCATCTGGACGTGGCGGCAGGCGTGAAGCAGCAACTCGAAGCCGATGCGAAGCAAACCGCCGGCCTGCGGCTGCTCGACGAACGCTTCATGGTGATCCGGCAGGCGATGGGTCTGCCGAAGAGCCGCGGCGAAGCGGCGGCTCACGCGCTGTGTTCGTTTGTCGAAGAGATGAAGGCCTCGGGTTTTGTGGCGCAATCGCTCGCGCGGCACAAGATCGCGGGAGCGTCGGTTGCGCCTGCGGCGTAGCTGGCCGCTCGAACCCGACACCGCGTAGCTTTCGAAGCTGCTGGCATAGCAGATACGCGGAGCCGCGCGATGCTTCGGCGCGGCCCCGCCAACACCCTCAGCGACGCTCAAACGCGCTTAGTCTGCGCATCCACATTACCGCGCAACGCCTTAATACGGGCAGGTACATTGCGATACAAGCAGCGGCAAAACCGTCGCTTCATTCAGCGACGCCGATCGAAATACCGCCGCAACAGATAGTTCGCGGTCGAGCCATGCAGCAGCACCGACAACACGATCGCATCGAGCACGGCGGGCAGCAGCGGCGTCATCTCGCCGCGCGCGTATTCGAGGCCGAACATCAGGTAATAAAACGCGCCGACTCCGCGAATCCCCATCCACGCCATCAGATGCCGCTGGCTGTTGTCGATGCGCGCACCTATCATCGCGACGACGACGGACAGCGGCCGCGCGACGACAAACAGAAACACCGCGGGCAACACGGCGCGCAGGTCGAACATCTCGCGCCAATGCGCGGACACGACGCAGCCGATGATCAGCATCAGCGACAACTCCGCGAGCCGCTCCATTTCGCGCGTGAAGCCCATCATCGATTCGGCGAGGATCGCATGGGCCTTTTCCGGGTCCTTGGCGACGTCGGCCTTTTCGCCGTGCTGCACTTCGTCGAGCACTTCCGACGGATTCTTGTCGCCCGTCGCGCGCAACTCCTCGTGACGGACGGCGACGCCCGCCACGAACACCGCGACGAACGCATACGCGTGCAGCAGCAGCGCCGCGCCGTACGACGTCGACATCAGGCCTAGCGCGAGAAACCCGTCGAGACCGATCGCTTCGCCGTAGCGGGTGCGCAGAAAGAAGATCGCGCGCGCGAACACGATCGCGAATAAGCAGCCGATCACGAGCGCACTGACGATCCCCCACAACACCGAGCCGACGAAATGTACGCCGCTGCCGGAGCCGAACAGCCGCGCGCCGGCAAGCGTCAGACCCAGCACCGCAAACGGATAGGCGGCACCGTCGTTCAGGCCGCCTTCGCCCGACAACGCGAACCGTACGGGCTCGTCGTCGCCGGCTTGCGTCACGCGCAGCTCGTTGGCGAGCACCGGGTCGGTCGGCGCGAGCGCGGCCGCGAGGAACAACGCCGCGCCGTCCGCGCGTCCGGTCACCCAGGCGGTGAAGCCGAACATCAAGGCAACGGTGACGAGCATCGCCGGGCCGCCGAGCCGCAGCGGCAACAGCCACAACGGATTGCGCAGCCGCACGCGCAGATGCATGCCGATCGAAAACAACGACACGACGAGCCCGACTTCAGCGAGCGTCGCGAGCAACGCGGTATTGCCAAGCAGATCGACACCGACGAGTCCGGACACGGCCGGCCCGATCGCCACGCCGACCAGCAGATAGATCATCGCGCCGGTCAGCGGCAAGCGGCGGATCGGCCCGCGCGCGACGGCCATGAACGTGAGCAGCGCACCGATCAGCAGGAACCAGACCGGTTCGTTTTTCATAACGGAATCGCGAGCACGCGCGACGACGGCGGCGGCCGGGCCGCGTCGCCGCTAGCGCGCGCTGCTCGCACCGTGGGGCGCGCTCGCGCCTTGCCGGCGGTGCTGGCCGTGCTGAGCCGCGGGCTGGTTCGCGCGCCCCGCCTGTTCACGGTTCGCCTGGTCGCGGCTCAACCCGGCGGGCGGCGTACCCGACTGGCCCGCCGCGCCCGCTCCGCCTTCGGTGCCCGCGTCTTTGCCGGCCTGCGCGAACAGCAAGGGTTGCGCAGCGCCAGCCGGCGGCGTCGCGGCCCGCTCGCCGGCTTGCGCGCAGACGACGCCACTGGCCACACCCAACATCGCGGCGATGGTAAAGCGCTGTACAACCTTGTTCATAAGCGACCCCCTCGGTTCGGACAAGCTGGATTTGCAGTGTCCGTTCCGTTGCAAGCCGCGTTCCTCGCCTGAGGCGCGAGCGTGCCGAGCGCCCTCATACACCGAATGGAAAAGTCTCCGCCGCGTGGTTTTTCTCGTCGGCGGAAACGGGCAGCGCGCTCACCGCGCTCGTGCGATCGAACCACACGAACGCATCGAACTGCTCGGCCAGCGACGCCTCCGCATAGTGGCTATAGCGCTCGGTGTCGGGCCGATAGAGGACGCCGATGAAGCGCTCGAGCAGCGGCGCGCGCAGCCGTTCGCGCAGCGCGTCGTGCACGCCGGGCCGCAGGTCGAGCAGGAAGCGCGTGAGACCCGTGCCGTGCATGCTGAATTCGACGCTGCCCTCGAGCGATGGCTGCACGGTTTTGACCTCCATCGGTCCGCCCCAGTCGCTCGCCGCGGCGACCGTGCCGCTGTGCGTGCCAAACCCGATCAGCGCCGCCGCGTCGCCGAACTGCGCGCGACACAGCTGGCCGAGATTGATCTCGTCCTGCACGCGGCCCATCTGCGTGGCGCTCGCGTCGCCGATATGCGAGTTGTGCGCCCACACGACCAGACGCGCCTGCGGCCCGTGGCTGTCGATCGTATGACGCAGCGTGTCGAACATATGCGTGTCGCGCAGATTCCAGCTTTGCGGCCCGCCGTAGTACATCGCGCGATAGTAGTGCTCGGCGACCGCCACGAGCCGCGCATTCTGCGCCGCGTCGAGGAAGCGCTCACCGTCTTCGCGCGCATAGTCGAGCCGACTTTTCAGCAGATCGCCGAGCTGCGCGACCACGTGCTCTTCGCACTGCGCGTAGCCGCCGCTCAACGCCGCGCGTCCGTACACGGCCGGATCTTTCTGCCACGGACTGAGGCACCCATAACGCTCGCGAGCGATGCGCGCCGCGGCCGGGTCGACGCTGTCGAGATAGCGCAATACCGCGTCGATCGATTCGGACAGGCTGTAGATATCGAGCCCGTAAAAGCGCGTTTCGCGCTCGCGGTGCGCGGCGTTGTGCGAGCGCAACCACGCGACGAAGCCCATGAAGTCGGTGTTGCGCCACATCCATGTCGGAAAGCGGCGAAACGGTCGGGACCGCTCGCCGGGCATCGGCCGATCGCGCACATGCCGGTCGATGATCGCGGCGTCGGGCCAGTCGGCCTCGACCGCGATCATCGAAAAGCCGTGCTGCTCGACGAGGCGTCGCGTGATTGCGGCGCGCGCGCGATAGAACTCCGACGTGCCGTGACTGGCCTCGCCGAGCAGCACGACGCGCCGCCCGGCGAAGCGGTCGAAATACGCCGCGAATTCCGCTGAATCGATGTCGGGCAACGGTTCGGCCGCGTTGCGAAGCGCGACTTCGAGCGCGGCCGGCTTAGGCGCGGCCGGCAGAGGCGCGAGCGGGGCGGGCGTGGGCGTGGGCCGCAAATCCGTGCGCGGCGCGCCGCCCGGCTCCGGCCAGCCATCGTCGCCGACGAGCGGCACGAAGCGCACTTCACCGAACGCATGTTCGTCGTAGTCGTGTTCGTCGCGCCGCACGATCTTCACGAGCCGCTGACGGCTCGGACTGCTGCCGACCGGCATCACGAGCCGTCCGCCAACGGCGAGTTGCATGCGCAGCGCTCGCGGCACACGCGGTCCGCCCGCCGCCGCAATGATCGCGTTATAGGGCGCATGCTCGGCAAGACCTGCCGTGCCGTCGCCGACATGCACTTCGACGTTCTCGTAGCCGAGCTGCTGCAAGCGCTCGCGCGCGCCCTCGGCGAGGCTCGCGTCTCGTTCGATCGAATCCACCCGGCCCGCGATCTCCGCGGCGATCGCGGCCGCATAGCCGGAGCCCGTGCCAATGTCGAGCACGCGATCGCCGGGCTGCAACTCGGCGGCCGCGAGCATCTTCGCGACGATGTACGGCTGCGAGATCGACTGCTCGCCGCCGATCGGCAGCGGCGTATCGTCATACGCGAATTCGCGCAGATCGGAGGGCACGAACGCCTCGCGCGGCACGCGCCGCATCGCCTCGATCACGTAGTCGTCGCGCACGCCGCGTTGCACGATCTGCCGTTCGACCATCCATGCGCGCGCTTCGTCGAAATCGCTCATCGCCGCCTCCTCGCGAATGCGCGGCGCTCTGCGCGCTCCGCACTTGCCACGGGGCCGCGCGCGAGTGCACTGCTGTTCCACGCTTCAGCAACGAGCATACCGCCAGCGGGGACCGGTGGCGGTGCGCGAAACGTGAAGTGCGCGCTACGGCTTCATCACGACCTTGATGCAGCCATCCTCCTTCTCGCGGCCGTCATCGCCCGAGCAACGCACGTGCCGCCGTCACGCGTCCGCGGTCCGAGCGCGGACCGATATTTGCTGCGGTTCCGGCGCGAGCGCTTGAGCGAACAAAACGCCGGTCCGATTCCATCGCACGACAAGGGCGAAAATCATGAACATTCCCATGCAGGTCGTATCCTTCCTCAACTCGCGAGGTCTGAAGCTCGCGACCGCCGAATCCTGCACCGGCGGCCAGATCGCGTCATATCTGGCGAGCGTGCCGGGCAGCGGCGCATGTCTCGACGTCGGCTTCGTCAGCTACTCGCCGTCGGGCAAAGCAGGGTTTCTCGGCGTGCGGCAAAGCACGATGAAGCAATACGGACTCACCAGCGAAGCGGTCGCGCGCGAAATGGCTGAGGGCGCGTTGCGCCAGGAAGGCTGCTGTGCGGACATCGCGGTATCGAACACGGGGCTCGCCGATGGCGGCGCGCATGGCGGCTCGGGTGACGATCCGCCGCAGGGCACGCAATGCTTCGCCTGGGCGTTCCGGCGTCCGGGCGATCAGTTCGTCACGTTCGCCGAGACGCGGCGCTTTCTGGGCGACCGCAACGACGTGCGTTCGGCCGCCGCGCTGTATGCGCTGTCGCGCGTCGAGCATTACTTCGATCAACTCCCGCGCATCCAGCGGGACCACTGAAGAGAGACCGAACGATGAATCTGCAATCTTCCTTCGACGCCAACGCCTGGCAACAGGCAGTGATTGACGAACTCGGCGTCGAGCGTGATTTCGACGTGGCCCGCGAACGCGAGCGACGTGTCGCGTTCCTCGGCGACTATCTGGCGTCGCAAGGCCTGCGCACCTACGTGCTGGGCATTAGCGGCGGCGTCGATTCGTCGGCCGCGGGGCGCCTCGCGCAGCTTGCCGTCGAACGTCTGCGCGCCGGCGGCTATGAAGCCCGTTTCGTCGCGGTGCGTCTGCCGTTCGGCAGCCAGCGCGACGAAGAGGACGCCGCGGCCGCACTCGCGTTCATCCGTCCGGACGAAACGCTGACGGTCAATATCAAGGAGCCCGCCGACGCGATGCTGTCTTCGCTCAAACGCGGCAACGTGCAGTACGTCGACGACTTTCAGGAAGACTTCGTGCTCGGCAACATCAAGGCGCGGCAACGCATGATCGCGCAATACGCGATTGCGGGTGCGCGGGTCGGCGTGGTGATAGGCACCGACCACGCGGCCGAATCGCTGATGGGCTTCTTCACGAAGTTCGGCGACGGCGGCGCCGATATCCTGCCGCTCGCCGGCCTGACGAAGCGCCGCGTGCGCGCGCTCGCGCATGCGCTCGGCGCATCGGAGCGGCTCGTCAACAAGGTGCCGACCGCGGACCTCGAATCGCTGACGCCGCAGAAGCCGGACGAGGACAGCTACGGCATCAGCTACCAGGACATCGACGACTTCCTCGAAGGCAAGCCCGTCAGTGAAGAAGTCGTGACCACGATCCGCCGCTTTTACATGGCGACGCGCCACAAGCGCGCGCTGCCGGTGGCTCCGACGCCATCGTCGGCGTCGGTGTGAAAGCGCGGCGCCCGCTCATCCGGCGCGCGGACGTTTGGCGCGCTTCGACGGTTCGATGTCCTCGCCGGGCATTTCCTGCAGTTGCTGTTCGGGCGCGATGCGCGAGCCGCGGTCGCGATCGGCGGACTGATCGGTCGGCTCCTGCGGCGCGGCAGCCTCATCGACCGCGCCTTCCGCCTCGATCTGCCGGCGCGCTTCTTCCCAATGGTCGTCGGCCCTGCCTTCCGGCGACGGATCGTTTTCCCAGATGTGATACGCCCGCGTGCGGATGCGGGCTTCGAGTTCCTTGTCCATGTGTCTCTCCGTGAACGTGAGCGATGCAATACGGCGCCACGCGCGCCGTGCCCGAATGACGGCGAGCGACAGGCGAGCAAGCGTTGTTCCGCGCGGCGTGTGCTGCTATTTGTGCAGCTCGTTTCGCAGCGTCGCAACGTCGTTGGCGGTGACGGACTGCGCGTTGTTGCCCCAGGCGCTGCGGATATGCGTCAACACCTAATGTTCGGGCGTGTCGGCGGTCACGAACATCGCCATCCATGCGTGCTCGGCACCGCAATATTCGGCGCACTGGCCGCGATAGACGCCGGGTTTGTCGACGCGGAATTCGATCGTCGAATCGATGCCCGGCAGCATGTCCTTCTTGCCGTGCAGATTGGGCATCCAGAAGCTGTGGATCACATCGCTCGCCTTCAGCGCGATGACGACTGGCCGCCCTGCGGGCACGTGAAATTCATTCGCGGTCGAGAAGCCCGGCTGTTGCGGATCGCCAGGATAGTCGACTTTCCACCACCACTGCTCGCCGGTGACTTCGAGATGCAACGCGTCGTCGACCGGCAAGCGTGACAGCGCACGATCCGTCAATACGTCGGCGACGATCAGCCCCGACAGCAGCGCCACCGACGCGACGCTGACGACGGCGACCACGCGCTGCGTTCCGCGTTCGCGCGGCTGCGCGAGTGACGCGTGCTCGACACCTTGCGCAGTGTCGCCAGTATCGCCGCTCCTATCGGTGCGGCGAACCAGCGCAATCAGTGTCGCGAACAGCACTGCCGCGAACACCGCGCCGCACACGATCAACGACAGGTGCCACAGCCGCAGAATGTGCGCGGCCTGCACGCCGGCCGGATGCAGCGCATCCTGCGGCGGTTGCTGTGCGCAAGCGCCGCGTGCCACGCAGGCGAGCAGTATCCGCACGCCGCGCCGCGCGAGGCGCGGCGTGCGATGGGAAGCCGTAGGTCCGATAGGTCCAGCAAGATCGATCATTGCGCGACGTCGAAGGCAGGTAGGCCAGTGGTTCGCGTGCAGCACAGCAAGCACCGTTCCAACGACGACAGCTGCAAAGCAACGGCCGATGCTCGACCGGGTGGCCAATCCTGGCCATCTGTGGACATTCGAGGGGAGCCGGGATGACGACGTCAGAAGGAAAACGGCGGACACGCAGGTCCGCCGTGTGCCGGTCGCGGACTGGCACACGCGTCAGGCGGGGATGCAGTCGCCAGGCGATAGCGCGAGGCGCGCCGATGCCGGCGTGTCGTCGACGATCGACGCGATCCGGTCGCCATCGCGGCCGGATCGCTGAGCGCGGCACGGGCCGCGCGCTTACATCTCGGGACAGGCAAGGTCGGCCGCGACGATCCGCGCGCCGTATTCCTCGGCGGCGAGCCGCGCTTCCTCGATACTGTCGAACGGACCGACATCGGGTGCGCCATCGAAAGGGAACAGTCGGCGGCCGTCCACTTTACGGCTGACCAGCAGGTCGGCATAGAATCGTCCATCGGCGCTGCGTCGCGCGGTGACGAAGATCGAAAAGTCGTCGCGCGACAGGATCGTCGCCGGCGAGTATTGGATCAGTTTCAGCTTTCTCCTGGACATATCACTCCCTGCCTGCGTTAGGCGATCCTGTTATGCCCTTCTGAAACCGATGTTAATGGAGGTATAAAAGGATGCGTTCGTCCATAAGCGTCGACTTATGGACTTCCCTGTCGCGGCGCCGCTTCAAACGGATCAGCGCGACTGCCGCGCGTATTTCAAGGCTCCAGCTTGACCTTGATCTACCCCGGCTCGCGCCGGTCGAACTCGCGGTAGGCATTCGCGGTATCGCATCGCGCGATGTAGCCGGCGCGTTCGTGCCCGAGAATCGTGTCGGACTCCATCTCGCCGAGCGTGCCGCGCACCATGTGCAGGTCCGTTCCGCAAATCGCGCTCGACGTGAACCGCACGAGCGCGTCGGCCGGCTGCTGCAACTGCGGGTCCGGCACGTCGTCGAGCCGGATATCGCCGATGCCGTGAAATACCACTGCCTTCATCATTCACCTCCGATGTTCGATGGCGCTTGCGCCCATCAGGTCTTGTCGCCGACCGCGCGACTGCCCGCCTGATCCAGCCTGGCTTGCAGCGTTTGCTTGCGCGCCGCGATCTTTTCACCGAGCGCGGCGAGATCGCAGCCGGTGCGCCGCAAGGCCGGAAAGAGCTCCCCTTCCTCCTCCTCGACGTGATGACGCACGAGCTCGGACATAACCTTGAACGTCGCGTCGAAGCCTTGGTCGCCCGGCTTCAGCGTCTCGAACTTCGCGATCAGCGTCTTCACCAGAAAATGTTCGACGTAGGCTTCATCGACGTCCAGCTTGTCTTCGTCGGGCAGCGCCTGTTGCGCCGCCGGGTACAACAGCTCTTCCTCGATGATCGAGTGCATCGTCAGCTCTTCGCACGCGCGCTGCGCCAGCGCGGCTTTGGCTTCGAGCGTGTCGCGCTCGTCGCCGCGCGATTTGCCGAAAGCGTCGAACAGTTTTTCGACGGCGCGATGATCGGCTTCGAGCAGCGCGAGCGCGTCGGGCGTGTTCGCGGTTTCGCGTGAGGCGGTGGGCTTGGTGTCGTCGGAAGCGGACTGCGTTGCGCGGTCTTTCATGGCGGCTCCTTCAATCGGTCAAGTGCCCTGATCGAGCAAACACCATACCGCCACCGGTCCCGCGGAGGTACGTCGATTGCTGCAGTGGTGCGGCGCCGCGTGTTGCGCGCTAACCTCTCTTTCCTCTTTTCAACGACCGATGAGAATCGCCCAAATCGCTCCGCTTTACGAAAGCGTGCCGCCGTTCGCGTACGGCGCCACCGAACGCGTCGTGTCGTATCTGACCGAAGAACTGGTCGCGCGCGGCCACGACGTGACGCTCTATGCGAGCGCCGATTCGACGAGCGCCGCGCGGCTCGTGCCGATCTGCCCGCATGGACTCTGGCGCGACGCGAACGTGTGGGACACGCAAACCCATCACGTCAGGCAGCTCGCGCGCGTGATTCGCGACGCGGACCGCTTCGACGTCGTTCATTTTCACGGCGAGCCGCTGCATTTCGCGTGGGCCGAGCGCCTGCCGTGCCGTACGCTGACGACGCTGCACGGCCGTCTGCTGCTGCACGATCATGGTCCGCTGTTTCGCGAATTCGCGCGCGTGCCGGTGGTGTCGATTTCCGCCAGTCAGCGCCGGCCCGTGCCGTGGGCGAACTGGCAGGGCACGGTGCATCACAGCCTGCCGCTCGACGAGTTCGCGTTTCAACCGACGGCAGGTTCCTACCTGCTTTTCCTCGGCCGCATGATGCCGGAGAAACGTCCCGATCTCGCGATCGACATCGCCCGCCGCAGCGGCTTGCCATTGAAAATCGCCGCGAAGATTCATCCCGGCGAACGCGACTATTTCCGCGAACGCATCGATCCGCTGTTGCGCCGCTCGAGCGCGTTCACCGAATACCTTGGCGAAGTCGGCGGCCTCGCGCGCCGGCACTTGCTCGAGAACGCGCGCGCGTTGCTGCTGCCCATCGAATGGGACGAGCCGTTCGGCATGGTGATGATCGAGGCGATGGCATGCGGCACGCCGGTGATCGCGTTTCGCCGCGGCGCGGTGCCCGAGTTACTCGAAGACGGCGTGAGCGGCCTGGTCGTCGATAACGTGGACGAGGCCGTGCAAGCGGTTGAGCGCATCGACGGTATCGAGCGCGGCGCGTGCCGCCGCGCGTTCGAGCGCCGCTTCACGGCAACGCGCATGACCGACGACTATCTGACGATCTACGACGCGCTGCTCGCGCTCGACACGAGCGGCCGCCCGCGAGCGACGGGCAGTCAGCCCGCGCCGGTGTAATTGCGTTAACCGGACCGCCCGCGCAGCGCATCGGCGAAGCGCATCGTGAGATCGTCCCACTTGCGGACCAGATTCACGAACTGGGTCGATTCGCCCGGCAGCTGATGTTGCACGACATTCGTCATATGCATTGTGCGAGCTTCGCGCGTCGCTTTCGGCCCGCGTGCCTGGATTGTCGCGGAGGCTGAAAACCGCCGTCGCCGACAGAACGTTTCTACCTGCAACGCCCCAAAAAATGCAGAGACGGCATATCGCTTGCTTGTTTGTTTTGACTAACAAGAAAGGTCCGCTTTCAGCCCCGCTTCCACGTCCCGGAGCCCACTTGACCCAACGCGACTTCATCGTAATCGGCACGTCCTCGGGCGGGGTCGATGCGCTGCGTTCGCTTGCCTCGCAGCTTCCCGTCGATATGCCCGCCAGTATCGCCGTCGTGTTGCATATCGGCGCGCATGGCAGCATGCTGCCCGCGCTGCTGAACCAGGCCGGACCGCTACCCGCCAAGCACGCACAGGATGGCGAACATTACGCGCCCGGCAGAATTTACGTGGCGCCGCCCGATCGGCACCTCGTCGTCGAGGATGGGCTACTGCGGCTTCTGCACGGCGCGAAAGAGAATTTCGCGCGCCCGGCGATCGACCCCCTATTTCGCAGTGCGGCCGCGCAGATAGGGCCACGCGCGATCGGCGTGATCCTGACCGGCCTGCTCGACGACGGCACCGCGGGCCTCGAAGCAATCCAGGCGTGCGGCGGCGCGACGCTCGTCCAGGACCCGGTCGACGCGTTCGCAAGCGAGATGCCGCGACATGCATCGCCGTTTGCCGACCACGTGCTGCCGCTCGATCAAATGGGGCAATGTCTGGTAAAACTGACCGGCGGCAACGCCAGCGCGACGGGAAAAAACGGCCGTGCGCGGCGCGAGGCGACCGATCGCATCGTTCTCGAACAAGACGCGTGGCTGGCCGGCACCACGGCATTCGAAGCAATCAGGGGACTCGCCACGCCATCGACTTTCACATGCCCCGAATGCAACGGCACGCTGTGGCGCATCACCGGATCGCGGGTGATGCGTTATCGCTGTCATACCGGTCATGCGTATTCGGCCGCGTCGCTCGGCGACGGCCGCATGACGGATGCCGAGGACTCATTGCGCAAGGCGCTGCGTGCGCTGCGCGAGCGCGAAATGTTTAGCCGCGAGTTGCGCGACCATTTCGCCAAAAGCGGAGATACCGCCGCGCAACAGCGCGAGGAGGAAAATGTGCTGCGCGCGAGGCACGCGGCCGAACTGCTGCAGTCGATGCTGATGGAAAAATGAGTGCATTGCGGGATAATAGCCGTCCGAGCCAGCAAGAAATGGGCTCGTCGCCCTATAAAAATCCACCGCTGGACACTATCCTTTCCATGAAGGGACACGCAGCCATGTCAAAGAAGCGAGGGCAAACTCTGCCTAGCCAGGCACTCTATCCGATCGTCGGTATCGGCGCATCGGCGGGGGGGCTTAACGCGCTGACGGAATTCTTCGAGGCGCTGCCCGCGCACACGTCGATGGCCTTCGTCGTGGTCGTTCACCTGTTGCCGGATCACGAAAGCAATCTGGCCTCACTGCTGCAGAAAGTCACCAGCATGTCCGTGCAGCAGGTCACAGGCCCCACGCCGATCGAATCGGACCACGTCTATCTGGTCGCGCCCTCGTTCGAGATGATCATGGTCGACGGCTACCTGCGCGTCACGCGGAAGCTGCCCGAGGAAGGACGCCGCGCGAGCATCGATCTGTTTTTCCGCACGCTCGCCGAGGCGCACCGCGAGCGCGCGATAGGCATCGTGATGTCGGGTGCGGGCTCGGACGGCTCGGTCGGCTTGTCGCGCATCAAGGAAATGGGCGGCATCACGCTCGTGCAGGACCCTTCCGAGGCGGAACACGACAGCATGCCGCGCAGCGCAATCGCGACCGGCATGGCCGACTTCGTGATGACCGCGGCCGAGATGCCGCAACGGCTGATGGATCTGTGGTCCACCGCGCGGGAAATCCATCTGCCGGCCGCGGAGGCGGACGAGCCCGAGGAAGACACGGTCAACGAGTCGGCCGAGCGCGCGCTGCGCGAAATCATGGTGATTCTGCGCACCCGCACCGCACACGATTTCCGACATTACAAACGGGCCACGGTTCTGCGGCGTATCGAACGCCGCCTGCAAGTCAACGGCATTACCGATCTGCAGGCGTATCGCGATTATCTGCATCTGCACGCTGAAGAAACCCAGGCGCTGTTGCAGGACATGCTGATCAGCGTCACCAATTTCTTCCGCGACAAGGAAGCGTTCGACGTGCTCGAACGTGAAGTGTTGCCGCCCCTGTTCGAAAACCGCGGCGAACAGGACCGCATCCGCGTGTGGTCGGTGGGCTGCGCGACGGGCGAAGAAGCCTATTCGCTGGCGATACTGCTGCAGGAACGCTCGCTGAAGTCGCCCGAGGGCGTGTCTTTTCAGGTATTCGCGACCGACATCGACGAGCGCGCCATTTCTCTCGCGCGCACCGGTGTGTACCCGGACTCGATCTCCGCCGACCTGACGCCGGCGCGCATCCGCCAGTTCTTCACGAGGGACGCCGCGCATTTCCGGATCAAGAAAGAGCTGCGCGAACACATGCTGTTCGCCCACCATAACGTGCTGAGCGACCCGCCGTTCTCGCGGCTCGACATGATCTGCTGCCGCAACCTGCTGATCTACCTCGACCGCGAAGCGCAGATCGAAATCCTGAAGATGTTCCACTTCGCGCTGCGTCCCGGCGGCGTGCTGTTCCTCGGCAGCTCGGAGTCGGCCGACGGCGTGAGCTCGATGTTCACCGTGGTCGACAAGCGCAACCGCATCTATCGCGCGAACATGGCGGTGCGCAGTGATACGCCGGTGCCGATCGCGATTTCCGGCACGATGAGCTCGCGGCCTGTCGTGACCACGGTGCAGCCGCCGGGGCGCCGGCGCTTTTCGTTCGGCGATCTGCATCAGCGGCTCGTCGAGCAATATGCGCCGCCCAGCGTGCTGGTGAGCCGCGAATCCGAAATCGTTCATCTGTCCGATCGCGCCGGGCGTTTTCTGCAGTATTCCGGCGGCGAGCCGTCGCACAACATCGTGGCGGTCGTGCGTCCGGAACTGCGGCTGGAACTGCGCACCGCGATCTATCAGGCCTTGCACACGAACCGCAGCGTCGAAGCGCGCCGCGTGCGCATCGAGCGCGATGGCCGGTCGTACTTCGTCAACATGACCGCGCGGCCCGTGCACGATCCGGAAGCGAACGCGGACTTCGTGCTGGTGCTGTTCGACGAGGTCGAGGACAGCGTGGCGAACGCCGAAACGGCGCCGGCCGACGTGCAGAAAGACCCGATCATCAGTCAGCTCGAACGGGAACTGCAACGCACGAAGGAACAGTTGCAGTCCACCATCGAGCAGTCGGAAACCTCGACCGAGGAGCTGAAGGCATCGAACGAGGAATTGCAGGCGATCAACGAGGAACTGCGCTCGGCGACCGAGGAACTCGAAACCAGCAAGGAAGAGCTGCAATCGATCAACGAGGAGTTGACCACGGTCAACGCGGAGCTGAAGTCGAAGGTCGAGGAAACCGGCAAGATCAACGACGACTTGCACAATCTGATCGCCGCGAACGACATCGGCACGATCTTCGTCGACCGCAACATCTGCATCAAGCGCTATACGCCGCGTGCAACCGACGTCTTCAGCATCATTCCGTCGGACATCGGCCGCTCGCTGCTCGACATCACGCACCGCCTCGAATACGACAAGCTCGCCGACGACGCGGCCGAGGCATTCGACTCGCTGCGCCTGATCGAACGCGAGTTGAAGAGCAACGACGGGCGCTGGTATCTCGCGCGTTTCGTGCCTTACCGCACGACCGAAGACCGCATCGACGGCGCGGTGCTGTCGTTCATCGACATCACCGGGCGGCGTCAGGCGGAAGACCGGCTGCGCGAAGGCGAGCGGCGCATGCGCATCGTCGCGGAAAGCACGCGCGACTACGCGATCATCACGTTCGACGACAACGGCGTGATCAACAGCTGGAACGCGGGCGCGGAACGGATTTTCGGCTATACGGAAGCCGATATGATCGGCCAGTCCGCCGACATCCTGTACACCGAAGAGGACCGCGCCGACAACGTCGCGCAACGCGAATTCGCCGAAGCGCGTCTGAATGGCCGCGCCGAAGAGGAGCGCTGGCATTTGCGCAAGGACGGCACGCGCTTTTTCGCGAGCGGCGTGCTGTCCCGTCTCGACGAACCGGGCATCAGCGGCTTTGCGCAGATCACGCGCGATCTCGGCGAATATGTGAATGAACCGACCTCGGGACGCGGCACCCATGTCGAAACGCTGCGCGCGGCAAGCGAGCGCGACGCGCAGCGGCGCCGCGACGAATTTCTCGCGGTCGTATCGCACGAGCTCAAGCATCCGCTGAACCTGATTTCGGCGAGCGCCGAACTGATCGCGCGTGCGCCGGAAACGCGGCAGAACCTGAACGTGTCGCGCGCGACCGATACGATTCGCCGCACCGTGATCGGCCAGGCGCAAATCATCGACGATCTGCTCGACATTTCGCGCGTGCGCACCGGCAAGCTGTCGGTCGTGCGCACCGTGGTCGACATGCGCGAGATCGTGCAGCGCGTGTGCAGCGCGGTGCAGCACGATACGGCGCAGCGCGGCGTCGCGTTGAGCGTCGACATCACCGATGCGCCTGTGATCGTTCACGCGGACCTCACGCGTATCGAGCAGATCGTGTGGAATCTGATCAGTAATGCGCTGAAATTCACGCAGCGCGGTTCGATCCGGGTGTCGTTGCAGGTCAACGATCACGCCGAGGCCGTGCTGCGCGTCAGCGATACCGGCATCGGCATCGAGGCGTCGCTGCTGCCGCATATCTTCGAGATGTTCCAGCAGAGCCGCGATCCGGGCTCGCGCCGCGGGGGCCTCGGCATCGGCCTCGCGCTGGTGCGTGATCTGGTCAACCTGCACGGCGGCGCGGTGCGCGCGGAGTCGGACGGCGTCGGCCGCGGCGCGACGTTCACGGTGACGCTGCCCACCCATCGGCTCGCCACCCGCACGGGTGCGGGTATCGAAGTCGTCGCCGAGCCGCTGAAAGGCACGCGCATCCTGATGGTCGACGACGACGCCGCGACCGTCGAAACCTTCAGGCTGCTGCTGGAAAGCGAGGGCGCCGAAGTGCGGACCGCGACGAGCGGCGAGGAAGCGTTGACGATGATCAACGGCAACGCGCCCGATATCATTCTTTCCGACATCGGGATGCCGGGCATGGACGGTATGGAGTTCATCGGCAAGCTGCGCGGCATGCCGACGATGAAGTCCGTGATCTGCGTCGCGGTGAGCGGCTTTGGACAGCAAGCGGACGTCAGTGCGGCCGAACACGCGGGCTTCGACGCGCACCTGAAAAAGCCGGTGGTTCTCGAAGACCTGCTGAGCATTTGCGCGCGACTGCGCGGCTGAACTAGCGGCTTGGCGGGACGCAACGGGTCTAGCCGTTGCTTTGCGACGACGACGCGTTGCGCGACGCGACGCTCGCGGCAGCGCCTCGATCATGCACGACGACACGTCCGCCATGCCGGCAAACACGCACGCCACCTGCCCCACCGCCGGATCGTCAAACAAATTGGGCGAGGCCGATCCGTTTGTCGGCCTCGGGGCTGAACTAGCCGTCGGGCGACGACGTATTTAAATGCTCGCGTGAATGCGGGCCGCTCAGGAAGCCACACCAGCGGTTCAGCACGTGCTTGCGTTGCGCGTTGAGCGCCGGGTCGGGAAACAGCGCATCGCCGGACGGCATGCACGACCCGCCGCAGGAGAACCCGTTCGAGCAATGGCATTGGGTCGACGATCCCGGCACGCTGCTGGTCCACGTCACGCACTTCAACCGGTTGATGTGGGACAGCGGCGTCACGCCGACGCGCGTGATCGAGCATGGCGTCGTGGTGCCCGACGGCGTGCGCTACAACGGCGAACTGCAGCGCGGCATCGTGGTCGTCAATCACATCTGGCGCAGCGCGGCCGGCGGCTCGGCGCGGATGTCTTCGGCGAAACGCGCACGCGCGTGCCGCTCGATCTCGTCGGGATGGACGCACAGCGGCTAAACGGCATCGGTGAGATCGGCAACCTCGATCTGGCCGCGTTCAGCGCGCGCTACCGCTTCTTTTTCAATCCGATCCGCTGGACCAGCCTCGGCCTCGCGATCGTCGAGGCGATGACGATCGGCCTGCCGATCGTCGGTCTCGCCACGACCGAGCTCGCCACCGTGATCCGCAACGGCGAGAACGGCTTCGTGCATACCGACGTCGACGCGCTCGTCGACGCGATGCTCGGGCTGCTGCGCGATCCCGGCGAAGCGCGGCGGCTCGGCGAAGACGCGCGGCGCACGGCGCTCGAACGCTTTCATATCGACCGATTCGCGCAGGACTGGCACGACGCGCTGCTGCACGTCACGGCGTGATGCCACGCTGCTTTTCGACGTTCATGCGGTCCGACCACAGGATCACGCACCATGAAAGAACTTACCCGCAAGCGCATTCTGGTCACCGGCGGCGCCGGCTTTCTCGGCTCGCACCTGTGCGAACGGCTCGTCGCGCAGGGACACGACGTGCTATGCGTCGACAATTTCTATACCGGTACGAAGGACAACATCGCGCATCTACTCGACTGCGCGAACTTCGAACTGATGCGTCACGACGTAACGTTCCCGTTGTACGTGGAAGTCGATGAAATTTATAACCTCGCGTGCCCCGCGTCACCGATCCACTACCAGCACGATCCGGTGCAGACTACGAAGACCAGCGTGCATGGCGCGATCAATATGCTCGGGCTCGCCAAACGGGTGAAAGCGCGGATTTTCCAGGCGTCGACGAGCGAGGTGTATGGCGACGCGCTCGTCCATCCGCAGAAAGAAGACTACTGGGGCCACGTGAATCCCATCGGTCCGCGCTCGTGCTACGACGAAGGCAAGCGCTGCGCTGAAACGCTGTTCATGGACTATCGCCGTCAGCATGGTCTGTCGATCCGCATCGCGCGCATCTTCAACACCTACGGCCCGCGCATGCATCCGGCCGTCGGCCGGGTGATGTCGAACTTCATGATGCAGGCGCTGCGCGGCGAGCCGCTGACCATCTATGGCGACGGCTCGCAGACGCGTTCGTTCTGCTATGTCGACGACATGATCGACGCCTTCATCCTGCTGATGAACTGCGCCGACGATCCAGGCGGCCCGGTCAACCTGGGCAATCCGCACGAAGTGTCGATGCGCGAGATCGCGCAGCGCATCGTCGCGGTGACCGGCTCCGCGTCGCCGCTCGAAACACGGCCGCTGCCGGCCGACGATCCGTGGCATCGACAGCCGGACATCTCGTTGGCGACCAAACTGCTCGGCTGGCAGCCGAGCACGTCGCTTGACGAAGGGCTGCCGCGCACCGCGCGTTATTTTCGCGCGCGCATCGAGGCGAGTCAGCAGACGCCGCCGTCTGCGGGCATGGACGGCGCCGCAGTCACGTCCGCTTGCCTTCATTGAGCCAGCGGCGCAGCGATGCCGCCGTCGCGGCGCCGCTCTTCACGCGATCACGGCGGCCCCTCGCCGCCCGTCGCGCCATACACCTGTGCGGTCACGTAGCTCGCGCGCGACATCGCCAGCGCCACATAAATTGGCGCGATTTCGGCCGGCTGGCCCGGACGTCCCATCGGCGTGTTGGCGCCGAAATTTTCGAGGTTCTTCATCGTCTGCCCGCCGCTGACTTGCAACGGCGTCCAGAAAGGACCCGGCGCTTTGCACCACCTTGCGGCGCGTTTGCGACACGGGCTCCGCGGACGTGTCGTTTTCCTCTTGCGAGTCGCGGCCCGGCGCGCCCGTCAAGCGATCGTTGGACATCGGCTTCTCCTCCATCAAGGTGCCGACGATCGAGCAAGGCTTATACCCTTCAACTCAACGCGGCCGAGATGGTGGCGAGGCGATCCGCCGGGCAATCGACCAGATCGACGCTCAGCGACTCGCGTCCGCCCGCGTTGTTCATTTCTACACGACTGCTGTGTCCGCGCGAATGCGCATCACGGTCTGACGCGAAGTGCCGAAGCGCCGCGCGACCTCGCTGACCGACTGTCCTCTGCCGAGCGATTGCAGCACGCGTTGGCGCTGCTGCTCGGAAAGCGACGGCGGTCTGCCTGTGTGCTTCCCGCTCGCGCGAACGGCCGCGAGACTGTCACGGCTGCGCAGGCTGCGGCACGCGGCGTCGAGCCGCACTAGCGCGCGCAACGCCTTCAGTGCCGAAGGCTCGGGACGCCCGGCCAGGTCGGTATGGCCGACTTCGACGCAACGCAGAGCGATGCCAGCCTTCCGGCACTGCATCACGGTGGCGAGAATGTCGCGCGCGTTGCAGCCGAGCGCGGCCACCTCGAGCACGACGAGCGTGTCGCGCGGCGCGATTCGTCGAATCAGACTTTGAAGCTCGGGGCGTTCGCGCGCCTGCGCATAGGTCGGCAGATCCTCGACCACGACCCGCGCGAGCGTGACCATGTAGCCGGCCTTGTCGAGCCGGATCAGCGCCTGCTCGTGCCGAACCGCATCGTGCGCGCCGAACAGATAGATGTGTAGTTTTTCCACGTCGCCTTCGTAGTCACGATCCGCCATTAGCGGCGCTATTACTCCGGGAAGTCCTTTTTTTCGAGCGACGACGCCTGGGCACGCCGTCACTCATCGCGCTCAGGGCTGCCGCTGGCCGCCCTGATGCGTCGGAGGAGTCTGGTTCTGTTGCTGCTGTCCGCTGTCGCGGCCGGGCTGCGCTGGATTCGATGGCTGACGATTCGAATTCTTGTCCGAAGACATGACGTTCTCCTATGTGAGATTGCGGGTGACCGTGGTTAACCGCGGCCATCATGGTCAACACGCAATCAGCGTTCCCGGGTCCAGCCCGCGCGAGACCGTTGCGTGGCGGGCAAGCAGGCGCCTCGCTGTGACGCTTGCACTGGCGATGCAAGCAGCCGGGCGGAGGAATTTTCAAAGTGTATCAACCACGTTGAACGCCCAATACGGTTGGCGTCGGTATTGGCGCGATTGAACTGTGGTTACGTGAGCGGTGGAGGCGGCATGTAGCCGCCGCGGAGCAATCGACGGCTCGCTCGCTCTTTACTGAAGCCGGCTGCGCAGCATCTTCGCGGCGGCGACCATGTTCGTGAGCGCGGGAATCACTTCAGCCCACTGACGCGTTTTCAGACCGCAGTCCGGGTTCACCCACAGACGCTGCGCCGGAATGCGCTCCGCCGCCTTTTGCATCAATTGCACGATGTGTTGCTGGGTCGGAATGTTCGGCGAGTGGATGTCATAGACGCCCGGGCCGATCCCGTTCGGGTAGCTGAAGTCGTCGAACGCGTCGAGCAACTCCATGTCCGAGCGCGAGGTCTCGATCGTGATCACGTCCGCATCCATGTCGGCGATCGACGCGATGATGTCGTTGAACTCCGAATAGCACATATGCGTGTGGATCTGCGTTTCGTCCCGCACGCCGTTCGCGGCGATACGGAACGATTCCACCGCCCAGCGCAGATACTCGCCCCACTGCGCGCGACGCAGCGGCAGACCCTCGCGCAGCGCGGCTTCGTCGATCTGCACGACGCGCACGCCGGCTTTTTCAAGGTCGAGCACTTCTTCGCGGATGGCGAGCGCGAGCTGGTAGCACGACACCGAACGCGGCTGGTCGTCGCGCACGAACGACCAGTTCAGGATCGTCACGGGACCCGTGAGCATGCCCTTCATCGGCTTGTTCGTCAGTGACTGCGCGTAGGTGATCCACTCGACCGTCATCGCCCGCGGACGGCTGATGTCGCCAAACAGGACAGGCGGCTTCACGCAGCGCGAACCATACGACTGGACCCAGCCGAACTGGCTGAACGCGTAGCCGTCGAGTTGCTCGCCGAAGTACTCGACCATGTCGTTGCGTTCGGCTTCGCCGTGCACGAGCACGTCGAGACCCAACGCTTCCTGTTCGCGCACGCTGCGCTCGATTTCCTCGCGCATCGCGTGCCGATAGCCGGCCTCGTCGAGCGCGCCGCGCCTGAACTGGCTGCGAGCATGGCGAATTTCCGCCGTCTGCGGGAACGAGCCGATCGTCGTGGTCGGGTATGCGGGCAGTTCGAGCAGCGCGGCCTGCTTCGCCGCGCGCTCGGCGTAGGCGTGCTGGCGATTGCCGACATTCGCGTCCATGCGCGCCAGCGCGGCCTTCACCGTCGGGTTGTTCACGCGCGGCGACTCGCGGCGCGTGGCAATCGCGGCGGCATTGGCGGCGAGTTGATTCGCGACCTTGTCGCGGCCGCCATTGAGTGCGGTGGCGAGCACTTTCAATTCGTCGAGCTTTTGCAGCGCGAACGCGAGCCATGAGCGGATTTCCGGATCGAGCTTTGCTTCGCTCGCGAGATCGACCGGCACGTGCAGCAGCGAGCACGATGGCGCGAGCCACAGGCGCTCGCCGAGCTGCCGCGCGAGCGGCGTGAGCCATTCGAGCGTGGCGTTCAGATCGGTCTTCCAGATGTTGCGGCCGTTGATCGCGCCAATCGACAGCACGCTATGCGCCGGCAGCTTTCGCGCGGCCACCGCCACTTCGTCGCGTGCGTTGATCGCGTCGATGTGCAGACCGTCGACGGGCAAGCCGCAGGCAAGTTCGAGGTTCTCTTTCAGTTGCCCGAAGTACGTCGTCAGCAGCAGCTTGACGCCGCGTTCCTCGAAGCCTCGATACGCGGTCACGAACGCGTCGCGCCATGCAGGATCGAGTTCGGTGACGAGCACCGGTTCGTCGATCTGCACCCACTCGACGTCCATCACCTTGAAATAGTCGAGCAGCGCGCAATAGACGGGCATGATGCGAGCCAACAGCGCAAGTTTGTCGGAGTCGTCCTTCGCCTTGCCGAGCCAGAGATACGTGATCGGACCGATGATCACCGGCTTCGCCTTCACGCCCTGCTCGCGCGCTTCACGCAGCTGTTCGAGGAAGCCGGACGTGTCGAGGTTGAACTTCGTATCGGCCGTGAATTCGGGGACGATGTAGTGGTAGTTCGTATCGAACCACTTCGTCATTTCGCCGGCCGCGACGCCGCCGCGACACGCGGCGTGCTCCTCGGCACCCTGCGCCGAGCGGCCGCGCGCGACGCGGAAGTAATTGTCGAGCTTGTCGCCATGAAAGCCCTGCACGCGTGCTGGCAGATTGCCGAGCGTGAAGCTCATGTCGAGCACCTGGTCGTAGAACGCGAAATCGCCGACCGGCGCGAGGTCGAGCTCGCGTTGATCATTCCAGTGACGCGCACGCAGTTGCGCGCCGAGCGCCTTCAGTTCGTCGCGCGACGATTCGCCCTTCCAGTAGCGTTCGATGCCGAACTTGAGTTCCCGTTGTGCGCCGATGCGCGGGAAGCCGAGATTATGTGTCGTGACCATTGGGGCTGCCTTCCGATGAAAAGTGCGAGGAACGATGCAAGGACTGGCAGCGATGATAGGGTTTTCGTTCCATGAAGAAAAATGGCATTATTTCATTTATCCATTATTTTTCTTCATTCGAGGTAGCCGTGCACTTCCTGCGCGCGGCGTCATCGCTAACCGCGACGAGCACTCAACTCACGACCGAGCCGCATTGCTATCCCGCAGCGGCGTGCTGACTCGAAAGGCCTGCCAGTATCTTGCCCGGCAAAATGGGCAGGTCGCGCACACGCAAGCCAATGGCGTCGTAGACGGCTGCGGCCACTGCGGCATCCACGCCGGTCGCGCCGAGTTCTCCGATGCCGCGGGTACCGATCGCACTTGCATGCGGATCATACTCACTGACGAAGTGGATCTTGATATCGAGCGGAATGTCCGCATTCACCGGGACCGCCACGTTCGACAGATTCTTCGCGAGCCAGCCACCGGTATTGGGCTCCTGCACGCTTTCTTCCATCGTCGCCTTGCCCCAACCCCAGATGATCGCGCCCGTCATCTGGCTTCGCGCCGTTTTCGGATTGATAATCCGGCCCGCGGAATAGGCACCCACCGCCCGGCGCAAGCGCACGAGGCCAAGCTCGGGATCGACGCCTACTTCGACAAAGATCGCACCCCACGTCCGCATCGCGTATGGCGTACCGTCGCCGTCCGCGCTGAAGCTGGCGCCACCCGGAAGCGTGAACGCGCCGTCCGCGACCATCTCCGGTAGATTAGCCTGCCGCAGGCTCGCGCGAACGTCTTTCCCGCCGAGCGCATCGAGCTTCGCGTTGATTTCCCGGCAAGCCAGTGCGATCGCGCTTCCCGTGCTGCCCGTGGCGCTCGATCCATAGACGGGACTCGCCGGGTGAAGGTTGGTATCGCCCCACACAATCGACACTTTCTCGATCGGCAAGCCCAGCTCTTCGGCCGCGATCTGGCAAAAGACCGTCTGCGTGCCGGTGCCGATATCGTGCGTGTTCGCCTCGATCAGCGCCGTGCCGTCGGACCTCAGGCGCACGCGCGCCCCGCCGGGAAAGCGGAAATTGCCCATTGAGCTCGTCGCCATCCCATGTCCGATGCGCCAATCTCCGTCTCGTCGTGGCGCCTCGCCGCGCGTGCGCCAGCCATAAAGCCGCGCGCCTTCCTCATACGCCTCGCGAAGCTTTTTTGAGGACCAAGGCTTGTTCGTATGCGGATCGACCTCGGCGTAATTCGCCAGTCGTAGATCGAGCGGATCGATCTTCAGCGCCACGGCGAGTTCGTCCATCGCGCTTTCGAGCGCCCATAGCCCCGGACCTTCCACCGGCGCGCGCATTGGCGTGGGCACGTTGATGTTGCGCCGCTCCAGCCACTGCTTGGTGCGAATGGCGGGCGACGCATAAAGCGTCTTGCTTGCTTCGCTTGCGGGCTCCAGGTGCGTGTCCGCAATCGCGCTCGAATTGACGATTTCGTGATCGATGGCGCTGAGCCGGCCGTCCGCCGTTGCCGCAAGCTTGATGTCCTGTTTCATCCACGGCTGATAGCCGACGCAGACGAACTGATCGTGACGCCGCAGATGAAGCTTCACGGGCCGCCCCGCGACGCGTGCCGCGGCGGCGGCAAGAATCTGGTGCGGCCACACATATCCCTTCGAGCCGAACCCGCCGCCCGTGTGCGGTGCGATCACGTGAATGTCGTCCGGCCTCATGCCGAGTGCCGCGGCTACGACAAGCGGCACATTCTCGCTCGCCTGAACCGCATCCCACAGCGTGAGCTTGCCGTGCTCGAATCGCGCAACGGTGCCCGATGTCTCCATCGCATTGTGGTGACGCGCGGCTTGAATATACGTCGCCGCCACGCTTGCCTGTGCGGTTCCGAGAATCGCATCGACGTCGCCCATTTCCAGATCGTCGCCGAGCATGCGTGGCTCGGGCGGCGGCTCGCGCGTCGCGGTGCCGGGAAGGATGGGGTCGTCGCGCTCGCAACGGACAAGCACGGCATCGCGGCCGGCTTCCGCCGCCTCGATGGATTCCGCAAGCACGATTGCGACCGGCTCGCCTTCGTACCGAATCGCGTCGTTTTGCAACGGCAGTGCGAGCACCGCCGCTGGCGGCTGCACCGCACCGAATCGCGGCATATCGTGCGCGGTAAGCACCCGCACCACACCCGGTAAGGCAAGTGCCGCGGTGGCATCCACGTCGAGCAGCCGGCCCGACGCGACGGGCGCGCCGACCAACGCCGCATGAAGCGTGCCGGGCGGCGTATTGTCAGCCGCGAATTTCGCCTGTCCCGTGACCTTCGCCAGGCCTTCCACGCGGGAGACCGCCGTGCCGATGCTCATGTTCGCCCTGCTGCCGTCAGTAACGCACGCACCGCGGCATTGCGCGCCATCGTCACCTTGTAGCCATTGTGAGCGAGCGGCCGGGCGTCGCTCATTGCCGCGTCGACAATCGGCGTGACCACTTCCTTGCTCGGCGCCTGCCCGGCCAGCGACACCTCCGCGGCTGGAAGGCGCCACGCGCGTTGCGCCACCGAGCCAAGTGCAATGCGCGCCGACACGATGCGATCCCGATCGAGCTCCACGGATGCGGCTGCCGAGACCAGCGCATATTCGTAGCTGGCGCGCTCGCGGACTTTTACGTAGGCGGATCGTGCGTCCGCGCGGATGGGTATGTGAAAGGAGACGATCACTTCGTCGGCAGCCAGTCTCGTCTCGAGCCGGGCGGCATCGCCGCCCATGCCGGCCGCTTCCTGCTGCGTCAGGTGGAACTCCGTCATCTTGATCATTCGAACGCCGTTCGGCCCGATGACCTCAGCTGTCGCATCCAGACAAGCCAGTGCCACCGCCGGATCGGACGGTTGAACCGCGACGCATGCATCGGTCCAGCCAAAAATTGCATGCCGTTCGTTGATGCCGTTGCGCGCGGGGCAGCCCGACCCGGGATTGCGCTTGTTGCAGCCCCATGGCAACGGCGTTTCCGAACGAAAATAAGCGCATCGCGTCTTTTGCATCACATTGCCGCCGAGCGTCGCGCGGTTGCGCACCTGCGCCGAGGCGGCGAGCAGACAGGCTTGAGCCAGCGCGCTCGCGTGGGCGCCGACGAGCGCGTCTTCACCGATCACGTTCAGGTCCGTCAGCGCGCCGATCACCAGATCGTCACGCTCGCGCACAATACGAACGAGACCTGTGAGTCCACCGACATCGATGACGCGATCGGGCGCTGCGATGCCGAGCCGCATCCAGTTGAGCAGCTCCGTACCGCCCGCGATGATCGCCACGTTGCCCGCCGCCAACGACGCGACTACCTGTTGCGCGGTTGCGCCACGCGCGTACTCGAAGTTTTTCATCGTTCGTCCCCGGCCGCGCCGGCGGCATCGAGCACGGCCGCCACGATCTGCGGATAGCAAGAGCAGCGGCACAGATTGCCGCTCATCCATTCGCGAACGCTCGCCTCATCGGTCGCGTGCCCTTCAGCGATGCAGGCGACCGCGGAGACGATTTGCCCGGGCGTGCAATAGCCGCACTGAAAGGCATCGTGCTCGATAAATGCCTGCTGTACCGGATGCAGCGTCCCGTCGGAGGCGGCCAGACCTTCGACAGTGATGACCTCGCAGCCGTCACATTGCACGACGAGCGTCAGACAGCTGTTCATCCGCTTGCCGTCGACCAGCACGGTGCAGGTACCGCATGCGCCTTCATTACAGCCCTTCTTGGCGCCGCTGAGACCCGAGTCTTCGCGCAACCAGTCCAGCAGCGTGACGCGCGGGTTCACCATTGCGACCCGCGGCTGGCCGTTCACACGCATCGTCACCGTGACGCTGCTTGACCAATGCAGCCCGGCGTCTCCATCTGGACCTGATTGCTCCCCGAAAGTAGCGTCGTCCATTGCCAATTCCTTGCCGGTTTCAACAATCACTCTGCTTGTATATAGACCATATGGAGTCGATATCAAGGGACGATATCCCTCCTGCTTCCGCAACGTCTCCCAAAGAATCGATCCGGCTCGAACTGCAACGCCGAGCTGCTCGCATGCACTCGCTCGACACTTGCGCGCATCGGGCCGCATTTGAAGCCTGTGGTGCGACCGAGCGGAGCACCAAAAACATTGCAGGAGCCTGAAGAACAGACGCCTGACGATTGATCCAAAAAAGAGTCGGCGAGGCGAACAAACCTCGCCGACCGAAAATGCCCCGGCTTTACGAGGGTCGCCGGGACAGGAGGGCCAAACCTTGATTAAAAAATTACTTGCTGCTCACGACGCGCACGCCTGACGAGACAGGACCGGATACCCCTGAACTACCGTGCTGCGTCGAATTTGCCAGCTGATTCACGAAGGAAACGACTTCCGGCCAGTGATAGCATTTCATCCACACGAAAGCCGCGATCAGCACGGACGCTGTAGTCAGCGCGAACACTTTCCACGCGCGCCTTGATCGCGGTTTTTCGTCTTTCGCAGCAGCGAGTGCTGCGGCAATTGATGAAGACGGTTTGATCGTGCTCGTGAAGCGGATGTCGTTCACGAACACTTTCCCGGCTTCGAAACGGTTGTGCGGCGGAACTTGCGGCTGCTGCGCCGGTTTTGCTTCTTCATTGGCGCTTGATGCGCTCACGCGTTCAGCGCTCACGCGTGGCCGCTGCGGTTCGAAGTCCGCAGCTACAACCGCGAGTCGCGCAGATACCCTGTCGAGAAAAACCTGCACATCTGGTTGAAGGTAGCCGAGCGCATCTATCGATCCTTCATTCAGATGGTCCGCAATCGTCGCAAGCTGCGACGCGAACAGCCCCGGCAATTCCGAAATATCGGCCTGCTCGATCAGCAGGTGATGCTTGATTAATCCGCCGAGAATCGCGGCGCAAATGCATGTCAATGCGCACGTAGCCTGCTCCGGTACGCCAATTTGCGTGGCGACGTGATCACTCAGCACGCTCGCATCTCTGCCGGTCGCGTGAGCCACGAACGTGAAGCCCGCGTGTTCAAGCTCTTTCAGTTGACCGGTCGTATCGACCAGCTTTGCGCACTCGTCGTCAATGCGCGGGTTGATATCGCGCGACATCAACGCGCCGAATACCATGACGGTTTCCTCGCGCCCTTCCGATGATCGCGCCGCGAGCGCGGCAATCAGAATCGATCCGGCACGGCTGAAAACGTCCGCGATGGTCAGCGCAGGCAGTCCGATTTTCATCGCGATTTTTTGACGAACGAGGTCGTCAGCGCACGCGCTCAGTGCGGCGGAAAGATCGATCCGTTTCAATGCAGGCTCCCCATTGCATTTTCCGTTTGCTCAACCTGCGTTTCGTGACTGAGCGCGAGCACAGCAAGATCGCGCGTCAGCGCTTCGAAGACAGGCGTCCAGTCGCCGTATGTGGATTGCCGGTAAAGGCGCGTGTTTGCGTACCACGGACTATCCGTGCGGTCCGTCATCCAGACCCAATGCGGATTAACGTCGAGCAGGACCCACGTAGGCACGCCCAGGCCGCCCGCCAGATGCGCAATCGACGTGCACACAGTGATGACGAGATCGAGGCCGCTGACGACTGCCGCTGTGTCGTCAAACGATGAGAATTCCGCAGCCGGATTGGCGACAGTCAGGCCCGCGCCGCGCAGATGCTGCACGTCCGTTTCCGCGTCCATCTGCAGATTCACGAACGTGACATTGCTCATGCCTGCAAAGGCGCGTGCGTAATTCAGCGGATCGACCGAACGCAGTCCGTTGCGCTGATGCGTTTTGCTGCCGCTCCACGCGAGGCCAACACGCAATTTCCGGTCGTTCGGCAGATACTTGCTCCACGTCTGAACCTTCTGCGGATCGGCTTTCAGATACGGTTCGTCGGGCAAATCGTTGAGCGTCACACCGAGTAGAAAAGGCAGACTGCCCACGGGCAAATGAAAATCGAAATGCGGCAGCGGACGCTGATCGTGCGGAATGATTGTCGGCACTTCATCACCGAGGCTGCGTGCAAAAAGCGTTTGCAGACTGCTGAAACAGCAATAAACCAGCTTGCCGCCCTGCTGTTCCACGAATTCAGCGACAGCCGGGACAAAACGCACAAACTGCAATGCATCGCCGTGCCCCTGCTCGCCCCAAACGAAAATCGTTTTACCCTTCAGCGCTTCGCCGTTCAAACGTGGCGCGGGGATATTCGGCACGACATCACGCAGTTCCGGCGAACCGCTCCAGCGCGCCTCGTGATTTCGCCAGCCGTTTTCGTAGTCGCCGAGCAGCAATTGCAGCATGGCGATAGTCCAGATCAGTGAAGGATTTTCCGGATTGAAGGTCAACGCCCGCTGCGCGATTTCGAGTGCAGCGGAAAACTGTTGCAACTCGCGCAGCACGTACGAATATGTCTGCAATGCGCTGACGAGATTCGGCGCGAGCGCGCACGCCCGTTCGGCTGCGACCAGGCTGTCATTGAGCTTGCCGGTTTTGAGCAGCACAGACGCGAGATTTGTCCACGCAAAGGCGTGATCCGGGTCTTCAGCAAGCGTCGCTTCGAAAAGCTGACGCGCCTCCTCGTACCGGTTCAATTCGAGATAGGCAGCGCCGAGGTTGTTGCGCAGCATCGGCAATTTCGTGTCCAGGCTGAGGGCCTTCTGGTATGCATCGAGCGCCTGCGCATGGCGTCGCGTCTGCTGATACGCGAGCCCGAGGCGAAACCAGTTCCCGGCATCGGCGCCGAAATGCTCACAAAGAATGATCGCGATATTTATCGCGTCATCGCCGCGCCCCATGCGCGATAAAGAATCAAACCAGTCGATGAGCCACACATCGCCACGCGCGCCGGTGCTCCACGCACGCTGAAACCATTCCTGCGCATCGGCATCGTTGCCGAACCTGATCGCCACGCGCGCACGTTCGACAAGCGCATCTACGTTGTCCGGTTTGATGCTGAGCGCCTGATCGAGCAGTTGCTGTGCTTGCACGAGCCGCCCGCGCAGAATCATCAAGCGGCTGCACGCGATCAACACTATCGGCTCATCTGACTCCATCGCGCGCTGCGCATCGAGCAGTCGTGACGCGCCAATCAGATCGCTGCGCGTGATTTTATTTTCGACATCACCGAGCCATTTCATTTGCGCGTCCGTCACTTGCTTCCCCGTCACTTGTGTCAGCGTCATTTCGATGCGCTCCGGAAAGTCTGTTGCGGACGGATGGCCGATTTCTCCGCAAGCCGACCAATCAGCCCTGCAAAAGCGTCATCGTTCTTTTTGCCCTGCATCGCTTTGCGCATCGGTTCGCGTGCTTCGTCATAAGACGGAACCACCGTAGCGCGTCGATCGTTGAGGCGCGCAACGATAAAGCTGTCGCCGACGCGAACAGGCGTGCGCGTGATTTCCCCGGTCTTCAACGTCGCGATAACATGCGCGAGCGGCACCGGCACACTTTGCGTGTGACCTTCTGTGATCGGAGTTTTGAAGCTGACCCATGCCGTTTGCACAGCACTGGCCTGCGTGCGTGCGGCGACCTGATCAAACGAATTGCCGTTCTGAAGCAGCATCAACGCGAATCGTGCTGTCGGCTCATCGGCAAACACCATCTGGCTTTGCTGATACTGATACGGCCCAAGTTCGCTGATGATTTCGTTATAGCGTTGGCGCACCTCGGCATCCGTGACCGGTTCAGCGGACAGATGCCGCGCAACGTACAGCCGATTTTCGGTATCGATTTTCGCTTTCTGCATTGCGGCGCGAACCGCTTCCGTGTTGCCCAAGCCTTCGCGCTCCGCTGCCTGACGCAGCAATTCACGCGCAACGAGCCCTTGCAGAATTTCCGGTCGCATCGTTTCGGGACGGCCTGTCATCGCTTCCTCTAATTCGACGCGATGCACGGCCACGCCGTTGACCGTCGCCACGGCATCATCAGAAGCTGCGAGCGCCGTCGGCACGTGAAGTCCAGCCGCGACGATTGCCAGAAC
Organism: Paraburkholderia lebeckiae; assembly: GCF_014201005.1. Classification (NCBI taxonomy): domain Bacteria; kingdom Pseudomonadati; phylum Pseudomonadota; class Betaproteobacteria; order Burkholderiales; family Burkholderiaceae; genus Paraburkholderia; species Paraburkholderia lebeckiae. Next base: position 16,109 of record NZ_JACHDK010000029.1, on the reverse strand, counting down.
CATCAAACCCATCACGCGCGGGGTACGTACGTTTTGCATGTGTGTTTTCCTCATCTGTGTTTTCCTCATCTGTGTTTTTCTCACGTGTGGTTTTCTGGTTAGGCCGCGACTAGCGCCGCGAGCAATTCGTCGTAACGGGCAATAAGCGGTTCGTGCGTGGCAAGGAAAGGTTTGATCGCTGCGCGCTGACGGGCGCGATACGTTTCCCAATTGCCGTTATGGTTTTTTATCGCGTCCACAAGCTGCTGCGTACCTGCATCCAGATCGCTTTCCGGATAGAAGTATCCGACTTCCTTGCACAGATGCGCGTTATGGACGAGCGCATATCCGTTCCAGGCCACATCGAAATAGAAATAGTTCAGCGCGAGGCCCCATTGATGCGACACGACGATATCCGTATGCTCAGCCAGAAATTGCGGCGTGTCATGACGGCCAACGAAGCTGACCTTGCTGTCGCGCACCAGCTCCAGGTAATGCGCGATGCCGACAAATTCAGGACACGAGCGCGCCAGATGTTCTGCGTTCGTCACGTGCACGTAGCCGAGTTTTTCGCCAACCTGCCGATACGCACTTTCTGCAATCAGCAGCGGATTCAGGCAGAACTTCAGCACGTCGATATTCGGTTCCATGATCGATATGCGTGCAGGCCCCTTACCCGGCCTGTATTCGCCTGCGAACGGCATTTCTTCTGTACGCATGTTGAGGCACATCGAGTCCCACACGAAAGGCACAGGGACGACTTTATGACGCCGCAGCACGCCGAGAAAGCCTGCGCTTGTCCCCATCACCTGGGGAATCACCCAAACCTGGTCATAGTTCTGGTTGATGAAAACGTGATCGGTCAGACGCCGCCCGAAAATCATTGCCTCAGTCATCTGCACGTATTCAGGCCCGCAGCAGTAGCTGACGATCTTCGTACCACGTGTTTTGAGATAGGCCGTCTGCTCGTTGCTGATCTGGCCGCCCAGCTCGATCAACACATCGAGCCTGTCTTTTGCATCCGCGAACGCACGTGTGGGGAAGCGGTTCAAATCCCACGGCAGCGCGGAAGTAACGGCCACGTTCGTTGTGTTGACGAGCGTTACCTCGTGACGCAGCGGCGAATGCTGAAACAGCTTCGCCAGATACAGCGCGTTCTGCTTGATGCCGTTGACCCACAGACTTTCAGCTTCGTGGTGAAGCCCAATCGTGATACCGATTCGTAATTTTCGATTCATACTTCCCTCCTACTTTTTATAAGGTCAAACGGTTCAGGCAGTGACGACCGCCGCGATTGCCGCGCTGTACTGTTCGATATTTGCGGGCGCAAGCGGATCGAGCGTCGCGAGAAATGCCTGTGCTTTTGCCCTGTAGTCATCGAGGCTTGCGTCGTGAACGGCGAACGCTTCACGCAGCGCGAGGGCTCCCCCTTCGCAATCGAAATCCCCGTACCGATAGCCGCAGCCGCCCAACAAATCCGAGTTGTGAATCAGCGGATAACCGCCGTGCAGCGCTTCGTAATAGACGTAGTTCTGTGTGTTCTCCCACGTGTGCGAAACGATGGCGTCCGCTTGCTGCGTGAGAATTTCGTGGACCGGCAAACGCGGCTCGAATGTCGCGCGGCCCTGCGTGACGAGATCGAGGCTGCGAGCAAAACCGACGAACTGCGCATCATTTTTCAGATGCATCGTGTTGAAGAAACGCGCGTAGTCGATCAGGCCCGGTTGCTGCCGATGCGCAAGGTCTGCGAGCAGCATCGGAATATGCGACGTTTTCACCATGCAGATATTCGGTTCGAGCACGGCGAGCCGCCAATTCGACCGACCCGGCTTGTATCCGAACGCACCATTTGCCGCACGCTCAACAAGCGCAGGGCTCCACAGGTGTTGCATCGCCTTCACTGGCGCACGCAGTGCCGTTTCGTAATAGCTCGCGCAGGTTCTTTCGAACGCAGGCAACGTCCAGATTGCACTGTAGGGGGTGCCTGACACGAGCATTCCATGCGGCAGACCGAACATCATTCGCTCTATGTCGATCACGTAATCATTTGCTACGCGCATGCCGATGACATGACGACCTTTTTCGCAGAAACTGCGCGCCCAATCCGGATTAAGCTGCGCGCTCAGTTCGACGATCACGTCGAGCTTTTCTCGCGCCGTATCGAGGTCGATTACGGGCACAGGTGCGAATTCGAGAAATTGCGCTGCTGCTGCCGGATCGCCGTCGCCGCCGTTGACCAGGTACGCGGCTTCGACGTTGGGCGAATGCTTGAGCAGCATCGCCAGGAAATAGCAGTTCTGAAAAATGCCGTTTTCCCAAATGGACTGCTGGCCTTGACGCAGATAAATGGTCACGCCGACCTTTAGCTTTTTCATACTGCCACCCCCGCCTTTCTGGCAGTCAGGGCGAGCAGCAGCCGCGCGTACGCTGAAGCGTTGGGCGGTGCATGTGGTGACAGCGACGCGAGGAAGCTGCGCGAACGCTGCAAGTAATATTTGTGGTGCGCGTCGTGTGAGCGGGCGCGAAGAAGCTGCGCCGCCCCGGCTTCGATGTCTGAATCCGGATAGTAGTAGCCGTATCTTTCGAGCCACGGCGAATTGTGGATAAGCGGATACCCACCGTACAGCGCATCGAGGTACAAAATGTTCTGGTCGTTCTGCCATTGATGCGCGATGACGGCATCGGCGTGCTGACTCATGAAGCCAGCGAAATCGTGCCGCCCATCGAGCCGCACACGCTCCTGCCGGTTCAAATCCATCGAGCCGAGCAGAAAGGAGAACGATGGATGTTCCTGCATCTGCACGCTGTTCAAGACGTGCAGGGATGTGACGGCATCCGGTTCCGCGCGGAAGGCTGCTTCAGCGATCAACATTGGAATCACGCAGCATTTGACGACTGAAATGTTCGGCTCAAACACGGCCACGCTCAGACTGCGACGTATCGGCTCGCCAAGGGCAGGTCGCGATTCGTAGCCGAACTTGAGTCCGGCTTTTTCGACGGCCGTGATTCGCTGCTCGATAAATGTGCTGTCCCACAGAAACGGCACTTCGACAACCGGACAGCGATGCAGCGTGCGCATCATCGGAATCAACGCACGATCCTTGCCGAGAATCCAGATTTCATCGCAACGTGTGGCGCGCGAGAAATAGCCGTCACGTTTGAAAACGCTTGGTTCGATCAGGCCCACATACGGCTGACCGCAGCAGAAAAAGACAACTTTCGAACCGCGCGCGCGAGCGTAGTCGAGCCATTCGACATCGAGGCCCCCGCCCATTTCGAAAATCACATCCGGCAGTTCGGCCAGCTCACGCGGGGCGACGAGCGGCACGCCGCTTGCAAGTGCTTCGGCTTCTGGCGGCAAACACGGCTGATCGCCGCAGTTCAGAAGCACAATATCTGTCACAAAAGGCAACTCGCGCAGCAGTTGCACAAAGTAAAAGATGTTCTGCCCTAACCCGTTTTCCCATATGCTCTGCCCCGCGTGCGTGAGCACAGAAATCCCGATCTTCATTTCCCGTTTTCCCTCTTTTTTAGTCTGTTGGTCCTTTCGCGCTAAAGCGTGCTCATTTCTTTTTATGCGCGAGCGTCGTTGTTCATTCGAACGCTCGCGCGAACAGCGCATTTGCGGTAGTACCTGTGCAGCATTTTTTCATTCGAGCGTGATGTCCACCCGCCGATTTTTCGCACGGCCTGCGGTTGTCGCATTGCTCGCGACCGGACTGCTTTCGCCGTAGCCGTGCACGTTGAATTTCTCCGCCCTCAAGCCGTGATCGCGCAGATACTTCTCTACCGACTGCGCGCGCCGTTCGGATAGGTCCTGGTTGTGTTCAACGGAGCCAGTCGAATCCGTGTAGCCGTTAATGGTGATCGCCCTGAAAACCGTCCCGTTCGCAGCTTCAATGAGAACGTCAAGTTTTTCGCGCGCCTCCGCTTTCAGCGTCGATTTATCCGTGTCGAAATTCGCGTCACTGTCGAGCGTGATGCGTTTCGGTGGAGCAACCGGTGCAACAATAGGCGCAGGAACAGGCGCAGGCTTCGCTACAACGGGTTGCGCAGGTTGCGGCGGCGTCGCGCATTGGAAAGTGAGAATGCGCACGTCACGCGGGTTTTGATCGTCGCCCAAAGGCGCAACCTGCTCGATAGGCTGCATCTGCTTTTTGCCGCAGATTTCTTTCGCCTGAGAAAAGCACGCGGCCTGACCTTCGAAAAGACCATGACAATCGACGCGGTACGCCTGCTGACCGTTCGGCATGCTGACCCGATACGCATTCCAGGTCGGACCTTGCGACGAACACGCCGCGAGCAATGCGGCGGCGAAAGCAACAAATAGAATTTTTGCTGACATTTTTTCCTCGTTTTTTGATCGGCTTTTTTCTGCGCGGGACAGACCTTGTGAGATCCGTCCCGCGCACTTTTCAACGCATCAACCAGGCGTTACCACTGATACGACGCGCCTACGCCATACGAACTACCTGCGCTGCTGATGCCCACACCGCCCCGAACCTTCAAGTTGCTCGTAATGCGTGCGGTGAAGCCGATTGCGGTCGCACCGTAGCCCTGATAGCTCGCCCCACCAATTCCGACCGACAGCGTCTTGCCTTGATCGACATCCGGAATCATCGTGAGAGCCGTAGCCGCAGCAACGCCGCCGTATGCCTTGCGAGCAACGGAATTGATGCTGTTGTTCAGGCTGTTCTGCACGCCTTGCAGTTGGGACATGTTCACGCCATCGGTCGGATTGATACCCGGCGCGACGTTCGTCAGGCGACGTTCGTTACCAGCCGAACCGAGGGAAACGGTGTTGTCCTCATCCGCAACCGAATCCTTGCCAAGCGAAACGGAATTGCGCCCGCTCGCGATGGCACCCGCACCAACCGCAGTTGCGTTATCTCCGGATGCAGTCGAACCGACACCCATAGCGCTCGAATTCACGCCGGTGGCATTCGCGTTGTAGCCGACCGCCGTCGCGGCGTTTCCGGCAGCATTTGCCTTGTTGCCATAAGCCGAAGAGTTCGTACCCCCGGCAGTCGCGTTCACGCCAACAGCGATAGCATTTGTGCCTGTTGCACCATCGTTGTTGTAGTTCCCGCCTTGCACACCGTCATCGTTGATGCTCAAGTAGTGCGACGGTTTCAGGGTCGAAATCACCGTGGACAGCGAAGACACATTGCTGTTCGTCGTGGACAGGCCCGTCGAAAGCGAATTGACGCTGCTCGTCACAGTCGAAAGTCCGCTCGAAGTCGAAGTGCTCAACGACGACAAACCGGTGCTCGTGGACGTGCTGAGCGACGACACGCCAGTCGAAAGCGAACTCGTTGCAGTAGAGAGCGAACTCGTTGCAGTCGAAGTCGAAGTCGAAAGCGAATCCACATTGCTCGTGACCGTCGAAAGTCCAGTGCTCAAGCTCGAAATACCTGTCGAAGTCGAAGTGGACAGCGACGAAATACCGGTACTCAAGCTCGAAATGCCCGTGCTCGTGGACGTCGAGAGCGAACCGATTGCCGTGCTCGTGGACGTGCTCAACGAATCCACGTTGCTCGTTACAGTCGAAAGACCCGTCGAAAGCGACGACACACCGGTGCTCAAGCTGCTGATTCCGGACGAAGTCGAACTCGAGAGCGACGAAATTCCCGTCGAAGTCGAAGTGCTCAACGAATCGATTCCACTTGTCACGGTGGACAGACCTGTCGAGAGCGAACTCAGACCGGTTGACAGAGAGCCGATGCCGGTTGACGTAGACGTACTGAGCGAATCGACGCTGCTTGTCACAGTCGAGAGACCCGTCGAAGTCGAAGTGCTTAGCGACGAAATGCCCGTGCTAAGACTGCTAATTCCGGTCGAAGTCGAAGTAGACAGTGACGAAACGCCCGTGCTCAGACTAGATACAGCCGTCGAAGTCGATGTCGAAAGCGAATCGACATTGCTAACAACGGTAGACAGGCCCGTACTGAGGCTCGAAATTCCGGTGCTAGTCGAAGTGCTCAGCGACGAAACGCCCGTGCTCAGGCTGCTGATGCCTGTCGATGTCGAAGTCGAAAGGCTCGAAACGCCCGTGCTCAAACTGGACAGGCCCGTCGAAGTCGATGTGCTCAACGACGAAATGGCAGTCGAAGTTGAGGTCGAAAGCGAATCGACGTTACTCGTCACAGTCGAAAGACCCGTTGAAAGCGACGACACCCCGGTGCTCAAGCTGCTGATGCCGCTCGACGTGGAAGTGCTCAGGGAATCGACGCTGCTCGTCACAGTTGAAAGACCCGTGCTCAGTGACGAAACGCCGGTGCTGAGCGAACTCAGACCCGTCGAAGTCGAAGTGCTGAGCGAAGACAGTCCCGTCGAAGTCGAGGTCGAGAGCGAACCGATTGCCGTGCTCGTGGACGTGCTGAGGGAATCGACGTTGCTGACGACCGTCGAAAGACCCGTGCTCAACGAACTGAGGCCCGTACTCGTGGACGTGCTCAACGACGAAAGTCCCGTGCTCGTGGATGTCGAGAGCGACGACAAGCCTGTCGAAGTCGAAGTGCTCAACGAATTTACGTCACTGACGACAGTCGAAAGACCGGTGCTCAAACTGGACAAGCCCGTCGAAGTCGAGGTGGACAGCGACGATACGCCCGTGCTCAGGCTCGATACAGCCGTCGATGTGCTTGTCGAGAGCGAAATAATTCCCGTGCTCGTGGACGTGCTCAGCGAATCAATCGCCTGGTTCGTTTGATAAAGCTGCGAACCATTGATTGCATCCGTGCTGTTCGCGTTGATTTGACCCGCCGCGACGTTCGTGATTTGACGTTCCGAACCCGGCGCACCAACACTCACTACGCCGACAGGATTTGCACCGGCGAACTGATACGTCGCGCCGCCGATAACTGCGCTCGGAGTCGGATGCGAAACGTCGGTAATCGAGCCTGCGCCAACTGCAACCGAATTATCGTTTGCAGCATTTGCGCCGTCGCCAATTGCAACGCTGCTTGCGCCCGCGGCTGTGGCGTTCGTACCTGCCGCAATTGCGTTCAGACCTGTCGCGCCATCGTTCGCGTAATTGCCTTGCTGCACGCCGTTATCGTTGACGCTGTAGTAATGCGTCTTTGCGGCTTCGATTGCAGTCGAAGTCGATGTGGACAAGGAACTCATGCCCGTCGATGCAGACGTGCTCAACGACGACACGCCGGTACTCAACGAACCGACACTGCTTGTCACAGTGCTGAGCCCCGTCGAAGTCGAACTGCTCAACGAAGAAATGTCACTGACCGCAGTCGAAAGACCCGTCGATAACGAACTTACGCCTGTCGAAAGCGAACTTGCGACAGTCGAGGCCGAAGTCGAGAGCGACGAAATTCCCGTCGATGCCGACGTGCTCAACGATGACATACCGGTCGAAAGGGAACTTACGCCCGTGCTCAACGAACCGATGCCGCTCGTTACCGTGGACAAACCGGTACTCGTGGACGTGCTCAACGAATCAACTGCACTCGCGACGGTGGAGACACTTGCGCTGACGCTCGAAATTCCGGTCGATGCCGAGGTCGAGAGCGACGAAATACCCGTGCTCAGCGAACCGATGCTGCTCGTGGCGCCCGAAATTCCGGTGCTCAAACTCGATACCGCCGCCGAAGTCGAAGTCGAAAGCGAACCGACATTGCTCGCCACCGTTGACAGACCTGTCGAAGCGGACGTGCTCAACGAAGAAATGCCCGTGCTGAGTGAGCCGATGCCGCTCGTTACCGTGGACAAACCGGTACTGGTGGAAGTCGAAAGCGACGAAATACCCGTGCTCAGCGAAGAAACCGCAGTGCTCGTGGACGTGCTGACCGCATCGATTGCCGTGTTCGTCGCGTACAGTTGCGAACCATTAATTGCGTCCGTGCTGTTTTGCGTGACCTGGCCTGCCGCAACGTTGGTAATCTGACGTTCCGCATTCGGAGCGCCGACGCTAACGACACTCGAAGGATTTGCACCTGCATATTGATACGTTGCACCGCCGACCGTACCGCTTGCAGTCGGATGCGAAACGTCAGTGATGGAACCCGAACCCAAAGCTACATCGCCGGTATTTTTCGCAACAGCGCCCGAACCAACGGCCACTGAGTTTGCGCCCGTCGCATTCGCAGTATTTCCGACTGCAACGCCTGCTGCACCAGCTGCGGTTGCGCCTACGCCTGCCGCGAGTGCATTTACACCCGTTGCGCCGTCATTTTCATAATTCGCGCCCTGGACGCCGTTGTCGTTGACGCTGTAATAGTGCGTCTTGCTTGCCGAAATCGCTGTAGACAGCGAACTCGTTGCACTGGACAGGCCGGTCGAAAGCGAACCGATGCCGCTCGTCACGGTAGACAGGCCCGTCGAAGTCGATACCGACACGGAACCGATGCCGCTCGTGATCGTCGACAGGCTGGCCGAAGTTGCAGTGCTCAGTGACGACAGGCCGGTCGAAGCCGAAGTGCTCAAACTCGAAACGCCGGTACTGAGCGACGACACGCCAGTCGAAAGTGAGCTTACGCCTGTGCTCAACGAGGCCACATTGCTCGCGACCGTCGAAAGACCAGTGCTTGTCGAAGCGCTCAACGAGGAAATACCGGTGCTTGCAGAAGTCGAGAGCGAGGACACGCCGGTCGAAAGGGACGACACGCCTGTGCTCAACGAAGAAACACCCGTCGAAAGCGACGACACGCTAGTGCTGAGGCTAGAAATCCCCGTCGATGCAGAAGTGCTAAGCGACGACAAACCGGTCGAGAGTGAAGATACGCCCGTGCTCAACGAGGAAACGCCGGTGCTGAGACTAGAAACTGCCGTGCTCGTGCTCGTGGACAGCGACGACACGCCGGTGCTCAACGAAGAAATTCCCGTCGAGGTACTTGTCGAAAGTGCATCTACAGCGAGGTTCGTCGCGTCCAATTGCGAGCCGTTAATCGCGTCTGTGCTGCTCGCGTTCACCTGACCGGCTGCAACGTTCGTCACCTGACGTTCTGCGTCCTTCGTCCCCACGCTGAAAACGCCTGTCGGATTCGTGCCCGCGTATTGGTACGTCGTGCCGCCGATTGTGCCGCTCGAAGTCGCAACGGCATTTTTCGTCAAAGCTCCGTTGCCGAGCGCAACAGAATTTGCAGTCGATGCGGTTGCGCCATTTCCGATAGCAATTGAATTTTGCGTCTTTGCCTGCGCGTTGCCGCCAAACGCTATTGCGCCATCGGTCGAAGCAACCGCGCCGCTGCCGACTGCAACCGAATTGTTTCCGGATGTCGATGCGTTATTTCCGAAGGCTGCATCGCCATCGCCGGATGCTGTCGCGCCATGGCCCAACGCGGTCGAGTCGTTGCCGCTCGAAACCGAATTCTGTCCGATTGCAACGCCACCGGTTCCGTTTGCTTGTGCACTGTTTCCGACTGCAACTGCGCCATCACCAAGCGCGCTTGTGTTGTAACCGATTGCCGCCGATGCATTTCCTTGTGCTACAGCACCGACGCCCGCAGCGATTGCATTTACGCCGCTCGCACCGTCGTTGTTGTAATTCCCTCCCTGAACGCCATTGTCGTTCACGCTGTAGTAATGCGTTTTGCTTGCGGAAATTGCCGTCGAGAGCGAGCTTGCTGCTGTCGAAGCCGAAGTGCTCAGCGACGAAACGCCCGTGCTGAGACTACCGACGCCCGTCGAAAGTGAGCCGATGCCGGTCGATGCGCTCGTGCTGAGGGATGCGATATTGCTCACAGCGCCGGACAGGCCCGTCGAAAGCGAACTATTTGCCGTCGATGTCGAAGTGCTCAACGAACTGATGTTGCTGACGGCACCGGACAAGCCGGTAGACAGCGAGCTATTTGCCGTGGACGTGGACGTACTCAACGACGAAACGCCCGTGCTCAATGACGACACGCCCGTCGAAAGCGAACTGATGTTGCTGACCGCTCCGGACAAACCGGTCGAAAGCGAACTCGCGGTAGTCGATGTGGACGTGCTCAAAGAGCTAAGGCCAGTCGATGCGGACGTGCTCAATGACGATACGCCCGTCGAGAGCGAAGCCACATTGCTTGCGACCGTCGAAACCGAATTCGACAAGGAACTGATGCCGGTCGAAGTCGATGTGGACAAAGACGATACGCCTGTGCTCAGTGACGACACGCCAGTACTGAGGCTAGAAACGCCCGTGCTCAATGAAGAAACACCGGTGCTCAACGAAGAAATTCCCGTCGAGGTACTTGTCGAAACCGAATCAAGCGCGAGGTTCGTCGCATTAAGCTGCGAACCATTTACGGCATCCGTGCTGTCCGTATTGAGTTGACCCGCTGCAACGTTCGTGATTTGACGTTCCGCATTTTTCGCGCCGACGCTGACTACACTCGTTGGATTTTGGCCTGCAAAGTTATAGGAGTTTCCGCCAATCGTTGCGTTCGGAGTCGGATTTGCAGCCGTCGTAACAGAGCCGCTGCCGAGTGCAACGTCCCCTGCATTCGTCGCGACAGCAGCCGAGCCCAATGCAATCCCGCCATCCGCCGCAGCAGTCGAAGTGCTGCCGATGGCAAGTGAACCCGTACCCGTCGCACTGTTTGAATTGCCGACTGCGACTGCGCCCGTTCCGTTCGCGTTATTGTTTGCGCCGACCGTCACTGCGCCAGTACCTGACGACGAACCCGGATCGCCGATTGCAACTGCGCCATCACCACTTGCGGTTTGCTGATTTCCGATTGCGACTGCACTACCGTTGAGCGCCTGGGATTTATAACCAATCGCTACGGAACCAGGACCGCCAGTCGCTGCGACCGTGTTGCTATCGCCGACTGCCACACTCGAATCCGCCAGCGCCTGCGAGTTGTAACCGACTGCCGTTGTACCTGCACCGCCTGCCGATGCAGCGACACCTGCGGCAATTGCATTTACGCCGGTTGCGCCCTTGTTGTCGTAATTTGCTCCCTGAACGCCGTTGTCGTTCACGCTGTAGTAGTGCGTTTTATTGGCATCAACAACGGTGCTCAACGAAGCGACATTGCTATTCGTTGTTGACAGACCCGTGGACAAACTGCCGATGCCGGTCGATGCGCTCGTGCTGAGGCTCGAAATTCCCGTCGATGCGGAAGTGCTCAACGACGAAAGGCCGGTAGACAGCGAACTGCTCACCGTGGATGTCGAAGTGCTCAACGAATTGAGCCCGCTAGCGACGGTCGAAATCGAACCCGACAATTGCGACGCGCCGGTACTGAGCGATGAAATTCCCGTCGACGCGGAGGTCGAGAGCGACGACAGGCCGGTACTCAATGAAGAAACGCCCGTGCTTAACGACGACACGCCCGTGCTCAGGCTAGAAACTGCCGTGGAAGTCGAAGTGCTCAGGGAAGACAGGCCAGTACTCAGTGAGCTAACACCGGTCGAAAGTGACGATACGCCCGTGCTCAGACTAGAAATTCCGGTACTCGCGGACGTGCTGAGCGAATCAACAGCTTGATTCGTTGCGTTCAATTGCGAACCGTTCACGGCGTCCGTGCTGTCTGTGGCAAGCCGCCCCGCTGCAACATTCGTGATCTGACGCTCCGCGTCCTTTGCGCCGACGCTCACGACGCTCGCTGGTTTTGCGCCTGCGAACGCGTAAGTGTTTCCGCCGATGGTGGCGTTCGCTGTCGGATTCGCTGCGGCAGTGATCGAACCCGAACCCAGGGCGACATCGCCGTCATTTGTCGCAACTGCTTTTGCGCCCACCGCGACCGAATTCGCGCCCCTGCTATTTGCTGCGTCGCCCAACGCTACACCGCTTGCGCCTGCCGCTGTAGCGTTCGTGCCGACAGCAATTGCATTTACGCCGCTTGCGCCGTCGTTCGCGTAATTGCCTTGCTGCGTGCCGTTATCGTTGATGCTGACGTAGTGTGATTTGCTCGCCGAAACGATAGTGCTGAGCGACGACACATTACTGTTTGTCGTGGACAAGCCGGTCGAAAGCGAACCGATGCCGCTCGTCACGGTAGATAAACCCGTCGAAGTGGACGCGCTCAAAGAGCTAAGGCCCGTGCTCGCGGAAGTGCTCAACGAAGAAAGACCCGTGCTCAACGACGACACGCCAGTCGATAAGGAACTCACGCCCGTTGAAAGCGACGACACGCCAGTACTGAGGCTCGAAATTCCGGTCGAGGTGCTTGTCGAAAGCGATTCAACTGCCTGGTTCGTCGCGTCAAGCTGCGAACCGTTGACGGCATCCGTCGAATTTGCGTTCAGTTGGGCTGCCGCAACGTTCGTGATTTGCCGTTCAGCACCTTTATCGCCAACGCTGACGACGCTTTTCGGGGCTGCGCCCGCAAAGCTGTACGATTTTCCGCCGATAGTTGCGCTCGAAGTCGGATTCGCTGCCGCAGTTACTGAACCCGAACCCAAAGCCACATCGCCCGGATTTGTTGCCGTCGCCTTCTGACCAATCGCGACCGAATTTGATGCTGCGCCGTTCGCTGCATCGCCGAGAGCCACCGCGCTTGCGCCCGCTGCCGTGGTATTTGTACCTATGGCAATTGCATTTACGCCGCTCGCGCCGTCGTTCGCGTAGTTACCTTGCTGCGTGCCGTTGTCGTTGATGCTGACGTAGTGCGTGCGCGTTGTGGACACGACCGTGCTAAGCGACGACACATTGCTATTTGTAGTGGACAGCCCGGTCGAAAGAGAGCCTACGCCGCTCGCGACCGTAGACAAACCGGTCGAAGCCGAAGCGCTGAGTGAAGAAATGCCAGTTGATGCAGAAGTGCTCAGCGACGAAACGCCTGTGCTCAGGCTCGATACAGCCGTCGATGTAGAAGTCGAGAGAGTTTCAATTGCCGAATTCGTTGCGAAAAGCTGCGAGCCGTTAATTGCATCCGTGCTCGCGCCTGTAACGCGACCTGCGGCCACGTTCGTGATTTGACGCTCAGCGCCTTTTGCGCCAACGCTAACGACGCTCGTCGGCGCAGGTCCGGCAAACGCATACGACTTGCCGCCGATTAATGCACTCGGCGTGGGGTTCGCAGCAGCCGTAACCGAACCGGTTCCCAATGCAACGCTGTTGGCGTTCGCAGCGGTTGCGCTCTGACCGAGTGCCATTGCACTAGCACCTGAAGCGACCGACGCCGTGCCAATTGCTACGGAATTTCCGCCGACAGCCGATGCGGTGTTTCCGAGCGCAAGGTCATTGATAATCGTTGTGTTGCTATCTATGCCCGCGACCGAATTGGTTCCTGCTGCAAAGGAATCCGTGCCGTTCGCTTTAGCTCCCGAACCGATAGTCACTGCCCGCGCGGCCGCCGAAACCGCCGCCGCGCCGATTGCCGTGGCGTTCGTGCCTGCTGCCGTGGAATTCGTGCCGATGACCACCGCATTGATTCCAGTCGCCGCCCCGCCATTGGAAATAGCGACGGAATTCGTGTTGCTGCTGATTGCGCCCTGACCGATTGCCATCGCACCGACACCGCTTGCCGTAGACGACGTGCCGACTGCAACCGAATTTCCTCCGACAGCCGAAGCACCGTTGCCAAGCGCGACATCGTTAGCGATTGTTGTGCTACCGGCTACGCCCGCAATTGCGTTTGTGCCACCCGCAAATGAATTCGCCCCGTTAGCTATTGCGCCGAAACCGGATGCCATCGAACCGGCACCTGAAGCCGTGGCCTTTTCGCCCAAAGCTGTTGAATCATCGCCGACACTTCTTGCTGTTCTGCCAACGGCAGTGCTATTTAATCCGTCAGCCCCTGCATTAGCGCCTACTGACGTTGAGAAGTCGCCTTTTGCGTATGCACCCGACCCTGCGACGGTCGAGGCTGCGCCCGCTGCGATGGAGAACACGCCGAAAGCAGACGCATTGGTGTTGGATGCCGTAGAGAAATTACCCAACGACAGTGCTGCCATTGTGCCGGACGCTGTAGAACTATTGCCGAAAGCCATAGAGCCGGTGCCCGATGCAGTTCCCAGGAACGCAAAAGAATTGATACCTGAAGCTGTCGAACCGTAACCAAGCGCAACGGCCCGATTGCCTGAAGCGGTAGCTGTAGACCCGATTCCGACTGCATTTGCTCCGCTCGCGGTCGCAGTTGCGCCAAGCGCCATGCTTCCGACTCCAGAAGCCAACGACTGCATTCCCAGCGCAACCGCTTGCGTCTGGGATGCTGTGGCAATAGAGCCGACCGCGAGCGAGTTGTTGCCGATAGCATTCGAACTCGGGCCGATGGCCGCGCTAGCGTCGCCCGAGGCGTTCGACGCCATACCAATAGCCGAACTGGCAGTTCCGCTTGACCGCGAACCCGAGCCGAACGCAACGGCGTTCAGACCTGTTGCCCGTGACGCTGTACCGAAAGCTGCGGAACCTTGTGTTGAAGCTGTCGAAAAAATACCGACCGCTGTAGCGTTCGTGCCTGATGCCGTGGAGTCTGCACCGACAGCAGTCGCACCAGATGCCGAAGCGGTTACGCCGCAGCCAACTCCGACAGTCAGAAACGCTCCGGTTGTCGTCGCGTCAGTACATCCCGTACCAGGAATATTGACGGTTTGCGCTTCGGCGTCATCTGCATTCATCAACGAGCCGCCAAACATAACCGTCATTGCAACGGCCATGATGGTGAGCGGCACGCCATTCACTCTATATGGCACGTCCTTCACCACGCTGCTCGTGACCCCACCATTCCCCTTCCCGTGCGCGGTGTCTAGCTCAGACACCGCGACGAAAGCCCCTAACGATTCATTCCAGATCGTTCGATAACTTATGTTCATCTTCAGCCCGCCTCTTTCAAAGGTTTTTCTTTAAACATCGACACAGGCACATCTCCGCATGGACATCCCTCGCCAAGGCGATTAGTAGTTCCAGTTGTTAAATCGAAAACTACAATTGCAAGTTACTGGCAACCCAATTCAGGGCGTCAGGTGCCTTGACGAAATGACCCTGGGCCCATTTCGTCCTGCACTCGTGGACGTGCAGTAAATCCATCGGCTCATCAACGCCCTGGATCACTACATCGTCAGCCTGCTCTGCTGCGAGGCGTACTAATCGCGCGAGGCGGGCAACGTGTTTTTCGCCGTGGCGGGCAGCGGCGACGAAGGACGCATCGATTTTGATGATGTCAGGCGTACGGATGCCGATAGCGGTTTCGATTCCGAAGTTGTCTATCGCGATCCTGCAACCGGCCTGTTTGAGGCGATATGCGAAATGCTGTGCGTTGTCATGGGCGTCGAACCAGGCGGGCTCCGGAAATTCGATCACCAGCCGTTGCGCCACTTCGGGCGCCTCTTCGAGCAGATGAAAAATCGCATGCCACACGACATCTGCGACCGCGCTCTGAACGGAAATGTTGATGCCGAGCCTCAGAGTGGCAGAACCGCGCAAGGCCGCGATGGCTTGTTTGACGACGTACCGGTCGAACAGACGGACGAGCGACATGCGCTCAAGCGCCGACATGAAAAGAGCCGGATTCAATTCGTTGCCGCGGGCATCAGTCGCTGTCGCGGAACACTCGTGATAGAGCACGTTTTCGCTGCCTGTGACGTTGCACACCGGTTCACGGTGCAACTTCACACGCGAGTCGATCATCGCGCTAAACACTTCCCCCGCCAAACCCTTGTCGTCCATCTTCTTCTCCGGACCGGTCAATTCCGTACTTCTTTTTTTGAGCGGACAGCACTCGAATCACAGGTTTAAGTGTCAAAAATTCTGATTCTTTTTCGGGCGGACCCCGCACGCACAGATCGCCCCGATCTATCGGTGACGGTCGTCGACTTCAATTTACGAAACACTGTCAACCCTTCGTCTAGAGGCGGTCAAAAAGGAACCTTTGTGCCAAATTGCTAAAAAAGTTCTTCTAGCTTCCCTACGGCGGCGTCAGGTAAGCCTTACAGGCACGTCAGGCGAGGACTACAAGCAGCCAAAATGGGGCGGACAGAATGGTTCCTTTTTGTCCAGTAGAATGCGTTCAGATCTTGCAATGTCTGACACTTCTGCGGCTCACGCGAACATAGACAAGTACAGAGCAACCGCGATGGCAAAGCTGTGCGCTCGCACCAAAAGCTTTGTGGATTTCTTATTGACTGACAGATGGATGAAGTACGCCTTTTTTTCGCTCTTTCAATTACCCACATTTCTACAATGAATCCTGGTAACCTGGCGTGCGTCATGACGAGCGCGCGAGCAGAATGGCCGGGAAACGACAAGTAGA
>NZ_JACHDK010000028.1:0-64767 GCF_014201005.1 Paraburkholderia lebeckiae | reverse complement strand
GCATCAAGCGCCCACACTTATCGGCTGTTAGTTTTTAAAGATCGGTCCGCCAAACCCGCCGCGCCTGAACCACTCCTACCCGGCACTGCTTCGTTAGCGTCGCTGCGTCTGCAGCAGAGAAACGGGATTATGGAGAGCGCTCGACAACGCGTCAATACCCTTCTCACAATTTATTTTGAAAAGTTGAAGAGCTTAAAAATTGAGCAGCGCCGCGTGCAACCTGAATTAGTTAGGCTTCCAATTGAATTCTCCGGGGCGCCGCGGCGAAAGGGAGAGATGAGTGGAGTTGCGAAAAGCCGTTAAGAGCTTTTCCACAGAAAATGTTCGCAAGGCTGTGGATAACCGCACCACAACCGCGCCAAGTACTTGATCCACAACCATTCTCGCGCGTTGCGCGCGAAACATGGCCGCCTGCGCGGCCGCGTGTCACCGTCACAATCAGGCGGACTTCATCGTCACCCGCGCATTCGTACGCATAAAAGCGCTGCGCTCGACCATCGCGCCGAACAGCAGCCCGATCGTCGTCCACATGACCACCTGCATGCCGATCGCCGCGACGCGGAACTTCCACAGCAGCACAGCCGGGAACGCTGCCGGCACTTCATTGATGAGCGGCATCGACAGTTGCACGGCCGCGATGATCACGACGAACAAGAGCCCTGCGACGATCGAACCGTTCCACGCACCCAGCTTCGCCGCCGCGCGACGCCGCACCTTCAGCGAGAACACCATCGTCGCGAGCGAAATCGCGATCGTCAGAAAGAACAGGCCCGTGCGCGTGCCGATCGTCTCCGGATCACCGACCGACGGCGGATTGGCCGGATACTTGATATTCGGCACGATCACGAGCGTGATGAACGCGCCAAGCGCGAGCCACGCGGACAGCGCGCGCACGCTCAACGTACCCGCGCGTCCATACGCATAGGCAAACACCAACGAGAACAGGCCGCCAAATGCCGCGCCATACGTGACCACGCCAGTCAGCAGGCCGAGGCCAGCCTGCGTCTGACGGCTCACGATTTCGGGCTCGGGCGCCTCGCCGCGCGCGGCGGCCGCTTTTTCTTCGAATGAAATGGCCTGATCGACCTGTGGTTCGCCGACGATTCGCGCGAACGCGAACGTGAGCAAGCCCGCGACGATGCCCGCGAGCATCCCGCGCACCAACAATTTACCTACCATGTCGAACTCCGTTAGTGGCAGGGAAAGCCAAGCAGATGGCGGCCGTCGTGCACGAACTCATGCACGTACATGCCGGGCACGAGCGACGTCGCGCCCTGTTCCGCACCAACGAAGTAAAGCGCGAGCAACAGCAGCAAGCCGCCGAACACGACCCACGGCAGCAGTTCGCGCAAAGGAATGGGAGTGGGCTGGGCCGCCGGTTGCGCGGCGCGATCAAGAACAGCTTCGGTCATGATGGACATCTCCTGGGGTGACGCGCCCCGAAAGTCGATTGCAGAGGAATGGTGCGAAGCTCAGGTCTGGCTTTCGGCTCTTGTGGATTGCAATGCCGATTACAGTGGCGCGACCGCGCCGGGCTCTCACCGGCTTCCGTGCTTCGCAGCGCCACTATTCTACGCGCTAAACTGCAGCTTCCGTGACGGCGAGGGCTACCTCGCAACGCGCGCCGCGCGCCGATGAAACCACGCAGGCAAGTACGAATGGAGCGCCAACGCAAAGAATGGATACGCGACTATTACTGGTGAGCCACGCGGCAACGGCCGCGCAGCGCGCGGGCCGCTTCCCTGCCGACGATCCGCTCGACGCGCGCGGTCGCGCCGAAGCCGAGGCGGCGCGCGCGCGTCTCGCGCTTCCCGCCGACGCCGCCGTGTTCACCAGCCCCGCCGCCAGCGCGCGCGAAACGGCCGCTGCGCTCGGTCTGAGCGCCACGCCTGCCGACGCATTGGCGGATATCGACTATGGCAAATGGCGCGGCCAGCGCCTCGTGGACATTGCCGACGAAACGCCCCGCGAACTCGCCGCCTGGACACGCGAGCCCGACGCCGCGCCGCCCGGCGGCGAATCGTTCGGTCAACTCGTGCAGCGGGTTGGAGAGTGGCTCGACGCGCAGCAGGCAGACGTGCGTTCATGCAATGCCGTCAACGAAGCAAGCTTCGCTGCCTCTGCGCAAGGTCGAACCATCGTCGCAGTCACCCACGCGACTCTGCTGCGAGCGGCAATCGTGCACGCCCTCGGCGCATCGCCAGCCGTGTTCTGTCGCATCGAGATCGCGCCGCTGTCGGTCGTCGAATTACGCCACTCGCGACGCGGCTGGTCGTGGTGGCCGGCCGCCACCGCCTGAACGGCACCCCCGCTACCTGCCCGACACCACGAGCCGCAACCGGTTGGACCCCTCGGGCGTCAGCGTGATTTCGGTGCGTCGATCCTTCGCGCCGAGATAAAAGTGCTGACGTCCCGGCGAATTCTGATCGTGCGTTGCATCGGGCAGGCACGACGCGACGTCGGCCGCGACCGCTTCCAATGCATCCGTGTTCGAGCCCGCCGCCTGATGCGGCGTCCACGTGCACTGGAAACTTCGATGCGCGGCCGAACATTGCGCGTCATCGCCATCAGGTTGCGCAACGCCTTTGCCGTCGTCGGGTGTCAGCGAGGCGAAGCCGTCCGGCGCGGCGGCCACGATCCGTTTGAGCGCACCGCAAGGTCTGGGGCTATCGTCGGCGGATGCGCCGACCGGCAGCAGCGCAACGAGCGATGCCGCGGTAAGCGCGATAGCAGAAAGTCGATAGGTTTTCATGGTGTGCGTGAAACTTCCACAAAGTGCTGCTGAAAAAAGCTCACAGCGAGCCACCTTTAACAGCACGCTTCATGCCCATGCGCGCGAGGCCCGAGCACGCAGGCAATGCAGGGCGGCACATAAATTGCGTCGCGCCATACCGGCCGCGACAGCGCGCCCCTCCCGATCGAAAGCCACTGCCGACGTCATTTCAACCATCATGTCGACCACTACCGCCGCCCCTGCCTCCGCCCGCATATAGTCGGGCATCGAAGGCATCGACGACATCCTCGGCGGTGGTCTTACGCCGAACCGCATGTACCTCGTGGAGGGTGCGCCAGGCACGGGTAAGACCACCCTGGCGTTGCAATTCTTACTCAAGGGCCTCCACGAAGGGCAGACCGGCCTTTACATCACGCTGGCCGAAACCCGTGCTGAACTGCTCGCGATCGGCGCGAGCCACGGCTGGGATCTGAGCCGTTTCACGATCCTGGAGCAACTGCCCGAAGAAGGGCTCGAGCCGCAATACGAACAGACCGTGCTGCACCCGGCCGAAGTCGAACTCGGCGAAAGCGTGCGCAACGTGATCGAGCACGTCGACGAACTGAAGCCGGCGCGCGTCGTCCTGGACAGCCTGTCCGAACTGCGTCTGCTGGCGGAGAACCCATTGCGCTACCGTCGGCAGATTCTCGCGCTCAAGCACCATTTCTCAACGCGCGAATGCACGGTGCTGCTGCTCGACGACACGTCGGCCAGCACCTCCGGCATTCAGCTTCACAGCATCGTGCACGGCGTGATCAGCCTCGACAACATTGCCCACGATTACGGCGGCAACCGCCGCCGTCTACGCGTCGCGAAGATGCGCGGCATCAAGTTCCGCGAGGGCTATCACGACTTCACGCTGAACACCGGTGGTCTGCGCGTCTATCCGCGCCTGGTCGCCGCCGAGCATCACAGCGAATTCGGCACGAGCCCGATGAGCACCGGCACACCCGGCCTCGACGCGCTGCTCGGCGGTGGCCTCGTCCCCGGCACCAATTCGCTGATCATCGGCCCGTCGGGGGTCGGCAAAACCACCACCGTCGTGTCGTGCCTGCTTGCCGCACTCGAACGCGGCGAGCGTTGCGCGTACTACGTGTTCGACGAAACGCTCAGCACGCTGGTCACGCGCTGCGCGACGCTCGGCATGGATCTCGCGCCGCACGTAGACAGCGGTCTGCTGACGCTGCGTCAGATCAATGCGGCGGAAATCTCGCCGGGAGAGCTGTCGAGCGACGTGCGCAACGCGGTCGAAGCCGAGCACGTGCGCTATGTCGCGGTCGATAGCCTCAACGCCTATTTGCAGGCGATGCCCGGCGAGCGCTACCTGCTTCTGCACATGCGCGAGTTGCTCGGCTATCTGAATCAACAGGGCGTGGTCACGATGCTCGTGCTCGGGCAGCACGGCATCATCGGCGAAGTGCAGACCGAGGTCGACGTCAGTTATCTGAGCGACGCGGTCGTGCTGTTCCGCTACTTCGAGCACCACGGCGAAGTGCTGACGGCAATAACCGCCGTCAAGAGCCGCGCGAACCATCATGAACGCACGATCCGCCAGTTCCGCCTCGGCACCGAAGGCGTCGAGGTCGGCGAAGCGCTGCGCGACTTCGCGATGCCGGGCATGAACGGCATCGGCGTGATCGCCGCGGCGCGCAAGCTTCGTGCCGATCTACCGGTGGTCCTGGCGACCGGTTATGCGGACGTCGACATTGCCGATCTCGCAGTCAAGCATTGCACGATCCTGCGCAAGCCGTTTCAGCTCGACGAGCTGGCGCGCACGATACGGATCGGGCTGGTCGCCTGAATCAAGCTCAAGTAAATCAAGTAGACCACTTGCATCGAGATGCCGATTAAATCGCGGCGCACCGCATACCCAACAATTCTGTAAGCCCACCTCCTGGCCACCGATTTTATGCCGCTGTCGCATTCGCGCCGCAGACTCCTCCGGTTCGGCCACGATTTCCAATTCAATAGTTTGCTAACGAATATTTTGGAAATACAATACCGGCCATGTCGAATCTCGATGCCCTGCGCCGCACCGTCAGCAGCACGCTGGTCGTCGCCGCCAGAAAGTGGCGGCGCACGAGTCATGGTGTGCTCGCGGCCTTCAACGTATCCGAAGCGTGCGCGACGCCGCTTCTGACCGCGAGCCGGCTCGGCTCGGCGGTGCGTCAGGTCACGCTCGCCGATCACATCGGCATCGAGGGGCCGTCCCTCGTGCGGCTGCTCGACCAGTTGTGCGCGGCCGGCCTGATGCGCCGCGACGAAGATCCCGAAGACCGCCGCGCGAAGACCGTCGTGCTGACCGACGAAGGCCGCGCCGTCACCGCGAAGATGGAAGAGGAACTGGTCACGTTGCGCGCGCAGGCGCTCAAGGGCGTATCGCGCGACGATCTCGAAGCCGCCCTGCGCGTGCTCAACGCATTCACGACCGATGCCGCCGAACGCGCCGAACCTGGAAGCGTCGAGCGCGACACGCGTCACGAACGCGCGCAGCCGGTGCGCCCGGAATCGGTCAGGCACGAGGCGACGAAGCGCACGTCGTCGGCGAAGCGCGAGCCCGCCAAAAGCGAAGCGCTTGCCAGCAAGGTCAAACGGACGAGCGGCAAAAGCGCTGCCAAAACGGCCGGCAAATCACGCAGCACCGCCAAGGCGCGCAAGTCCACCAAGCGCGGCGCACGAGCCACCGCGCCGCACAACGCCGATTCCGCGTAACGGTTTATGGTCTATCCCACTCTCCGCGACTGGCTGTTTTCCGTCAAAACGTTCGCCGCGGCCATGCTCGCGCTTTACATCGGCCTCGCGTTCGAACTGCCGCGGCCGTACTGGGCGATGGCGACCGTCTACATCGTGTCGAACCCGTTCGTCGGCGCGACCCGCTCGAAGGCGATCTATCGTGCGCTGGGCACTGCGCTCGGCGCGTCGGGCGCGGTGCTGCTGGTGCCGCCGTTCGTCGAATCGCCGTACCTGTTCAGCGTGATCGTCGCGACGTGGACCGGCACGATGCTCTACCTCGCGGTGTCGGACCGCACCGCGCGCAGCTACGTGTTCATGCTGGCCGCCTATACGATGCCGATCATCGCGCTGCCGTCGGTGACGAATCCGACCGGCGTCTTCGATCTCGCCGTGAGCCGGACCGAAGAGATCATTCTCGGCATCGTCTGCGCGAGCATCGTCGGCAGCGCGGTGTTTCCGAGCCGGCTCGCGCCCACGATCATCGAGCGCACCGACGCATGGTTTCGCGACGCCGCGTTCTACGCGACCGAAACGCTGTCGGGCCGCATCGCAAGCTCGGCGATTTCCGGTGCCCGGCAACGACTCGCGAGCACGATCAACGGTCTCGAACTGCTGCTGAGCCAGCTCGCCTACGATCACACGCGGCCCGACGTCCTCGCGCGCGCGCATGAACTACGTGGCCGCATGCAACTGCTGCTGCCGATCATGTCGTCGCTCGCCGATCCGCTGCTCGCGCTCTACAACAACGGCCCGCAACACTGGCCCGAAGGACTTCAGACGCTGATCGACGACGTCATCAAGTGGTTCAACCAACCGCTGCCCGCGCCGAGCGAGGGCTATCACGCGGACGAGACCGCCAACGCGCTGCGCGCGCGCGTCGCCGCGATGCACCCGCCCGCCGCCGCGCTCGCGCATTGGGACGGCGCGCTGCTGTCGAATGCACTGTGGCGCCTCGCGCAAGTGATCGACGTGTGGCAAGACTGCCGCTCGCTGCGCATCATCATCACGCGCGAGGAAGGTTCGTGGCGGCCGCATTTCCGTCACTGGCGGCTCGGCGGCACCGAGCGCTTCTACGATCGCGGCATGATGCTGTTCGCGACCGTGTCGGCGGCCGCGGCTGTGGTGCTCGCGTGCGCGCTGTGGATCGGCTCGGGCTGGAACGACGGCGCGAGCGCGGTCACGCTCGCGGCGGTCGCCTGCTGCTTCTTCGCAGCGCTCGACGAGCCCGCGCCGTTCGTGTTCCGCTTCTTCCTCGCGACTGGCGTCGCCGTGGTGGCCGCGGGCCTCTATCTGTTCGTCGTGCTGCCACAGGTGCACGACTTCCCGATGCTGGTAATCCTGTTCGCCGCGCCGTTCATTCTGGTCGGCACGCTGATTCCGCGCCCGCAGTTCAACATGGTGACGGTGCTGGTCGCGGTGAACACGGCCACCTTCATCAGCATTCAGGACGCGTACGACGCGAACTTCCTGACGTTCCTGAACGCCAACCTCGCGGGCCTCTCCGGCCTGCTCTATGCATACCTGTGGACTCGCGTAACGCGCCCATTCGGCGCCGAGCTGGCCGCGGCGCGTCTGTTGCGCTCGAGCTGGGCCGACGTCGCGCTGACCGCGTCGACGCGGCCGATCGAAGATCCGCGCAATCTCGCCGCGCGCATGCTCGACCGGCTGATGCAATTGATCCCGCGCCTCGCGGCAACCGACGACTACCGCCATCCGTCGATCGAGAGCTTCCGCGATCTGCGCATCGGGTTCAACGCGCTGGACCTGCGCCGCCTCACACGCAAGCTCGGCGGCGAAGCGGCCGGCGCGATCGATCATGTTCTCGATGGAGTGCGTACATACTACGAGAGCTGCATCGATCGACGCCGCCGCGAGCCGGTGCCGGACAGCCTGATGTCGTTGATCGACGTGGCCGTCGCGCGCGTCACCGCGCAGGGGCTCGCCAACGCCGCGGCGCCGACCGAAACCTCGAAGACCTCGGCGCGTCAGTTGCGCGACGCGCTGCACGCGCTGGTCGGCTTGCGTCTTTCGCTGTTTCCGGCGACCCTCACGAAACCAACGCCGACCGAACCGGAGGCCGCCGCGTGATGCAGCCATTCTTGCGCCCCTGCTTGCGCCCGCCTGCGCACCCCGCCTCCCCCTTTTCCCAGTTCCCGCGATGATCGGTGAAATCGATATCTTCGGCGTGTTCGTACCGTCCGTGCTGGTGCTGATGTTGATCGCGTATCTGATCAACCTCGGCATTCGCACCGCGCTCGATTACACCGGCTTTTACCGCTTCGTCTGGCATCGCACCATCTTCGATCTCGGCGTCTATGTGCTGGTGCTGGGCCTTGTCGTCGTCGTTTCGCACAGACTAATAACGTGAAAAAAACCTGGTTCTCCGTCGGTCAGATCCTGCTGACCCTGATCGTCGTAGTGGTCGCAGCATTGGTGCTGTGGAAACTCGTCAACTACTACATGTTCGCGCCGTGGACCCGCGACGGGCGCGTACGCGCCGACGTGATCCAGGTCGCGCCCGACGTGTCGGGACTGATTTCGTCGGTCGAGGTCATGGACAACCAGCAGGTCAAGCAGGGCCAGGTGCTGTTCAGGATCGATCAGGCGCGCTACACGCTCGCTTTGCGTCAGGCCGAGGCAACGGCGCAGCAGCGCCGCGCGACGCTCGATCAGGCACGCCGCGAATACGCGCGCAATCGTCAGCTCGGCAACCTCGTCGCCGCCGAAGTACTCGAAGAAAGCCGCTCGCGCGTCGAGGCGGGCGAAGCCGCGCTCGCCGACGCGAACGTCGCGATCGACACCGCGAAGCTGAACCTCGAGCGCTCGACGATCAAAAGCCCGGTAGACGGCTATCTGAACGACCGCGCGCCGCGCGCCGGCGAATTCGTCGCGGCCGGCCGTGCGGTGGTCGCGGTGGTCGACATGCATTCGTTCCGCGTCGACGGCTACTTCGAGGAAACCAAGCTGCGCGGCATCGACATCGGCCAGCCGGTCGACATCATCGTAATGGGCGAGCCGAAGCCGCTGCGCGGGCACGTGCAGAGCATCGTCGCCGGTATCGAAGACCGCGACCGCACGCAAAGCGCCAATCTGCTGCCGAACGTGAACCCGGCGTTCAGCTGGGTGCGGCTCGCGCAGCGCATTCCGGTGCGGGTCGCGCTCGATGAAGTGCCCGCCGATTTCCGCCTGATCGCGGGGCGTACCGCTACGGTGTCGGTGCGTGACCTGTCGCCGCTCAGGAGACGAGCCGTGTCGGGCACGGGTGGCGCATCTGGCACGGTCGCCGCTTCGGCTGCGCCGGTGGCGCCGGGTTCGTCGGTGGCGTCCGGGGCCGCTGGGTCGGGCACCGCACCGTCGGGCGCGTCGCAATGAAGTTCGTGCGTACCTTGTCCTCGCTGACACCGCGCTTGCCGCTGCTGCCACTGCTGCCGTTATTGCCGCTCACCGTCGCGCTGAGCGGCTGCATCAACGTCGGGCCGAACTACACGCTGCCGAAACAGGCGCTCGTCAATGCCCCGCTCGCGAACGGAGCGATCGAGGGCGCCGATCCCAAGCTGACGTCAACCCTCAATCTGCCGACCGTCTGGTGGAAGCTGTACGACGATCCGGTGCTGAACGGTCTGGTCGACCAGGCGTTGAAATCGAATACCGACCTGCGCGTCGCGACCGCGAATCTCGCGCGCTCGCGCGAGGCGCTGGGCATAGCGCAAGCGCAGGGCGGTTTTTCGGGCAACGCGTCGGTGGCGATCCAGCGCGCGCAGGAATCGGCCGAGCAATACCTGCTCTTCGAGAAACTGCCGGTCACCAACCTGGGTGACATGGGCATCAACGTCTCGTACGAAATCGACCTGTTCGGCAAGCTGCGCCGCGGCGTCGAAGCGGCGGCGGCGGACACCGAGGCCGTGGAAGCCGCGGGCGACCTCGCGCGCATCACTGTCGTCGCGGACGTGGTGCGCTCGTACGTCGAACAATGCTCGGCGGCCGAGGAACTGCGCATCGCGCAGCAATCGCTCGCGCTACAGAAGGAGCGCGTGGACGTGTCGCGCCGTCTGCGCGACGCGGGGCGCGGAAACCAGACCGCGGTCACGAGCGGCCAGACTCAGGTCGAGACTCTGACGGCCGACATTCCACGCTACACCGCGCGCCGCAAGATCGCGCAATACCGGCTCGCGATGCTGCTCGCCCAGGCACCGTCGCAATTGCCGCCGGCCGTGCTCGCCTGCGACCGGCTGCCGCAAATCCACCAGCCGATCCCGATCGGTGACGGCGCCGGGCTGCTGCGGCGACGCCCCGACGTGCACGAAGCCGAGCGTCAGCTCGCGGCGTCGACAGCGCGCATCGGCGTCGCGACCGGGGCGCTTTATCCGAGCATCAGCATTGGCGCGTCGGCGGGCTTCACGGGCATTCTGGAAGACATTCCCACCTCGCCGACTGCGCGTTGGGCCTTCGGTCCGCTGATCAGCTGGACCTTCCCGACCAATGGCGCGCGCCAACGGGTCCACGAAGCCGAAGCGTCGAGCCAGGTCGCGCTCGCGAAGTTCGACGGCGTGGTGCTGACCGCGCTGCGCGAAACCGAGACCAACCTCGCTACCTACGCTTCCGATTACGCGCGCGCCGAATCGCTGCGCGCGGCGCTGAAGTCGGCGGCGCAATCGGCGGATGAAACGCATCGGCTATATCGCGCCGGGCGAGAGTCGTTCATCTCCGATCTCGACGCGACGCGCACGCTGACGGCCACGAAGTCGCAGCTCGCGGCGGCGGAGGGCCAGGTGGCGGTCGATCAGGTCAATCTGTTCCTGTCGCTGGGCGGCGGCTGGGAAGTTGGCGGGCAAAGCACGCCGGGCGAAACGCGGCCGCAGCTGAAGGCAACACCTGTCGCGGCCAAGCCGTCCGCGAAGTCGGGAGCGTCGGCGGCCGCAACTGCGAAAGCGCCTTGATCGGTCGTCTTACGATTTATTTTTGACAATCTTTCTTTTTGCTTTCACTTTCGGTTAAATACGTGACACCACTTCACGCTACGGGGTCTCGTATGTCGCCATTTATGCAGGGTGTAGTCACGTTGGGCGGATGCATCGGTATCTTCACCGCAGTGGTCGCGGTGGTCGAAATGTTGGCGAATTGAGTTGGGCGGGCGGCGGCGCGCAAGAGCGGCTCAGCTCTTGCGCACCTTCGCCGCCGCCTGATGTATCGCCGCCCGCACCCGCGGATACGTGCCGCAACGGCACACCACTGGCGTCATCGCCTCGTCGATGTCGGCATCGGTCGGATCGGGCTTGTGCTTCAGCAACGCGCAAGCCGCCATCAATTGCGCGCTCTGGCAATAACCGCACTGCACCACATCGAGTTCGATCCACGCGGCCTTCAGCGCCTGCGCCTCGCGTCCCTGCAAACCCTCGATCGTCGTGATCTTCTGCGTATGCAGGCTCGACATCGGCGTCTGACATGCGAGGCACGCGGCATCATCGAGATTGATCGTGCACGCGCCGCAGATGCCCACGCCGCAGCCGAACTTCGTGCCGGTCATGCCGAGATCGCCGCGCAGTACCCATAGCAGCGGCATGTCCGGGTCGGCATCGACCATCACCCTGCGTCCATTGATACTCAGTACCGCCATGCTTGCCTCCTGACTCGCCGCGCTACACCGCAAGCTTTTGCTGATCCGATGTCCGTCATGCAAGCCGCAACGGCAGCGTCCGCAAACGCTGCCCCGTCAGTGCGAACACCGCATTGCCCACCGCCGGCGCGATCGGCGGCACGCCCGGCTCGCCGACACCTTGCGGGTGCAGCTGGCTCGGCATGATGTCGACTTCGATCGCAGGGCACCCGTTCATCCGCACGACCGGAAAGTCCACGAAGTTCTTCTGCTGCACCTGGCCGTTGACGATCGTGATCTCGTTCTGCAACGCGCTCGACAACCCGAACACGATGCCGCCTTCCATCTGCTGCCGGATCAGGTTCGGATTCACCGGCAAGCCGCAATCGATCACGCACACCACGCGATGCACGCGAATCTGCCGGTTCGCGCCGATCGACACCTCCGCGACCTGCGCGACCACGCTGCCGAACGCCTCGTGCAACGCGACGCCATGAGCGCAACGCGCGCCATCGGCGGCGGGTTTGAGCGGACGCCCCCAGTCCGACAACTTCTCGACACGCTTCAGGACCGCCAGATGACGCGGATGCTGCACGAGCAGCATCGCGCGAAACGCGATCGGGTCCTGGCCGGCCGCGGCGGCGGCTTCGTCGGTGAAGCTCTCGGTGAAGAAGGCCTGATGCGAGTGGCCGACCGAGCGCCAGAAGCCGATCGGCACCGGCAATTCGACAATCTTGTGCGACACGCGCGCGGCCGGCCACTCGTACGGCTGATCGAACGCGCCTTCGCAGGTGGTCTTGTCGATCGGGATGTGCGGCACGCCGTAGTAACGCGCGAGCGCATCCGGCACGATCGCCTGGCCCGCCGACTTCGCGTGCCAGGCGACCAGCTTGCCGTGCTCGTCGAAGCCGGCCTGAAGCCATGCCGCGCATGCGGGCCGGTAGAAGTCGTGCGTGAAGTCCTGCGCGCGCGACCAGATGGTTTGCACCGGACGGCCATCGGCCTCGCGCGCGATCGCCGCGGCCTGCGCGACGAAATCGAGTTCGAGGCGCCGGCCAAATGCGCCACCCAACAACTGTGTCTGTACATCGACGAGATCGACGTCGAGGCCGAGCACTTTCGCCGCATGATGCCGCGCCAGCCGCGGCATCTGCGTCGACACCCAGACGGTCGCTGCGCCGTCCGCGACCTGCACCGTGCAGTTCAGCGGCTCGACCGCGCCATGCGCGAGGTACGGCGCGTGATAGACCGCTTCGATCGTGCGCGCCGCGCGACTCATCGCGTTGTCGACGTTGCCGACGTGGTAATACACGTGGCCGTCCGTATGGTCGAGCGCCTCGACGAGGCGGCAGTCCACCGCCGCGCTCGACACCTTCGCGGCCGCGCCGTCATGCCAGGTCACGTTGATCGCCTCGACCGCGCTCATCGCGCGAAATGCGTTGTCCGCAATCACGGCCACGCCGCCGGTGCCGCCCGCGTACGGCGGCACGGCGAACGCCTTGATGAAGCCCCGCATCTTTTGCGCGGGCGTCGCATCGAAATGCGCGACCGTACCGCCGAGCGTCGGACACATCACGACGCTCGCATAGACCAAACCGTCGGGCAACACGTCGATGCCGAAGCGCGCCGCACCGTCGATTTTCGACGCGGCTTCGATGCGCCGCACGGGCTGGCCGATCAGCTTGAAGTCGGCCGGCTGTTTCAGGACGACGCTGCGCGGCAGCGGCTGGCGCGCGGCCATCGACGACAACTCGCCGAACGTCGCCTTGTGCCCCCACCGGTGCAGCACGTAGCCCTTTTCCACGTGGCATTCGCGGGCCGGCACGTCCCAGCGCTCGGCCGCCGCCTCGATCAGCATCACGCGCGCCGACGCGCCGGCCTCGCGCATCGGCGTCCAGAGATCGTTCATGCTCGAGGAGCCGCCCGTCATCATCGTGCCGATCTCACGCACTGCCTTGCTCGTGATCCACACGGTGCCGCGCCGGATGTAGCTGTCGTCGTCGGGGCGAAAAGGCAGATCGTCGACGATGCTCTGCACCGCGTTGTAGATCCGGTCGATCGGCGCCTCTTCGACTTTGACCTGCGCCCAGTCGGCGTCGAGCTCCTCGGCGAGCAGCATCGCAAGCCCCGTATGGATGCCCTGCCCCATTTCGGCCTTCGGCACCATGATCGTCACGCGGTTGTCGGCGTCGATCTTGACCCAGCCGTTCAGCGCGACCTGAGTGCCTTGCGTCGGCAGCGGCGTCGACGTCATCAGGCGCTGGCGCGGCGGCACCACGGCCCAGCCGACCAGCAGCCCGCCCAACGCACTGGCGCCGCCAAGCAGAAAGGTTCTGCGCGTCAACATGGCATGGCTCGCTCGGCTGGCTCGATGGTAGGAAAGCGGCGACAGCGCCGATGCACCCGTCTTTGTCTGCGAATAGTAATAAGACGAATCGGCGAGCGTGAGACTTAAATGCGCGCGTGAACCTCGAGCGGCCGTGCGGCGTGGGAAGGCGGGGACTGAAAGCGGCGCGGGAAAGTCGTGGGGTGTTTCATTAACTGCGACCGCGCAGAGGCGGCGGTGTGCCGGCGTAAGTCACCGCCGGCACACCGCGAACCCTGCGCTTGATTCAATCAGGCGATCATCCGACCGGATCAACGGCGGTTCGAACCCGACACCACGTCGATCCACACGGCCAGCACGAGGATGCCGCCCTTCACGATCATCTGCCAGTACGCGTCGACGTCGAGCATGGACATGCCGTTGTCGAGGCTCGCCATTACGAGCGCCCCGATCAGCGCGCCATACACGGTACCGGAGCCGCCGCGCATCGAGGTGCCGCCGATAAAGCACGCGGCGATCGCGTCGAGTTCGCCCATCGAGCCCGCCGACGGCGAACCGGCCGCGAGCCGCGCCGTGTTGACGATGCCGGCGAACGCGCACATCAGCCCCATCAGCGCGAAGATCGCGAGCTTCACGCGGTCGGTGTTGACGCCCGAGAGCCGCGTCGCTTCGAGGTTCGAGCCGACCGCGTAGATGCGGCGTCCGAACACGGTCTGCGTCGCGATCCATGAAAAGACGCCGAGCAGCGCGAGCAGCAGCAACACCGGCACCGGAATGCCGCCGTAATTGTCGAGCATCGCGATAAAGCCGGCGAGGATCGCGCCCGCGCCGATCACCTTCGCGACGTCCTGCCAGAACGGCACGACGCGCAACTGATAACGCTGCCGATTCGCGCGCTGGCGGATCGTCAGGAATGCCAGCAGCAGGAACAGCACGACGGCGAGCGTGTCGCCGGCAAGCCGCGGCAGATAGCCCTGGCCTACGAACACGAAGCTGTCCGACACCGGCGCGATCGTCGACCCTCCGGTAATGCCGAGCAGAATGCCGCGATACGCGAGCATGCCACCGAGCCCGACGATAAACGACGGCACGCGCCGATACGTCGACCACCAGCCGTTGAACACGCCGACCGCGACGCCGAGCAGCAGCACGACCGGAATCGTCACGCCGATCGGCCAGTGCCGGTTCACGTCGAGAATCGCCGCGACGCCGCCGAGCAAACCGAGCAGCGATCCGACCGACAGATCGATTTCACCGGCGATGATCACGAACACCATACCGCACGCGAGCATGCCGGTAATCGACATCTGCCGCAGCAGATTCGACAGGTTGCGGGGCGTGACGAACGCGCCGTGCGTGAGCGCCGAAAAGAAAATCCAGATCACGGCGACGGCGATCAGCAGCGCCAGAATCTTGTAGCGCGCGAACAGTTGCTGGATCCGTTGCGTGCCGCCGAATGCGCCTCGCGGCGCGGCGTTGTCGGTGCGTTGGGAAGTTACTTCGGGAGTCATGCGGCACTCGCTGCGGTTGGGTTCGAAGATAGATGCACGGGGCGGATCGCGGCGCCGAGAATGTCTTCCTGCGTGAGGCCGTCGTTGATGAAGTCGCCGCGCAACTCGCCTTCGCCGATCACGAGCACCCGGTCGCTGATGCCGAGCACTTCCGGCAATTCTGACGACACCATCACGATCGACATGCCGCGCTGCGCCAGCTGGAAGATCAGCTTGTAGATCTCGTATTTGGCGCCGACGTCGACGCCGCGCGTCGGTTCGTCGAGAATCAGCACGGTTGGGTTGGTCAGCAACATGCGCGTGAGCACGGCCTTCTGCTGATTGCCGCCCGACAGACTTGCAATCGATAACATCGGATTCGCGGCGCGCACGGAAAGCCGCTTCATTTCCGTCTGAATCGTGTCGAGTTCGGCCGCGGAATCGATACGTCCGCCCGACGCGAAACGCTGCAACACCGCAAGCGTGATGTTATGGCCGACGCTCATGCCGGGCACGATGCCGTGGCGTTTGCGATCCTCGGGCACCATCGCGATGCCGGCGCGAATCGCGTCGATCGGCGCGCGAATTTTCAGCGGCTTGCCGTCGAGCACGACGTGCGCCTCGCTGATGCCTGCATACGCACCGAAAATCGCCTGCATCAGCTCGGTGCGGCCCGCGCCGACGAGCCCGGCGACACCGAGAATTTCGCCGCGCCGCAACGAGAACGACACGTCGTCCACGCGCTTGCGGCGCGGATTCGTCATGTCGAAACAGGTCACGTTGCGCGCTTCGAAGATCACGTCGCCGATCGGATGCGGCTCGCGCGGAAACAGGTTCTTGATCTCTCGGCCGACCATCAGCGAGATGATCCGCTCGGTCGTCAGGGCGTGCATCGGCTCGGTCGCGACATGGCGGCCGTCGCGAATCACGCTGATCGTGTCGCAGACGGCCGCGACTTCGTCGAGCTTGTGCGAAATGTACACGCAGGCAATGCCGCGCCGTTTCAGATCGCGCACGATATCGAGCAGAATCGCAATTTCGGAGGCGGTCAGCGACGACGACGGTTCGTCGAGGATCAGCAGCTTCGCGCGCTTGTTCAGCGCCTTCGCGATTTCGATCAGCTGCTGATGGCCGCCGCCATAGTTCATCACGGGCTGCGCGGCGTTGATGCCGCTGATGCCGAGTTCGCGCAGCAGTTCGTCGGCACGCTGATACATCGCCGCGTAATTCATGCGGCCGCCGGGCAGCGTGATTTCGTTGCCGAGAAAGATGTTTTCCGCGACCGACAACTCCGGCACGAGCATCAGTTCCTGGTGGATGATGATGATGCCCGCGCGTTCGGTGTCGCGTACGCTCGCGGCCTTCAGCGTCTCGCCTTCCCAGGTTATTTCGCCGTCCCACGTACCGTGCGGATACACGCCGGACAGCACCTTCATCAGCGTCGATTTGCCCGCGCCGTTTTCGCCGCACAGGCCCACGCATTCGCCCGGCGATACGGTCAGATCGATGCCGTCGAGCGCCTTCACGCCGGAAAAAGCTTTGACGATGCCGCGCATCGTCAGAAGAGGTTGCGTCATTCGCTATGCCTCGCTGCAAGTTGGGCCGATGTTCGACCGCGCTCCCGGGCGCCATGACCCGGGAGCGTGGCGTTCACATAGGGCCCGTCTCTGTGTTATTTGCTCGCGAGTTGCTCTTGCGTGTAGAAGCCGTCCTTCACGACGGTGTCGAGGTTCGCCTTCGTCAGCTTGGTCGGCTGCAGCAGCACCGTATCGACCTTCTTCTTGCCGTTGTCGTATTGCGCGTTGAACGCCGGCTTGTCACCCTTGGCAAGCGCGACCGACAGCTTCGCCGCTTCGCCCGCGATCAGCTTCAGCGGCTTGTAGACCGTCATCGTCTGCGTGCCGGCCGCCACGCGCTTCACGGCAGCGAGGTCGGCATCCTGACCCGAGATCGGTACCTTGCCCGCGAGGCCCTGCGCGGCGAGCGCCTGGATCGCGCCGCCAGCGGTGCCGTCATTCGACGCGACGACTGCGTCGATCTTGTTGTTGTTCGCGGTCAGCGCGTCTTCCATGATGCGCAGCGCGGTAGATGCGCTCCACTCCGGTACCCACTGCTGGCCGACCACCTTGATGTCACCCTTGTCGATCGCCGGTTGCAGCACCTTCAGCTGGCCCTGGCGCAGCATCTTCGCGTTGTTGTCGGTCGGTGCGCCGCCGAGCATGAAGTAGTTGCCCTTCGGACGCACGTCATAGACGCCCTGCGCCTGCATCTCGCCGACCTTCTCGTTGTCGAACGAGATATAGGCGTCGATATCGGCGTCGAGAATCAGACGGTCATACGACACCACCTTGATGCCCGCTTTGCGCGCTTCGGCCACGACGTTGCCGAGCGTCTTCGAGTTGAACGGCACGATCACAATCACGTCGACGCCGCGCGAGATCAGGTTTTCGATCTGCGAGATCTGACGCTCTTCGCTCGCATCGGCCGATTGCACCGACACCTTCGCGCCGAGCTTTTCCGCCGCGGCGACGAAATAGTCGCGATCGCGCGACCAGCGCTCGACGCGCAGATCGTCGATACAGAAGCCGATTTCCGGATGATCCTTGCTGGCGTGCGCGAGCGGCGCGGCGAGCGACAGGCTGGCGAGTACCGCGCCGCACAACAGCGAGCTAAGTACGTTACGACGCATTGCGAATTTCATTGATGTCTCCTTTGTGTAGTGATAGCCGGAATACCGGACGTATCGGTCTGCGCTGCGAGCCGCAGACTCGGACAAGCGACAACCCACAGCTTGCTGGTGCGCGCGGTCGACGTGGCCGCGCGATCTTTATTCAACGTCCGCTATAAATCGCCTGATTTACGATGTTTTCCATCTGTTCCTGTTGCCCGCTCACATGCCGCGGATTGAGATCGCGCGCCAGCGTGTCCGCCGCAAGCGTCGACAGCGAGTAGTCGCCGGACAGGATCTTGCGGCCGAACTCGCCATCCCAGCCCGCGTAGCGTTGCCGCTTGAACTGCTCGAGGCGCTCGTTTTCGAGCAGCACCGCGGCGCGTTCGAGGCCGAGCGCGAGGTTGTCGATCGCGCCGATGTGGCCATAAAACAGGTCTTCCGCATCGACACTCTGGCGCCGCAGTTTCGCATCGAAGTTCATGCCGCCGCTCGTGAAGCCGCCGTGGCGCAGGATTTCGTAGAAGGCCAGCGTGAGTTCCTCGACGCTGTTGGGAAATTGGTCAGTGTCCCAGCCATTTTGCGGATCGCCGCGATTCGCATCGACGCTACCGAAGATGCCGAGCGCAAATGCGGTCGCAATCTCGTGATGGAACGAGTGCCCCGCGAGCGTCGCGTGATTCGCCTCGATGTTGACGCGAATCTCCTTGTCGAGGCCGTGCTGCAGCAGGAAGCCGTGCACGGTCGCGACGTCGTAGTCGTATTGATGCTTGGTCGGCTCCTGCGGCTTCGGCTCGATCAGCAGCGCGCCCTTGAAACCAATCTGGTGCTTGTGTTCGACGACCATGTGCAGGAAGCGCGCGAACTGCTCGCGCTCGCGCACGAGGTCGGTGTTGAGCAGTGTGTCGTAGCCTTCGCGGCCGCCCCACAACACGTAGTTTTCGCCGCCGAGGCGCAGCGTCGCGTCGAGCGCATGACGCACCTGGGTCGCCGCAAAGGCGAAAACCTCCGGATTCGGATTAGTCGCGGCGCCGGCCGCGTAACGCGGATGCGAAAACAGATTCGCGGTGCCCCACAGCAATTTGACACCGGTATCCTGCTGCTTGCGCGCGAGGTAGTCGGACACGCGCAGGAAGTTCTCGCTGTATTCCTTCACGCTCGCGCCTTCTGGCGCGACGTCGGTATCATGGAACGTGTAGTACGGCGTGCCGAGCTTCGAGAAGAATTCGAACGCGGCGTCGGCCTTCTGCAGCGCCCGTTCCATTGCGTCGCCGGGTTGCTGCCACGGCCGCCGGAACGTGCCCTGACCGAAGATATCGACGCCGGGCCATACGAAGGTATGCCAGTAGCAGACGGCGATACGCAGATGTTCCTCGAGCGTCTTGCCGAGTACCTTCCTCGTTTTGTCGTAGTGACGGTACGCAAGCGGGTTGTCCGATTGCGGGCCTTCGTAACGAATCTCTGGAATGTGTTCGAAGTAGGACATCGGCGTCTCCAATGTATGTTGCATTGCAATCCACGCGAGAAGCCGCGCAGGCCGACAAAGTGACGCCATGCTGCCGCTTGCACGATGTGCCGGCAATTGCGAAATTGCGCAGCTCGCTTGATGTTTCTTACCGCCCGCGCGTTTGTTTACTGCCGTCGCGCGAATCGGCGCCTAGAATAACCAGACGCTTAAAAACGGGATTGCTCCCAGGCACCCGACACAATGGAGACAAAGGCGCGTGGTCCATCGATCCACCCGCCGCTCACCGCCATGACCCGTCCACAAGCACCTCAGACAACCCATCGCATCGCGCTGCTGTTCAACGCGAACAAGGTCTACGATCGCGAGATCATCACCGGCATCGGCAACTACCTGCTGTCGACGCGCGTCGCGTGGGATCTCTTCCTCGAAGAAGACTTCCGCTGCCGGCTCGCGGGTATCCAGCGCTTCGACGGCGACGGCATCATCGCGGACTTCGACGATCCCGCCGTCGACGAAGCCCTGCGCGACTGTCCACTGCCGGTGGTCGCGGTCGGTTCGTCGTACGAGGACCCGACGCAGTACCCCCCGGATTTACCCTATATCGCGACCGACAACAGCAAGCTCGTGTCGCTCGCGTACACGCACCTGATCGGCGCGGGCCTCGAAAACTTCGCGCTGTACAGCCTGCCGCAGGCGCAGGAAAACCGTTGGGCGCAACAGCGCGAACTCGCCTTCGCGCATCTGCGCAGCGCGGACGGACGCAGCGCGGCGCAGATCGATAGCGAGATCTATCGCGGTCTGTCGACGAGCGCGCCGTCCTGGAACCAGGCCATCGAACAGCTGACCACGTGGCTGCGGCAACTGCCGAAGCCGGTCGGCATCATCGCGGTGACCGACGCGCGTGCGCGGCATTTGCTGCAGGCATGTCTGATCGCGGGCATTCCAGTGCCGGAGGAAGTCGCGATCATCGGCATCGACAACGATCCGCTCACGCGGACGCTGACGCGCATTCCGCTGTCGTCGGTGATCCAGGGCACCGAGGAAATGGGCCGTACCGCCGCGCACATCCTGCATCAGATGCTGCACGGCGCGCGCTTTCCGGGGCGCCGCATTCTGGTGCCGCCGGTCGGCATCAACGTGCTCGAATCGACGCGGCATCAGCCGCTCGCGAGTCCTTACGTGATGCGCGCTCGCCATTTCATTCGCCAGTACGCGTGCCAGGGCATTCGCACCGAGCAGGTGGCCGACTATGTGGGCGTGTCGCGTTCGTCGCTCGAAGAGTATTTCCGGCGCGAGCGTCAGTGCACCGTGCATCAGGAGATCCTGCGCCACAAGCTCGACGTCGCGAAGTCGCTGCTCGCGAAACGCGATGCGTCGAGCGCGGAAGTCGCGATCCGGTGCGGCTTCACGTCGCTGCAGTACATGTACGCGGTATTTCGCCGCGAACTCGGCTGCACGCCGCGCGAATACCAGGAGCGCGTGGGCCCGAAGACCAAAACCGCTGGCTGAGCATGCTTTCTATTTTTTCTTCGCACTGACCACATGATCAGCATCGCACAACTCTCTTCCGAGCCGTGGGGCACACTGCAGGGCGGCGATCGCGTACGGCTTTACACGTTGCGCAACGCGCACGGCATGAAAGTCGCCATCAGCGACCTCGGCGCGACGCTGGTTTCGTGGCACGCACCGGATCGCGCCGGACGTCTCGGCGATATTCTGCTCGGTCACGACACGCCCGCCGAATACGTGGCGGCCTCGACCTACATGGGCGGACTGATCGGCCGCTGGGCGAATCGCATTGCGGGCGCGCGCTTTTCGCTCGACGGCATCGAGTACACGCTCGATCGCAACGAAGGTCCGAATCTGCTGCACGGCGGCACGGTCGGTTTTCATCGGGCGTTGTGGGAGGTCGCCGAGGACGACGGCGCGTTGCTGATGCGGCTTGAGTCGCCCGAAGGCGATGCCGGTTTTCCGGGCAACGTGACGGTGCAAGTGCGCTATTCGCTCGACGACGACGGCACGCTGACGATCGGCTACGAAGCGATCACCGACGCGCCGACGCCGCTCAATCTGACGAGCCATCCGTACTTCAACCTGACCGGGCGCGCGGGCACCGACATTCGCGGCCACGTGCTGTCGATCGACGCCGAGCGCTTTTTCGAAGTCGACGCGACGATGATTCCGTGCAAGCTCGCCGACGTCGCGGGCAACGCATTCGACTTCCGGCAGAGCGCGCCGATCGGCGGCCGGCTCGACTGGCCGCACGCGCAACTCGCGCGCGCCGGCGGCTTCGATCATTGCTACGTGCTGCGCGAGGCGCCGGCAAACGCGACGAAGGGCAACGACGGCCACGCGCCGCCGCTGCGCGAAGTCGCCTGTGCATACGATCCGGGCAGCGGACGCGAACTGACCGTCGCCACTGATCAGCGGGGCTTGCAGTTTTACACGGGCAACGCGTTGAACGGCAACCCGGGACGCGGCGGTGTCCGCTACCAGCGGCACGCCGGCTTGTGCCTCGAGGCGGGCGGTTTCCCGAACGAGGTCAATATGACCGGGCAGAACGAAGTGATCGTGCGACCCGGAGATACTTATCGGCAAATCACGAGTTATCGGGTCGATGTGCGCAAAGGTGTGTAACCAGCTTGACGGACGCATTTTCGCTGTTCTACGAGAACCGCGACGGCGAGATTACAACTCGCCGACTACGCGTTCTCTGCAATACTGAATTAGTCGGCTAGTGGTTTTCCCCAAGTTCGCCCCCTTCTAGACTGCGCTTATGGCACCGGTATCGCTGCGGTGCCGGACAGACAACTACGGAGGGAAACATCATGAAATCGCTTATCCAGGCAGTTGCGCTTACGGCCATGATCGCTGCGCCGGTCGCGTCGTTCGCGCAATCGCAACAGCCGATCACGCGGGCCGAAGTCAAGGCAGAGGTGCAGCAACTCGAACAGAATGGCTATAACCCGGCCATCGCGCTCGATGCCCAATATCCCGCAGACATCCAGGCGGCCGAGGCACGCGTCTCCGCGACGAACGCGAAGGGCCAAGGCGACACGTCTGGCTATGGGTCGTCGATGGGCGGATCATCGCAAGCGGGCCATCATCCGATGTGGGTCAATCCGGACGGTCAGTGACGAGTCGCGAACGTATGGCGAATGTCCGTAGCGAGGAAAGATTCTTGAGTTAACGGCCCTTTCCCGTCTTTGCGGTTTTCGCCGTTTCGAACCGATATGAAGCGGGCGCATGTTTTCAAGGCATGTGCCCGCTTTTTACGTTTATGCGGCGCCAACAACGTACCGCTAATTCTGACGCCGCCGCAGATTCACCCAGCCCGTGCCTGCGGGCATTCCGCCTGATACCAGAGGTCCACCTGCCTCTGCGCGCGCTCGAGACTCGCCGGATAGTCAGGATCAAAGCGTCGTTCAGGGTGGTAGCCCGCTTGCCGCAGCGCTGTCAGTTCGCTCATGCTCCGCTGGTGCGTGGCCGGTGCCTTGTTCCTGAGATCGGTCAGATCGCGGCATTGCGTTGCACTCAGATGCGTTTGCGCGCCGCCATTCCCGCCGCCTGCGGCGCAGCCAACGAGCGTGAGCACCAACACGGCAGGGATCGACCGCATCTGGGTCGCGATGTTCATGTTGTGCCTCCTTTGGGGAAATGACCTCGTCGCGAATGCCGTCTTCCCGCTCGGCCCTTCGCATCTCTGAGCCGGCTTATTCACCTGCCGCCGTTTTCAATTATTGGAAACGTCTATGAAAGTCGCCACCAATTTCATCTACCACGGTTTCGATACGGACATAGACTTTCCCCTGGTGAATGCCGATTCGCCTGCGCAACAGTTGGCCCGGCGTTATCCCCTCAACGAGGGAGCCGCTCCCTCTCACACCAAGGAGACATGCGATGCCCCGCACCGCCGCTGAAAAACGCGCCGCTTTCCGCGCGCTGCACTCGTCTGGCTGTTTCGTGCTGCCCAATCCGTGGGACGCGGGCAGCGCCCGTTATTTGCATACACTCGGCTTCAGGGCGCTCGCGACCACGAGTTCTGGTTTTGCGTGGTCGACCGGACATGCGGACAACACGTTGCCGCGCGAAACGATCCTCGCGCACCTGCGCGCAATCGTCGACGCGACCGATCTGCCGGTCAACGCCGACTTCGAAAACGGTTTCGGCCGCGACCCGGAAGAAGTCGCCGAGAGCGTGACGCTCGCGGTGGAAACGGGCGTCGCGGGTCTGTCGATCGAAGACTCGACCGGCAACCCCGCCGCGCCGCTGTTTCCGGTCGACGTCGCCGTGCAGCGGCTCAGCGCGGCACGACGCGCGATCGATCAGAACGGCGGCGACACGCTGCTCGTCGGCCGCGCGGAGAATTTCTTCGCCGGCAAGCCCGATCTCGACGATGCCATTGCGCGTCTGAAGGCCTATGCGGCGGCGGGCGCCGACTGCCTGTATGCGCCCGGCATCCAGACGCGCGAGCAGATCGAAGCGGTGGTCGCGGCCGTCGCGCCGAAGCCCGTCAATCTGCTGATCGGCTCGACATCGACCCTGACGTTGCAGGACGTGGCGGCGCTCGGCGTGCGGCGGATCAGTGTCGGCGGCGGGCTCGCGCGCGCGGCGTGGGGTGGCTTCATGCACGCCGCTCAGGCGCTGGCCGATGGCCGCTTCGACTTCACCGGCGCGACGGCGGGCACGCAGCTCAATGAGCTTTTCAATCGCAGCGCGTGAAAACGCCGCGCAAAGGACGCCTCATCAATTCCAGATCGCCACGCTGCGTCGAACGCATCGGAAAAACCGTGACGTTTCCGATGAGAAAAGCGCACGAGCGCGTGAATCGGCGCACAAAGGCCCCGATCACGCCAAATGTTATGATCGGAAACATTATTCGCCCGATCAAGCGCATACCCGACCAGCAGCAAGCCTCATGGACACCCACCTCACCAAATCCGCCGACACGTCCTCCACCGATCTCGGCCGGCGCGTGCGCGCCGCCCGTCAAGCGCAGGATCTGACGCTCGAAACCGCGAGCCGCCTATGCGGTGTCTCGCGCTCGACGCTGTCGAAAGTCGAAAACGGCCTGATGTCCCCCACGTTCGACGTGCTGCAAAAAATCGTGCTGGGCTTGAAGATCGAAATTGGCGAACTATTCGGCTCGACGCCGAAAGTCAGCGCGAGCGGCCGGCGCGCACTGACTCGCAGGAACGAGGGCCAGCGCCACGCTTATCGCGGCTATCAGATGGAGTTGCTCGCCACCGACCTGGCGCACAAGGCGATGCTGCCGTTTCGCATCCGCATCTCGGCGCACACGCTCGATGCATTCGACGACTGGGGCCGCCACGAAGGCGAGGAGTTTCTCTACGTGATCAGCGGCAGCGTGTGCCTCTATTCGGAGCTGTACGCGCCGACACATCTGAACGCGGGCGACAGCCTCTACTTCGACAGCCGCACGGGTCACGCGGCGGTGTCGACTAGCGAGGAAGACGCCGAAGTGTTGTGGATGGCGACCAACGCGGACCTTCCGCATACACCGCCTGCCGCGAACGAGTCAGCGAAGAAATAGCGCACCCTGCGCGGCGCGCGCACTCAGCGCGCCGCCAGCGCCCGTTGCGCGAGTTGCGCGATATGCAGTGCGTGTCGCCCCGTACCGTGCTCGATCTGCTCGCGACAACTGAAGCCGTTGGTCAACACGATCGTTTCCGCATTCGCCGCCACAGCGTCACGCACGGCCTCAAACATGTCCTCGCCGATCCTCTTCGACAACGCATGATGCTCGACGTTGAAGCCAAACGATCCCGCCATCCCGCAGCAGCCGGTATCGAGCAGCCTCCATCTGACGCCGAGCTTGTTCAGCAACGCCGTATCGCCCTGCATGCCGAATAGCGCCTTCTGATGACAATGGCCATGCACGATCACATCGGCCGCGAGCGTCGGCCACTCGAACGGCTGACGCGCGACGAAATCGGCAAACAGATACGTTTGCGCGGACAGCTTCTTCGCCAACGCATGATCGGGGAGTTGCTTCAGCAACTCGTCCTTGAACACCGATAGACAGCCAGGCTCCAGACCGACCAGCGGCACGCCGGCGGCGATGTCGTCCGCGAGGTCGTCGACGATATGCGTGAGCAGCTCGCGCGCGCGTTCGAGCAGGCCGAAGTCGTACAGCGGACGCCCGCAACACAAACGTTTCTTCGGCAACACGACGTACCAGCCGAGTTGCGTGAGCACATCCGCGGCGGCCTGCGCGATCTCGGGCGTGAAGTGGTCGTTGAATGTATCGACCCACAGGATCACCTTGTTTGCGTCGCCGCCGAGCGCATGAATCGCGGATGCTTGCGACGACGCACTCCGCCTATACGTTGCAGCGGCGAACCGCGGCAACGCACGCGTCTGCGCCACGCCCGCGATCCATTTGCCGAGCGCGGACAAACCGGGCGCCGTTGTCAGAAAGTTTGTCACGCGCGGAAAACGCGCGGCCCACGGTGCCCATTCGCCGATCCGCCCCATGAACAGCGCCTGACGCGGCCGACGATTGTTCTCATAGTAGTGAGAAAGGAACTCCGCCTTGTACGACGCCATGTCCGTATGCGTCGGGCAATCGGACTTGCAGCCCTTGCATGCGAGGCAGGTATCGAGCGCTTCTTTTACTTCGCGGCTGTTCCAGCCGTCGGCGATCACGTCGCCTTGCAGCATTTCCCAGAACAGATGCGCACGCCCGCGGGTCGAGTACTTTTCCTCGCGCGTGCCGCGATAGCTCGGACACATCGTGCCGCCTTCGAGCGAGCGGCATTTGCCCATCCCGATGCAGCGTTCGATCGCACGCTGAAAGCCGTCGCCTTCCTGGCTCGCGAACGCGAGCCTCGTATGCAGCGTCACCGGCTTGTACGCAGGGCCCATGCGCAGGTTTTCGTCGGCGCGGTATGCATGCACGACTTTGCCTGGATTCAGACGATTCGCCGGGTCCCAGATCGCCTTGAACTGCTCCATCGCCTGCATCAGCTCGGGGCCGTACATGATCGGCAGAAACTCGGCCTTCGCCTGACCATCGCCGTGTTCGCCCGACAGCGAGCCGCCGAATTGGACCACCAGTTCCGCCGCTTCGCGCAAGAACCCGCGCCACGTCGCGATACCTTCCGCGCTGCGCAGATCGAACGTGATGCGCGCGTGCACGCAGCCGTCGCCGAAATGGCCGTACAGGCTCGTCTCGTAGCCATGGCGATCGACGAGCGCCTGAAAGGCGCGCAGATAGTCGCCGAGCCGCAGCGGATCGACCGCCGCGTCTTCCCATCCGACCACTGGATCGGGCTTGTCGCGATCCACTGACAACGCGACCGCCGACGCCCCCGTCTCGCGAATCGACCACACCTTCGCCTGCAAGGCGCGATCTTCGACGAGCATCGTCGAGATTTGCGGCCCGGCCGCGCCGGATTGGAAATACGCGGCCGCGTCGCGTGCCTGTTGCAGCACCTCGTCCTGCGTGTCCGCGCCGAATTCGAGCACGACCCACGCATCGCCTTCGGGCAGCAGTGCGATCTCGTCCTTCTTCAGGCCGCGCGCCTGCAAGCCGCGAATGATCGCGCGGTCGAGTCCCTCGACTGCGATCGGCCCGCAGCGCATGAAATGCGGCACCGCGTCCGCCGCCGTATAGATGTCGGTAAAGCCGACCACGACGATCACGCGCCTGGCCGGACTCTTCACGAGCCTCACTTTCGCCTGCAATGTGAGCGCGCACGTGCCTTCGCTGCCGACGAGCGCACGCGCGACGTTGAAGCCGTTTTCCGGCAGCAGTTGATCTAGATTGAAGCCCGACACGCGCCGCTTGATCTGTGGGAATTTCGCGCGAATCCGTTCGGCGTACGTGTCGCGCAGTTGCTTGAGCGCCGCGTAGATTTCGCCTTGTCGGCCACCCGCCGCGATGATGCGTTCGAGTTCTTCCCCGGAGGTCGGGCCGACCCAGAAACGCGCGCCGTCGAAGGTCGCGATTTCGAGCGCTTCGATGTTCTCGACGGTCTTACCGGCCATCACCGAATGCGCGCCGCACGAGTTGTTCGCGATCATGCCGCCGAGCGTGCAGCGGCTATGCGTGGCGGGGTCGGGTGCGAACGTGAGGCCGTGCTGTTCGGCGGCATCGCGCAAGGAGTCGCACACGACGCCCGGTTCGACGACCGCGACGCCCGCAAGCGGATCGATCGAGACGACGCGGTTCAGATACCTGCTCGCATCGGCCACGACCGCGACGTTCACGCATTGGCCGTTCTGCGACGTGCCGCCACCGCGCGCAAGAAACGGCACGTCGTTGCGACGGCATGCGGCGAGCGTTGCGAGCAGATCGTCGATATCGGCCGGCACCACGACACCGAGCGGGACTTGCCGATAGTTCGACGCATCCGATGCGTACAATGCCTTGGAACCCTGATCGAATCGCACCTCGCCGCGCACGTGCTGGCGCAGGTCGCTTTCGAGCGCCTGCAATAGCTCCGCGCTGGCCGAGAAAGGCGTGGCGACACGCGGTTCATTCAAAGCGCCCCGCTGCGCGCCAAGCCGCCGCTCTTCATCCAATGACAATGACGTCCCCACTGCGCACCTCGTCTGCGATGTCGGCGCTCGCGCCGCCGTATGCGCTCAGGCCGCCTGGCTCGCGGTCATCCGGAAGATGCCCTGTGCGTTGCCCGCGTCGAAACGCAGGTCCGTTTCCCAGCGGCGCGCGTTCTGATCGAAACTGCGCTTGCGCGTAATGAATTCGAAGAACGAGCCCGGCACGTCGCGCGTAACGACGCTGCCGTCGGCCGCGCGAAATTCACGCGGCACGACATCCGCGCGATACGCGGTCTGGAACACACGCCCGGAACGCGAATGCTCGACTTCGGGCTTCATCGGCCGACCCTTCGCCTTCTGTTCGTCCGACAGCTTGAAGACGTCCGCGACGCGATCGGTCGCGTGATTGAACGCGTTACCTTCGGTAGCGATCCACGCCATCTCCGCCGATTCCTTCAACAATACTTCGTAATCGGCTTCGTGTGGCATCTCGTGCTGACGCGCGAACGCACCGACGATCACCGGTAGCAACTCGTGCGCCGCATCGAGCGGCAGCACGCCATCGCGTTCGAGTTCCCACAAGAGGCCGTGAGCGCGCGGCGTCAACGGATCGCGCGAGGCACCGATCACGTTCGTCACCGCCTGCTGGAACGCCGCGGAAAAACGCTCCGGGTGCAGTTCGCTGACGAAGAACTGCGCGATCTCGTCGGCGGCGTCCTCATGCGCCCACGCGCGGCCGGTCATGCCGAGACGATCGAGCGGGTAACGGCCGTTGATCCGAAAACCGAGCGGCCGCAGGATGCGCGCGAACGCGGCCTCGCCGGACGGCAGCGCGCCGCTGTGCGGCCAGCGCACGGTGCGCAGCGCGCCATGATCGAAGTACACGCTGCCGCCGGCGGCGATGGTTTCCTCCGTATAGCGGCGGCCGTTTTCCGAGCGCGCGAGCAGATCGTCGAACAGCGCCATGTTCATCGCCTGTGCGAGTTCGGCGCGCGTGACGCTGCCGCTCTCCCACTCGTTCAACACATGCGGATGATTCAGCGTCGCAAAAAGGCGCGCGGCTTTCTCCGCGCCCAGCAGCTTCACCAGCAGTT
The DNA here is from genome assembly GCF_014201005.1 of Paraburkholderia lebeckiae. NCBI lineage: Bacteria > Pseudomonadati > Pseudomonadota > Betaproteobacteria > Burkholderiales > Burkholderiaceae > Paraburkholderia > Paraburkholderia lebeckiae. Next base: position 36,096 of record NZ_JACHDK010000028.1, on the reverse strand, counting down.
GTTCGACGTTCGCATTCTTCAAGTTTCGCATCCGGCTTCTCCACGCTATACGTTGAGCGCTGCACGAGCGCCTCATAACGGGCGAGATTATTCAAAACGCTCTGCGCCCCGTAAAGCGAGATAAACTCGCGACTTGATGCGTTTTTGGAATTAACGTGCGAAAGTTCAAGATTCCCAACATGGGCGCGCTGCTCGCGTTCGAAGCCGCCGCGCGGCATCAGAGCTTCACGCATGCGGCGCGCGAACTGTTCCTCACCGAAAGCGCGGTGTCGCGACAGATCAATACGCTCGAAAGCAATCTAGGCGTGCGGCTGTTCGTGCGCGTCAAGCAACGCGTGGTGCTGACGCGCGCGGGCAAGGTCTACAGCGCGCAGGTGAGACGCTCGCTCGAACACCTCGATCGCGACACGCTATCGATCATCGCGCACGGCAGCGGCGGCGGCTATCTGGAACTCGCGGTATTGCCGACGTTCGCATCGCAATGGCTGATTCCGCGCATGGCCTCGTTCAATGAACAATACCCCGAGGTGCGCGTGAACATGGGCGTGCGTACCGCGACGTTTCCGTTCGCCGACACGCATTTCGAAGCGGCAATTCATTACGGCAAGCCGACTTGGCCGGGTACGTCGGCGGATTTTCTGTTTCGCGAGGAAGTGGTGCCGATCTGCGCGGCGAGTCTGCTGAAGCGGCCGGTCCGCAACGTCGCCGAATTACTTCACTATCCGCTGCTGCATTCGACGACGCGACCCGATGGTTGGGCGACCTGGTTCGCGAATTTCGGCGTCGACGACAACCGCACGATGCAGGGCGTGCGCTACGAACTGCACACGATGCTGATCAGCGCGGCCGCGGCCGGACTCGGCATTGCGCTGGTGCCGCGCTTTTTCGTCGACACGCAGTTGCGGCAGTTCGGTCTCGTGATTCCGTTCGACACACCCGCGCTCGCCGAGGCCGCGTACTACCTTGTCTATCCGACCGAATTGAGTCACGGCAAGCCGCTCGCGAGTTTCCGCGAGTGGCTGCTGCGCGAGGCCGCCGCATACGGCGCGATTTATCCGGAGCTGGTGGAGCGGCCCGAGGGGGGCGTGAGGTGACGAAAGCCGCATGCGGAAGTGATCCAATCACGCATGCGACTACGCGCAGTGTTCAGCTGCCGGTGCGCGCCTGGGCCAATGCGGCGAGATTGCCTTCGCCGAAGCCATGATGTCCCTGGCGTTGCACGATCTCGAAGAAAATCTCGCCGGCGCGGCGGCGCACGAAGGTCTGGAAAAACAGCAGCGGCACGCCGTCCGCGCCGATCTCGCCATCTACGAGCACATGCGTGCGCCGCAGTCGTTCGACATCGAGCCCGTGTCCCGGCAAACGTGCATCGAGCTGCTCGTAGTAGCGCGGCGGCGGCTCGACGAATTCGACGCCGTTCGCGAGCAGACGCTCGACGCACGCGAGGATGTCGTCGGTGGCGAGCGCGATGTGCTGCACGCCTTCGCCCGGATGATCGGGCAGATACTCGTGCATCAGGTTGGTCCGGCCCGTGCCTTCCTCGTATAGCGGCACGCGGATCGCGCCGCACGGCGACACCATCACGCGCGATTCCGCCGACACGTGCCAGTTGGCGTGCAGCTCGTGAATCTCGCGGAAATTCAGCAGGTCGCGATAGAAGTCGATCCACTCCTGCATGCGGCCTTCGCCAACGGTTTGCGTCAGATGGTCGACCGCGATCAGGCCGCTGCCCGCGTGATTCAGATCGGCTGCGGCCGTGTCGATTTCGATGGGCCGGAAGTCGATGTCGAAGATCGAGATATCGCCGAGGCCGCCGCGCTGACCGCCTCGCCCGCGCCAACGATCGACGAAATAGATGTGCGAATCGCCGATGCCTTGAATTGCCGGGATCAACAGTTCGCCGGCACCGAGGCGTTCGCCTTCGAACGCCCACGCGCCGAGTTCCACCGCGCGTTCGAACGCGCGCTGTGCGTCGGCGACGCGAATCCCGATCGCGCAGATGCCGACCCCGTATTCTTCCGCGTAGCGTGCTGCGAACGAATCGGGCTCCGCGTTGATCAGGAAATTCATCTCGCCCTGGCGATACAGCGTCACATCCTTGCTGATATGACGCGCGATCGCCTTGAAGCCGAGCCGCGTGAAGGTCTCGCCGAGCGCCTGCGGATCGCGCGCGGCGAACTCGACGAACTCGAGGCCCGCCGTGCCGAGCGGATTGTGCTCCGGCGCCAATACGGCGCGCTGCGCGGCCTCTGGAGTGGGCAAGTCGCTGGGCATGGCAATCTCCTTGTACGGTCTTTCGATGCGGGGCCGGTCTTTCCGGGTTCGGCGCGAAGTGTTCCGGTCGTTCGCGAGGGGCTGCGTGGTACGTGCTCGCTCGTGGCGCGCACGCGGCGTGCCGCAGGAACAACGGCCTGTGGCGGCTTTCGCACCGTGTTTTTACACCGGGTCGCGGGGCGTTCGCAAGCTTCCTTTTGTACTGGTTGGTTCATATGTCGAACGGCACGCCGCCGGTGCTCGCGGGCATGCGTGCGGCAGGCGGGCGCATCAGTCGAGCGGCGCGTCCTCTGGGCTGCCTTTGCGCGCCGTTTTGCCGACGGTTTTACCGACGCCTTTGCCCGCATCCTTGCCCGACACCGCCGCCATTCTGCCCCGCGCGACCTCGCGCACCGCCTCGATGAACGCGCGTCCCACCGCCGACGGCTGTGTATCCGAGCGACGAATCAGCCCCACCGGCTCGCCGGTGCCCGCAAACGGCAGCGGCAAGCGCACCAGCATGCCGTGCGTGAGTTCGTATTCGACCGCGCTTTGCGGCACGAACCACACCGCGCCGTTTTCGAGCGTCAGCGCGCGCCCCGTCGATACCGACAACACCTCGACGAACGCCGACAACGGCGGCACGCCCCACGCGCTGAGCAGGCTCTCGGCCGATTGGCGGATCAGCGTGCCGAACGGCGGCAGCACGATCGGAAATTCCTCCAGCGACGTGGCGGGCAATGCCTTCCCTTGCGCCAGCGGATGCCCGGCGCGCACGACCGCGATCAGCGGCTCGGTAAACAGTTGCTCGAAACTCAGGCCGACCATCCGCTCCGGGTCCGCGAGGCGGCCGATCGCCAATTCGATCGACCCCGCTTTCAGGCGTTCGAGCAATTCCGGATTTGCGCCGGTCGCGAGGCGCACGATTACGCGCGGCCACTGCGTCGCGAACTGTCTCAGCACGGGCGGTACCAGCACCGCGGCGACAGTGGGCAGCACACCGACTTCGAGCGTCGCGGCGGCCGCGCCCTCGGCCCGCGCAAGCAGATCGACGCCCTGGCGCAGCGCGCTCACGCAGGCGCTCGCGTGCGGCATGAAAAGCTGCCCCTCGCGCGTCGGCACCGCGCCGTGACGGCCGCGCTCGAACAGCTTCACGCCGAGAATGGTCTCCAGCTCGGCGACCGTCTTCGATACCGCCGGCTGCGTAATGGACAAACTGTCCGCCGCCCGCTGGACGCTGCCGAACTGCGCGACGGCCAGAAAGCACTGGAGATGACGAAATTTGACGCGGCTATCCGCGAGACTGCGTTGCATAACGGAAGGTTATACGAAACGGGCAAAAACGTCATTTTTCATAACCGCACGTTTTGTATAAAGTGCCAGTCATAACGTCGCATCCCCCGATTCCTCCAACGGAGACACCTCATGGAAGATTCAATTCTTTCGCCGCGAGATTTCGCGTCCCATCCCGAGTACATCTATCCGCCGTACGGTTCGTCGGTCAAACGCGGTCCGTCGCGTCCGCTGATTCCGCTGAAGGAGCGGCTGCGCGACCAGCGCGTGCCGGTCTACGGCACCGACGACCTCGACCCGCTCGACAGCGACCTGACCCGCAACGCGGTGCGCAATGGCGAACCGCTCGGCGAGCGCATCATCGTGACGGGTCGCGTGCTCGACGAAGGCGGCCGCCCGGTGCGCAACACGCTGGTGGAAGTCTGGCAAGCGAACGCCGCCGGCCGCTATGTGCACAAGGCCGACCAGCACGACGCGCCGCTCGACCCGAACTTCCTCGGCGCGGGCCGCTGCATCACCGACAACGAAGGCCGTTACCGCTTCATGACCATCAAGCCGGGCGCGTATCCGTGGGGCAACCATCCGAACGCCTGGCGTCCGCAGCACATCCATTTCTCGCTGTTCGGCGACCACTTCGGCTCGCGTCTCGTCACGCAGATGTACTTTCCCGGCGATCCGCTGCTCGCATTCGACCCGATCTACCAGGGCACGCCCGAGCACGCCCGTGAGCGCATGGTCTCGAAGTTCTCGCTCGACACCACGCAAGAGGCCTACGCGCTCGGCTACGATTTCGACATCGTGCTGCGCGGCCCGAACGAAACCCCGATGGAGCGCTAAGCCATGACGACCCTCAAGCAAACGCCTTCGCAAACCGTTGGTCCGTACTTCGCCTACGGTCTTTGCCCGCAGCAATACGATTTCGACTTCAAGAGCCTGTTCACGAACGTGCTGGCCGACATGGAAGCGGCCGGCGAGCACATCACGATCGTCGGTCAGGTGTTCGACGGCGACGGCAAGGTGATCGGCGACGCGATGATCGAGATGTCGCAAGTCGACTCGAACGGCCACTATCCGGAATCGCGCGAAGAAATTTTGAAGACCGGCTTTCACGGCTTTGCGCGCGTCGGTACGGGCACGGATCCGCACAAGCGCTTCATCGTCGAGACGGTGAAGCCGGGCCGCGCGAATCCCGACGAAGCCCCGCACATCGACGTAATCCTGACGATGCGCGGCATGCTGCTGCACACGTTCACGCGCATCTATTTCGAGGACGAAGCGCAGGCGAACGAGCAGGACGCCGTGCTGGCGTCGGTGCCGGCCGAGCGCCGTAATACGCTGATCGCGCGCCGCGTTGCCAGTACGGCCAACGTGTATCGCTTCGACATCCACATGCAGGGCGAGCAGGAAACCGTGTTTTTCGACCTGTGATGCGCGATCCGTCGCGAGACTGCGAGCAGTAAAGATCGAGCCCGCCTTGCGCGGGCTTTTTTTCGCGCGGCCGTTTCGCGGTGCGCCTGCGCGCGCTCAGCAGCGGAAATGATCGATGCTTTGTCCGGCGTGAATCGCGCGCGCGAGCCACGCCGGTTTATCGCCGCGACCGTCCCACTTGTTACCGAACGCGTCGCGATACAGCACTGCGGCCACGGCGTTCGCATCGGCCTCGAGCGATTCTGCCAGCGCTTCGAGTGTGATGCCGTGGTCGTCCATGCGTCGGCGGATCCACGCGATCATGCGCTCGCGCAGGTTCTCGTCGCGTTCGAACAGTCGTTGTTGTCCTTCTCGTTCTTTCATAACGTATTGGTGTCGCAGCTCTTGCTGGCATTAGACAAACGGGCAACTCGCATAACAACACGAGGCTCGTGCGTAATTCAATTTGAATGGAAGCAATTCGACGAATTCACGCGATCCATGCAAATGCGTGAAAACCCGCATTTGCAAGTGATGCCTGTCAGATCCTGAATTAAAGCGCCTGAGTTGAAGTGCTGGAATCAAGCGAATCGGCTACTCGAAAGATCGGCGTGGCTCGAATTGCGCCCGTGTTTCGCGTCGTGCGTCGCCTCGTCGTCACAAGGGAGCTTCCGCGTATGAAAAGTCATTCTAGCATTCGATGTATTTTTGCCGCAGCAAAGAACTCTTTCTAATTGCACTGATTGCACGGCTTCCGAGTTTTCGGTATTCGTGGCTTCCTCCGCGCAGTTGGCGGACAATGCGAGACCCGGTATTCGCTAGAACTTCTGTCATCGGCCCGACATCAGGAGACATCACCATGCCCGCCTCGACCGCCATCCTCACGATCCTCGCCGCGCTGCTATTGGGCGCGATGAGTCCGGGGCCCAGCTTCGTCATCGTCGCACGCAATGCGATCGGTCTGTCGCGCGGCGACGGTCTCGCGACAGCGCTCGGCATGGGCATCGGCGGTGTGTTTTTTAGCGGCATCGCGCTGCTCGGGCTCTATACGCTGCTCGCGACGGTCGAATGGCTCTACGTCGGGCTGAAAGTGACCGGCGGCGTCTACCTGGTCTATCTGGCGTCGAAAATCTGGCGCGGCGCCGCGAAGCCGCTCGCATTCAGCGAAACGCAAACCGGCAGCGGCGGCAATCCGCGCAAGTCGTTCTGGATCGGCCTGAGCACGCAGCTCAGCAATCCGAAAACGGCTGTCTATTACGGCAGCATCTTCGCTGCGCTGCTGCCGCAGCATCCGCCGGTGTGGTGCTATTTCGCGCTGCCGCCGGCGATCTTCGCGATCGAGGCGGGCTGGTACACGATCGTCGCACTGTGCTTTTCGAGCCAACGGCCGCGCGAAATCTATCTGCGCTGGAAGGCGTGGATCGATCGCATCGCCGCGAGCGCGGTGACCGCGCTGGGCCTGCGGCTGATTTTTAACGCGCACAAGATGGGAATTTGACGGCAACACGAAGCGGCGCGCACCGTCGTGACTCGATGCGCGCCACTCGCGCCGCCCTGAATCAGCGGTAATCGCGACGCGTTACCCTTTCGCCTCCGCCTTGATCCGCGCGCGCAACTCGAACTTCTGGATCTTCCCCGTCGACGTCTTGGGCAACTCGCCAAAGCGCACCGCCTTCGGCAACTTGTAGCCGGCCAGAAACAGTCGGCAGTGCGCGATGATTTCCTCCTCGGTCACCTGCGCGCCTTCCTTCAACTCGATGAACGCGCACGGCACCTCGCCCCACTTCGGATCGGCCATCGCGACCACCGCCGCCACCGACACCGCAGGATGCCGGTACAGCGTGTCCTCGACCTCGATGCTCGAAATGTTCTCTCCGCCCGAAATGATAATGTCCTTGCTGCGGTCGCGGATGCGGATATAGCCGTCGGCCGTGCGCACGCCGAGATCGCCGGTATGGAACCAGCCGCCTTTGAAAGCAGCTTCGGTCGCGCGCTCGTTCTTCAGATAGCCCTTCATGCAGATGTTGCCGCGAAACATGATCTCGCCGATCGTTTCGCCGTCGTCCGGCACCGGCGCGAGCGTGTCCGCATCGAGCACCGCGACCGCCGCCTGCAGGTGATAACGCACGCCCTGGCGCGCGGTCAGGTCGGCGCGGATTTGATCGTCGAGCGCGTCCCATTCGTCCTGCTTCGCGCAGACGGCCGCCGGCCCGTAGGTTTCGGTGAGCCCGTACACGTGCGTCAGATCGAAGCCGATCTGCTTCATCTTCGCGATCACCGCGGGCGGCGGCGCGGCGCCCGCGACCATCGTCGACACGCGATGCGTGATGCCCCCGCGCCATTCGGCCGGCGCATTGACGAGCGAACTCTGTACGATCGGCGCTCCGCAGTAGTGCGTGATGTGTTCGCGGCGAATCAACTCGAACACGATCTTCGCGTCGAACTTGCGCAGACAGACGTTGACGCCCGCGCGGGCGGCCACCGTCCAAGGAAAGCACCAGCCGTTGCAGTGGAACAGCGGCAACGTCCACAGATAGACCGCGTGCTTCGGCATGTCCCATTCGAGGATGTTGCTCAGCGCGTTCAGATATGCGCCACGGTGATGGTATACGACGCCCTTCGGGTCACCGGTCGTGCCCGACGTGTAGTTCAGCGCGATCGCGTCCCATTCGTCGGCGGGCGGAGTCCACTCGAAGGAAGGGTCGCCGGTTTGCAGGAACTGCTCGTAGTCCGTCGCGCGAATGAACTGCGCAGCGTCGGCGGGCTGCGCGTCGGCCACGCTGATCACGCGGAGCTCCGGGAATTCTAGCGCCGCGCGATGCGCGAACTCGCCGTATTCGGTGTCGACGATCAGCGCCTTCGCCTCACCGTGGCGCAGCATGAACAGCAGCGTCGCGACGTCGAGCCGCGTGTTCAGTGTATTCAGCACGGCGCCGGCCATCGGCACGCCGAAGTGCGCCTCGACCATCGGCGGGATGTTCGGCAGCAGCGCGGCGACCGTGTCGCCGCGGCCGATGCCGGCCTCGTGCAGCGCGCTCGCGAGCCGCCGCGCACGCTCATAGGTCTCGCGCCAGTTGCGGCGGATCTCCCCATGGACGATCGCGAGCCGCTCGCCATACACTTGCGCTGCGCGCACGAGGAAATCGATCGGCGTCAACGGGACATAATTGGCCTCGCGCTGCCCGAGGCCTTCGTCGAACATGTGCTGTGTCATTGCTTCGTCTCCTGAGGCGCGAGCCGCGCCGCCGATTGTTGTGATCGTGTTCTATGAATGAACCAGGGCCTAGCCTAGCAATTGTCGTCATCAACTGTCTGTGATTCAAATGACAGAGTGCCACCACTGACGCCCCGCCTTGACCTGGCTCACGCCGAGCACTTTGAAGGCGGTGCGTGGATCGCCCGTCGCCAGCAACTGTCCGACTATTGGTTCGGCGTGCACTCGGGGCTCATCAAGCTCGCTATCTGCTACGCGTCGGGCCGCAGCTGCACGCTATCGGGCGTGCCGCCGCGCGCGTCGCGCAATCGCTCGCGTAGCTTTTCAATCCGGATCTGTATCCGGACACAGGTCGCACACTGGCGATTTCACAGGAAGAAGTGGGTCTGCTCGCGGGAGCGTCGCGGCAGCGCATCAATCAGGCGCTGCAGAACCTCGGGAAGCTGGGGATTTTGCGACTGTCGTATAACCGGATCGAGGTGCTCGATCTCGAGCGGCTGGCTGCGTACGGGCGGGAACAGATCTAGCGACGCGACTGACGCTCCCTACCCGGCGCGCACGCCGCTCTTGCGCGTCGCGCGCGTTTCGAGAGCGTCGTCGGTCTTGAACAGCGCGAACATGATCGCGCTCAACACGCCCGTTTTTTTCCAGCGCAGATAGTAGCGATGCGCGGTCTGGTACGGGACGTAGTGCTCGGGCATTGCGCTCCACGGCGCGCGCGTGTGCAGCACCCACATCACGCTATTGAGCACGTGGCGAATTTCGATCGGCGGACGACCACGGCGCGGGCCGTCATCATGCAAGGTTTCAGGTAACAGCGGCGCGACCCGCTGCCATTGCTCGTCGGTCAGCTCCTGAACGACTGGCGAGGTCGCGATGGATTCGGAAGATGGACTATTCATGCGGGAAAGCGCACGCGTAAAACGCGTGTTGGCGTCGCTCCGAAAGTCGTGTCGATACGTCAATTCGTTCGAGACTACTCGAAGCGTGCCTGGGAGAAAGTCAACTTTTGTCACCAAGAATGGTGGTGCAATTGTCGAAAATTGCAATAGGTTATTGCGCGAAAGCGCTGATGGTGCTGCGCGGACGGTGATCTATCATCGGCGCGCCCGGCGCCGCCCCACTCGGCGCGCGCCGCGTCCGCCGCGCTCGTCGGCAGCGCCGCCCTTGCCGCGACGTCCGAACAAGCTTCGGCACAAAGCTCGATCACGCTGTATGGCGTCGCCGACGTCAGCGTACGCTATCTGACGAACTCGAACGCCAAAAACGACGATCGTCTCTACATGACGAACGGCGCGATCACCAACAGCCGCTGGGGTCTGCGCGGCTCGGAAGAGCTCGGCGGCGGTCTCAAGGCGATCTTCGATCTGGAAAGCGGCATCAACCTGCAGGACGGCTCGGCCTCGGATAGCCAGCGCATTTTCAACCGCAACGCGTACGTCGGCGTCAGCAGCCCGTACGGCACGCTGACACTCGGTCGCCAGAAGACGCCGCTGTTCGACCTGCTCGGCGACACCTACGACCCGCTCACGGTCGGCAACTACAACGAGAACTCGTGGCTGCCTGGCGCGCTCGGCGCGGGGCTATACGCCGATAACGCGATCAAGTACACAGGCGCGTTCAAAGGCCTGACGGTGGCCGCGATCTACTCATTCGGCACGAACTCGGAATCGACCGGCGGCGGCTTCTCGGGCCAGGTGCCGGGCCATCTCGGCGCGGGCAACATGTACGGCTTCACGCTGTCGTACGTGGCGGGTCCGCTATCGGTCGCGGCCGGCGTGCAGCAGAACAGCGACAACAGCAATCACAAGCAGACCATCTTCGACGCGAACGCGGTCTATGCGTTCAGCTCGACGAAGCTGTACGTCGGCTATCTGCATTCGAAGGACGACACCGGCTTCGTCGACAGCGCGCTCGCGCAGCAGACGCTCGTGCCGGGCGTCGATATCGTCAAGGGCTCGGGCCGCATCGACAACGGACCGTTCGCCGGCGTCACGTGGCAGGCCACGCGCGCGCTGACGCTGACGGGCGCCGCGTACGACCACCACATGTCGAACGCGGCGATCGGCGCTGGTCAGCTCGGCAGTGGCTAGCGTTACACGTTCGTCGCACTGGCCGAGTACGCGCTGTCGAAGCGCACCGAGGTGTACGGCACCGTCGATTTCGACAAGGTGTCGGGCGCGGCGTCGGTCGAACTGCCGGGCCGCGACAACCAGACCGGCGTTGCGCTCGGTTTGCTGACAATCTTCTAAATCGTTTCACGTCGTCATGGCAAAACGGGCGTCCCCAGGGACGCCCGTTTTTTTCGCCTCGCATACGGAAACCGGCTCACCGGTCTGCCGCGCGCATAAAAAAAGGTGCCGCGAACGGCACCTTTCTGTACTACAGGCAGCTTCTGCTGAAGCTTAGAAGCGGTGACGCAGACCGACCGTAGCAGCCGTCTGGTTCTTGGACGACGACGCGGTCGGAACCGTGTTGTCGCCGCTGTAGATCGAAGCCACGCCGCCGTCACCCATTGCGTGCTGGTACACAGCCTGAGCGTAGACGTCGGTGCGACGCGACAGCGAGTAGTCAGCCTGCAGGCCGATCTGGTGGTAACGGGTCTTCATGTCGTTACCGTCGGCGTTGATGCCGTAGCCGCGCGCGTCGGTGAACGTGTACGCGACGCCGAGAGCCATAGCCGGGGTCACGTTGTACTTGCCGTTGATTTCGTAGTTGTTGGTGTGGCCTTGACGCTGACCAGGAGCTGCACCAACCAGGTTGTCGACGCGCGATTGCGTCCATGCCACGCCAACCAGCGCCGGGCCGAAGCCGTACGAAGCGCCTGCGCCGAACTGACGCTGACGGAAGTCGCCTTGCAGCACGCCCGCGGTGTTCGCCAGAACGCCGTCCGATGCGCCGCTTGCGTTAGCAGCCGGGTTGTTTTGCTGAGCGTAGGCAGCACCGAGGTGCAGGCCTTGCCACTGGTATGCGGCGCCCAAGCTGTACTGACGGTTGTTTGCGAAGCCACCAGCCTGGTTCGAGAAGCCGTACGTGCCGCCGAACGTGAAGCCAGCGTAGTTAGCGCTCGAGTACTTGACCGAGTTGTTGACCGACAGACCACCGTTGGTGTTCAGGTTGTCGTTGTTGAACGGGTGCGCGAAGTACGTGCCGCCCCAGCTGCCCGTCGCGGTCAGCGGTGCGAGGTAGTCCTGCGCTGCGTCGTACTGGCGACCCAGCGTGACCGTACCGAATTGCGAGCTCGACAGACCGACGAAGGCCTGACGGTTGAACATGCCGTTGTTGTTAGCGAACTTGCCGTTGTTGATGTTGAAGCCGCTTTCCAACGTGAAGATTGCCTTCAGACCGCCGCCCAGATCTTCCGAACCACGCAGGCCGAACATGCTCTGGTTGATACCGCCGCTACCTGCTGCCCACTTGGAGTTGTGGGCAACGTTGCTGGTGTACGTCAGACCTGCGTCGAGCAGACCGTACAGGGTCACGCTGCTTTGTGCGTGAGCAGCGACCGAAGCGAACGATGCGGCAGCCGCAACGACGATGAGACTCTTTTTCATGGGAACTCCAATTCGAAAAATTTATACGGGGAGCAGGACCTGCTTCAGCAGCCGATGCATCGCATTTGCCGCCGCCCGCTTGGCCGAACCGTGGGGATCGACCGGGCACCCTTGAAGCGAAGCGTGAGTGTAGGGGGACACCCTGGTACCGACGCAGGTAATTCACGCAACAGGATTTTTCGAAATTCGCAACAATGTTGGTGCCGATGGGTATAACTTCTTGTTTTTCCATCGTTTATTGCAAGATCTAGGTGCGGGATCGCCAGCTCCGGCCAAAACGAATTTGCAACGCGTCAATATCCTAAGTTGTGCGTTTGCAACAGTACTTTAATACGCGTGACGTAATCGGGTCGGAGCAAATTGACGAAAAGACCGGCCGATATTTTTTGTAATCGAATGGTTGAAGAGACGGTTTCCGCGTCGCTTGAGATTTATTTTCGGAGCGCCGGAACTTAATAGAGTTAATGCAGTCCTCCTCGCGTATACGCCAATTAATGGTTTCCGGCGGGGCGATTAACTCGTCGGCTCACCAAGGCGACTTATTCACCCAATCTTTATTGATCGACGCAAGCAATCGCCGCCGCCCCCGGGCAGCGCAACGGTCCGGGCCCGCCGCGTCGAATCAGCATTCACTATTGAGACACTGCCATTGCGGCGGTCTTCTAATTGCTCGCTTTAGAGAGCACCCACTGTCACGTCTCTATAAGATGCGCGCGCGATTCGAAAAAGCCTTCAGCACGGGCGTTACGCGGAGTTGAATTGCGACCCCGGCCGTCGCGTGACAAGGCCCGCGCTGAAAGGGGGCGGCGTGCGTCAACAAGCCTTCCGCATTCAATTAACGGCGGGGTGGCGCCCGTTTTTACACGGATTTTCCCTGATTACGCGTGATCACCGCTTATGGTTTGCGCGGAGCGCGCTTAAGCGCCTCCTCGTCCTCGTCCTCGGGCGAGGAGCCCGGCGCGAGCGGGTCGGTGTCCGGAGGTGTGTCGGGCAACGGACGCGGCTCGCCGTTGGGTTCCTCGAGCGGCTGATTAGGAGGCGCGGCGGGATCGATGGTTGGATCGGTTTGCATGACGGCCTCCAGGTGAATGGGAAGGTTTCCCTACGTTGGATGCGCAACGGCTATTCCCGCGATCGCGTGCGGCGCTCGATGAACGGCGAGGCAGGCGCCGCTTTCAGCCGCCCGAACGTGCGAGCACCGCGCGGCCCAACTCGCTTAGCGACGCCGTCTGTAGAAATTGCGCTGACTCGAAACGGAGTTTGCAACGCCCGACAACTCAGTGACGCTCCGGGCGCGAGTTCGCCACCTCATCGGACGATGCTGTGAGGCACGGCTCCAGCCCGAATAGCCATGCGAAACAGAATGCGACCCGCGTCAGCGCTCGACGCGACGCTGCGGCAGGTCTCGTTGGCTTCGTCGAGCGACGCGGCTGGGGGGTTGAAGCTGGGCACCGGGTCGCCAAGCTCAGGCGGCCGAAGGCCGCCCAAAAAACAAAAAAGGGTTCCGGAATTCGGAACCCTTTTTTCGATACTTTGGTGGGCCGGGTGGGATTCGAACCCACGATGTCCTTTCGGAGGTGGATTATGAGTCCACTGCCTGCAACCAACACGGCGTCCAGCCCAAGAAAAAAGACCCGGTCGTGAAGGCCGGGCCCGTTTCGTCGATTGGCCGACATACTACACGAAAAAGGAGCCTCCGCAACCGCTTCGCTTCGGCGAAACGACCGGGAGGCCCCTTTGATCGCATCATTTGCGGCCAACCGCGGCCGTCGCCGTCAATTCCCTTCGAGGAATGACTTCAGCTTGTCCGAACGGCTCGGATGACGCAGCTTGCGCAGCGCCTTCGCCTCGATCTGGCGAATCCGCTCACGCGTCACGTCGAACTGTTTACCGACTTCTTCGAGCGTGTGATCCGTGCTCATCTCGATACCGAAACGCATGCGCAACACCTTCGCTTCGCGGGGCGTCAGCGAATCGAGCACGTCCTTCACGACGTCGCGCATACTCGCGTGCAACGCCGCATCCGCCGGGGCGACCGTGTTCGTATCTTCGATGAAGTCGCCCAGATGAGAATCGTCGTCGTCGCCGATCGGCGTTTCCATCGAGATCGGCTCCTTCGCGATCTTCATGATCTTGCGGATCTTGTCTTCCGGCATTTCCATCTTCTCGGCGAGCGTCGCCGGATCCGGCTCGAGACCGGTTTCCTGCAGGATCTGACGCGAGATGCGGTTCATCTTGTTGATCGTTTCGATCATGTGAACCGGAATCCGGATCGTGCGCGCCTGGTCGGCGATCGAACGCGTAATGGCCTGGCGGATCCACCACGTCGCATACGTGGAGAACTTGTAGCCACGACGGTATTCGAACTTGTCCACCGCCTTCATCAGGCCGATGTTGCCTTCCTGAATCAGGTCGAGGAACTGCAGACCGCGGTTCGTGTACTTCTTCGCGATGGAGATCACGAGACGCAGGTTGGCCTCGGTCATCTCGCGTTTCGCCTGGCGCGCCTTCAGTTCGCCAGCCGCCATCTGACGGTTGGTTTCCTTCAGGTCCTTCAGCGGCAGCACCACGCGCGCCTGCAGATCGAGCAGACGTTGCTGCTGTTCGCGGATCGCCGGAATGTTGCGCGTGAGGATCGCGCTATACGCGTGACCTTCGGCGACGATCTTGCCGGCCCATTCGAGGTCCGTCTCGCTGCCCGGGAAACGCGCGATGAATTCCGCACGCGGCATGCCGCACTTGTCGACGACCGTATGCAGGATCTGACGCTCGACCTGACGCACTTCATCCACCTGCGCGCGCAGCGTGTCGCACAGACGCTCGACGGTACGCGCGGTGAAGCGGATCGTCATCAGCTCGTTCTGGATGGTTTCCTGCGCCTTCAGATACGACTTGGACTTGTAGCCTTCCTTCTCGAATGCGCGACGCATCTTGTCGAACCATTCGCTGATCGACGCGAATCTTTCGAGCGACGCGCGCCGCAGCGCTTCGAGCTGCGCGGCGTTGGCGGTGGCTTGCGCCGCGCCATCGTCTTCTTCCTCGTCCTCTTCGTCCTCTTCCTCGGCTTCCTCGTCTTCGTTCTCGATCGCTTCCGCCTCCTGCGCGGAGAAGCCGTCGGCGTCTTCCGCGTCGGCGTCGATCAGACCGTCGACGAGTTCGTCGATGCGCGCTTCGTCGTTGGCGACGCGCTCGGCCATCGCGAGAATGTCGGCGATCGTGGTCGGGCACGCGGAGATGGCCATCACCATGTGCTTCAGGCCGTCTTCGATGCGCTTCGCGATTTCGATTTCGCCTTCACGCGTAAGCAGCTCGACCGTGCCCATTTCGCGCATATACATACGCACGGGATCGGTGGTGCGGCCAAATTCGGAGTCAACGGTGGACAGCGCGACTTCGGCTTCCTCTTCGACTTCGTCGTCGGACGAAGCTGCGGGCGCGTTGTCGTTGAGCAGCAGCGTTTCAGCGTCCGGGGCCTGTTCGTAGACCGCGACGCCCATGTCGTTGAACGTGCTGATGATGCCTTCGATCGCCTCGGTCTCGGTGAAGTTGTCCGGCAGGTGATCGTTGATTTCAGCGTACGTGAGGAAGCCGCGCTCCTTGCCGAGCTTGATCAGCGCGCGCAGCTTGGAGCGACGCTCCTCGAGTTCCTCCACCGTGCCAGGCTGCGACGACGCGAACGCATCCTTCAGCAGCGCTTTTTCCTTTGCACGGCGGTCGCGAGCCTTGACCTTCTCCGTCTTGCCCGGTGCGGCGGCAGCGGTTTCTTCGGTCTGGGTTGCATCGTCATCGACGGGTACTTCATTCAGCTTTTTCGTCATGGAGTTCGCCGTACCGGCTGTAGTCTCGATCCCCGGCTGTTGGACAACAGCCGGTTGAACCGTGGATACTGAAGTCACGCGCGCTACCGCATCGTCCTGAACGGCAGCCGCTTCCCTTGCGCTTCTGACACCCGCCCGCTTGGCAGCCGGCGGTGCTACAGCTTTCGCCGCCCGAACCGGTGCGGCCTGCGCGGCCGCAGTGGTCGACGACTTCTTCCCGGCAGCCGGTGCAACGCTGGCAGCAGACGTTCTTCTGGCGGTTGTAGTCAGCTTGGCTTCGGTAACTTTTCCGGTGCGCTCTTTAGCGCGTGAGCCCGTTGTCTGATTTCCGCCTGTCGTCTTTGCCATCGCATCGCCTTTCGCCTTTGCTAGGAAAACCCTTGAAAAAACAAACCGCTAGAAACTTTTGATTATACCACCCGAGGTTTCGGCCTCTCCGCTACAGCCCGAGTTGACGCTTCATGTCGGCCCGCTTCCGGTTGAGCTCCGAAAACTCGGCAAACTCTTCCGGCGTATGCCGCGACTGTCGCGAAAGCTGTTCGAGACGATCGCAATAAGCGTCGTATCGCATCTTCAAAATCGCGGCTTTCAGCTCCTCGCCGACAATTCGTTCCTGCTCGCGCCGTTCCTCGATGACGGCCGCGTCCTGCGGGTCTTTCAGCAGCAAATCCCGGACGTTTTCATCATAGTCTAGAATTTTGCGAAAGATTTCCTCGAAAGTTGGGGCGTTCGCGCCATTTCGCAAGAGATCGGACAACAACTGGAACGCTGCCGAATCGCCGAGGGCTCGCGCGTGCGTCGTCACTTCCGCGAACAGTTCGCCGTGCCGGGTCACGGTGAGCAGCGCCTCTTCGGCCTCTTCGTCGAGCATCGCGACCGTGCGCGGATACATCACCAGATTGCGCAGCGTCTTTTCCTCGATGCCGGTCACGCTGCGCCGGTCCTTGCGGGCCGGCGCCTCGCGCGCCGCGGCCGCGATCCGCGCGTCGACTTCGCAAAGCGCCGCGACTTCGCTGAACGGCACATCGAGCCGGTCTGCGAACATATGCATGATCTGCGCGCGCAGCGCATTGGCCGGCAACGCCTGCAGCAGCGGTTTCGCGTCGAACAGCGCGCGGGCCTTGCCTTCGGGCTGATCGAGCTCCTTGCCGGTCAACACCTCATTGAGCATGAACTGCGACAACGGCATCGCCCGTTCGACCTGCTCGGCGAAAGCCTCGGTGCCGAACTCGCGCACGTAGCTGTCGGGATCATGCTCGCTGGGCAGGAACAGGAAACGGATCGTCCGGTTGTCGGCGGCATGCGGCAGGCACGCATCGAGCGCGCGACGCGCGGCGCGCCGGCCGGCCGCGTCGCCGTCGAAACTGAAGATGACCGTATCGGTCTGGCGCATCAGTTTCTGCACATGAATCGGCGTGCAAGCGGTGCCGAGGGTCGCGACCGCGTTCTGGAAGCCCAATTGGGCCAGCGCGACCACGTCCATATAACCTTCGACGACCAGCACGTAATGTTGCTCTCGAATCGCAAGACGCGCCTCGAACAGCCCGTACAGCTCGCTGCCCTTGTTAAATAGCGGCGTTTCCGGTGAATTCAAATATTTTGGCTCGCCGCTGTCGAGCACGCGGCCGCCGAAGCCGATCACCTGCCCTTTGACATTGCGGATCGGGAACATGATCCGCTCGCGAAAGCGGTCGTAGCGGCGGTTCTGACCCTGCGCGTCCGACTTTTCGCTGACGATCACGAGACCCGCTTCGACCAGGGCGTCGTCGCGATAGTTCGGAAACGCCGCCTCGAGGTTTTGCCACCCGTCCGGCGCATAGCCGAGACCGAAGCGCGCGGCGACTTCGCCGGTCAGGCCGCGCTTCTTCAAATATTGGATCGCACCGGGCGCACCGCGCAGTTGCTTACGGTAGTAGTCGCAGGCGGTCTGCATGAGATCGGACAGCGCGGTTGTCACGGCCTTCGATGCCGCCGGCGCGTAGCCGCTGCCAGCTCCGCCACCACCGCCGCCGCCATATCCGGAAGAAGGCTCGTTCGGCACGGTGAGACCCACCGATTGCGCGAGCTCGTTGACCGCTTCGGGAAACGACGCACCCACGTGTTCCATCAGGAAACCGATGGCCGTGCCATGCGCACCGCAGCCGAAGCAGTGATAAAACTGTTTAGTCGGACTAACCGTAAACGAGGGGCTCTTCTCGTTGTGAAACGGGCACAGCCCCATGAAGTTCGCGCCGCCCTTTTTCAGCTGCACATACCGGCCGACCACGTCGACGATATCGACGCGGTTGAGCAGGTCCTGCAGGAATGACGGTGGGATCACAGTAAATGACGCTGCCTGGAAAGCTTCAAAATCCAAGCCCGGAGCCCGGGCTCGACACCGCGACCGGATCCCGCGCCTCGCCTTCAGGAGGCGCGCGACCCGGACAAATCGACAGAGTTACTTAGCGAGCGCGGCCTTGACCTGTGCGGAGACGGCCGTCATGTCGGCGCGGCCGGCCAGCTTCGGCTTCAGCACGCCCATCACCTTGCCCATGTCCTGCGGGCCGGCAGCGCCGGTTTGCGCGACTGCCGCCCGCACCTCGGCAACGATTTCCGCTTCGGACATCTGCTCAGGCATGTACGCGGAAAGAATGGCCAACTCGGCCTTTTCCTTGTCCGCAAGATCCGTACGTCCTGCGGCCTCGAACTGGCTGATCGAATCCTTGCGCTGCTTGATCATCTTGTCGACGACGGAGGTTATGGCGGCGTCGTCGAGCGTGACCCGCTCATCGACTTCACGCTGCTTGATCGCGGCGAGCAGCAGGCGGATCGTCCCGAGACGTTCGGTCTCGCGCGCCCGCATGGCAGCTTTCATATCGTCGTTGATCCGGTCCTTGAGACTCATCACTCACCTGAATTGCGTTGAAAAGTTGAAAAACCGGCCGGTCGACGGCGGCGATACCGCCGCATCAGCACAAAAACCCGCTTGGGACTTCTTCCTCAAGCGGGTTGGGCAATATGCGTAGTGGATGCGACCCTGCCGGTTGGCCCGATGGGCCGGGTTTCCCGTGATGGCACCTGACGTGCCGCCATCGGCTTGGATGCTGCCGCGCCTCGTGCGAAGCGGAGCGCGGCAACGCCAGAATCAGTAGAGCTTCCTTGGCAGCATCTGGCCACGCAGACGCTTGAAATGACGCTTCACTGCCGCCGCTTTCTTGCGCTTGCGTTCGGCTGTGGGTTTCTCGTAAAACTCGCGAGCGCGAAGTTCCGTCAGTAAGCCGTTTTTCTCCATGGTGCGCTTGAAACGGCGCATGGCGACTTCGAACGGCTCATTGTCTTTTACGCGGATGGTCGTCATTTTTCAATAACGGAACTTTGTAAAGGTTCAGGAGTATAGCAGAGCTTTCTCACAAAGCCATTGCGCCGTCAAGCCCCCGGGCATATTCGGCTGCCGCCTCGCCCGCCGCGACACCCGACGCCCACGCCCACTGAAAGTTGTAGCCGCCGAGCCAACCGGTCACGTCGACCGCCTCGCCGATGAAGTAGAGGCCCGGCACCCGCGCGCTCATCATCGTGGTCGATGACAAACCGCGCGTATCGACCCCACCGCGAGTCACTTCGGCCTTGCGATAACCCTCGGTGCCGTTCGGCGTGAGGTTCCAGCGCGACAGAGCCTCACCGATGCGGCGCAGCGCCTTGTCCGGCAGATCGGCGACGCGAGCCTCGGCGGCCACCTGGTGAGTGTCGAGCCAGACATGCGCGAGCCGCTGCGGCACCCATTCCGATAGCAGATTGGCGATCTGCCGCTTCGTGCCGTTTTTCGCGTCGATGAGCGCGGTCGCGGCGTCGCGCTCCGGCAGCAGATTGATGTGAATCGGCTCGCCGGGCTGCCAGTAGCTCGATATCTGCAGCACGCCTGGGCCCGACAGGCCGCGGTGCGTGAGCAGCAGATCTTCGGTGAATTCGGCGCCGGTCTTCGTATTGCCAGTCGACAGCTGTACTTCAAGCGACACGCCCGATAGCGCCGCGAACGGCTCCCAGTCGGCCGGAGCGAAGGTCAGCGGAACCAGCGCGGGACGCGTGTCGATCAACTTGTGGCCGAACTGCCTGGCGATCCGGTACGCGAAATCGGTCGCGCCGATCTTTGGGATCGACAGACCGCCCGTCGCGATCACGAGCGCACGGGCGGCGATCGTGCCCGTCGTCGCGCCGAGCAGGAACTGTCCTTCGGCGTCCTGGCGCACCTCTTCGACCGACAGCGGCGTGCGCCATGCAACCCCACCGGCGTCGCACTCGTTCTTCAGCACGTCGATGACCGCGTCGCTCGACTGATCGCAGAACAGCTGGCCCTTGTGCTTCTCATGCCATGTCACGCGATGCTGCTTCAGCAACGCCATGAAATCGCGCGGCGTATAGCGCGCGAGCGCCGAGCGGCAAAAATGCGGATTCGCCGACAGATAATTGGCCGGCCCCGCATACAGATTCGTGAAGTTGCAGCGACCACCGCCGGAAATACGGATTTTTTCCGCGAGACGCTGCGAGTGGTCGATCAGCGCCACACGCCGGCCGAGTTGACCGGCCACGGCCGCGCACATCATGCCGGCCGCGCCCGCGCCGATCACCGCGATATCGAAGGATTCCATGGGGCCGCATTGTACCTGCCGGGCCCGCGCATCCATGCCCGTGCTCTGCCGGCCGCCTGCGGCTGCCTGTCCGCGCTGGTATACTTTCAGGATTACCTTCTACTTTCGGACGCGCGTCGCGCGCGGCCGTCTCAAGCGATTCATCATGCTCGTTCTCGGCATCGAAAGCTCCTGCGACGAAACCGGTCTCGCGCTCTACGACACGGAGCGCGGCCTGCTCGCGCACGCGCTGCATTCGCAGATTGCGATGCATCGGGAGTACGGCGGCGTCGTGCCGGAGCTTGCATCGCGCGACCATATCCGCCGCGCGCTGCCGCTGCTCGAAGAGGTGATGCAGCGCGCCGGCGTCGCGCGCGGCGACATCGACGCGATCGCTTACACGCAAGGGCCCGGGCTCGCGGGCGCGCTGCTGGTCGGCGCGAGCGTCGCCAATTCGCTGGCGATGGCGTGGAACAAGCCGACCGTGGGCATTCACCATCTCGAAGGGCATCTGCTGTCGCCGCTGCTCGTCGACGAGCCGCCGCCGTTCCCGTTCGTCGCGCTGCTGGTCTCGGGCGGCCACACGCAGTTGATGCGCGTGACGGACGTCGGCTTCTACGAGACGCTCGGCGAGACGCTCGACGACGCCGCCGGCGAAGCCTTCGACAAAACCGCCAAGCTGCTGGGCCTCGGCTATCCGGGCGGCCCCGAAGTCTCGCGCATGGCCGAGTTCGGCACACCCGGCGCAGTCGTGCTGCCGCGCCCGATGCTGCATTCCGGCGACCTCGATTTCAGCTTCAGCGGCCTGAAGACCGCCGTGCTCACACACGCGAACCGGCTGGGCGGCGCGAACATCTGCGAGCAGGCCAAGGCCGACCTCGCGCGCGGTTTCGTCGATGCCGCCGTCGAAGTGCTGGCCGCGAAATCTCTAGCGGCGCTCAAGCGCACGAAGCTGAACCGGCTGGTGGTGGCGGGCGGCGTCGGCGCGAACCGGCAGTTGCGCGAAGCGCTGTCGGCCGCCGCGCAGAAGCGCAATTTCTATGTCCACTACCCGGACCTGTCGCTGTGCACGGACAACGGGGCGATGATCGCGCTGGCCGGCGCGCTGCGTTTGCAACGCTGGCCCGAACAGGCCGGCCACGAGTACGCGTTCACCGTGAAGCCGCGTTGGGATCTGACGTCGCTCGCGCACTGAACCGCCGCCCCAAGAGGACAAAAAGCCGCTTTACAAGCGGCTTTTTTGCTTCAATGCTTTCGCAACGAACCGGCGTGGAGCGATCAGGAATGTATCAGGCGAGGCGCTTGTCCCGCTCGATCACCGCATACGCGCTGTGATTGTGAATCGACTCGAAGTTCTCCGCTTCGAGCACATACGCGACGATGCGCTCGTCGGCATTCAGACGCTGGGCAACGTCGCGCACGAGGTCTTCGACGAACTTCGGATTTTCATACGCGCGCTCGGTGACGAACTTCTCGTCCGGGCGCTTGAGCAGGCCCCACAGTTCACACGACGCTTCTTCCTCGGCGATACGGATCAACTCTTCGACAGCAACGTCGCCGTTCAGCTCGGCATCGATGGTCACGTGCGAACGCTGATTGTGCGCGCCGTACTGCGAGATCTTCTTCGAGCACGGGCACAGGCTCGTGACCGGCACCAGCACCTTCAGGAATACCCGCGTCGCGCCATGGCGGGTCTCACCGGTCAGCGTGACTTCATAATCGAGCAAGCTCTGCACGCCCGACACCGGCGCGGTCTTGTTCACGAAGTACGGGAACGACACTTCGATGCGGCCCGCCTCGGCCTCGAGTTTTTCAAGCATAGCCGCGAGCATCGTGCGGAACGTGGCCGGTTCGAGCGGCGCCTTGTTCTCTTCGAGCAACGCGACGAAGCGCGACATGTGGGTGCCCTTCTGCTCGGCCGGCAGATGCACGTCGAGATTCCACGTGCCGACCGACGGCTGCGCTTCGCCACCTTGCGTGCGAATCGTCAACGGATGACGCACGCCCCTCACGCCGACCCGCTGGATCGGAATCTGGCGCGTGTCGGGGGTGCTTTGCACGTCGGGCATCACGAAAGCGGGATTCATCTGATTCATTCTTTTGTCCTTTCTGGAAAGCGCCGGGCTGCGCCAAGGTTTCGCTGCATTGGCGACTGTCGCGCAGCGAGTGCGAGGCACCCATCGGCAATGCGGAGCAGCGCGCGCAACGGCGAACGCCGGCTCGCGCCGGCGTTGGGTGACGGCCCACAACACCCGTCGGTTCAAACTGGAGATTGCCGAAGCCGCCGTCGCATGACGGCGGCATGAGTCGAACCTACGACGGCACGACAGCCGACAGCGCTTTACGCGACGCGCTTCACGGACGACTGACCGCCGACCGCGCCGCTCGCAAGGAAGCGTTCGCGGATCGACCGGGCGATACCCGCGGCGTCGAGACCGCACGCGGCGAGCAGCTTGGCCGGGTCCCCGTGATCGATGAACCGATCGGGGAGGCCCAATTGTAGTACGGGGCGCATAACCCCACTTGCGAGCAGGGCTTCGACGCACGCCGAACCCGCGCCACCCATGATGCAGCCTTCCTCGACGGTGACGATCGCGTCGTGCGTCTCGGCCAGCTCGCGCACGAGTTCGGTGTCGAGCGGCTTCACGAAGCGCATGTTCGCGACGGTGGCGTCGAGTTGCTCGGCGGCCGCGAGCGACGGCGCGACCATCGTGCCGAACGCGAGAATCGCGATGCGCTTGCCGGCCGGCGCCGACGTCTCGCGACGCACTTCGCCCTTGCCGAGCGGCAACGCGGCCATCTGCTTGACCGTTGCGACCCCGGCACCCGCGCCGCGCGGGTAGCGCACAGCGGTCGGATGCGACTGCTGCAACGCGGTGTACAGCATCTGCCGGCACTCGTTTTCGTCCGACGGCGCCATCACGGTCATGTTCGGAATACAACGCATGAACGCGAGGTCGTACGCGCCCGCATGCGTCGCGCCGTCCGCACCAACGAGACCCGCACGATCGATTGCGAACACCACCGGCAGGTTTTGCAGCGCGACGTCGTGAATCAGCTGGTCATACGCGCGTTGCAGAAAGGTCGAATAGATCGCCACGACCGGCTTCATGCCGTCCGCGGCAAGGCCGCCCGCGAACGTCACCGCGTGCTGCTCGGCGATGCCGACGTCGAAGTAACGATCCGGGAAGCGCTTTTCGAACTCGACCATGCCCGAGCCTTCACGCATTGCCGGCGTAATGCCGATCACGCGCGAGTCGAGCTCGGCCGCGTCGCACAGCCACTCGCCGAACACCTGCGTGTAGGTCTTTTTCGACGGCGTCGCGGCCGGTTTGATACCCTCGGCCGGATTGAACTTGCCCGGACCGTGGTACAGCACCGGATCAGCCTCGGCCAGCTTGTAGCCCTGGCCTTTCTTCGTGACCACGTGCAGAAACTGCGGCCCGCGCAGTTCCTTGATGTTTTGCAGGGTGGGAATCAGCGAATCGAGATCGTGACCGTCGATCGGTCCGATGTAGTTGAAGCCGAACTCTTCGAACAGCGTCGCCGGCACGATCATGCCCTTCGCGTGCTCCTCGAGCTTGCGCGCGAGATCGAGCACCGGCGGCGCGACGCGCAGCACGCGTTCGACGCCCGCGCGCGCGGCCGCATAGAAGCGCCCCGACATCAGACGCGCGAGATGGCGATTGAGCGCGCCGACCGGCGGCGAGATCGACATGTCGTTGTCGTTGAGGATCACGAGCAGCGGCACGTCGTCTTCGACGCCCGCGTTGTTCATTGCCTCGAAGGCCATGCCCGCCGTCATCGCGCCGTCGCCGATCACGGCAATGCCCATGCGGTTGTCGCCTTGCAGCTTGCTCGCGATCGCCATGCCGAGCGCGGCCGAAATCGACGTGCTCGAGTGCGCGGTGCCGAAGGTGTCGAATTCCGATTCGTCGCGCTTCGGGAAGCCCGAGATACCGCCCAACTGACGCAGCGTGTGCATCTGGTCGCGACGACCGGTCAGGATCTTGTGGGGATAGGTCTGATGGCCGACGTCCCAGACGATCCGGTCGTGCGGCGTATCGAAGACGTAATGCAGCGCGATGGTCAACTCGACCGTGCCGAGGTTGGACGAGAGATGGCCGCCCGTCTGCGATACGCTGTCGAGCACGAAGGCGCGCAACTCGCCGGCAAGCGGTTGCAATTGGCGGCGATCGAGGCGGCGCAGGGCTGCCGGGTCGTCGATGGTTTTCAGCAAGTCGTACATCGTCGTTCCATTGTAGGAAAACTTCGCGCCCGCACTTCATACATGCACCCCGGGCATGGAGGGTGCGCGACGGCGGGCTTTCGCGTTCAGCTGACCCGGTTCACCACCAGGTCGGCCAGTTCGGCAAGACGCTGTGCGCGTGCGCCGAACGGCGCGAGCGCTGCGTGCGCGTCGCTGCGCAGTTGCGCCGCGAGCGCGCGCGACGCGTCGAGCCCGATAATCGACACGTAGGTTGGCTTGCCGTCTTTCGCGTCCTTGCCGGCGGTCTTGCCGAGCGTTGCGGAGTCGGTCGTGACGTCGAGAATGTCGTCGACGACCTGAAACGCGAGACCGACCGCGGCGGCGTAGGCGTCGAGCGACGCCAGAACCTGCGTGTCCGGCGTCTCGCCGGCCAGTGCGCCCATGCGCACGGCCGCGCGCAGCAGCGCGCCGGTCTTCATTCGATGCATGGTCTCGAGCTGCGGGCGGGTCAGCGTGTGGCCGACGCTCGCCAGATCGATGGCCTGGCCGCCGCACATGCCGATCGAGCCGCTTGCGAGCGCAAGCTCGCGCACGAGCGACGCCTGCTGCGGCAGGCCCATCACGTCGGACGTGAGCACGACAAATGCTTGCGACTGCAGCGCGTCGCCGACCAGCAGCGCGGTCGCTTCGTCATACTTGACGTGGACCGTCGGCTTGCCGCGGCGCAGCGCGTCGTCATCCATGCAGGGCATGTCGTCATGCACGAGCGAGTACACGTGGATCATTTCCAGTGCCGCCGCCGCCGCATCGAGGCATTCGGCGCGCGCGCCGGTCAGCTCGCCGGCCGCGTGGCACAGGAGCGGCCGCACCCGCTTGCCGCCACCGAGCACCGCATAGCGCATCGCCTCGTGCAGCCTGGCGGGTTCGGTCGTCCCGGCCGGCAGATAGTGTTCCAGAGCCGCTTCGACGCGTTCGAGCACCGCGCGCGTCCATTGTTCGAATGTCATAGGTCGTCCCCGCTCTCAGTCGCGGCTGTGCCTGCGCTATTCATGGGCAGCGGCTTGAGTGTCTCGCCGTCCAGCACCCGCACCTGCTGCTCGACCTTTTCGAGCTGCTGTTGACAGAATCCGACAAGTGCCGCGCCGCGACGGTATGCGGCCAACGATTCCTCGAGGCTCAGGCTACCGCCCTCCATGCGCGCGACGAGCTCTTCCAGCTCAGCCTGCGCGGCCTCGTAGTTCTCCGGCAGCGGTGCGCTGTCGCCACATTCGGCTGGCGCGGCGGCGGAATCTTTCGATGCGGTCTTCGCCATGAATAGTCGCAAAATTAAAACAAGTCGGACATTCTACGGCAAAAGCGACATTTTCGATCCGCCGCCCGCCTGCGTCCTGCCTTGCCGCCTCGCTTCGAGCCTGTCTGATGCCCACCTTTGCCCCGCTTCGACCCTGAAGTTTCTCAGAAAAAAAGCTTGAGGTCTGCGGCGAAAATGCCGAACTTTCCTGACATTTTTAACCCAAATCAGGGACTTAAGTGCCCCTGTCACGGGGAAACGGGTATAATCGCGGGCTCCCTAAATCGAATCTTCGATGGTTGGGTTGTTCACTGCTTTCACGTCTTCATCGGGAGTGGGAATGTCCAATCTGAGCAATGCATTGCAGTTGCGGTCTGTTCACAGCCAGCTGCCAGTCACGGCTTACTTTGACGAAGCGCTTCTTACGCGCGAAATCGACACCCTTTTCAAGAAAGGTCCTCGCTACATCGGCCACGATCTAATGGTGCCCGAAGCGGGGAATTATTTCGCCTTGCCCAGCGAACGCGAGGGGCGGGTACTCGTCCGTAACCAGCAGTCGCAAGTCGAGTTGCTGTCGAATGTGTGCCGCCACCGGCAAGCCATCATGCTCAACGGCCGCGGCCAGACGCAGAACATCGTCTGTCCGCTGCATCGCTGGACGTACGACCTGAAGGGCGACTTGCTCGGCGCCCCCCATTTTGCCGACAACCCGTGCCTGAATCTCGGCGCCACGCCGCTGCAGAACTGGCAGGGGCTGCTGTTCGAGGCGCCGGGTCGCGACGTCGCGAAAGATCTTGCACGCCTCGGCACCAAGCGCCACTTCGATTTCTCGGGCTTCATGTTCGATCACGTCGAAGTCCATGAGTGCAACTACAACTGGAAGACCTTCATCGAGGTCTATCTGGAGGACTATCACGTCGCACCGTTCCATCCGGGCCTCGGCAGCTTCGTCAATTGCGACGATCTGACGTGGGAGTTCGGCGACTGGTACAGCGTGCAGACGGTCGGCGTGCACAAGGCGCTCGAGCAACCGGGCAGCCCGACGTATCGCAAGTGGCACGACGAAGTGCTGCGCTTTCGCGACGGCAATCCGCCCGAGTTCGGCGCGATCTGGATGGTGTACTACCCGGGCATCATGATCGAGTGGTATCCGCACGTGCTGGTCGTGTCGTGGCTAATTCCGCGCGGTCCGCAGAAGACCACCAACGTGGTCGAGTTCTATTACCCCGAGGAAATCGCGCTGTTCGAGCGCGACTTCGTCGAAGCCGAGCGCGCCGCCTATATGGAGACGGCCCGCGAAGACGACGAGATCGCCGAGCGCATGGACGCCGGCCGCCTCGCGCTGATGGAGCGCGGCGAATCACAGGTCGGACCGTATCAGAGCCCGATGGAAGACGGCATGCAGCACTTCCACGAGTTTCTGCGGCGCGAACTCGGCACGATCTGATCCGCGCCGCGTGGCGCATCGATCGACTCAAGGAAAGACGGGCTTCGACCCGTCTTTTTTTGTTTAGACTACCGACATAGACCGGCCATTCGCCAGCCGCGTGAACGACGCGGCCCGCAGCCGCCATCGCCCGTATCGAGGAGACGCTCATGCCCCACACTCATTACACCACCCTGATCTCCGCGACCAATCTTGCCGAGCGGCTCACGGCCGCGCCGGGCAGCGTGTTCCTGATCGACTGCCGGTTCGACCTCGCCGATACCGACGCGGGTGAGAAAGCCTGGCTGGCCGGCCATCTGCCGGGCGCGCACTATCTGCATCTCGATCGCGATCTGTCCGGGCCGAAGAACGGCTCGAACGGCCGGCATCCGCTGCCCGATCGCGCGCGGCTCGTCGAAACGCTGGAGTCGCGGGGGCTGAAGCAAGGTCAACAGGTCGTCGCATATGACGCACAAGGTGGCATGTACGCGGCGCGCGTCTGGTGGCTGTTGCGCTGGCTCGGTCACGACGCGGTCGCGCTGCTCGACGGCGGGCTGCAGGCATGGGAAGCGGCCGGCCAACCGCTGACGCAGGACGTGCCCGCGCAGAACACCGGCGACTTCAAGGCGGCCGCGCCGCTCGCCGTGACCATCGATACCCGGGCGGTCGAGCGCAACCTCGGTTCGAAGGAGCGAATCGTCGTCGATGCGCGCGCGGCCGATCGCTATCGCGGCGAAAACGAGACGCTCGACCGCGTCGGCGGCCATATCCCGGGCGCGCTGAACCGCTTCTTCAAGGACAACTTTACCCCCGACGGCCGCTTCAAGCCGGCGCACACACTGCGGGAGGAATTCCACGCGCTGCTCGGCGATACGCCGCCCGAACACGTGGTGCTGCAATGCGGCTCGGGCGTGACCGCCTGCGTCAATTCGCTAGCGATGGAGGTTGCCGGCCTGCATGGTTCAGCGTTGTACGCGGGCTCTTGGAGCGAATGGAGTTCCGACCCGAAACGGCCGGTGGCGACGGGGGCGAAACCTTGAGCGCGAGCCGCCGCAAGTCGTAACCGGACGCGAGGAATTCGAGCAGCGCTTCAAGCCACGCCGTGCTGCTTGAACCACACGAGCGCGCGACGCCAGCCATCCTCGGCATCGGCCTTCCTGTAGCTCGGACGGTAATCGGCGAAAAACGCGTGACCCGCGTCGTCATAAACGACGAACTGCGAGCCGCGTCCTGCTTGCGGCCCTTGCGCGATCGCCTGCTTCATCTGCTCGAGCGTGTCCTGCGGATTGCTTTGATCCTGGCGCCCGTACAGGCCGAGCACCGGCGCATGAAGGTCAGCGACGAGATCGATCGGATTGGCCGGCGTCATCGCATTCTTCGCCCCGGTTACGCGACCATACCAGGCGACGCCCGCCTTCACGCGCGGATTGTGCTCGGCATACAGCCACGAGATGCGCCCACCCCAGCAGAAGCCGTTCACGCCGAGCCGGTTGAGGTCGCCGCCATTCTCGCCGGCCCACGCGGCGGCCGCGTCGAGGTCGGCCAGCACCTGCTCGTCGGGCACCTTGCTGACCAGTTGCTCGTTGAGTTGCTGCATGCTCGTGTAGACAGTCGGATCGCCCTCGCGCTCGTACAGGTTCGGCGCGATCGCCAGGTAGCCCTGCTTCGCGAAGCGCCGGCAGACGTCGGCGATATGCTCGTGCACGCCGAAGATTTCATGCACGACGAGGATCACCGGCAGATGCGTCTTGCCCTTCGGCTGCGCGCGATAAGCCGGTATCAGCGTACCGAGCGAATGAAATGCCACCTCCCCTGCTTCGAGGCCGTCGCTGTCGGTATGAATGGTTTGCGCCGAGACTGGCAGCACCGCCGCCGCGAAGCTGGAGCCCAGCGTCGCCTTGATAAAGGTGCGCCGATCGAAAGGAACGTGCGGGATCAGACAGTCGACTTCAGGCTTCAGCATGGGGCGCTCCTCGAAGTATTGTTAGAGGCAACAGGATACGCCTTGCGCGCATCCCGTTGCACATTCAACTGAGGAGATCGTCCGCGCGCGTCAGTGCAGCTTGACGCGCGGCAGCGTGGTACGGCGCAACCAGTGCGCGAAGGTGTCGAGCACCATGCGCGGATAGCCGTGCAGCGCCGCGATATGCAGCCGGTACAGCGACATGTACATGAAGCGCGCGAACAGCCCTTCGATCAGCATATTGCCGCCAATCACCCCGCCCATCAGATTGCCGACCGCGCTGAAGTGGCCGAGCGAGACCAGCGAGCCGAAGTCGCGATAAGTGAATTCCGGTAGTGGCCTGTTGTCGAGGCGCGCCGCCAGTCCTTTCATCAGAAAGTTCGCCTGCTGATGCGCGGCCTGCGCGCGCGGCGGCACGTTGCGCTCGTTGCCCGGCCACTCGCAGGCCGCGCAGTCGCCGAGCGCGAAGATGTTGTCGTCGATCCCGGTTTGGAGCGTACGGCGCACGACCAGCTGGCCGAGCCGGTTGACCGGCAAGCCGTCGAGCTGACCGAGCACCGCCGGCGCCTTGATGCCCGCCGCCCACACGGTCAGATCGGCCCGCACGGTGTGACCGCTCGCGGTGCGGATGTAGCCCGGCGCGACCTCGGCAACCGTCTCGCCGATCATCAGCTTCACGCCGAGCTTGGTCAGCAATTCGGCGGTGGCCGTGGAAACGCGCTCCTGCAACGCGGGCAGAATGCGCGGCCCCGCCTCGATCAGCACGATGCCGACGTCATGCCGCGGATCGAGCTTGTGCAAGCCATACGCGGACAACACCTGCGCGGTATTGCGCAACTCCGCCGACAACTCGACCCCCGTCGCGCCGCCGCCGACGATCGCCACCTGAATGCGCGGCTCGCTGGAGGTCCACGTGCCGGGTCCCGGTCTCGACTCGACGGGTTCGTGCGCCTGATGCTCGGCGCGCATGCATGCGGCGATCAGGCGCTTGCGGAAACGCTCTGCCTCGCTGACCGTATCCAGTGCTATGGAGAATTCGGCCGCTCCCTTGACGCCGAAGAAGGCCGTGGTACTGCCGATCGCGATGATCAGCGTGTCGTACTCGAGCTCGCGTTCGGGCAGCAGTTCAGCGCCGTCGTCGTCCAGCACGGTGCCGAGCGTAATGCGTCGGTTCGTGCGGTCGAGTGCGGTCAGGTCGCCTTGCTGGAATGCGAAGCCATGCCAGCGCGCCTGCGCCGCGTACGGGAGCTCCTGCGTGAACGGGTCCATGCTGCCCGCCGCCACCTCGTGCAGCAGCGGCTTCCAGATATGCGTCGGATAGCGGTCGACCAGCGTGACCTGGGCCTGCGCGCTGCGCCCCTTCTTGTCGGCCCCATAGCGATCGCCAAGACGCGTCGCCAGTTCCAATCCTCCCGCACCTCCGCCAACGACGATAAATCGATGCATTGCACTTCTCCGTGTAGCCGATGAATTATCTGTCGCGACGCTGCGCGTGAATGCGCCGTCCTGAACCGATTGTCCTCGACCCGCCTGGGAAGTCACAAGTCGCCAAAACCCATGTGTGACATGCGCACGACGTTATCGTGCGCATGTCACGTGCATGTCAATGCGCTTCCTCCCAGTTCAGGCCCGCACCGACCTCGGCGACGAGCGGCACCTTCAGAGCGGCGACGCCGCACATCAGTTCTGGCAAACGCTTGCGGACTTCGGATAACTCAGCGTCGGGCACTTCGAGAATCAGTTCGTCATGCACCTGCATGATCATCCGCGTGCCGATCTTCGAGTCTTCGATCCAGTTCTGCACGGCGATCATCGACATCTTGATCAGGTCGGCCGCGGTACCCTGCATCGGCGCGTTGATCGCGGCCCGCTCCGCGGCCTGGCGGCGCGGACCGTTGCCGCCGTTGATCTCGGGCAGCCACAGACGACGGCCGAACACCGTTTCGACGTAGCCCTTCGCCTTCGCGCTCAAACGCGTCTCGTCCATATAGCGCGCGACGCCGGGATAGCGCGCGAAGTAGCGGTCGATATAAATCTTCGCCGCATCGCGCGTGATGCCGAGGTTCGACGCGAGTCCGAACGCGCTCATGCCGTAGATGAGCCCAAAGTTGATGACCTTCGCGACGCGCCGCTGATCGCTCGACACTTCGAGCGGCGTCACGCTGAAGATTTCCGACGCGGTCGCGCGGTGAATGTCCTCGCCCTGCGAAAACGCGCGCAACAACGATTCGTCGCCAGAGATGTGGGCCATGATGCGCAATTCGATCTGCGAATAATCGGCGGAGACGAGCTTGTGCCCGGGCGGCGCGATGAACGCCTCGCGGATGCGCCGACCTTCGCCGGTACGCACTGGAATGTTCTGCAGGTTCGGATCGTTCGACGCGAGCCGCCCCGTCACCGCGACGGCCTGCGCGTAGTTCGTATGTACGCGGCCGGTGTGCGGATTGACCATGCGCGGCAGCTTGTCGGTATAGGTCGACTTCAGTTTCGACAGGCCGCGATGTTCGAGCAGAATCTTCGGCAGCGGATAGTCTTCGGCGAGCTTCTGCAACACCTCTTCGTCGGTGGAAGGCGCACCGCTCGGCGTCTTCTTGATGACCGGCAGTTCGAGCTTCTCGAAGAAAATCTGACCAATCTGCTTTGGCGAGCCGAGGTTAAATTCGCCGCCGGCCAGTTCGTACGCTTTGCCTTCGAGTTCGATCAGACGCGTGGCGATCTCACTGCTCTGCTGACGCAGCTTCTCCGCGTCGATCAGCACGCCGGTCCGCTCCATCTTGCGCAGTACGCGCGAAGTCGGCACTTCGATCTCGCGATACACATGGTCGAGCGATTTCTCCGCGGCGATCTGCGGATACAAGGCCTGATGCAAACGCAGCGTGATATCTGCGTCTTCGGCCGCATATTCGGCGGCTTTGTCGAGCGCGACTTCGTCGAAGCCGATCTGCTGCGCGCCCTTGCCCGCGACCTCTTCGTACTTGATCGTCTTCACGCCGAGATGACGCAGCGCGAGGCTGTCCATGTCGTGCGTGCGATGCGATTCGAGCACGTACGATTCGAGCAGCGTGTCATGCTCGACGCCGCGCATTTCGATGCCGTAATTCGCGAGCACCTGTTCGTCGTACTTCAGATGCTGGCCGACCTTCTTGTGCTCGGCGCTTTCGAGCCACGGCTTGAGCTTCGCGAGCACTTCGTCGCGCGGCAGTTGCACTGGCGCGTCGGGGCCGCGATGCGCGAGCGGCACATACGCGGCGCGGCCCGCTTCGACCGACAGCGACAAGCCGACGATCTGCGCGATCATCGGATCGAGCGAGGTGGTCTCGGTATCGAACGAGGTCAGCTCAGACGCATTGATCCTGTCGAGCCACGCGTCGAGCTGCTCCCATGTTTGCACGGTCTCGTAGTGGCGCTCGTGATCGACGGACAACGCGGGGGGCACGTCGGTTTCCGGACCTTCGACCGCATCGGCGATTTCGACTTCGCGCAGCCACGTCTTGAAGCCGTGGCGCGTGAACACCTCGCGCAACTCTTCGCGCGATTCGGGCAGGCTCGGCAAACTCTCCTCGATCGACACGATGTGCCCGGTCAGATCGCAATGACGCTCGACTGTGACGAGCTTGCGCGCCATCGGCAAAAAGTCCAGCGCGCTGCGCAGATTCTCGCCGACCGCGCCCTTGATCTCGCTCGCATGCTCGACGATGCCATCTAGCGACTCATACTGCGTCAGCCATTTGACCGCGGTTTTCGGGCCGCATTTCTCGACGCCCGGCACGTTGTCGACGGTATCGCCGATCAGCGACAGATAATCGATGATGCGCTCGGGTGGCACGCCGAACTTCGCGACCACGCCGTCGCGGTCGAGCGTTTCGTTGGTCATCGTATTGACGAGCGTCACGCGGTTCGACACGAGCTGCGCGAGGTCCTTGTCGCCGGTCGACACGACCACGTTCATGCCGAGCTTTTCCGCCTCGGTGCACAGCGTGCCGATCACGTCGTCCGCTTCGACGCGATCGATCATCAGCAGCGGCCAGCCGAGTGCACGCACCGCGACGTGAATCGGCTCGATCTGACGGGCAAGATCTTCCGGCATCGACGGACGGTTCGCCTTGTATTCCGGATACCAGTCGTCGCGAAACGTTTTGCCCTTGGCGTCGAACACGCACGCGCTATACTCTGCTGTGACTTCCTTGCGCATGCGCCGCAGCATGTTGATCATCCCGTAGAGCGCACCCGTCGGGCCACCCTCGGGACCGCGCAGATCAGGCATCGCATGGTAGGCCCGGTACAGATAACTCGAACCGTCGACCAACAGCAGGGTCTTACCTTCAAGGCTTCGTTCTTCAGGCATTATGACTAAGAGAAAAGTGATTCCGAGTCTGCGATCGCTCGCAGATCAAGAGCGCGCAACGGCCAAGAAAGCCCGCGCATCGTGGCAGATGTTCACGATTATGGCAGAGTTTATCGAGGCGACCGAGTACCTGTCGGAGATTCGCCCGGCGGTCAGCATCTACGGTTCGGCACGCCTGAAACCGAACTCGCCGTACTACAAACTCGCCACGCAGATCGCGCGCAAATTGTCGGATGCTGGCTTCGCGGTGATCTCGGGCGGCGGCCCCGGCATCATGGAAGCGGCCAACAAGGGCGCGCATGCGGGCAAGGCGCCTTCGGTCGGTCTGAACATCGAGTTGCCGCACGAGCAGTCGGGCAACCAGTGGCAGGACATCTCGCTGCGCTTCCGCCATTTCTTCACGCGCAAGGTCACGTTCGTGAAGAACTCGGACGCGGTGATCGTGATGCCCGGCGGCTTCGGCACGCTCGACGAACTAGCCGAAGTGCTCACGCTGATCCAGACCAAGAAGTCGCGCCATGTGCCGATCATTCTGGTCGGCGCCGAGTTCTGGGAAGGTCTGCTCGCGTGGTTCAAGAGCGCTCTGATTCCGATGGGTTTGATCAATCCGACCGACATCGATCTGATGCAGGTGATCGACAATCCGGACCAGGTGCTCGAAGCGGTGCTCAAGTTCTACGAAGACCGCGAGGAAGGCGAAGTTCATCCGGTCAAGTCGGAAGAAGACCGGATGTTCTACCTGTAATGGAAAGAGGCTGCGCGCCTCGCATTGCGCGTAGCACGATGCCTATCGTCGCGCGCATGGCGGGCAGCCTTCCGGCTGCCCGCTTTCGTTTTGCAGGCCAGTTTGCGGCGCGCTGACTGTCAACCGGATTGGCGAACAAATCGTTTTGCACTCATGCCGTCCGGCGCTAACGTGCTCAGCTGGTACTCGAAGCTCGCAATATGAACAACGAACTCAGCTCACCCGAAGCCGCGCTCGCGCTCGCGCCCACGCCGACGTTGCGTGAGATCTTCGGCGGCTTTCTCGGCCTCGGTCTCATTTCATTCGGCGGCGCCTTGCCGCTCGCGCGCCGCGCACTCGTCGAACAACGCCGTTGGCTGACCAGCGACGAATTCACCGACCTGCTCGGGCTCTGTCAATTCCTGCCGGGCGGCAACGTGATCAATCTGTCGGTCGCGATCGGCATGCGCTTTCGCGGCGTGCCAGGCGCGCTGGCCGGTTTGCTCGGCTTGATCGCCGGGCCTTCGCTGGCGGTGATCGGCTCGGCGTGCTGTACGAGCACACGCAGAACAATCCGCACGTGCGTCATCTGTTCGCGGGGCTCGCCGCGGCGGCTTCGGGCCTGCTGATTTCGATGGCGTTCAAGATCGTGCTGCCGTTGCGCAACAAGCCGCTGGCCGCGCTGATCGCCGCGCTCGGCTTCGTCGCGATTGCCATGCTGCGACTGCCGCTGCTGCCGACGATGCTCGTGCTCACGCCGCTCAGCATTTATCTTGCTGCAAGGAGCGCGCGATGAACGACACGCTCGTTTCACTTGCGGCGATTTTTAGTCAGCTGTCGCTGCTCGCGTTCGGCGGCGGCAATACGATCCTTCCGGAGACGCAGCGGCA
The DNA here is from genome assembly GCF_014201005.1 of Paraburkholderia lebeckiae. NCBI lineage: Bacteria > Pseudomonadati > Pseudomonadota > Betaproteobacteria > Burkholderiales > Burkholderiaceae > Paraburkholderia > Paraburkholderia lebeckiae. Next base: position 1,107 of record NZ_JACHDK010000028.1, on the reverse strand, counting down.
GGTGGTCGACGTGCATCACTGGATGCCGGCCAGCGAGTTCAGCGCGCTGTTCGCGCTCGCTCAAGCCGCGCCCGGCCCGAACCTGATGGTCGTCACGCTGATCGGCTGGCATGTGGCCGGCTGGGCAGGCATGCTCGTCACGTCGATTGCGAAGTTCGGGCCGTCGTCGCTCGTGACGATTCTCGCGCTGCATGCGTGGGACCGCTTCAAGGACCGTCCGTGGCGCCGCTTTGCGCAGCTGGGACTCGTGCCGGTGACGGCCGGCCTCGTCGCGGCGAGCGCGGCGCTGATCACACGCGCGTCGAATCCGACCGCGATAGCGTGGGCGATTACTGCATTCACGGCCGTGATGGCGACGAAGACGCGAATTCATCCGCTGTGGCTGCTGGCGGCGGGGAGCTTGATCGGGTTGACCGGGTTCGGGCAGGGTTGAGCCGGCGAGCGTCACCTCGACAACCAACGAAGCCGATTGGTTCCGACGTCGCTCGCGAGCCATCTTCAAAGCGGCACATCCAGCGTAAGCGGGCTGTTTGTCAGTGCCTCGGCCTGAGTTACTGAAACGCGACTTCCGCGAAACTCCGCAGCTTGTAGTTGTTCAATCTATAAGAATCAATGTGTTACCGCACTTTGTCTAACTTAACGCCTATTTATTGAGCAGGCTCTGGCGAGGGTTTGCGGCAGATTCGCTCGCCAAGTTAGACAGCCATTCGCGGGTTCCATTGAGACCCCGTGCATTGCCGATCGCCAGGAACTCATCGCGGCCCGCATATCCGCTGTGCTTCGCGCGCGTACTCCTGCAACGCGGTCAGTTTTCGGATTGCCCGATCACCGTCCCCGGTGATGCCGAGAAGAGCATCAGCAGTCGATCCGTCAAGTTCGGCTGTTCCGGTTCCATCAGTTCCGCCGGCGGCGGCGCCAGCACCGGGCACGCCACTGCCACCGGCTGAAGCAGCGCAACTGGCGGTTGCAACGCGCAGCCGAACATCGCCAGCACGCACATCGGCGCGAAGAGTATCAATCGTCTTTTGAGCATTGGTTTGTTCCGTTCGGTAGGTTTGTTCGACTGCGGCCACAGCCGACGCTGCGCGCACGGTTTCTGCGAGCGCG
>NZ_JACHDK010000027.1:0-72469 GCF_014201005.1 Paraburkholderia lebeckiae | reverse complement strand
CTGTCCACACCGTGCGGCTCTGGCAGCAATGCTAACCCGCGTCTGATTCGTCACGGCTGGCCAGCCCCTGCCTCACGGAAAGTCATACTGCCTTGTTCTGCCGGATCTTGATTGGCTTTTTCCGCTCAGCGTTGAGCGCTTCGAGCGCGGCCAGATTGGCGCCGCTCTTGTCCACAGTGATAGTCTCGGGCTCAACATTTTGGGCAATCGCCTTTTTTGCCCATCTCGTTCGTGGTTCGTGAGGGAATGCGAATTCTAGCGCACCGCGTTAGCGCGACAGAACCATGCGCGTCAGGCACGTGCAATGCGCATCTCGGGACCAGGCGGGCCGATGTATCGGACCGAAGGAGCCGAACATGCGTGTGCAGGCGATAGAGATGGCCGACTTCCTCGTAAGCTGGACCGTCGTCAGGGATTCGGAAGGTGCTTTCCAGTGGATCGTGCTCGTGACCGAGCGCGGCGGCGAACACGGCACGGTCTTCGAGCGACGCGGGACCTGCGGCCACGTGTCGTGGGGAGACGCGCAGGACATCGCGGCTGAGAATGCGCGCCGCGTCGCGGCCACGCTCGTCGAGCCGGACAACACGAAATCGCGGCGCGAGCGGATGCCGGTGGCGCCCCGCGCGAATCATTGATGCACGGTCGGGGGCAGTGACTGCTACGTCGCGTCGAGTAACGATTGCATCGGCGCCCCCAACGGAGATTCAGGCAGTGACTGCTGGCGGCCGCTTCGAAACGCCGCCGCACCACCCATCCGCGAATCCGCTACTCCCTCTAACTTCGCCCCCGCCCCGCGCGACGCGACCTCGGCAGAAAATGCCGCATCGTCAGCAAAATAGTCGATCCCAGCAGCAGCGTGGCAATTGGAAACGTGCCCGCGGCATTCACCGCGATGTCCATCGGGCGCTCCCCGAGCAGCTGCATACGGCGGCGCGTCATCGCGGCGCCTAGCGACTGCAGTTCGCTCTTCAGCATGCGCTCGGCGTCGGGCAGCAGGACGGTTTCCTCGTCGGCGACATGATGGGCAACCTCGCGAATCAATTGAAAAAACAGCCCATCGTAGGCGGCGTTTTCGGGGCCCATCGCACGCAGTTTCGCGATCGTCGCGCGCATCTGGTCGTGTTCGGGACGGCTTTTCTTCAGCGTTTCATCGCTGCCGAGCGCGCGCTCGAGCGCCGGATAGAAGATTTCTTCCTCCAGCTGCGCGTGGATTTCGAGCGCGTCGCACACGCCATTGACGATCGCACGTTTGCGCCACCACGGCGTGGACGCGTGATATCGGTGCGAAGCGGCGAGCACGTGCATATGGTCAAGGCGGATCATCGACGTGATCGACGGCGACAGCGATGAGGCGTCAGTGGACATGGCGTTTCTCCAGGACAAGGGGGCTCGCGGGTACCGCATGCCCCATTCCCGCTGCCCAACAATCGGTCAACCGGGTGCCAGCGCCGGCTAGCGGGCCTCTTTACTGCTCGTGAAAGCGTTCAGCGCGGAGTCCGCGGCATCCGCCGCGCGGGCAAACAGATCGTCGACGATTCCGCGCGCCGCGCTATAGCCGCCCATCAACGCATCAGCCTCGGTGTCGAACGGCCGGCCGCCCGCAATGCCGAAGCGCAGCGGCGAGAACGTTGCGACGGCGGCGCCCGCCTGATAAATGTGAACCACCGCCGTGTAGCGCGTGCGTACCGCCGCGCGCTCGGCGGGGCGCAACGTGAAATCCGCCTCGACGGTAACCTCGATCGTGAACCCGTGATATTCGTAGGTCCGCATCATCCTTTCCTTCGTCGCGTAAGTGGGTACTTGCCGGCGCGCGATGATCGCGCGCGACGGGCGCGGCGCTCGTCGCCGCCGCGCACATTCGAGCGGCGCTGGCTCGATGCTTCGAGCGTATCGAGCCGCGCAAGCAACAGACGCGCCTGTATCGCTTCAACGTTTTCGCATCATGGTCTGAAGCAACGATTCGTCGCAGCATACGCTGGCGGTCGCAAAAATGTGCGTCGAGTGGGTGGTCGAAACGACGGCGTTGCGAACGGGCCTGCCGGAACGCGCAGTTAGCGGCGGTGACAGCGCGCGCAAAGGAGCTGGCCCATCGGCTGCAACCTGTTGAGCGCGGTCTGAATCAAAATGTGCACTGCTGCGTGGAGGGACGAAATGCCTGATGTCCGACAAGTCTGCCGGTGCGCCGTCGATGTACAGGGCCGGCGAAATTCCGCAAGTTGCGATCCCACCCGCGACGCGTCTGGCGCTGTGTGGAAATCTCGCGCGGCGGCGCTGCGCAGAACGCTCGTCATCACATTCGCGATCGCCGCGACCGCCGCATGCGCGACGTCGCCCGAACGCGGCGCCGCGCAGTCTTCGGGTCAACCGGCATGCAACGTGGCCGGCAAGTTCTGCGACACCTTTTTTGGCCCGTAATGAGACGCGCGCCGCGCATGAGCTGCGTTGACGCGCGAGACCGCAAGAGGACCGATCAGATATTCCCGCGGCGCGTTCACCCGAGGTCGTTGCTGCGCGGCACCTCGCTACCCAATTCAGCGCCGGTCGTCGGATCGCTCGACGGGTCCGAGCGCAGCCGCGTGGCCATCGCGGTGACCGCGGGTTCCTGTTGCGCTTCGAGGCCGACCGACGCGGTGCCGGCGCCGCCGTCCACCGCCGGTTCAGCGGCCTCGTGGGTGGTCCCGGGATGGCGTGCGCGGCGGCCGATGTCGCGTGTCTCGTGGCGCGCTCGGCTCCTCGTCGGCGTGTCCGTGGCCTTCGGCATGTGGACAGCCGGCATGGGTTGGAGCAGCATGGTCGCCTGGATAGGCTTGAAGCAGCGGGCCAATCTCAGCGGAACTTGCATGTGAGCGAGGCAATCAACCCAGATACCGCGCTGTGGTATCGACACTTTTTCGATCTGCGCGCACCAGCGAGCAACCAGTCGTCCTGCTGCAGGAGAAAAGAAATGCTGACGCAGAAGACCAAGGACATCGTAAAGGCCACGGCGCCGGTTCTGGCCGCGCACGGCTATACGATCATTCAACGTTTCTACAGGCGGCTCTTCGAGGCGCATCCCGAACTGAAGAACGTGTTCAACATGGCGCACCAGGAGCAGGGGCAGCAGCAGGAAGCGCTCGCGCGCGCCGTGTACGCGTACGCCGAGAACATCGAGGACCCCAGCAGTCTCGCCGCGGTCCTGCGCAATATCGCCAACAAGCACGCGAGCCTCGACGTGAAAGCGGAGCACTATCCGATCGTCGGCGAACATCTGCTTGGCGCGATCAAGGACGTGCTCGGCGACGCCGCGACCGACGACATCATCTCCGCGTGGGCCCATGCGTACGGCAATCTCGCGGACGTGCTGATGGGCATGGAAGCCGAATTGCGCGAAACGCGCGCATCGCAGTTAGGCGGCTGGACCGGATGGCGCACGTTCGTCGTCAAGGAGAAGCGGCCCGAGAGCAGCGTCATCACGTCGTTCATTCTCGAACCGAAGGACGGACAGCCGGTCGCGAACTTCGAGCCGGGTCAGTACATCGGCATTGCCGTCGATGTGTCCGCGCTCGGCCTGCAGCAGATCCGGCAATACAGCTTGTCCGACGTGCCGAATGGCCATACCTATCGGATCTCCGTCAAGCGCGAGAGCGGCGAGGCCGGGCGACCGCCGGGCTATGTGTCCTCGCTGCTGCACGATCACGTGAACGTCGGCGACGAAGTCAAACTGGCGGCACCGTACGGCACGTTCTACATCGATGTTCATGCGAAGACGCCGATCGTGCTGATCAGCGGCGGTGTCGGTCTGACGCCGATGGTCAGCATGTTGAAGCGCGCGATTCAGGACCCGCAGCGGCGCGTGGTGTTCGTTCACGCTGCGCGCAACGGCGCCGTGCACGCGATGCGCGACCGTCTGCAGCAGATCGCCGCCACCCAGCCGAATTTCCGCGCGATGGTGTTCTACGACGCGCCGCTCGATACCGACGTGCAGGGCCGCGACTACGATTACGCGGGTTTCATCGAGCTCGGCAAGCTGCGCGACGAGATCCTGTTGCCCGACGCCGACTACTACATCTGCGGTCCTGTTCCTTTCATGCGGATGCAGCACGACGCACTGAAAAACCTGGACATTCACGAGTCGAAGATTCACTACGAGGTGTTCGGACCGGATCTGTTCGCTGAATGACGCGTACGGTCGTGCCGCGCGACGGCTGCCGCGGAAGCGACCAGCAGGAATGCAGTCACCGTGACCGGGAGCTCGGCATGAAAGTGCATCATCTGAACTGCATTTCGACTTGCCCGCTGTGCGGAAAGCTGTTCAACGGGCACCCCGATTCGTTGATCCGCCGCGGGCATCTGACCTGCCACTGTCTGCTCGTCGAAAGTCCGGCGGGGCTGGTGCTCGTCGATACCGGTTTCGGCTTGCGTGATGTCGCCGATCCCAATTCGCGCCTCGGCAAATTCTTCCTGAGGCTGCTGAAGCCCGAGTTTCGAAATGAAATGACGGCGATCAGGCAGATCGAGCGGCTCGGTTTCGACCCGGCCGATGTGCGCCACATCGTGATGACGCACCTCGATTTCGACCATGCGGGCGGACTCGACGACTTTCCGCACGCGACGGTGCATATGCTCGCGAGCGAGCGCCAATACGCGGCGCAGCAGAAGACGTGGCTCGACCGGCAGCGCTTCAGGCCGCAGCAGTGGTCGTACCAGAACATGTGGCGCGTGCATTCGCCGCAGTACACCGAGCGTTGGGAGGGCTTCGCCAAGGTCCATCCGATCGAAGAACTCGCGAGCGAGATCGCGCTCGTGCCGTTGCGAGGCCACACCTATGGTCACGCGGGCGTCGCCGTGCACGGCGATGACGGCTGGTTGCTGCTCGCGGGCGATGCCTACTTCGACAACGGCGAGCTCGACCCGGTGCGTCCGCATTGCGCACCCGGTTTGCGCTTCTATCAGTGGATGGTCGAAAAGGACCGCGCGGCACGACTGTACAACCAGCGCCGACTGCGCGATCTGGCAAAGCGGGCGAGTCCCGCGTTGACGATTTTTTGCAGCCACGACGTCGACGAATTCGAACGGCTGGCGGGCCGTTCGGTGGCCGTGCCGGCGCAGCAGATGGCGTGATGCTCGCAGGCTTGCGCGCGCGCCCGCTGCTGCGCCGCTCGCTCACGTGTTGCGCTCACCCTGGACTCCATGGGACAGCGTTCTCAAATGCGCTTGCAGCGACCATGCCGGTTGATGGCTGGTCGCTCTTTTTTGCGCGAGCGCTTTTTATCGATCCGGCCGCCGCAGCAGCGCGGCCGCGAGCAGACCGGCGCCGAGCGCCACGTAGACGTGGCCGAGCGAGCGGCGCGACAGATGCGCCTCGAATCCAGGCGTGAGCCTGTTGGGCACCACCTTGTAGTCGACCACATACGCGCTCGCCACGGTCGTGGCCGCGGCGACCGCGGTCGCGCCGGGCCGTCGCGATGGGTCGGGGCCGGCCATCCGGTCAACGAGTTGCTCGAACATCATTGCCCAGAAGATCGCGGCTGCCTGATGGATCGCGAAGCCGGTCACCGTATGGCGGATGCTGAAGCCGCGTTCACGCAGCGCGCGTTGCGGCCACAGGCAATGGGTGACGGCATTGATCGGCGCGAGCGGGCTGCCCGATGCGTCCGTGGATGCCGCCGCGGCGGTCGCCGCCGACAGGCAGCCGGCCAACAGCCCCGATGGCACGGCCCGGCGCAGCGTCGCGCAGATGGCCTGATACCACGGCGAACCGATTTGGTATTCGAGCATTTTCATGGCGGGGCTCCGGTTCGGGCGCGCAAACGCACGCCCCATGATCGCGGACAGCGGTATGCGCGAGGAGCAGCATGGCGCGTTCCGCGCGGACGATGCCGCGCATCACGCGATCTCGGCCTTCACGAATCTCGCCATGAACGTGCGGGTCGAGCCATCGGGAAACAGCACCGCGACCTGTTCGTCGGTTGAAAACACCACATGGCCCGAGCCGTATTTGCGCACGCGGACAGCGTCGCCGCGGCTGAAGCGAGGTTTCTGGCTGGCGTGGCGAGGCGGTTTTTTGTCTTCGGGGGTGGTTCGTTGCGCTTCGAGTGTCGCTTCGAGCGGGTTCAGACAGTTGTCGCAGGTGCCGCAACGCTCGAAACCCTGCGCATCGCCGAAGTATTCCAGCATCACGCGCCACCGGCAGCCGCCGGTTTGCGCGTAGTCGATCATCTGCTGGAGTGCGTCGCGATCGCGCGTCGCGAGCTGCGCATAGCGTTCGACCGCGGCATCGATCGCGCTGTCCTCGCCAACTTCGCGTAACCGGTACCGCTGCAGCCGGTCGCGTGACACGTGTCGGGAGTCGGTCAATATCTTCAGCGCGACGGCGAGCTTGTTGCGGCCGAGGTCAGGCACCGCATCGAGCAGTTCGCGCGCGCTCACGCCAGGACCGGGCGATGTCGTACGCTGCGCGAGGGCGTCGCAGATGCGGCGCAGCAGCGCGGCATCGGGATAGCGGCCCAGCGCGAGAAACTGCTGCACGCGCCGATCGTTCAGATCGAACAGCAGTTCGCAGCGCGCGATCTCGCCGTCGCGTCCCGCGCGTCCGCTTTCCTGGTAATACGCATCGATGCTGCCCGGCATCTGGTAGTGGACGACGAAGCGGATATCGGGAATATCGACACCCATCCCGAACGCGTTGGTCGCGATCATCACACGCACGTCGCCCGACACGAAAGCCTCCTGCGCGTCATGCCGCTCACGCGCGGACATACGGCCGTGATAGCAGGCGGCGGCAACTTCCCAGCCGCGCACCGTCGCCGCCAGTTGTTCGGCTTCGCGCACGGTCGCCGTGTAGACGATGCCTCGGCCGGTTTCACTCGCGAGCAGCGTGCGCAACGCGGCCGTCTTGGCCTCTCGCGCGCGCGCCGACGCACGCTGGCGCCCGTCCACGACCGACACCTGCGTGACCCGATAGTGAAGATTGTCGCGATACACGCCGGTGTTCACGATGCGCGGCTCGCGCAGGCCCAGCGAACGCACGATGTCCTCGCGGATGTCCGGCGTGGCCGTCGCGGTCAGCGCGAGGATAGGTGGCTTGCCGAGCGCCTTGACCGCATCGACGATGCGCAGGAATGCCGGCCGAAAATCGTGGCCCCACTGCGATACGCAGTGCGCCTCATCGACGACGACGAGTTCGATGCGTTGCCGAGAACGCGCCCGCAATGCGTCGATCAGCTCGGGCCGCGTCAGTTGCTCGGGCGTGACGAACACGATGCCGCGGCGTGCGCTGCGCAACGCATCGTAAGTCTCGCGCAGTTCGGCGGCCGGCACCGTGCTATTGATCCGCCAGGCGTCGATGCCGGCCTCGCGCAGCTTGTCGAACTGGTCTTTCATCAACGCGATCAGCGGCGACACGACCAGCGTCCAGCCGTCGAGGTGCAGCGCCGGCAACTGGTAGCACAGCGATTTGCCCGCACCCGTCGGCATCACGGCGAGTGTGTCGCGCCGTTCGAGCACGCTGCGGATGATGTCCCGTTGGCCGGGGCGCAGCCGGCTGATCCCGAACACTTCGCGCAACGTCCTGCGCATCGCGTTCAGACGGGCGGACGTGTCGCGCGCGATGGAGGTGTCGGTCATGAAGTTGGCGGTTGGCTTGCGGCACGGCGAGTCAGCCTGCGGATAGCAAACACCGTACCGCGACCGGGCGCCGCAGCGGGAACGCCGTGTGCTGGTACGTTATGACGTGATATTTATGGCCAAACGGGTGGACTCATGAACAAGGAAGACAAAAGCGACGCGTATCCCTACGCGTCGGGCGGATGGGGGTCGGTCAAGGCGGTGGCGACAATCCTGCTGCAGGAAAAAGCACCGCTGAAGGATAGCCAGGTTCTGATGCATCAGAACAAGCCCGACGGTTTCATGTGTGTCAGCTGCTCGTGGGCGAAGCCGGCCGATCCGCATACGTTCGAGTTTTGCGAAAGCGGCGCGAAAGCGACCGCGTGGGATCTGACGGCCAAACGCGTCACGCCCGATTTCTTCGAGGTCCACACGGTCAGCGAGCTCGCCAGATGGCACGACCACGATCTCGAGGAAGCGGGGCGGTTGACCGAGCCGCTGCGCTACGACCCGGCTACCGACCGCTACGTGCCGGTACCGTGGCAGCAAGCATTCGATGCGATCGGCGCCGAGCTGCGTACGCTGGACCCGGCCAGCGTGGTGTTCTACACGTCGGGCCGCGCTTCACTGGAAACCTCGTATATGCTGCAGCTTTTCGCGCGCATGTACGGCACCAACAATCTGCCTGACAGCTCGAACATGTGCCACGAAAGCACCAGTGTCGGCCTCAAGGAAGCGATTGGCGTGGGCGTCGGTACGGTCTCACTCGACGACTTCGAGAAGACCGACCTGATGTTCTTCTTCGGCCAGAACGTCGGCACCAATAGCCCGCGCATGCTGCATCAGTTGCAGGACGCGCGCAAACGCGACGTGCCAATCATCACGTTCAATCCGCTACGCGAGCCGGGGCTGCTGCATTTCGCAAATCCGCAGTCAGCGTTGCAGATGCTCACACCCACCGATACGCAGATCAGCACGCAATATCACCAGCTGAAGACGGGTGGCGATACCGCCGCGATCCTCGGCATCTGCAAGCTCGTCATCGAAGCGGACGATCGCGCGGTGAGCACGGCCGACGCGCGCGTCGTCGACGTCGATTTCATCCGCGAGCATACGAACGGCTACGAGCAATTCGCTCAGTACGCGCGCGACGCGAGCTGGGACGACATCGAGCGAGTGAGCGGATTGCCGCGCGACGCGCTCCAGGCAGCCGCCGACGAGTACATCAAGGCGAACGCGGTGATCATCCATTACGGCATGGGTCTCACGCAGCATCGGATGGGCGTGCAGAACGTGCGCATGCTATGCAATCTGCTGCTGCTGCGCGGCAATATCGGCAAGCCGGGCGCGGGGCCGTCGCCGGTGCGCGGGCATTCGAACGTGCAGGGGCAGCGCACGGTCGGCATCACCGAAAAGCCGGAGCTCGCGCCGCTCGATCAACTGGCCAGACAGTTTTCGTTCGAGCCGCCGCGCGAGAAAGGCATGAACATCGTCGAGGCGTTCGAGGCGATGCTCGACGGCAAGGTCAACGCGATGATCAACCTCGGCGGCAACCTCGTGCGCTCGGTGCCCGACCGGGTGCGCACCGAACCGGCGTGGGCCGCGCTCGGGTTGACCGTCAACGTGGCGACCAAGCTCAATCGCAGCCACCTGGTGCACGGCCAGCGCTCGTATCTGCTGCCGTGTCTGAGCCGCATCGAGATCGACCGGCAGGCGGGCGGCGCGCAGGCGGTGTCGATGGAAGACAGCACGGCACACTTTCACGGCTCGCGTGGCATGGCCGAACCGGCCGCGCCGACGATCCGCTCGGAGCCGTTCATCGTCGCGGGCATCGCGAAGGCGACGCTCGGCGAGCGCTCGAGCGTCGACTGGGATGCATGGCGTGACGACTATTCGCGCGTGCGTCTGGAAATGGCGAAGACGTGGCCCGAGATGTTCGCTGACTTCGAGGCGCGCATGTGGACACCCGGCGGCGTGATCCGGCCGCTGCCGGCGCGCGAGCGCAAGTGGAAGACCAAAAGCGGCAAGGCCGAATTCATGGTGCCGACTTCGATCGGCGAAGATCCGGACATGCCCGAGCGTGAGCCCGATTCGCTGCGGTTGATGACCCTGCGCAGCGACAGCCAGTTCAACACGACCATCTATGGCCTCGACGACCGCTTCAGAGGCATCAAGGGTTCGCGCATGGTGATTCTGATGAATCGGGCCGATATGGAAAAGCGCGGACTCGCGCACGGCGACCGAATCTGCCTCGAGACGATTGCGGACGACGGCGTCGAGCGGCACGTCGACGGACTGACCGTCGTGCCGTTCGACGTGCCGCAGGGATGCATCGGCGGCTATTACCCGGAATGCAATCCGCTGCTGCCGCTATGGCACTACGCGAAAGAGAGCAAGGTGCCGGGCGCGAAGTCGATTCCGGTGCGCGTACTGGCGGCCACGCGGTGATCAGTGCTTCGTGGATACAAAGAGGCCGGCATCGTTACCTGTGCCGGCCGCTGAATTACACCCGGGCAGCGCGTGAAGGGCATGATAAGCGCGTGCCCATCTCCATCATAGTCGGGCCAGCGGGCCCTTAGCGGACGCGCAGGGTGTCGGTAATGCATGAGTTGCGTACAGAGCCGAACCGGCAAGCTGGCAAAGGACGAGAACCAAAAGCTTCGCACCGGCTGTGGCGCGCGCGACACGGAGTCCATGCGCGATTTCCGCGACCTCCGCGCGCGCCTGCACGCGTCATCCCGCGCAGCATCGCCAGGATCGCAGCGATGCGTGCCGCCGTTGCGCCGACCCCTGCCGCGCGTTATGACGGAAGGCGCGTCCATACGCGAGCCGCGAGATGCAGCGTTCAGCGCCGCGGCTTCGAGCCCTTCCAGCTCGACTTGCGCGCGAACTCCACGAACGAATGCAGATAGTCGAGCGACGCGTCCGCTTCGCGCGTGCCTAGAAAAATCTGCTTGGCGATGCCGGTCTTGCCTAGCTTCACGCTGACCACCGGCATACGGTCCGCGTATTCCTCGGCGAGCCAGCGCGGCAGCGCCGCGACGCCGCGATCGCTCGCGACCATCTGCAGCATGATGTCGGCGGTCTCGATCGTCTTGTGACGGCGCGGCGCGACGTCGGCGGGGCGCAGGAACAGGTTGTAGATGTCGAGGCGGTCGGTGTCGACCGGATAGGTGATCAGCGTTTCGTCGACCAGTTGTTCGGGCTCCACGTAACGCGCGTTGGCCAGCCGATGCCCGTCGGCCACCACCAGCACCTGCTCGTAATCGAACACGGGTTCGAAGCTGAGGCCGGGGCGCTTCAGCGGATCGGGGGTGACGAGCACGTCGATGTCGTAGCCGAACAGCGCACCGATGCCGCCGAACTGGAAGCGCTGCTTGACGTCGACGTCGACATCGGGCCAGCGCGCGAGGTACGGCGACACGACCTTCAGCAGCCACTGATAACACGGATGACATTCCATGCCGATGCGCAGCGTGCCGCGCTCGCCGTTCGCATATTGCTTCATACGCGCTTCGGCGTGCTCGAACTGCGGCAGCAGCCGGTCAGCGAGCGACAGCAGATAGCGGCCCGCCTGCGTGAGGCGCAGGCTGCGGCCATCGCGTTCCCAGACCGGCGTGCCGAGCTGCAGCTCGAGCTTCCTGACGCTATGGCTCAATGCCGATTGCGTCAGATGCAGCGCACCGGCTGCCGCCGTGAGCGAGCCCTGCCGGTCCACTTCGCGGATCAGGGTGAGGTGAAAGCGTTCGAGCATGAGGTGTTCTCAACGAGGTCTCGGGCGGGCGATCTGAACGCCAGGCAATTCGAGCTCGCTTGACCAGGAGTGATATAGCCCAAAGCGTCGTTCGTCGCGATCGGGCGAAATTAGCCGGTGTGGCCGGCCGGGCGCGGACAACGGCACGCCAGCGAAATACAGTGGTCCGTCCCGTCGGGCTATCTTGCAGGAAGATCGAGCATTTCACGCGCTTTGGCCGCACTTGCCACCGGCCGGCCATATTCGCCACACAGTGAGGCCACCCGCGCAACCAGTTGCGCATTGCTCTTTGCCAGCGTGTCCTTGTCCCAGCGCACGTTGTCTTCGAGACCGGTGCGGCAGTGTCCGCCCATTTCGAGAGTCCAATGATTGACCTCCAGCTGATGCCGTCCGATTCCAGCGGCGGTCCATGTTGCATCCGGCAATAGCGCCTTGAGTTGCTGAACCTCGAACTCGAGAATCTCGCGACGCGCGGGCAGCGCATTTTTTACACCCATCACGAACTGAACGTGGACAGGAGACTTCAGCAGCCGTTGCTGAACGAGATCCGCGGTGCTGTACAGCATCGCCAGATCAAAGATTTCGATTTCCGGTTTGACATCGTAGTCGAGCATCGTTTGCGCAAGCGCGCGCACAAAGTCCGGCGGATTCTCATAGACGGTAGTCGGAAAATTGACAGAGCCCGTTGCGAGCGACGCCATATCCGGGCGCAGGTCGAGCATCGCGCCGCGTTGCTCGAACGAACGGCCACGACCGCCTGTCGAAAACTGGATGATGATGTCAGGGCAGTGCTTCCGGATGCCTTCCTGAAGCGCGGCGAAACTCGATCGGTCGGAACTCGAGTTCTCCTGTTCGTCACGCACGTGCAGATGAACGAGGGATGCCCCGGCTTCGTACGCTTCCTGGGTGCTTTCGACCTGCTCGGAGATCGTGACCGGCACGGCCGGGTTGTCCTTCTTGCGGGGAACTGAGCCAGTGATGGCAACAGAGATGATGCACGGTTCACTCATGACTAACACTCCAGTTCCAGATTTTCGTCTCGCGTCCACGGCGAGCCCTCATGAGCGCGTCTCCTGCAAAATGCCCGCGCTCCATATCTTCCAAGTTTAGTTCAAAAGGCTCGGCTGATCTTGATCTGGTGTAGAAATCCTGGACGCAGTCGAATGTTAGCCTCGACGTTTTTCACGCCTTCGGATCCCGCCAGGCCGGTGAATCATTGGATCGTCTCGCTGCATTCTCGGCTCTGTTCGGATTACTGCTTGCTCAAGGCATGCGGCTTTCCGATGATGAGGAAATGAAAGAACGCGATCAGCGGGAACGCCGTGGCTACTGCCGCAACCAGAGTCCAGCCGCCGTGCTCAAAGAGCGTGCTTGCGGCAGCCGAACCGATTGCTCCGCCAATGAAGATGCTTGTCATGTAGAGCGCGTTCAGGCGGTTGCGGCTCGAGGCGTGCAATGCATAAATCTCGCGCTGTCCAAGCACCATGCTCATCTGCACCGCGAAATCGAGCACGATGCCTGTCACGACGAGACCGTACACACCAAACGACGGATGAATCAGCGCCGGTGTGCAGGCCAAAGCGCCGGCGATCAACGCGATGCATGTGGCACGGACAGAGTGCCCTGCATCTGCCAGGCGGCCGGCTACCGGCGCCGAAGTGGCGCCGATGGCACCGACGAGCGCGAACAGCGCGATCGCCGACTGCGAAAGACCGTAGTGACGCGTGAGTTCAATGGGTACGGCAGTCCAGAACAAGGTGAACGAGCCGAACATCAAGCCTTGATAGAGCGCACGGTGACGCAGCACCGGCATCGTGCGAACCAGATGCAGCAGTGAGGCAATCAGCTCGAAATAAGTGGCGCTGTGATCCGGCTGGCGGCGCGGAATGGTCAGCGCGAGCACCGTGGTGACGAGGATCATCAGCACTGCAGCGGCGCCGACACGAAACGCCAGCCAAAATGGTCTGCGAGCAGGCTCGAGAGCGGGCGCGAGAGCAGGATGCCGAGCAACAGGCCGCCCATGATCGTGCCCACGACGCGACCGCGCGAGTGATCAGGCGCGAGGTGTGCGGCGAGCGGGATCAGAATCTGAACCGCGACAGAACTGAAGCCAATCAGCAGGGAGATGGCGAGGAACCATCCCGCCGAGTGCATGAACGAAGCGGCCGCGAGACTCGCGATGGACACGAGCGCGGTCGTGATCATGAGCTTGCGGTCCTCGAGCAGGTCGCCGAGCGGGACGATGAAGAACAGCCCGAGTGCGTAGCCGATCTGGGTCAGTGAGACGATCAGACTGGCCGTTCCTCCCGACATGTTGAGGGAAGGCGCGATGAGCTCGGTGATCGGTTGGTCACAGCCCGTGTGAAAACGTGCTGATCGCCTAAACTGAAGCAACGCGTTCAGGTCGGGTGGGCACATGAAACGATTTGTCGAAGGCGGAGACCGAGGGCAAGCCGTCTTGCTACCCGAGTATCTCGACGACTATGTCGCCGACGACAACACGGGTCCGTGTAGTGTGACATTCAAACCGCTTCCTCTGCTTTCCGTGTACACCGCGAGCAAGGCCTCGGTCACAGCGTTCACCGGTCTCTCTCGCGCTGCAACTCTCGCAATCTCAATGCGCGAGTGAGCCTGGTGACACCGGGCCGCGCGCCAGAGACGCGCTTCGTGAAAACGCACAGCCCCGGATGCGACGTGGCTTCCCCGAGGCGCCAGCCAATCAGCTTTCCCTTGCGATGCAACGGCTCGCCGACGCGCCTCACTGCATGGTGCGCCGGGTCACCACATTCAAAGCCATCCGTGCGGCCGCGGTACGGGTTTCCACACCCAGCTTTTCGAAGACGTGTTCAAGGTGCTTGTTGGCGGTGCGCGGGCTCATGCCGAGGATATCGGCGATATCGCGATTGGTCTTGCCCAGCGCGACCCAATACAGCACATCGGCTTCGCGAGGAGTTAGCCGGAACGCCTGCATCAACGCGGCGGGTCCGGGCGAACCGGCCTTGCATTGGATCAGCAGCAGTTCCTCGCCCTGCGCGCCGCGACGCAGCCGGCTGACGATAAGTTGTTCACTCGCGGCCATCAACTCGAACGGCCTGACCTCGGAAGCCTCGAGCGCGTCATGAAGCCAACTGCACAACGCGGCCGGCAGACGACCGTGTCCATCGAGCGAGCTGCGCAGCCACGACAGGGCAAGCGGCGTCATCCACAGCACTTCGCCGTTGGGGGCCACGGCGACCACAGCCTGGCCGGCAGCATCCATCGCCGCCCGGGTCTGCACGACCAGGCGCGAATTGCGCAGGTGCGAAGCGATGCGCACCATTACTTCGGCCGGACGAATCGGCTTGGTGATGTAATCGACCCCGCCAGCCTGGAAACCCTGCAGAATATGCTCGGTCTCCGTCAAACCGGTCATGAACACCACCGGAATCGCACGGGTCTGGAGGTCCTCCTTGAGCTGTCGGCAGGTCTCAAAGCCATCGATGCCGGGCATCACCGCATCGAGCAGGATCAGATCCGGCGGCAAGCGGCGGGCGCGATCCAATGCCCCCGCGCCGTCGGTTGCGACCAGCACCGTGTAGCCCGATTTATCTAGCAGGGTATGCAGGATGGAGAGGTTTTCGGGCGCGTCGTCAACAATCAGGACGACATCGCGAAGCGGATCAGGACGTAGCATCGGGGTTCGCCTGCATGGTTCGGTCAAGGTATCGCAAATATTCGGGAAGGTCGAAGCGCTCGACATGCGTGCGCAAGATTCCCGTGAAAACTCCATAGGACGGGTCCAGCTGCTCGATCTCGCTGAGCTTGTCGAGGATGCCGCGCACGTACCCGAGGCTGCCGACCTCGTGCAGGCTGCGCAACAGTTCCGGGTCGGGTAACGCGACTTCGGTTGGCGGAATCGCGGGTGCCGCGGCGGGGAGCGGGTCTGCTGGCGCTATCTGCGCCGCAACAGCTGGCATTGCCGGGACCCACTGTAGATTCAGACGCTCGCGGATCAATTCCAGCAGTTCGACAACATTGACAGGCTTGACGAGGAAATCCTCGTTGCGAATGCCCGCTGCGTTTTCCCGGCCCTTGTCGAATGCATTGGCCGAGACCACGATAATCGGCGCATTGCTCAACAGATTCGCGCGAAGCAAGCGCGCGGTTTCCCACCCATTCAGTTGCGGCATGCCGATATCGAGCAGGATCAGGTCGGGTGCGAACGAAGAGACGGCGCGCAGTGCCTCGATTCCGGAAGCGACTTCCTGAACCTCGAAGCCCAGCGGCTCCAGCAGCTTGACGTGCAACTCGCGGTCCACCCGCTCGTTATCTACCACCAGCACGCGGCGCGTCGGGCCGGCATAGCCGCCGATCGGCAGTTTAGGAACGGTTGGAACCGGCTTCGGGGCGCGCACTTCCGGCAAGAACAACTGGACGCGAAATGTGCTGCCGCGGCCGGTCTCGCTCGTTACGGTCAGGGTGCCTCCCATCACGTCCGTGAGCATCTTGGCGATGGTCAGGCCTAGCCCCGTGCCGCTTTCCGAGCCGCCCGGGACATTGGTGCCACGCTCGAACGGCAGGAAGATGCGAGTCAAGTCATCCGCATCAATGCCCACGCCGGAATCGATGATTTCGAAGACGGCCATCTCCCGGCGGTATTGCAAGCGCAGCGTGACATCGCCGCGATCGGTGAACTTCACCGCGTTACCCAGGATATTGATGAGGACCTGGCCCACGCACTTTTTATCGGCACGCACGACGCAGGGCAAATTGGGCGGCGCCTCGCAATGGAAGGTGATGCCCTTGGCACGCGCCTGCAAGCTCACCATATCGGCTAACTGCGCGACGAATTCGGGAAAGCGCACTTCCTCGACTTCGAGCGTCATCTTGCCGGTCTCGATCTTGGCGATATCGAGCAGGCCGTCGATCAACGAAACGAGATGCTCCCCGCTGCGGCGAATCACCGCCAGTGCGAGATGGCGGTGGGGAGGAATGGACGTATCCTGTTCGAGCATCTGCGCGTAGCCGAGAATGCTGTTGAGCGGCGTGCGCAATTCGTGGCTGATGCCGGTGACATAGCGGCTCTTCGCTAAATTGGCCTTTTCGGCTGCTAGCTTTGCACGTTGCAACTGCGCATCGGTGCGCTGGTGGGCATCGATTTCCTCGAGCAGCAAATGAGTCTGCCGGTTCGATTCCTCTTGCGCAACGCGCCGGCTTTCGGCCGTCAGCACACTCCACCAGCAGCCAATCCCGCCCGCGAGCGCCAGCACCGCAAACAGTTTCAGGAATGCCGCACGCAGTAGCATGTCGACGGCCGGCGAGAGTTCGTTGACAAGCACCGACTCCTGCGTATAGATCAAGCTGAGAATGGCGGCCAGAATCATGGTCACCAGCACGAACAGCAGCAGGTACTGGCCGATGCGCGTATTGAAACGGGTCGACAGCGCCCTGGGCAAAAGCCAGCGTATCACTGCATTGGTCTGTTCGGATAGCCGTGCGCCCGGTTTGCACACGTCATGACAACGCGCATCCAGCGTGCAGCACAGAGAGCAGATCGGTCCTTCATAAGCCGGGCAGTGCGCCATGTCTTCGGTTTCGTACGCCTTGTCGCAAATGCAGCATCGAATCGACTGATAGCCCTTGCCCAGCGGAACCCCGGCCAGCGCGACCGGCTGGCGCGCGACGTAGTATTTGCCGCCGGTCGCCCAGGCGATCGCCGGCGCGGCAATCAGGGCGGTCGCGAGCGCAATGAGCGCCGAGAACGCGTGGGCAGTCTCGCCCAGCACATGAGTAAACGCCAGCACCGACAGCGACGAAGCAATCAGCGTCGCGCCAACCCCCACCGGATTGATTGCGTACAAATGAGCGCGCCTGAATTCGATGCCCGCGGGGCTCAGGCCAAGCGGCTTGTTGATCACGAGATCGGCCACGACCGCGCCGACCCAGCTGATGGCGATATTCGCATAAAGCCCGAGGACCTGTTCCAGTGCGCGGAAAACCCCAAGCTCCATCAGCATGAACGCGATCAGCACATTGAACACGAGCCACACCACGCGGCCCGGATGACTATGGGTCAGCCGCGCGAAGAAGTTGGACCACGCCAGCGATCCTGCATAGGCATTGGTCACATTGATCTTGAGTTGCGACAGGATAACGAAGAAGGTAGTGACCAGCAGTGCCGTTTCAGGCGAACCGAACACGTATTTGTACGCGACGAGGTACATCTGGGTCGGTTCGACCGCGCGGTCGGGCAGTACCTCATGCTGTATTGCGAGGAAGGCGAGGAAAGAGCCGCCTAGCAGCTTGGCCACACCAAGAATGATCCAGCCCGGGCCGGCACCCAGCATGCATAGCGTCCAGCGGCGCTTGTTGAGCGCGGTCCGCTCGGGCAGAAAGCGAAGGAAGTCGACCTGTTCTCCGACCTGCGCAATCATGGAAATGAGCACGGTGGTGGCGGCACCGAACATCAGCAGGTCGAAGTGGCCGTCGCTGCCGGCGTTGCCGAGAAAGCTCGGCAGTTCGCGCAGCAGGCCCGGTTCTTTCCAGATCACGGTTGCATAAGGCAGCAGCAGCAACACGACCCAGAGCGGCTGGGTAAACGCCTGCAAGCGGCTGATCAGTGTAATGCCGTGCGTGACGAGCGGGATGACGACCACCGCGCAGATCAAATAGCTTAGCGAGACGGGGATCTTGAAGTACAGCTGCAGCGCGAGCGCCATGATGGCGGCTTCCAGCGCGAAGAAAATGAAAGTAAAGGACGCATAGATCAGCGACGTGATCGTGGAGCCGATATAACCGAACCCGGCGCCCCGCGTTAGCAGATCCATATCGACGCCGAATCTCGCGGCGTAGTAGCTGATCGGAAGACTTGCCAGAAAGATGATCATGCCGACAAACAGGATCGCCCAGAGCGCATTGGTGAAGCCGTAACTGACGGTAATCGATCCGCCAATTGCTTCCAGGGCGAGGAATGAAATTGCGCCGAACGCGGTATTGGCCACCCGGAACTCGGACCATTTGCGAAATGTGCGTGGTGTGAAACGCAGCGCATAGTCTTCGATGGTTTCGTCGGCGACCCAGGTGTTGTAGTCGCGCCGTACCTTGATGATGCGCTGGACGGGTATCGCGTGTGGCAGCGCTGATTCGCGGGAGTGGTTCACCAAAATTATTCGGGATCGGACTGTGGACGGAACGAAGCGCCCGACAGACGCAAGCAGCATGCCACCTGCCCTCGGTCGGTATGGAGCTAGCAAGAGCGTGCAGAAGCCCGCGGCGCTGGATATGCGCTGCGCAGGTGCGGGGCGGCGCGCCCCTAATGTGACATTGCCGCACCGGGACAGTGCGAGCGCGTTTTCTCACCGAGATGCCAGCGCCGTTGCTCACTGCTAACGGCAGCTTCTTCACGTGCCAATTTCACGTGCCGACTTCTCCTTATGCGCGTCGAGCATACCGCCGCCCCGCGAGCCGGCCGATACGTCATTTGACGTAGGACCGCGCACTCTCCACGCAGCGACGCGATTGCAGGTGCCGCAAACCCGTTCGTGCCAGCGCAATGCGGCGCTCCTGCGCTAGCGCCGCGCGTTGGTAAGTCAAATGACGTATATCGATGCGGAATTCGGATACCTATCCTGCATCCGCCGTTCAACGACAAACAAGCCAATGCGTCGGCGCCATGCAGGCTGGCGCGTGCACTTCGCGTCACGACCGGCCCGCCGGCCAGCCCTGAAAACAACGCAGAAAAGGACTTTGAACATGACACAACGCTTCGACGACAACGGCGGTGACCACGCTGACGAGTCATCCGCCCACGCTGCCGAACTGGCCTCTCCGGCTCGCCGCAAAATTGCACTTGGCCTGGCTTCGCTGCCGTTTGCAATGATGGCCAAGCCGTCGTTCGCTGCCGCTCCACCGACTTCGCAAGTCAACACGACGGGCAGGGCGGTCACAGATACCACAGTGACGGTTGGTCAGTTGCACTCATCAACCGGTACGATGGCGATCAGCGAGACCGGGTCGATCCGTGCCGAACGCCTCGCGATCGAACAGATCAACGCGATGGGCGGGATTCTCGGGCGCCAGATCAAAGTGATCCAGGAAGACGGCGCCAGCGACTGGCCGACCTTTGCGGAAAAGGCGACCAAGCTGCTCGAAAGCGACAAGGTCGCCACTGTGTTCGGCTGCTGGACATCCGCGTCGCGCAAAGCCGTATTGCCCGTGTTCGAAAAAGACAATGGCCTGCTCTACTACCCGACTTTCTACGAAGGCCTGGAACAGTCGAAGAATGTTTTCTATACCGGCCAGGAAGCAACCCAGCAAGTGCTGGCCAGCCTGAGCTGGTTCGCCAGGGAGAAGAAGGCGAAGACCTTCTATCTGGTCGGTTCCGATTACATCTGGCCGCGCACCTCCAACAAGATCGCCCGCAAGCACATTGAAAACGTGCTCCACGGCGAAGTAGTCGGCGAAGAGTACTACCCGCTTGGCAACACCGAATTCGGTTCGCTCATTAACAAAATGAAGTTCAAGAAGCCGGATGTGATTTTCGCTGACGTGGTGGGCGGTAGCAACGTCGCGTTCTACAAACAACTGAAGGCCGCCGGCGTGACAGGCGACAAGCAGCTGTTGCTGACGATCTCGGTGACCGAAGACGAGTTGCTGGGGATCGGAGGTGAAAACTTCCAGGGCTTCTACTCGTGCATGAAGTATTTCCAGAGCCTGGACAATCCCGCCAATAAAAAATTCGTTGCGGCATTCAAGGCCAAGTACGGCAATAACGCAGTGATCGGCGACGTGACCCAGGCCGCGTACCTCGGCCCGTGGTTGTGGAAGATGGCCTGCGAGAAAGCCGGCAGCTTCGACGTCGATAAGGTGGTGGCGGCTTCGCCGGGTCTGGAGTTCAAGGACGCGCCGGAAGGCTACGTCAAGGTTCACCAGAATCACCACCTCTGGAGCAACACGTTGATCGGTCAGGGTCAGCGCGATGGTCAGTTCAAGGTCGTCTACAAATCGGACTTGATTGAGCCGAATCCGTTTCCGAAGGGCTATCAGTAAAGACCGCGAGAGTCGCACGGGCGGCCGCTCACACGGCCGCCTGTGCGAAGCCGCAGTAGCTACCGCACTTTTCGATGTTCAAGGCAGCCTGCTCGAATGCAGGCCGCGCAGGGGATTGACCATGGCTTGGTTCTCGCAGTTCGGCGCGATCGTCGCTATGCAGGGTTTCAACGGCCTCTCGGTCTTCAGCGTCTTGCTGCTGATGGCGCTTGGCCTCGCCATCATTTTTGGCCAGATGGGCGTGATCAATATGGCGCACGGCGAGTTTCTGACGATCGGTGCCTACACCACTTACGTGTTGTCGGTGTTGACCCACAAATATGCACCGGCACTGCAACCAGTCTATTTCTTCGTGGCTATTCTGGTGGCGTTTGCGGTCGCTTTTGCATTCGGCTATCTGGTGGAATGGCTGCTGATTCGCCATCTCTACCGGCGTCCTCTTGACACGCTGCTGGCGACGTGGGGTCTATCGCTTGCGATGCAGCAAACCTTTCGCTCGGTGTTCGGCTCCGAAGAAGTCAGTCCAGATCTGCCGCAGTGGCTGATGGGTTCGCTCACGCCCTATCAGGGCCTCGATATTCCGATCAACGGCCTGATGGTGATGGTCGTCACCATTGTGCTCACGACGGTCCTGCTGCTGTTTTTGTACAAATCACAGTGGGGCGTGAAAGTGCGGGCCACGACCCAGAACCGGGTCATGGCGGGCGCGGTCGGGATCAACACCGGCAAGGTCGACCGCCTGACCTTTGCACTTGGATGCGGAATTGCCGGCATAGCGGGCGCGGCGTTTACGACCATCGGCTCGACCGGCCCGACAAGCGGTTCGCTTTATATCGTCGACACCTTCCTGACCGTAGTCTTTGGCGGCGCGCAAAGCCTGTTCGGCACGATCGCGTCAGCGTTTTCGATCGCTCAGACCCAGTCGACAACCGAGTTCTTCCTGTCCGGCTCGATGGCGAAAGTGCTGACCCTGTCAGCCGTGATCGTCATTCTGATGCTACGTCCGCAGGGCCTGTTCGCAACCAAAGTGCGGCGCTAATTGTTCGATCGCAGGAGAACGCAATGAATTCAGGATCTCTAAAGTGGCTGGGCGGACGCTCGGGTGTGATGGGGTTCATCTGGTTGGGCCTTCTGATACTGGTGCTGCTGCCGCTGACGCTGGACATCTTCCGGCTGAACCTGGTGGGCAAATACCTGACCTACGGGTTCGTGGCGATTGGACTCACGCTGTGTTGGGGTTACGGCGGCATCCTCAGCTTGGGGCAGGGCGTGTTTTTCGGTCTGGGCGGCTATTGCATGGCGATGTTCCTCAAGCTGGAAGCATCCGACCCGATCAGTACCAAGATTCAGTCAACGCCGGGTATTCCAGACTTCATGGACTGGAACCAGATCACTCACCTGCCGCTGATGTGGGAGCCCTTCAGGCACATGTGGTTCGCTGTGGCGGCGGTGCTGGTGGTGCCGGCCCTGCTCGCCTTCGTGATCGGTCTTGCCATGTTCAAGCGGCGCGTCGGCGACGTGTATTTCGCCATTGTGACCCAGGCGATTGCCGCCATCCTGTCGATCCTGATCATCGGGCAGCAGGGGCTGACCGGCGGCGTAAATGGCATCACCGATTTACGTACGATGCTCGGCTGGGATATCCGCACCACTTCGGCGCACTACGTCCTTTACTTCGTTAATGCGGGCCTGCTGTTCCTGTGTATCGCCTTTGGCAAGTTTCTGCTTTCGAGCAAGCTAGGCAAGCTGCTTGTGGCGATGCGCGACAAGGAGGAACGCGTACGATTCTCGGGCTATGACGTGGCGGCCCTGAAGATATTTGTGTTCTGCGTCGCGGCCGTGTTCTCTGCAATCGGCGGCGCGATGTTCACGTTGCAGGTGGGGTTCATGTCGCCATCCTTCGTGGGCATTGTCCCGTCGATCGAAATGGTGATCTTCTGTGCAGTGGGCGGGCGTACATCCCTGTTCGGGGCCGTTTATGGCGCCTTGCTGGTCAACTTCGGCGAGTCGTATTTCTCGGAATCGTTCCCGCAGCTCTGGTTGTTCCTGATGGGCGCGCTCTTCATTGGCGTGGTTATGTTCTTCCCTAATGGACTGGCGGGTCTTTATGAAAGTCACGGCAAGAAGCTGCTGGTGCGTTTACCGGTTGCCGGCTATCTGCGACGTCGCGGGCTGGTCACAACTTCAGCTTCCGAACCTAAGGCCTGACGCTCGTCTACCCGCAAACACAGAGAACATCATGGCTCAAAAAGACTTTGTTTTATCGGTTGAGGACCTGACGGTTTCATTCGATGGCTTCAAGGCTGTAGACGGTTTGAATCTCTATGTGGACCGCAATGAAGTGCGTGTCGTGATCGGTCCGAACGGCGCGGGCAAAACGACCGTGCTCGACCTGATCAGCGGGAAGACGCGCTCCACCGGCGGAAGCATCAAATTCAAAGGACTGGAGTTGACGAAGATGAGCGAGCACATGATCGTGCGCGCCGGGATAGGCCGCAAGTTCCAGACTCCTTCGATCTACGAAAATCTTACGACGTACGAAAACCTCGAAGTGTCTTTTCCCCGAGGACGCAGTGTGTTCGGTGCCATCGCTTTCCGGCGCACGGCCGACGTCGACGAACGCGTGCGCCAGATTGCGGAGGAAGTATTCCTCACCGAGATGCTGGATCACACCGCCGAGTTGCTTAGTCACGGCCAGAAGCAGTGGCTCGAAATCGGCATGTTGCTTATGCAGGATCCGGAACTGATGCTGCTGGACGAACCGGTTGCTGGCATGAGCGTGTCCGAGCGTGAAAAGACGGCCGAACTGCTGGCGCGAGTGGCAAAAAATCGTTCGGTGGTGGTGATCGAGCACGACATGGAGTTCGTCAAGAACATCGCGCACCGCGTCACTGTGCTGCATCAGGGAAAGGTGCTGGCCGAAGGCAGCATGGAAGCGGTGCAGTCCAACCCGAAAGTCATCGAAGTGTATCTCGGGCATTGAAGCTCGGTCCTGCAGCGCCAGAACGGCAACTTTGCATATCAAAAGGAACACCTTATGTTCAACGTTAGCGGACTGGTCTCGGGCTACGGTCAGAGCGAAGTGATCCATCAGCTCGACTTGAGCGCCGCCGCCGGCGAAATCGTCGCAGTGATGGGGCGCAACGGCATGGGTAAGACCACCTTTTTCAAATCGTTGATGGGGATCCTGCCGTGCCGTGCGGGAAAGGTGGAAGTGGCCGGCGTCGACGTCGCAAAACTGCAGGCGTTCGAGCGAGTCGCGCATGGGATCGCGTATGTGCCGCAAGGCAGAATGATTTTTTCGACCCTCACCGTGCTCGAAAACATCAAGGCGGGTCTGCCGAACTCGGCGCGCGGCAAGGTGCCAGCTGAGGTATTCGATCTGTTTCCGGTTCTCTACGATATGCGCGATCGCCGCGGCGGCAATCTGTCGGGCGGCCAGCAGCAACAACTCGCCATTGCGCGTGCGCTTGTTACCAATCCGAAGGTACTGCTGCTCGATGAGCCTACTGAAGGAATCCAGCCTTCCATCATCAAGGACATTGCCCGCTCCCTCAAGGAGATCCGCACGCTCAAGCAACTCACCATCATCGTTTCCGAGCAGGTGCTCAGTTTCACGATGGAGATTGCGGACCGTTTGCTCGTGATCGAGAAGGGCCGCTTCGTCCATGAGAACCGGCGCGACGAAGTCGATATCGCGAAGATCAGCAGTTACCTGTCCGTTTGATATCCAAAATTATGCGATGCGGCGCGCAAACCCGGCGCGCGCTGCTTATTGGCGAGGAGTGAGCAAGATGATTGGCTACATGTACTACAACCGCTTCGGCCATGCCGGCTTTACCGACCGCCATAAGGGTCGTAGCGCTGCGTCGGTGCAGACCTGCCCGGTTTGCCAGCTGCGCGTCGACGCACGCGGCGGCACGTTGCCTGACGGCACGGTGCTGGAAAAAGCCGAATGGACAGCCAAGGTCTGTACGCAAATCAAGGACGACACCGTCAACGGCGGCTATCAGGCCGGCTGCGCCGCATGTGCTTATCCGGCTGCCTGAGTCGGGACTTAAGCCGCAGTGCAATTTCAACGTGATACCACGGAGAGAATAGATGCAACATTTCACCATTAAACCTGGCGTGCCGCTTGCCGAGCAAGCCGAACTCGGCCATAACCGCTGGCACCCGGATATTCCGTTTCTGTCGACGGTTAAGCCCGGTGAAGAAATCATCATCGAGTCGCTCGATTTTCTCGATGCGCAAATCAAGGACGATGACGGCACCGACGACGTGCGCGACATCGACCTTACCCGTGCCCACCCGCTGACCGGTCCGTTCCATATCGAAGGGGCGGAGCCAGGCGACTTGCTGGTTGTCGATCTGCTCGATATCAAACCGATCACGCCGGTGGGGTTTTCCGGCGTATTCGCGAAGAGCAACGGCGGAGGTTTTCTTGGTGACTATTTCCCGGATCCGGCCAAGGCGATTTGGGACCTCAAGGGTTTGTACGCGACCTCGCGCCATATTCCGGGCGTACGCATCGCCGGGTTGACGCACCCTGGCCTGATGGGCTGTCTGCCGTCCGCCGATTTGCTGGCCGAATGGAATCGCCGCGAGGCGCCGCTGGCTGCATTAGGTCTTGCCAAGCCGCCCGAGCCGCGTACCGCCGTGCTGCGCGGCGTGAGCGGAGCTGCGTTCGACCGGATGGCAAAAGAGGCAGCGCGCACGGTTCCGCCGCGTGAACATGGCGGTAACACCGACATCAAGGACCTTTCCAGCGGAACCAGGATTTTCTTCCCGGTTTACGTCAAAGGCGCGGGATTCTCGATGGGCGATCTGCATTTTTCCCAAGGCGACGGCGAGATCAGCTTTTGCGGCGCAATTGAAATGGACGGCGCGACCCACGTCGGCTTTGACCTGATCAAAGGGGGCATGGCCAAGTACAACCTGAGCGCGCCGGTTTTCATGCCTAGCCCGGTCAGGCCGCACTACGACCAATGGCTGACGTTTGAGGGCATCAGCGTCGAGAACGGCAAGAACTACTACATGGATGCGACGGTCGCTTACCGCCAGGCTTGCCTGAAGGCAATCGACTATCTGACGCAGCATGGATTTACCGGACCGCAGGCATACATGCTGCTCACCGCGGCGCCTGTCGAAGGGCGCATCGGCGGCATTGTCGATATTCCGAATTGCTCCGCCACCGTCTCGTTGCCGCTCGCCATCTTCGAGAAGAACATCGCCCCGACCGGGATGCTCAACGATCGCGCCTTCTGGGGCCACAGGAACTGACGAGGAGATCGACAGACAGGCGGCGGACATAGTGATTCCGCCGCGACACCCGGCGCATTGCGCGCCGGCCTTTTTGACGGTCGAATCGGGTTCCTTGCCATGCCTCTTTACGATATGCGTTGTCCCTCATGTGAGGGCATTTTCGAAAAACTGCTCGCCGTATCCAGGCGCGACGATCCCGTCGAGTGTCCTTATTGCGGGCAAAGCGTCGAGCCGGAAACGATGATTACCGCACGCAACGTACAGGTCAGCGTCACCGAACAATGGAGGCCGCGCAGCCAGGCCGAACAGTTGACCGGAGCGGGCGTGACTGGCCCCGGAACGCGCGCCAGGGCGGGACGCTCGAGCGTCCTGCATGTCTGCAAAGGCGGCAATTGCAGCCTGTGCGGCTAAGGGCGTGGTGGCACATTAAGGTGCCGGCCACTGCCGGGACGTGAGCGATTGGTACATGGACAGAAGTGATGGGCGAGCTTGCCCGGGAGATGAGGTATGCGACACGGCGATATATCGAGCAGCAACGATTGTTTGGGCGTAGCGGTGGTCAACTACAAGATGCCTAGCCTGCACACGAAGGCAGAGGTACTCGACAATGCACGCAAGATCGGCGAGATGCTGGTCGGCATGAAGCGCGGTCTGCCGGGCATGGATCTCGTGGTATTTCCTGAATATTCGACTCACGGCATCATGTACGACGCCAAGGAAATGTACGAAACGGCGTCGACCATTCCCGGCGAAGAGACTGAAATCTTCGCCGCCGCCTGTCGCAAAGCCAACGTATGGGGCATTTTTTCGCTGACGGGCGAGCGTCACGAACAACACCCGAACAAGGCACCCTACAACACGCTGATCCTGATGAACAACCACGGCGAGATCGTGCAGAAATATCGCAAGATCATGCCGTGGGTGCCCATCGAGGGCTGGTATCCGGGCGATTGCACGTATGTTTCGGACGGTCCCAAGGGCATGAAGATCAGCCTGATCATCTGCGACGACGGCAATTTCCCGGAGATCTGGCGCGACTGCGCGATGCAGGGCGC
Organism: Paraburkholderia lebeckiae; assembly: GCF_014201005.1. Classification (NCBI taxonomy): domain Bacteria; kingdom Pseudomonadati; phylum Pseudomonadota; class Betaproteobacteria; order Burkholderiales; family Burkholderiaceae; genus Paraburkholderia; species Paraburkholderia lebeckiae. The sequence continues at coordinate 45,787 of NZ_JACHDK010000027.1, read as the reverse complement.
GGAACTGATTGTGCGCTGTCAGGGCTACATGTACCCAGCCAAAGAGCAGCAGGTGATGGTGGCCAAGACCATGGCGTGGATGAACAACGTGTATGTTGCGGTGGCCAACGCTACCGGCTTCGATGGTGTTTATTCCTATTTCGGCCATTCGGCAATCGTCGGCTTCGACGGCCGAACGCTCGGCGAGTGCGGCGAGGAGGAAATGGGCATTCAATACGCGGAGCTGTCAGTCAGTCTGATTCGCGACGCGCGCAAGAACATGCAGTCGCAAAACCACTTGTTCAAGCTGCTGCACCGCGGCTATACGGGAACCATCAATTCAGGCGACGACGTCAAGGGTGTCGCCGCCTGTCCGTATAACTTTTATTCCCGATGGATCAACGACCCGGAAGGAACCCGCAAAACGGTCGAATCGTTCACGCGCAGCACGGTGGGCACACCGGAGTGTCCGATCGAGGGCATTCCCAATCAGGAACCCAGCCACCGCTAAAGGCCGGCCACATGGCGTCGTGGTATGCCATGTGTCTGCAAGATTGTCCCCTGGCGTGCTTTCCCGACGCAATACGACTCACCATGTCCATCACGCCTTATCTGCTGACTGAAGAGCCGTACTATCAACCGGTCGATAGCGAAATCGCCATATACGAATCGGCCTATCGCCTGCGCTTGCCGCTGATGCTCAAAGGCCCGACCGGCTGCGGCAAGACACGTTTCGTCGAGCACATGGCGTGGCGCCTGAAGCGTCCTTTGATCACGCTCGCATGTAACGAGGACATGACCGCGGCCGATCTGGTCGGCCGCTACCTGCTCGGCCCCGAGGGCACCTTCTGGCAAGACGGTCCACTAACACTGGCCGTGCGCCATGGCGCGATCTGCTACCTCGATGAAGTTGTGGAGATGCGCCAGGATTCTATGGTCGTGATCCACCCTTTGACCGACACGCGACGCCTGCTGCCGCTCGACAAGAAGGGCGAAACCGTCCACGCGCATCCGGATTTCCAGTTGGTGGTCTCATACAATCCCGACTATCAAAGCATTTCAAAGGACCTCAAGCAATCGACGAGGCAGCGGTTTTGTTCGCTCGATTTCGACTATCCGCAAGCCGATCACGAAACGAGGATCGTAGCCCATGAAAGCGGCGCGGCGCTCGCCGTGTGCGAGGGACTGGTCGGCATAGCGGCCCGCTCGCGGGCATTGCGGGGCAGAGGGCTGGACGAAGGTATTTCGACCCGCATGTTGATCCATGCCGCGCGTCTGATCGGCGACGGCCAGCCGGCGCGGTTGGCCTGCCGGGTCGCGCTCAGCCTTCCGCTGACGGACGACCCCGATATGCTCGAAGCGCTCGACGGATTTGTCGAGGCACACTTCGGCTAGACAATGCCGCCAACCCCCGACAGTCAAGCCGCCGGCGCGTCTGCGCGCTGGGACGGAGTAAGCTCCGCGCCCGCTGTTGCGGATCGGTCTGCCGCATTCGATGCAGCGCGTCTTGCCCCTTATCGCCAGGCGCTAGGCCGCATACTGGACGAGGCTTCGCAGGTAGCGCTACTTGAAGTGCTCGGCGACCTCGAGCGGGCCGCGCCTGATTGCGTGCCGCCCATGCTAGGCCGAATCGAATTCCTGCTGGCAAGGGCCGGGGTTCCCGGCCTCTATGGATGGGCGCTTGCCGGTCTGCGCGCCCACGCCGGCGAGCGTGCCGCGCGCCTGCGCTATTTCACATGCAGCGACGCACTATCGGTGCAGATTCTGAACTGGGAAGCTGCAGGGCGTCCCAAACAACCCGCACCCGCGGCGTTGGAAGCTTACCTGTTCGGCTTGAGCGGTCTCACCGTCGCTATCGGTACCCGTCGGCAAGGATTGCTGAACGGGCCGCCGGCGCGTCCGGTACTCACACGCATGATGCTGGCGTTGCCGGATTCGTACACCTTCCTCGACTGCCCGGATCGAGGCGGCTTGATGCGAGCGGCGAGCGCCCATGCGGTTGCCCATCTGTTGTTCTCACCCGCGGCTCAACCCGCTGCGGCGCGCAAGCCGCTCGCGCTGACGGTGATCTCCTTGCTCGAGGATGCACGGGTCGAAGCGCTGCTGGCGCGCCGCTATCCCGGTGTGGAGATGCTTTGGCGCAGCCTGCATGGCGCGTCTCCGGCCGATGGCCTCGGCTGCGCCGCATTGCTTGCGCGGCTGAGTCGCGCGCTGATCGATCCGCACTATCAGGACGACAACTTCTGGGTGAATAAAGGCCGGCGTCTGTTCAACGCGCAGCGCGAGTGCTTGGACGATGTCGCTGCGTTTCACAGCATTGCTGCCGTGCTGGCTAACGACCTGGGGCAGATGCGCGTGCAATTCGACTTGCCCGGCTATGCCGCCGCTCCGGCGTACCGCGATGACCATAGCTATTTGTGGGACTACGGTGAGCAGGCGGCATCCGATCATGCCGCGCTAGAGCAACCAGTCACGGTGCAATTGTTGCCTGGCGGTATATCGGCCGATGCGGCCAGCGGGAGTAGTGCGGTGAACACGCAGGACGCGTCGCCCCCCGAAGCATTGGCCTGGGGGGCGACGCGCAGCGTGAACTACCCGGAATGGGACGAGCGAATCGAAACGTTGCGAGACAACTGGTGCACGCTGTACGAAAAGTCCGGGCGGGAGCCGGACGCAACGATTACGCAAATGCGCAGGGCGCGCTTGCGCGGCCTCGCGAGCGGAGGCGAACTCGACCGGTCGGTGCGGCTAAAGCGTCAACCACAGGGGGAACGCTTCGATCTGGATGCATTGGTCGATGCGATTTCAAGCCGGCGACAAGGCGGCAATATCGATGAGCGTGTCTTCGAGAATCCCGGAAGGCGCGTGCGTGAAGCGTCGGTATTGTTACTGCTGGACGTATCCGCATCGAGTGCGAGCCGGTTGGCCTCGCATTCGGTCAGCGTGCTGGAAACCGAGAAAGCCCTTGCTCTGCACGCAGTCGCGCTGGCCCGGCAAGGCGGCCACCGGGCGGCCGTTCACGGCTTTGCCTCCAACACACGAAAACACGTCCACTATGAACGCTATCTGGATTTCGACATGCCGTTTGGCGAGGTTTCACGCCAACGCCTGGCCAGCGCTGCGGCCGCCTGGTCAACCCGCTTCGGCGCGGCAGTGCGCCATGCGACCGCGCTAATCGAGGACAAGTCGGAGGGCATCCGCGCCATTCTGATGGTGACGGATGGCGCACCCGCTGACATCGACGTGACACGCGATGCCTATCTGGTCGAAGACGCCCGGGTCGCGGTGCAGCATGCGAGGCGGGCTGGAATCCGCTGCTTCTGCATCGCTTTGGACACGCAGGCCGACTCGTATGTGCGTCGAATTTTCGGACAAGGGAACTATCTGATCGCGGTGGATCCGGATTTTTTACAGCAGCGCCTGAAGTCCGTCCTGGCGAAACTGGTGCGCCTCTAAGCGATGGGTTGACAGCAATCGCCGATAGCGCCTGTGGGTCGAAAGTACGCATCCGCTTACGGTGAGACCCGACCTTCGCGGAAGCCACCAGTTCATCCAGTTCGACACCGTGCTTGTCGACCGCTGACGATAGCAGATAGGGCTCACGGCGCAACGCCACGAACATTCGTCCAGATGCCAAGTGGTCGCCGGCTCCCGCGGGACGGCTGTGGCTGGCCGTCATTCGAGCGATTTCGTCTTTTTCGTCGCAACGTCTTGCGCGAAGGGTGGTCAACCGGACTGTGCCCGTTCGACTATTCCAAACGGGTTTCTGGGCCGGACTCCCCGTCCCGGTTTGAAGGAGCGCGTTCGGTACGCGTTTCGCCGAGATCGAACTGTCGTCGCGCCGATTCCATTTCCGTCATATGCGCTTCAACCCAGTCCCAGATCCCACAAATCTTGTCGAGCAGACTGCGTCCTAGCGGTGTCAATTGATAGTCGACACGAGGCGGTATCACGGGATGCACATAGCGCGTGACGAGACCGTCGCGCTCGAGTTGCCGCAAGGTCTTCGTGAGCATCTTCTGACTGACGCCCCCCACCTCGTCGCGTAGCCGCGAGAAACGCATCTCGCCATGTGTGCCCAACGCGTCGATCACGAGAATCGTCCACTTGTCGGCGATCTGCTCGATGACGTTGCGCGCGAGGTCATCGGTTTTCTTCTGCGGGTTCTCGGCGGCGTGAGGGCCGTCGTAGCAATTTGTTTCCATGGGGTAAGTATGGAACCTTCAGGTGCCTTCTTGTGATCGCCGGATGCGGCTGAAATAATCGACTCGGCTGCCCGTCCTTTGGGCACGTCGCATTTTCTCAACCCGCATTCGACATGGATGCGGCGCTTTAACGAGAGAGCATCGCATGACTATTGAAACAATTGAAGTTGAGGGTTTATCGACGCCTGTCTCGCGTATCGGCCTGGGCACGTGGGCGATCGGCGGATGGATGTGGGGCGGCACTGATGAGAAGGACTCGATTGCGGTGATCCGCCGGGCGCTCGACAGCGGCGTGAACCTTATCGACACGGCGCCGGCGTACGGCTTCGGCGCGTCGGAGGAAATCGTCGGCAAAGCGCTGGCCGATGGATATCGCCACAAGGCAGTCATCGCGACTAAAGTCGCTCTCGAATGGCAGGACGGCAAGGTATTTCGCAATGCTTCGCCGGAGCGTATTCGTCATGAAGTAGAGGATACACTTCGGCGCTTGCGGACAGATTACATCGATCTGTACCAGGTTCACTGGCCCGATCCGCTCGTGCCAATCGAAGAGACGGCCGCGGTGCTGAACGACCTGCGCAAGGAAGGCAAGGTTCGCGCGCTCGGCGTCAGCAATTTCTCTGCGGCGCAAATGGATGCGTTCCGACGCGTGGCGCCGCTGTCGGCCACGCAGCCGCCTTACAACCTGTTTGAACGCGACATCGACCGCGATGTGCTGCCTTATGTGAAACAGCATGGGCTGGTTGCACTCGCCTATGGCGCACTGTGCCGCGGATTGCTGGCAGGGCGCATCGGCGCCGAGACGCGCTTCGAGGGCGACGATCTGCGTCAACATGACCCGAAGTTCCGTGCGCCGCGTCGTCAGCAGTATGTCGACGCTGTGAAAGCACTGGACGTTTTCGCGCGCGATAACTTCGACAAGTCGGTGCTTGCGCTTGCCGTGCGCTGGGTGCTAGACCGCGGCCCGACGATTGCGCTGTGGGGTGCGCGCCGTCCGTCGCAACTGGACGGACTCGAGGCCGCGTTCGGCTGGCGACTCGACGACAAGGCCTTCGCGCAAATCGACGCGATCGTCTCGCAATTCGTCAAGGACCCGGTAGGCCCGGAGTTTATGGCACCGCCGCAACGTGTTCTGGTGGCGTGAAAGGAATGTATTGAACATGCGAACCAATCGACGAACTTTCATTGTGCATACCGTTGGCGCCGCGGCGCTGGCAATAACCGGCGGCACGGCGTGGGCCGCGCCCACGCAGCTTCAGGAAAGCGATCCGGCCGCGCAGGCGCTCGGCTACCGGACCGACGCATCGCGCGTCGATCACGCGAAATATCCGCGCTTCAGCGCCGCCCAGCGCTGCGCGAATTGCCAGTTCTATCAGGGCAAGCCAGCCGACACGAGCGCGCTTTGCGCGCTATTCGGCGCGAAGCAGGTGAACGGCGCGGGATGGTGCAACGTCTATCAGGCGAGAGCCTGATCGGCTTGTGCGGGTAAAGCGATACGGCGCATGACGACTTCGTGCCGTTCGCGTCGACTACGAGGAATCAGTTGATGGAACTCATTGTGAACGGCGTTCATCACAACGTCGATGCGGATGCGAACATGCCGCTGCTGTGGGCAGTCCGTGATCTGCTCGGGCTGCGCGGTACCAAGTTCGGTTGCGGGGTCGGTGCTTGCGGCGCATGCACGGTCCATCTGGACGGTGTCGCTGTGCGTTCGTGTGTGACCGCACTGGCGGATGTTCAGGGCAAGCCCGTAACGACCATCGAGGGACTCGGCAAAGGCGGCGATCACCCAGTGCAACGCGCGTGGAAAGCCGCCAATGTGCCGCAGTGCGGTTACTGCCAGCCGGGACAGATCATGCAGGCCGCGTCGCTGCTCAAACAGACGCCGAAGCCGAGTGACGAGCAGATCGTCGAAGCGATGTCCGGCAATGTTTGCCGCTGTGGCACCTATCAACGCATCAAGGCCGCTATCAAGGCCGCGGCGTCGGAGGCGTGATGGGCGAAATCGTCAATCTGAGCCGGCGCGGCGTGTTGAAAGGGACCTTGGCGGGCGGGGTTGTGCTGGGCTTGCAGATCGGCGGCGCGGGTACCGCGTTCGCGGCGAGCGTGCTGTCGTCTGCGAATGGCGCGAAAGGGGCTTTCGCACCGAACGTGTATGTCTCGGTCGCGCCGTCCGGCGAGATCATTCTGGTCGTGCATCGTTCGGAGATGGGGACCGGTATCCGCACCAGTCTCGCGATGATTCTTGCCGACGAGCTCGACGCCGACTGGAACGCCGTGAAGGTCGTGCAGGCGCAAGGCGATGCGAAGTATGGCGACCAGAATACCGATGGCTCGCGCAGCATCCGCCAGTTCTTCCAGCCGTTGCGCGAAGCAGGCGGCACGGCCCGGCAGATGCTCGTGGCGGCGGCCGCCGTGCAATGGCGCGTGGCGCCGGCGACCTGCCGCACCGAGCCGGGTCATGTCGTGCATGCGGCGAGCGGGCGGCGCGTGGCCTACGGCGCGCTCGCAATGGCGGCGGCGCGTCAGCCGGTGCCGGGCCGCGACACGCTGCATCTGAAAGACGAGGGTACGTGGCGCTATATCGGCAAGTCGCTGCCGATCGTCGATCTCGACGACATCGTGCACGGCCGGGCGACGTACGGTATCGATGTCGTGTTGCCCCGAATGACGTACGCGTCGATCGAACGTTCGGCGGTCTATGGCGCGACGCTCAAGAGCGTCGATTCGACCGAAACGATGAAAGTGCCCGGCGTGCTGCATGTGGTCCGCATTCCCGCCGCGCCGTTGCCCGCCGGTTTCCAGCCGCTGGGCGGCGTCGCGGTGGTGGCGACCAGCACCTGGGCGGCGATGCAAGGGCGGCGGAAATTGCGGCTCGACTGGGACCTTGGGCCGAATGCATCGTATGACAGTCAGGCTTATCGCAAGGCGCTCGAGGACACCGCGCGGCAGCCGGGCAAAATCGTTCGCAACAACGGCGACACAGCGGCTGCGCTAAAGAGCGCCGCCCACCATGTCTCGGCGGACTACTACGTGCCGCACCTTGCGCACGCGGCGATGGAGCCGCTCGCCGCGACCGCGTCCTATGCGAACGGTGCGGTTGAAGTATGGACCGCGACGCAGAATCCGCAGCAGGCTCGCACGACCGTGGCACAGGTGCTCGGCTTGCAGGAGCCGGCCGTAACGATCAATGTCACGTTATTGGGCGGCGGCTTCGGCCGCAAGTCCAAGCCTGACTATGTGGCCGAGGCGGCGTTCCTGTCGCGCGAGGTTGGCGCGCCCGTGAAGCTCACGTGGACTCGCGAAGACGATGTGCACAACGACTATTTCCATGCGGTGTGCGCCCAGCACATGGAAGGCGGGCTCGATGCGCAAGGCAAGACGGTCGCGTGGTTGCACCGCACGGTGTTTCCGTCCATCAGTTCGACGTTCAAGGCCGATGTCCGCTATGGGGCGGCGGGGGAATTGGGGCAGGGCGTGACCGATATGCCCTACGACATCGCCAACGTGCGGTGTGAGAACGGCGCCGCCTCCGCACACACGCGCATCGGCTGGTATCGATCGGTGTACAACATTCCCCACGGCTTCGCGTTAGGGTCGTTCGTCGATGAGCTTGCGGCGGCCGCGCGGCAGGATCCGGTGCAGCACCTGCTCACGCTGCTCGGCACGCCGCGGCATGTCGATCTGCATGCACTAGGGGTCGATTACCCGAACTACGGCGCGTCGATCGACGAGTATCCGATCGACACCGCCCGCTATGCGGCCGTGGTTCGCGCAGCCGCCGTGCGCTCCGGATGGTCGACTGCATTGCCGGCGCGGCATGGGCGCGGGATTGCGGTACATCGCAGCTTCCTGAGTTACGTGGCCGCGGTCGCGCATGTGCAGGTGGCCGACGACGGTTCGGTGCGTGTGACACGCGTCGACCTGGCCGTCGACTGCGGGCGCATCGTCAATCCCGATCGGGTTATTGCGCAGTTCGAGGGCGCAGTGGTGATGGCGCTCGGCAACACGCTATACAGTGAACTCACTTTCCGGAACGGTGCGTCGGAGCAATCGAACTTCACGGACTACCAGGTTGCCCGTATCGATTCCGTTCCCGAGACACACGTGTATATCGTGCCGAGCAATGCGCCGCCTGGCGGTGTTGGCGAGCCGGGCGTGCCGCCGACTTCGGCGGCCATCTGCAACGCGATCTTCAATGCGACCGGCCAGCGGATTCGTGCGTTACCGGTGGATACGTCGCTGCTGAAACGGGCGTAGCGGCGAAACGCAACGGGGTTCGAGCGGCTGCCTATCGTGGGAATGAAATCAGCGTTAAACGATAGAACTGTCGCGTCAACGGAACGCTGCGCGCGGGCTGCGGTGTTCAGTGCACTTCGGTGCGCGCCGGCTCTTTCGAAATCGTTCTGCGAACCCGCCGTTGCGTCACCTGCGCCGCTTCGCTGGCATGACGCGGCAAGCCTCCTGACAGCACACGGAAACATGCAGAGCAATGTCCGCCGACATCAGAACGATCGTGGTCAATTACCTGATGCTGAGCCAGCAACCGCTTTAGCAAAGCCGTTGCTTCCTCGCCGAACTGAGCGAGAGCCTGTTGAGTCGATTCCTCGCCGAATATGTCGGTCAGACGCGTGATATCTGCAATCCGGATGCTGACTACGGCCGTTATTTCCGTCATTGAAGACAATCCGTTGTATTCCTTGTTGCTTACTTTTTTCGAAAAATCCACATAGGCCTCTGATCGACGTATCAACATACCGGCTCCTACATGTCGCAAATCAGTCGGCAAGATGACATTCGTGTCATCCAGACCCGCAGCGCGATTTTCCGCGCTTAGCAGCGGCAGCGAATTCAATTGGCGAGATCTGCGCAAAATCGGAAGACGTGCTAACGTCTGCGTCTTCAATAAAGGAAAGATCATGAACGTTACGCAAACCGCCGCAAGCGTGGCCATGCAAGTGATGCAGCAGTCCTCGCAGGGCGTTGCCGCGCATACGCCGCAAAGCGGCGCCCTGGCTCTCGTCGAAGCGGAAGCTGCGAGCGCGCCGCCTGTCAGTACAAACGGCATGGTTGGAAGCATCATCAATACTTTCGCGTGAACGCAGAGCTGGGTTGCGAATCGAGCATGGATGAACCCGGCGCGCTTTTGAGCGAGTAAAAAAGGCGGAACGGAACTTCTCCGGTCGAGTTTCTGGAAAGCTGATCGCGTTCCTCCACATTGCTGCTTAGCGCGTTACTGCGTAGCGCCGAGCTGGCGCAGCGCATCGGCTGCGGCGGTATTGTGTTGCGAGACGGCCATTTGCAGCGCGGTGCCGCCGCGTGCGTCGACATGATTGACGTTCGCCCCGTGCGCCACCAGCACCGAGAGCATATCGAGCCGGCCGAACAGCGCAGCAAACGATAGCGCCGTTTCACCTGCGTTGTTGGTTTGATCGATAGGGCAGCGTGCCCCGAGCAATATTTGCGCAATGTTCGTTTCGCCCTTGAACAGTGCACCCATCAACGCGGTATTGCCGTGCTTGTCGGCGGCGCATGCGTTGGCGTGAGCGGCAAGAAGCGCCCTTAGCGTGTCCGGGTGATTATCGTAGGCGCTAAGAATGAGCGCGGTATATCCCTGAGGCGTTGCGGTTTCGATCGGATAGTGGGCGTCGATCAGAAATTGAACGATATCGGTTCGCCCTTCGCGCGCGGCGGCGAACCAGTCATCGGTGTATGCTCGCGTGTCAACCGTGCCGGAATATGTTGCTGGCCGATAAACGTGCTCCGCACAACTCGCGCTCAGAAGTGCGGCTATCGCTGCCACGGCTGCGTTTCGAACTACTCGCCGCGCAGTAGAGAAACCTCGCATGACGTTCTCCGTCGGAAATCGTATTCAGGCAGACGGGGCCTGCTTGCGCAGGCCCCGTCTGCGTTGCCTACTGGCTTCAGTTATCGCCAAGATGCGACGCCATATCCTGCACACGTGAGAGATCCGCATGCGTGGCGCGTGCGAGGCGGGTACCGTAATCGGAATCAGCCTTGTAGAAGTACGACAGCATCGTGTACTTGTTCGCGTCGTTTGTTACACGGCCCAGATCGCCCGACAATGCCGTGACCAGATCCGCCTTGTTGGCTTCAGACAGCGTCCGGTAGAACTCGCCAGCCTGACGGAAGTCGAGCGTCTTGTGAATCGCCATTTGCTGCGTCGTTCCGCTGAGCGGCGTCTGCACGGACTTATACCTGGCCTGCTGCGAGATCTCCGCGATGCTGGAGGGCTCGTAGTTCACCTCAGCCTTGCGATCGCCGGAATTCATCGAGCCATCCTGATTATTGTTGTACACAGGCACAACAGGACGGTTGATCGGCAAATCGTTGTAGTTCGGTCCCAGGCGATACATCTGCGTGTCGGCGTATGCGAACAGACGACCCTGCAGCATCCGGTCCTCGGAGGGCTCGATGCCCGGCACGAGGCGGGACGGCGCGAATGCCGATTCTTCAGTGGACTGGAAGTAGTTATCCGGAACCCGGTTGAGCGTCATCGTCCCGACCTTCTGCTCAGGGATCGACGACGGCCACACCTTCGTGTCGTCAAGGGGATCGAAGTCGAACTTGTTCAGATCCTTCGGCGAAAGGATCTGAATGTACAGATCCCATTGCGGATACGAATGCGCCTTGACCGAGTTGTACAGATCGTCGGTCATCAGATTCCAGTCGGCGCCGATCGAATGAGGAATATCCTGCGGGCGGATGCCCTCGATGCCTTGACGGCTCTTCCAGTGAAACTTCACGTAGTGAACGTCGCCTTTGGCATTGACGAACTTGAACGCATGCACGCCGAAGCCATCCATGTGACGGTATGAGTCAGGCATTCCCTCGTCGGTGTAGAGGTACGTCAGCATGCTGGTCGCTTCCGGCGTATGGGCGAAGAAGTCGAAGGCCAGATTCGGATCCTGCACGCCCGTCACGGCGGACGGCTTGTTTGCGTGCACGAAGTCCGGAAACTTGATGGCGTCCCGGATGAAGAAGATCGGCCAGTTGATGCCGACGACGTCCCAGTTGCCTTGCTGCGTATAGAACTTCACTGCAAAGCCGCGCGGGTCGCGCGCCTGCTCAGGCGATCCGCGATAGCCCATCACGGTCGAGAAACGCACGAAGACCGGGGTCTTCGTGCCAGGCGTGAACACTTTGGCGGTGGTCAACGCGCTGATATCGGCGGTCGGCGTGAACTCGCCAAAAATACCCGTGCCCCGCGCATGAACGACGCGCTCCGGGATGCGCTCCCGGTCGAAGCGCTGCAGCTTCTCGATCAGATGCGAGTCCTGCAGCAGTACCGGACCTTCAGGACCGGCGGTCAGGGAGTTCTGGTTGTCGCCGACCGGCGAGCCACTATCGCGCGTCATATCTTCAGCGTACACGGGTTGCACAGTGACGATTGCGGAGGCGATGGAAAGAATGCTTGCTGCGATTTGTGTCGTGCGTAATTTCACGTTGTGATCCCAATTCAGGACAGGAGGAAAACCAGGCACATCCTATGATTTGACTTTTCATAGTGCCAATCTATTTTCTCTATTCCTGCAATAGGAGGTCGGTTTCTTTCAAGGCTAAAAGAGGATGATAAAAAATGAAAGCAGCCAAGATTAAATTATGTGGTATGGCTGAATTGGCTTAACAAGGAATACTGCAGAAAGGCATGACAAAGATCGGGTTGCAGGATCTCCAGGAAGGGAGCCTGAGCACGTTCTCGACACTGCTCTTCTTCGGAAACAGTCCGTAAATAGCGGGCTACAGTTCGGCGATAGATAGATCGTGCAAGGCGGGACTGGATCGTCGCGTTGGCCCGCAAAGAATGCGTCGTGAACGTCCAAAAATTGGAAAAACTGTCTTGCTGAAATTGGTAGTAGAGTCCACTGCTCTAATTGGTAAAGTATCTTATCCCAGTGAGCTGGGCCGGTAGAAATTAGCTTGTGATTTTGTCAATTTTTATTGCCGTGGAAAAATCCATTGACTGAATTGACATGAATAAAGATTCAATGTCAAAGAGCCGGATCGGTAATGCGTCGGTCAGGATTCAGTCATGAGTCGTGGTTGAATCCTTACCTGTGGCTTCATCCGTGGAAGCCTTCGCTGCCGAAACCTGCGTCTTCGCCAATGCAGCCGCGCGCGTCTCACCGGTCGGCGATCCCTTCGCCTCCGGAAAGCACCGGGCTGGCATGGTCTGGGCTCGTCGCGGATGGTGTGCGGCCAAGGAACCCAAGCACCATGATCGCGGAGGCGAGCGTGATGGCCACCAGCATATGGAGCAGTACCCGGAACGCGCCGTCGTACGCATGCACGAGTACAGGCGCCCCGAGTGCGGGCAGAAGTGCCGCAGCATGTGCCAGATCGCCGGTGGCCACGCGCTGGGCGGCTTCTGTGACGGCATGAGCCGCCGCGCCGGGAGATCCCGCGAGTGCATCGGCTAGTCGCAAGCGTGTGAGCACCGCCAATATCGCGCTAGCCACCGCGAGGGTCATCCCTTCGCCCGCCACGCGTGTGGTGCTGAAGATACCCGTCGCCATGCCGGCGCGTTCCTTTGGAACAACGCTGACTGACAAGCCGTCCATCAGTCCCCACGGCAGCCCCGCACCGACACCGATCACGAACAGCGGAATCGCAAGGACAGTGGCTGACGCATCAAGTCCGATACCACTGAACCAGAGCATGCCGATGGCCGCGATGACGAGGCCGATCGCCGAGATGACGCCGGCCGACATCCAGCGCGTGAGATGCGCAGCGGTGAGCGGCACGATCAGCATCGGCGCCGAAAGCGAAACCATCATCAAGCCCGCGCCGATCGCGGTATGTCCTTCGATGCCGATGAATCGCGTCGGCAACACAAGCAGCAACGTGACGTAGCAGAATGCGGTCGCAAGCGGGAGTACCTGCACACCGACGAAGCGCGGATAGCGAAACAACGACAGATCGAGCATAGGCCGGGTAACACGACCTTCGATCCAGACGAAGGCGATCACCATGACCGCGGCACCCGCGAACAGTGCCACGATGAGGGGACTGCTCCAGCCGCTCTCCGGCCCTTGCAGCAGGCCGAAGGTGAACAGGGTCAGTGCCGCGGTAAAGCTGATGGCGCCAGGCCAGTCGAGACCATTGGCGTGCGGATCATAGGATTCCCTCAGCTTTGGAACGCCGAGCGCAAAGCCCGTCAAGCCGATAGCCGCATCCGCCAGGAAGAATGAGCGCCAGCCGAATGTTTGCGTAAGAAACCCGGCGAGAAGCGGACCCAGCGCCAGGCCCACGCCGAAAGTCGTGCCGAGCATGCTGAACGCGCGAGCGCGGCCATGCCCGTCGAACTCCTGGGCAAGCGCTGCCGATGATCCGGCCAGCACCAACGCGGCCGCAATGCCCTGCAGCGCGCGCAGAAAGTCGACCCACACGAGGCTCGGCGCGGCGGAGATTCCGAGTGATGTCGCTGCAAAGAGCGCTACCCCGACGGCGAATACACGTTTTCGTCCGAGCAGATCCGCGAGCGCCCCGGCGACCATCAGACTGCTGCCGAAGCTCAGCATGAACGCGTTCAGGATCCAGTTGATTGCCACTGGACTGCCTCCCAGCGCGGTGCCGATAGTCGGCGCCGACACCGCCGCACCGCCGAAATTCAGCGGCAGCACAAGCACCGCGATACAAACGCCCGCGAGGATCAGCGCCTGTTGCGAGGTGCTGCGAGCGACTGAGCTGTCCGCTGCTGGCGCCGCGTGGGGCGAGGCGGCTTGTGAACTCGTACATGGCGTACCCGGGTTATTCTGCACGGACTCTCTCTCTGTTTAACTTAGGCCAGTCGCCATTAACGCGCTCGATACAATTTCCGCACTACCGCGATGCGGCTCCCGTATGGCCGCTAACCTCGCAGCCGGCGTCCGGTTCGAGGCCGATAAAGTACAGCACGGAGATCAGTACCAGCACCGCGACAAGCAGAAACGCGACCCGGAAATCGGCAAGCGAAAGCTGCGCGTGGCCGCCATGTATCAGGACTGCGGCATGCAGCGCGATCGCACCGAATGCGATGCCGAGACCGATGGTCATCTGCTGGACCATGCTGAAAAACGTGCTCGCCGAACTCATCCGCGCTGGCGGTACGTCCGCGAATGCGAGCGTGTTGATGCTGGTGAACTGCATCGATCGGCATAGCCCGCCGACCAGCAGCACCAGCATGATCAGCGCGCGCGGCGTGTCCGGCGAGAGCAGGGCGCACAGCGCGATGGTGGCGGCAGTGAGCAGGCCATTGACGATCATTACCTTGCGAAAACCGAAGCGCTTGAGGATGGGCGTGGTGACGGTCTTCATGGCCAGATTGCCGGCCGCGTAAGCGAGCACCAGCAAACCGGCGGCGAACGCATTCAGCCCGAAACCGAGCTGGAAGAACAGCGGCAACAGGAAGGGCGAAACGCTGACCGAGACGACATACAACGAACCGCCATCGAGGGTCGCGCGAAAGGTCGGGATTCGCCACGGCGCGAGATCGATCAGCGGATGTTCGGCACGCCGGAAATGCCGTACCGCGAAGGCTGCGGCGAGCACGCCACCGGTCAGCGCCGCGGCCGCGATGTGCCAGTCGCCATGCAGTTGCCCGACGAGTTCCATGCCGTACATGAGGCAGGTTAGCGCGACTCCGCTAAGCACGAATCCGGGCAAATCGAACGGACGACGGCTGGATTCGCGGTGGTTCGGAATGAACGTGGCGGTGAGCGCCAGGCCCAGCAGGCCGATCGGTACGTTCAGCAGAAAGATCCAGCGCCAGCTGAAATAGGTCGAGATAAAGCCGCCCAACGCTGGACCCAGCACCGGTGCGGCCAACCCGGGCCAGGTAATGTAGGCGATCGAGCGCATCAGGTGACGCTTCTCCGTGCTGCGCAGCACGGCGAGCCGGCCGACCGGCACCATCATGGCACCGCCGAGTCCCTGCAGGATCCGCGCGGCCGTGAATTCGACGAGACCGTTGCTGAGCCCGCAAAGTATCGACGCGCCGGTGAACACGACGATAGCGCTACCGAACACGGAGCGTTGCCCAAAGCGATCCGCCACCCAGCCGCTGATCGGGATGAAAACCGCGAGCGCGAGCAGATAGGCGGTCATGCCGATACTCAGCCTCACGGGCGTGACGCCGAACGTGGCGGCCATGTGGGGCAGCGCTGTCGCAATCACCGTAGCGTCCAGGTTCTCCATGAAATAGGCACTGGCGACGATCAACGCGATGATGACCGATTGACGGCTTGACAAAGACATGAGCGGAAAACCGGAACGGGTTGAGTGAAAGGCCCGCAAACGCCCTGGCGCGGGGGGTGGCCAATGCCGGCGGTCATAGATGAAGCGCTCGCTTCGCGATGACCCGAGATAGTGCACGGCTGGACCGGGAGCATGGCGACACCGGTTCATGCCTCAGGACGATGTACTCTATCAAATCATAAGTCGTCATGTGAAGACGTGTTTGAAAAACCCCTAAACATAGTAGTGGCACCACTTTGATGCACGGCCTGCACGCTGGACCGACAACGAACCTCTCAATTTGAAATGTAGTCGTCAATTGACGATTTAATTTATCGGCGATATCCTCGTTTCCGAAGCGATGACTGAAGCGGTAGCTATCCCACGGGGTGAACAGCGCCGCGCACGCGGCTGGAGCGACTCATGAGCAGCGTCAAGCGAAGCGGGAATGGCCGTCGTCGATTGCCTCGCTTATCGGCGGGCGGGGGCTGTCGCGGGTTGCCTGCCATCGCCCGGAATCGCAGCCTGAGTGCGCAGGCGCAACGCGTATGAAGCCCACCGCATTTTCGTATCACCGGCCGAGCACGCTCGACGACGCGCTGTCGCTTCTTGCTCTTCACGGTTTTGACGCCAAGCTGATCGCCGGAGGACAAAGCCTCGCGCCGATGATGAATATGCGCTTCGCGCAACCGGCGCATCTGGTCGATCTGAATGCGCTGCCTCAACTCAAGGGCATCACGCTCGAACCCGATACGCTGGCGATCGGCGCAATGACGCGCCATCACGAACTGGCCACCAGCAGCACCGTGCGCGCTGCTTGCCCGCTACTGGCTCAAGCGGCGGCGACGATCGGACATTACGCGATCCGACAGCGCGGGACGCTCGGCGGCAGTCTCGCGCATGCTGACCCCGCGGCGCAATTGCCGCTCATTGCGAGCACGCTAGGCGCACGCATCGAGATTGTCGGGTCGGCAGGCAGCCGGGAGGTGTCGGCGGCACAGTTTCTGATCGCGGTGATGACCACCGATCTGGCGGTCGACGAAATCATTCGCACGGTGCGCTTTCCGACGGCGTTGCCCGGCGAGCGGCATGCCTTCGAAGCATTTAGCCGACGGCACGGCGATTTCGCGATCGCGGCTTGCGCTGTCACCGCGGTGCTCGCGGGCGACAGGTTCGCGTTGTTGCGGATCGGCGTAGGCGGTGTGGCAGACGTGCCGCTGGTGCTTGACGACCTCGCTGCGGGTTTCGTCGGCGAAACGGCCGATACGCCGAGCGTCCGCAGGATTGCCCAGGCAGTCGCAAACGCCGTCGAGGTGCACGATCAGCCAGGCATCAGCGCCGCGTATCGGCGCGATCTCGTCAAGGCGCTCCTCGCGCGAGCATTGCAGCGGATAACCGCTGGCGTTACGCAACCCGATTAGGCCGTTCATGGAAAAGACAGCAATTTATCTGAGTGTGAACGGTGCGCGCCATGAAGTGCATTGCGAGCCTCGCAAGCTATTGTCCGATGTGCTGCGCGAAGATTGCCGGCTGACGGGCACGCATGTTGGATGCGAGCACGGTGTGTGCGGCGCATGCACCGTGTTGATCGATGGCCGGCCAGCACGCTCATGTCTGGCTTACGCCGTGCAGATGGATGAAGCGCAGATCACGACCATCGAGGCGGTCGCGCAAGACGGTCGTCTGTCGCCGCTCCAGCAGGCGCTGCATGAGTGCCACGGTCTGCAGTGCGGCTTCTGCACGCCCGGCATCGTCATGACATTTGAAGCGTACCTGCGCGAGAACCCGCGGCCATCCGAGGCCCAGGTGCGCGAGGTGCTGTCGGGCAATCTGTGCCGCTGTACCGGATATCAGAACATCGTGCGGGCGATCCTGCTCGCGGCCGAGCGGATGCGCGCGGAGACGGTCGATGTCTGAGCAGACGTTTCGTTACCTCAACAAAGCGACGCCTCGCACTGAAGACTATCGGCTGCTGACAGGCTACGGACGGTATCTCGACGACATCGAGATACCCGGTGCCCTTCACGTGTGCTTTGTTCGCTCGCCGCACGCGCATGCGCGGATCGTCTCCATCGATATTCACGGCGCCGCCGCGATGCCCGGCGTCGTATCCGTCATCACGGGCGTGGAACTCGCGCAGTGGACTACACCGTTGCGTGTCGCACCACCCGTCGAAGGACTGAAGCCCGTCGAGTTTGCGACGATGCCAGTGGACATAGTGCGTTTTCAGGGCGATCTGGTGGCTTGCGTCGTCGCGACGGATCGGTACCTCGCTGAAGACGCCGCCGAGCAGGTGCTCGTCGAGTTCGAGCCGCTGCCCGTGGTGACAGACATGTGGCAGGCGCTGGACCCCAACGCCGCGCAAGTCGACCCGGCCGTGCCAGGCAACCTGGTCTCGCACCAGACCTACGTGCATGGCGCTCCTGAGCGCGCCAACAGCCGGGCCTTCCGGATAGTCGAGGCGACCTTCCAGCAGCAGCGCCAGACTCATGTGCCGATCGAAACCCGCGGCTGTGCGGCGGTCTGGGACGCCGGACGGGACCACTTGACGTTCCATATCGGAACCCAGGTGCCCCATCCTTTGCGCACTCAACTGGCGCAGCGCCTCGAGCTCGACGAGTCCCAGGTGACCGTGATTTCGCCCGATGTCGGCGGAGCGTTCGGACAGAAAATCGCCTTGTACCGCGAAGAGTTGACCGTTGCTGCGCTGGCTCGCCATTTGAAGCGGCCCGTGCGCTGGCGTGAGGATCGCCTCGAGAACCTGACGGCCGCCGCCAATTCGCGTGAGGACTTCTGCCGCACCCGCGCAGCGGTCGATGAGCGCGGCACGCTGCTCGCTCTCGACCTCGAACTCCGCGAAGACTTTGGCGCCTATTGCTTCTTTCCTGCCAACTATCTGGCGCGCGTCGTTGCGATGATCCTGAGCGGACCGTACCGGCTGCAGGACTATGCGTTCGATGTGAAGGTCGTGCTCAGCCATAAATGTGGCAATGCACCGATGCGCGCGCCGATGTCCATCACCAGCTGGGTGATGGACGGCACGCTGGATGCAATCGCGCGGGAACTGGCACTCGACCCGGTCGAGGTACGCCGTCGCAACCTGTTGAGTCCGGCAGAACTGCCGTACCGCACTGCTACGGGAGAATGTCTGGACGACATCACGCCGACCCAGACGTTCGAGGCCTTGCTGTCGGCGCTCGACTACGCGGGCTTTCGCGAGCGCCAGCAGGCGGCGCGCGCAACTGGCCATTACCTGGGGCTTGGCCTGTGCAACGTGGTGGAACCGACCACGTATGGTTCGCGCTTCTATAAGGCCGCGGGAATTCCCGGTTCGGGGCACGAAGCAAGCTGGATCCGTATCGAACCAGGCGGGGTGGTGAACGCGTCGGTCGGTCTCGGGCCCAGCGGCCAGGGCTACGAAAGCGCGATGGCCAATGCGGTGGCGGAGGGCCTGGGCGTGCCGCCGTCGAGCGTGCGCATTCATATGGGCCACACCGATATCGCGCCATACGGTATGGGCAGTCGTGGCGCGCGCAGCGGCACGGCAGGCGGCGGCGCGCTTTACCTGTGCGCACTCGACGCACGCCGCAAGGTGCTCGCGATCGCCGCCGGTTGCCTTGGTTTGCCTGACGAGCAGTCGCTGCGCCTGATCGACGCGAGAATCGAGCGTCGTCGCGCGGACGAGTGGATCGACACGGGTTTGACGCTCGCCGACGTCGCCCGCCGTGCGTATCTGGATCCCACCGCGTTGCCGCAAGGTCTGACGCCGGGCCTCGAATTTCACCTGACTTACGACCCTCCGGCCATGACCTATTCGAATGCGGCTCATGGATGCGAGATCGAGGTGGACGTCTTGACCGGCGCAATCCGCATCGCGCGTTACGTCGTCGCGGAAGACTGCGGCACGCTGCTCAATCCCACCGTGGTGGAAGGGCAGCAGCATGGCGCCGTGGCGATGGGACTGTCCGGCGCGCTGTTCGAGCATATGCGTTACGACGACTCAGGACAGAACGTGACCGGCTCACTCGCCGACTACCTGATCGCCACTTCAACTGAATTGCCCAACCTCGAGATCATCCCGCTGCATACGCCTGGCAAGTCGACGGCGGCCGGCATCAAGGGGATGGCCGAAGGCGGGGTGATGGGAGCGATCGGCGCATTGACCAACGCGGTCAACGATGCGCTTGCGCCATTTGGCGTCGTCGCCGGCCGTCATCCACTGACTCCCATGCTATTGCGCGACTTGCTGCGCGACAAACTCTGAACGGACCAACCATCATGAATCAATCTACAGGCAAACCCGCGATTGGCTTTATCGGCCTTGGCATCATGGGTTGCTCGATGGCCTCGCGGCTCGCCGCCGCCGGCTATCCGCTGCACGTCTATAACCGTACGCGTGCGAAGGCTGAGCCGCTCATCGAAGCCGGCGCGAGCTGGCAAGCGACCCCGCGGGCGCTCGCCGAAGTATCGGACGTCGTGTTCACGATTGTCGGCACACCCGAGGACGTCCGCGCACTCTATCTGGGCGACGGTGGTCTGATCGCGCATGCGCGGCGCGATGCGGTGCTGGTCGACATGACGACGTCGAGTCCAAAACTGGCTGAAGAGTTGGCCGCGCTCGCCGCTGAGCGCGGGGTGCACATGCTGGATGCGCCGGTATCGGGCGGCGACATCGGTGCGCGCGAAGGGCGCCTGTCGATCATGGTCGGCGGCGCAAGCGCTGTGCTCGCACGCGTGGAACCGATGTTGCGCTGCCTCGGCACCAACATCGTCCTGCAAGGCGGCCCGGGTGCGGGTCAGCACACGAAGCTGTGCAATCAGATCGTCATTGCGTCGACGATGATGGGCGTGTGCGAAGGGCTCGCCTATGCGCACAGCGCCGGCCTGGATGCCAACACCGTATTGAGCGCGATTGGCGGGGGCGCGGCGGGTGGATTCCAGCTGAACAACCTGGGGCCACGCATTGCCAAGGGCGATTTTGCGCCCGGTTTCTTCATCGAGCACTTCATCAAGGACATGCGGATTGCGCACGAGGAAGCAGGAAGCATGGGACGTGAATTGCCGGGTCTGGAACTGGTGCGCGTAATGTACCAGGAGTTGGCCGAGCGGGGCTGCGCGCGCAACGGCACGCAGGCGCTGTTCAAACTCTACGAGCGCTGAGCGGCGGCGATGAAGCTGACAGATCAAACCATCCTGCCCGTGCCCCCTGAAGCCGCATGGCGTGCATTGAACGACCCCCTCGTACTCGAAGCATGTCTGCCCGGCTGCAAAGCGCTGAAGAGGCTCGACGACCTGCATTTCGAATCGACCGTGCAGATTCGCGTCGGCCCGATGTCGGCGACCTTCAAAAGCAACGTCGAATTGTCGGATCTCGATCCGCCCCGGACCTATACGATTGCCGGTATGGGCAGTGCGGGTGCGCTGGGCTTTGCCAAAGTCACTGCGCGCCTGCAACTTGAAGCGCAAGGCGATACGACCGTACTGGTGTACGACGCTGACGTCGAAATTGGCGGGAAGCTGATGAGCGTGGGCTCGCGCCTGATCGAGTCCGCCGCGAGCAAGAATCTCGACGAGTTCTTCAGCGCGCTGAAGGCGCACGTCGAGAGCCACGCGGTCTGACGGCGCCGTGCTGTGAGAGAGTACCGATCGACACGGAGGGAATCATGCTGGTAGAAATGCGTACGTATCAGATAACGGCAGGAAAGGCAGGCGAGTTCCTGGACATCTACGAGCGCGAAGGGCTCGGCATCATCAGTCAGTACGCCCGCCTCAAGGGTTGCTGGACGAAGGACTCAGGCACGTTGAACTCGATCGTGTTCTGCTGGGGCTACGAAGACTACGCGCATCGGGCCGCGCAGCGCGCGAAACTCGCAGCCGATCCACGCTGGCAAGCTTTCACGCCGCGCATCCTGCCGTATCTCGTCCATCAGGAATCGGTGTTTCTGTCGCCAGTGCCGTTTTGCCCAATGGACTGAGGCGAGTGACGAATTTCCCGGCCGCGCGACCTATCGACGTACCTGTCGTTTGGCGGTCTGCTTGTGAGGTGGCGGGCTGACGTTTTATGGCGAATCAGAAAGGACTATTGATGACACACTTTACTTTCACTCCCGGAGCCGTCGCCGTCGTGACAGGCGGCGCTGCCGGCATTGGACTCGCTGCTGCGAAGCGGTTCGCGCAGTTCGGGCTTCGCGTGTGCATTGCGGATCTGGGTGAGGACCGCCTGGCGCACGCGAAGCAGGCGATTGCCAGCGTGGCTGCTGAAGGCGCGAAGGAGGTACTGGCCGTCGAGACGGACGTCAGCCGCATCGAAGACCTGGTCCGGCTCGAAGCAGCCGTTCGGGATCGCTTCGGCGGCACGGATATCCTCATGAACAATGCGGGGATTCAACCGGGTAGCGCCATGTTCGGCGCGGCCGCTAACTGGGAGCGGGTGCTCGACGTCAACCTGTGGGGTGTCATTCGTGGCACTCAGACCTTCGTACCCGCGATGATCGCGCGCGGACGCCCGGGCCTCGTCATTAACACCGGTTCGAAGCAGGGCATCACGACGCCGCCCGGCGACCCGGCTTATAACGTCTCCAAGGCCGGCCTGAAGGCGTTTACCGAAGCACTGCAGCACGAGTTGCGCAATACGCCAGGCTGCCGGATCAGCGCGCATTTGCTGATCCCTGGCTTTGTGTTCACGGAGCTTACCGCTCAAGGTCGTACCGAGAAACCGGCCGCTGCCTGGACGCCCGAGCAGACTGTCGATTTCATGTTCGAGCGACTGGGTGCCGGCGATTTCTACATTCTGTGCCCCGACAACGATGTGCCTCGCTCCCTCGACGAGCGACGCATCCTTTGGGCTGCGGGAGACATTGTAGAGAATCGCCCGGCGCTATCGCGTTGGCATCCGGACTACGAGCAGGCGTTCGCAGCGTATATCCAGAAGAACGACTGATTTGCCCGCCCCGCAAATCGTAAGTGGAAGATTGGAGATGGTAGAGATTCCAAGGTGGCGACAGAGCGAAACCTATCCCGATCCGTCGGTGGAGGTCCTCGATCCGCGCTTTCTGAAATATCGCATCACCAATGCCGCAGTGGAGCGCCTTGCGACTGGAATGCGCTTTGGTGAAGGGCCCGTGTGGTTCGGCGACGGCCGCTACCTTCTATGGAGCGATATTCCGAACAACCGCATCATGCGATGGGATGAAGAAACCGGTGCGGTTGCGGTGTTTCGCAGGCCGTCGGGTTTCGCCAACGGCAACACGCGTGACCGCCAGGGGCGGTTGATCACCTGCGAGCATGGCAACCGCCGGGTGACGCGCACCGAGTACAACGGCATCCTGACCATTCTCATGGACCGTTTCGACGGCAAGCGGCTCAACTCGCCCAATGACGTCGTGGTCAAGAGCGACGACAGCATCTGGTTCACTGACCCGACCTTTGGAATTCTGAGTGATTACGGGGGTGTCAGGGGGGAGTCCGAACTGCCAACCCAGGTCTACCGCCTGGACCCGCGCTCCGGCGAAGCAGAGATCGTCGCTGGCGACATCGCCAATCCGAACGGCCTTTGTTTTTCGCCGGATGAAAGCCGCCTCTACATTGTCGAGTCCGGATCCACGCCAAGACGCATCCGGGCGTACGACGTCGAGGATGGCCGACGCCTCGTCAACGGCCGCATCTTTGTCGACGGCGGCGAGCACGGCGCGCCGGATGGCTTCCGCTGCGACACCGACGGCAACCTGTGGGCCGGCTGGGGTACAGGACCGACGTTGAACGGCGTGATGGTGTTCGCACCGGACGGCGAGGCCATCGGCCGCATCGCGCTGCCTGAACGCTGTGCGAACCTGTGCTTTGGCGGCGCGGCGCACAACCGCCTGTTCATGGCCGCCGGCCAGTCGCTCTACGCGCTTTACGTGGATGCCAAGGCGGCCGTCCCAACCTGAACCAGTGTTGAGGCAGCCAGCTTCAGCGTTGCGACTGCCCTCGATGCTCATCGACGACGAATGGCGTCCACTTGCGATGCCCGTGACCACCTCGTCAATCAAGAATCTGTTCGATCTGCCGCCCCATTACAACGTTTACTCCGCGCTCGATTGAAACGCTCGGTGTTTGTTGTCGGTCGCTGTCATGGTCTTGTCATTCCGGTCGGGTGAAATGAATTCGCAGTCGTGCATGGTAGAGCGCGGGCCGTGATGAACCCATTACGGGCGTGCTCGCGGAATCGGCGGGTTGGATCTTTCCCTAAACATCTAGACGTTTAGACGAAAACACCACTAGCCAGCGCTTTCTGGGCCGGCAGGAAACGCCCATGAAGCACGAGCGCCGAGATCGCAAACGCAACAGCACGACTCATCGCTTCGAATCACAACTAACGCTGCGTCGTACAGCAGCACGCTAAAACGGACACACGTACGGAGCATGTCGATGCTGATCAGGAACGCTCGCGTCGTCACGCGGGACGAGGAATTTACGGGAACCTTGCGGATTGAAAACGGCTTCATCGTCGACCTTGAACGGGGCACGACGTCGGCGGCCGAAGCCGAAGACTGGAACGGTGACTATCTGTTGCCGGGCCTGGTCGAACTACACACAGACAATCTGGAGAAGCATCTGGCGCCGCGGCCGGGCGTGAGATGGAATATCGACGCGGCGTTTGTGATTCATGACGCACAGGTGGCCGCGGCGGGCATCACAACCGTATTCGATTCGCTCAGGATCGGCGCGCGTTCGGATGTCGACATGCACAGCCGGGATCTTCAGACGCAGTGCGTGGAGGCACTCGCGCGCCTGTCCGCGTGCGAGTTGCTGCGTGCCGAGCATTTCCTCCACCTGCGCTGCGAAATCGCCGCCCCCGACGTCGTGAATGTATTCGATTCACTGTGCACGCATCCATTGCTGCGGCTCGCTTCGGTGATGGATCACACGCCGGGCCAGCGCCAATGGCACGATCGGGATCAATGGCGTCGCTGGCAGGAACGGCACGGCAAATTGACCGACGAACACTTCGCCGCAGTGATTGCTGACCTTTCAGACGGACAGGAACGTTTCGCCGACCGGCACCGTCGCGAGATTGTTGCGCGCTGCATGGAGCTCGGCGTTCCGGTGGCGAGCCACGACGACACCGTAATCGAGCATGTTGAACAGGCAGCGGCCGAAGGCATCGTCCTGGCGGAATTCCCCACCACCCGCATCGCCGCGCAAGCCGCGCGCGAACACGGCATCGCAACGATTATGGGCGCGCCCAACGTCGTAAGAGGCGGATCGCACTCGGGCAACGTCTCGGCAATCGAACTTGCGCAAGCCGGACTGCTCGACATCCTGTCCTCTGACTACGTGCCTTCGAGCCTGTTGACCGCCGCTTTCGAACTGGTCGGCAAGGCCGGCTGGACGCTGCCGCGCGCGATGGCAACGGTATCCGCGGAACCCGCACGCGCAGTGGGGTTGGACGACCGCGGCGCCATCGCCCCCGGTTTGCGTGCCGACTTTGTGCGCGTGCGGATGCACGATGCGCTGCCTGTGCCTCGCGCGACATATCGGGCGGGCGAGCGCATTGTCTGATGCCCGGAACAAAGCAATCCGTTGTTGAGTCGCCTGGTCTGTATGAAACATAAATTGAGGAAAATATGAAGGTCTCCAAATTTTTATCTGCAGCAGCTCTGGCCGTGAGTTTAGTCTCCGTTACCGCACATGCAGCGGGTACGTGTCCGAACGATGGCGTGGTTCGCTTTGGTGTCGAACCTTACGAATCGGCTCAGCGCATGCTGCCGGTCTATACGGATCTCGCCAGGATGATCGGCGACAAGCTCGGCTGCACGGTGCAACTCTACGTCGCGACCAGCTATAACGCCGAGATCGAGGCAATGCGCAACAACAAGCTCGAATTCGGCGAATTCGGTCCCCTCGGCTACGTGCTCGCGCACCAGGTCGCGCACGCTGAAGCCGTCGCCACGTTCGCCGGCGAGCAGGGCAAGCCGGCCACTTACTACGCCTCCATCGTCACGTGGCCCGGCTCGGGCATCAAGACGCTGGGCGACACCAAGGGTCGCTCGTTCGCTTACGCCGATCCGGCGTCGACGTCCGGCCATCTGTTTCCCGCCTTCGGTCTGAGCAAGAACGGCATCGATCCGGACAAGGGCGTAAAAGCGGTCTACGCGGGCAGCCACACGGCGTCGTTCGAGGCGCTGCGCAACCACAAGGTCGAAGCGGGGGAGCTGAACAGCGAAGAAATCGCCAGCGCCAAGCTACACAACGAATTCGATCCTGCGGCTTACGTGACGCTGTGGCGATCGGAACCGATTCCGCTCGACCCGCTGGCCGTGCGCGGCGACTTGCCGGCGGATTTCAAGGCCCGTCTGGCCAGTGTGCTGAGTTCGCTCGATCTACGCCAATTGCCGGAAGCCGATCAGAAGTTCCTGGCATCGAACCAGAACCCGGAGCTGAAGACGGTGCCGCAAACGGACGCCGCTTATAACCAGATCCGCGATCTGGTTTCGACTCTTCACATCGACCTGGCAAAACTGTGAGCACTCTGTCCAGCACCTCGGGTGGCGTCCCGATAGATTCGGCGAGCCGGTTTTCAGCCGGCGCGTCGAGCCTACCCGGAACAGCACTCCATACGACGCGTGGGCCCGGCGTAAAGCTGGCTGTCCGTGATCTGACGATGCGTTACGCAAATGGCCACACTGCGCTGCGCGGCATGAATGTGTCGGTCCGCGCCGGTGAGCTGGTCGTGGTGCTGGGCAGCAATGGCAGCGGCAAGTCGACCTTCATGAAGTGCGTGGTCGGACTGAATCGGCCGACCGCCGGGTCGGTCGAGGTGGCTGGGCGCGATCTCGCCGCACTGTCCGGCAAAGCTTTGCGTGAGGCGCGTCTGCCGCTTGCGTTGATCTCGCAGAACGCCAATCTCGTGAAGCGGCGTAGCGTGCTGGCGAACGTCTGCTGCGGCGCGCTCGGCCGACACCGGACGCTGGCAACCGCGCTGGGTCGGGTACCTCGCGAGGAGATCGATCCGGCGTTGTCCTATCTGGACGAGGTCGGCTTGCTGCATCTGGCGCGCCAGCGCGCCGGCACGCTTTCGGGCGGACAGGCGCAGCGCGTGGCGGTGGCCCGTGCGCTGGCCCAACGTCCTCACGTCTTGCTCGCCGACGAGCCGGTCGCCAGTCTGGACCCCGAAGCGGCTGACGAAGTCATGCGGCTGCTGCGCCGCCTCGCCGACGACGACGGTCTCGCGGTGGTGTGCGTACTGCACCAGCCCGAACTGGCGACGCGATATGCCGACCGACTGATCGGTCTGCGCGGCGGCCTGCTTGAATTCGATCGGACGGCGTCGGCCGTCTCCCGTCAACAGATCGCGAGCCTTTATTTGGCCGAGGCGTCATGAGCAAGGTTCTTGAAATGCGCGCATCGACGGGCTCGTCGGGTGGCCGGACCATCTGGTCGGTGTGTGCCGCCGTCGTGCTGTTCGCGCTGTTTGTGCAGGCGTGGATCGTCGTCCAGGCCCGTCCGCAGGATCTGGTTACCGGTGCCCACGGTATGGTCGACATTGTTTCGCGCGCCGTGCCGCCGGCGTTCGATCAGTTCGTCCCGAACTTGTGGCCGGTTCTCGAAACAATTGACCTGGCGGTTTTCGGCACGGTGTTCGGGGTGCTGCTCGCCTTTCCGCTGTCGATTCTGGCGGCCGCGAATGTCACACCGGCGCTGCCCCTGTACTACGCCGCGCGCGCGCTGATCGGCGTCACCCGGGCAGTGCCCGATCTGGTCTGGGCACTGTTGTTCGTCACGGCGGTCGGGCTGGGGCCGTTTCCGGGCGCACTTGCGCTTGCGGTCCATTCGGTCGGCATGCTTGGGCGGCTGTTCGCGGAAGTAATCGAAGACATGGATATGGGCCCCGTCGAAGCGTTGACGCTGACCGGTGCAGGGCGCCTGCAGGTGTTAAGCCATGCTGTCGTGCCGGGCGTGTTGCCCTCGCTGCTCGGCATTGGGCTGTTCCGCTTCGACGAAAACCTGCGCTCGTCGCTCGTGCTCGGCTTTGTCGGAGCAGGCGGAATCGGCTTCCAGTTGCTGACCGCAATGAACCTGTTCCAGTACCAGACGGTGTCGTTCCTGTTGATCGCCACCTTCGTCCTGGTCGTCTGTGCCGAACGCGTCTCCGCTTACCTGCGCAGCCGTGTCACCTGAACGCGGGTCGCTCACCTGCGTCGGCGTCGCTCTTCATGCCTTGACGCGATCGTCATGGGAAGTGCGCAGCCGGCGGCCCAAGGCTCTCCTCATCATTGAAGCACGAGAATCGATATGTTGATCAATCATGGCGTCGGCGTCGATCCGTGGGCGCTCGGTCGCGTTCTGTCGGAACATCCGGAAATCCATCCAACGGCGGTAGTTCGCGCCAGCGACTTTGGCCGTTACACCTATCTCGGTCCGCGCAGCCATGTCGCCGAATCCGTCATCGGCGACTACGGCTATGCGATGGGTGACAATCAGATCGCCCACGCACTCATTGGCAAGTTCGCCAATATCGCCACCGGCGTACGCATCAACCCGCCCAATCATCCTTCGTGGCGTGCGACCCACCATCACTTTACCTATCGCTCCCGATCGTACGGATTGTCTCTCGACGACGACGCTGACATCTTCCAGTGGCGGGCGCAGGAGCCAGTCGAGGTGGGTCACGACGTGTGGCTCGGCCACGATGCCATCATCATGCCCGGCGTGACGATCGGCACTGGCGCCGCGGTCGGCTCAGGAGCCGTTGTGACCAAGGACGTACCGCCGTTCGCGATCGTCGTCGGGGTGCCGGCGCGGGTGCTGCGTTTTCGCGTCGACGCGCGCACCTCGGAGCGCATGCAGCAGATAGCCTGGTGGGACTGGAGCGCCGAGCACATCGACGCGGCATTGGCCGATTTTCGTGGGCTCACGGCGGCCGAGTTCGTGGAGAAGTACGACGGGTAAAAGTGAATGAATGGCAAAGCGGCCGTTTCTCCGCGACGGCGGAGCCTTGCACGCCCCTAATGGTGCGTTGACCGGACGAGTGTGCCAACTGTCCTCGCTTCAATCGCCTGGTCTCGACGTGCCCGTTTCTATGGATGTGTCACGTGGAATTCCCAGGTTAGATCCTTCAAATTAACGGAACAGTCTCATATGGAATTTCGCCAACTTGGCCGCTGCGGCCTCAAGGTTTCGACGCTGACGCTTGGGACGATGCTGTTCGGCGATCCGACCGACGAAGCAACCGCGGCACGCATCGTCGACCAGGCGCATGAACAAGGCGTCAACTCGATCGATACCGCCGACGTCTACGCTGGCGGTGAATCGGAGCGTGTCGTCGGGCGTTGCATCGCCGCTCGGCGCGATCGCTGGGTGCTGGCGACCAAATTTGCCAGTCCATTCGGCGATGGTGACGTCAATGCGCGCGGCGCGTCGCGCAAACACATGGTGCGAGCCGTTGAGGCCAGCCTCAAGCGCCTGAAGACGGACTATATCGATGTGCTTTACCTCCACGCTGAAGATCACGACACGCCGGTCGACGAAACGGTGCGCGCGCTAAATGATCTGGTCCAGGCCGGCAAATTGCGCTACTACGGCCTGTCGAACCATCGCGCATGGAAGATCGCCGAATTCAGTCATACCGCCCAGGCACTGGGTCTCGCTGCCCCGGTAGCCAGTCAGCCGCTCTACAACCTCGCGAATCGGCAGGCCGAGGCCGAGCAGCTGACAGCCGCGCACCGTTATGGCCTCGGCGTGATTTCGTACAGCCCACTCGCCCGTGGCGTGCTGACCGGCAAGTATGAATTGGGCGTAACGCCCCCGGCGGATACGCGGGCAGGGCGCGGCGACCGCCGCTTGCAGCAGGCCGAATGGCGGCCCGAGTCATTGGAGCTGGCACGGCGCGTTCGCGAGCATGCAGAGGCGCGTGGATTGAGTGCGGGGCAATTCGCCCTCGCGTGGGTGCTCAACAGTAGCTATATCAGTTCGACCATCGCCGGACCACGCACCGTGGCGCAATGGGACGATTATCTACCAGCCCTGAGCTATCGCCTGAGCGCCGAAGACGAAGACTTCGTCGACTCGCTCGTCACGACGGGCCACCCTTCGACGCCCGGCTTCAATGATCCCAAGCATCTTTTCTTTGGGCGGATTCCCCGTCACGGTTCGTAAGCCGGACACGCACAGGAGAATTTCCAGAGTCGCGGCATTCCGAAGAGGTTCCGCCACATCGGACTGCTACGCGTGCTATCGACAGCGTGCGCAACCGGGTCACCCTCCCGGTTGCGCCCTGTGCAGGCCTTCAATTTGCGCCGTGCGCCATCGTTGTCGCGACGAGTGCCGGCGTAGCAGCCACTTGGGCGAGTTCATCGCTCGACCATCCGCCGCCCAGTGCATGCAGCAGTTGCACGTTGGCACTTAGCTGGCGTGTCTGGATATCGAGCACGCTGCGTTGTGCTTCGAGTGCGACGGTCTGCGCCTGCACGACATCGAGGTAACCTACAGTGCCCTGCCGATATTGACGCAACGCCAGATCGACCGAGTACTGCGCGGCATTCGCGGCATCCTTTTGCTCGCCAAGCGCGGTGCCGAGATACGACAGCAGCGAAAGGTTGTCCTCGACCTGCTGGAATGCCGACAGAACCACGCTGCGGTAGCGGTCTCCGGCTTCCTCGGTTGCCGCCTTCGCGGCGTCGAGCTGCGCACGACGGTAACCGCCGTCGAAGACGTATTGCACGAGCTGCGGGCCAATCGCCCAGAACAGATTGGGCGCGCTAACCAGTCCAGCATAGGCGGCGCTTTGCACACCACCCTGCAAGCTCAGCGTGATGTCCGGGAAATAGGCCGCGCGCGCGACGCCAATCTTTGCATTGGCCTCGGCAACCCGGCGCTCCGCTGCTGCGACGTCGGGGCGACGTTGCAGCAGCGTCGAGGGCAGGCCGGTCGGAATCGCCGGCAACGCGATGGCGGCAGTCTGCTGCGGCAGGCTGAATTCGGACGCGGAAGTGCCGACCAGCACGGCAATCGCGTGTTCGATGAGCGCTCGTTGCGCGAGATTCTGCGACAACTGGGACTTCGCCGACGACAATTGCGTTTGAGCCCGCGAAACGTCGAGGCCCGCTACGATGCCGCTGTCATGCAGCGTCTGCGTGAGTTGCAGCGCCTTCGCATACGCCATGACCGTCTCGTTCAGCAGCTCGGTCTGCTGGTCGAGCCCCCGCAAACTGATGTAATTGTCCGCGAGTGCCACTTGCAGGCTCAGTTTCACCGAAGCCAGATCGGCCTTGGTCGCCTGAGCCTCATCCTTGCCGGCCACCACGGAGTCACGCACGCGGCCCCACAGGTCGAGGTCGTAATTGACTTCGGCGCCGAGCGTGACGGAGTTGTAGTCGTTCGGGCCGCCCACGCGCAACGGCCGGTTGTCGGACTGGCGAACGCGCTGCGGCACGGCGCTTGCGCTGATGGTCGGATACAGTCCCGACGCGACCTGCGCGACGAAAGCCTGCGCTTGCGCATAGTGCGCGTACGAGGCGCGCAGATCGGTGTTGTTGGCCAGCAGACGCGTTTCGAGATCGTCGAGTTGCGCGTCGCCATATATTTTCCACCAGCCGTTACGGTCTATCCGGTCAGCAGGCTGAGCGGCGGTCCAGGGACCAACGGTTTTGTATTGCGCCGCTATCGGCACCGAAGGCACCTGATATTGCGGCGCGAGCGAGCAGGCGGAGAGCGCCAGGACGCCCGTTAAAAGCGCGACCCGTCCAGGCTTAACCATGTGCGGCCGCCTTCCTGTCAGTGGCCGGCGCAACCTGGACGCCGTCGCCGTCGGCGAGTCCGTCGGGCGGCGTATCGATCACGCGATCGCTGGCGGCGAGTCCCGAGCCGATCTCCACCGAGTCGCCCAGATCGCGGTCGATCTTCACCTGCTTGAACAGTACGTGACCGTTCGCACCGAGCGTGGCGACCACGACGCCGCGGCTATCGAACACGAGCGCGCTAGCCGGCACCCGAAGTGAGTCGGCGGACGCGGGCAACGTGAATTTCAGGCTGGCGAAACCGCCCGGCAGCAGCTTGCCGTTGGCATTGTCGACCAGCAACTGCACGAGCGTCGTCCCCGAACTCGAATTGACGGAGTCTGCCGCTGCAATCACGCGCGCGGTGAACTGCTGGTCGGCGTACTCGGGAACGGTCAAGGTCGCGGTCGTGCCGTCGTGGATCGCCGGAGCGTAGTTCTGCGGTACCTGAACATACACACGCAACTGCTTGACTTCGGAGACCGCGAACAGCTCCTGGCCGACGCCGCCGCTACCGGCGTTCACCAGCGCGCCAACGTCGGTGTCGCGCGCGGTCACCACGCCGTCGAACGGCGCGACGATCCGCGCGAAGGCCTTCGTCGCGACGAGGCGATCGACGTTGGCCTTCGCGGCCGCCACGATCGCCTCCTTCGCGGTGTAATCGGCAATGCGTTGGTCGACGTCCTGCTGGGCCACGGAATCGGTGCCGCTTAGCGCCTCCCAGCGCTTCGCCGTCGTACCCGCTACGACGGCATTCGCCTGCGCACTCTGCAGATCGGCGCGAGCCTGAAGGAGCTGCTGATCAAGCTCGGGTGTTTCGATTTCGGCGAGCACCTGACCCGCCTTGACCGGCGCGCCAATATCGACGTTCCATGATTTCAGATAGCCGCTGACCTGCGCGAAAATCGGCGCCCGTGTAAACGCTTCGAGCCGGCCGGGCAGTTGCAGTGAAGGGCCGTTGGGATCGCGCATGGGCTGGATCAGATTGACTGTCGGTATGGCCTGAGCCTCGGTCCAGGTTTTCAGCTTGCGGGCGTCGACGGCTCGCAGCGCGACACCGCCAACGACGATGCCTAAGGCGACCAGCAGGCCGATCACGCCCGCAACCCGAAGCGGACGGCGCGATGGCGTGTTAGTGGGGAAAGCGGATTCAGACGACATAGGCAGGACCTCCCGGGACGGGTGCTGGGGTCGCCGCGCGCCCGGGGCGCGCGTGAACGATACAGAAGATGACGGGGACCAGGAACAGCGAAGCCGTGGTGGCAAACATCAAACCGCCGATAACGGCGCGACCGAGCGGCGCGTTTTGCTCACCGCCTTCGCCGAGGGCGAGCGCCATCGGCGCCATGCCGATGATCATGGATAGCGCGGTCATGAGCACCGGGCGAAAGCGCGTAAAGCCCGCTTCGAGCGCCGCCTTGAACGGATCGCCATGGACGGCGAGACGTTCGCGGCAGAAGCTGACGACCAGAATCGAATTGGCGGTCGCCACCCCCATGCACATGATCGCGCCAGTGAGTGCGGGTACGGAGAGCGTCGTGTGCGTCGCGAACAGCATCCAGACGATGCCCGCCAGCGCCGCCGGCAATGCGCTCACAATCACGAACGGATCGGCCCACGACTGGAAATTGACGACGATCAGCAGATAGATCAGCACCACTGCGCCAAGCAGGCCGAACAACATGCCGGCAAAGGCGCTGTTCATCGTCTGCACCTGACCCAGCAGCGCGACGCTCGAGCCCTTCGGCAAGGTGCTGGCGTTCTGGTGCACGATGCGCTGGATATCGGCCGACACCGCGCCGAGATCGCGGTCCTGGGTGGTCGCGAAGATCTCGACCATGGGCTGGATGTTGTATTGGCTGACGACTTCGTTGCTGGTGGAGCGCTCGACCGTTGCCAGGCCGCCGAGGATCTGGGCGGTGCCTCCGCCGCTGGCGGTGATCGGCAGATTTTGCAATGCTGCCAGTGAATCGAGACTGTATTGCGGCGTTTGCATCACGATCGGATACGACACGCCGTTCGCGTTGTTCAGCCAGTACGTGGGCGCCACCTGGCTCGAACCTGCGAGATTCACCACCATGCTGTTCGTCACATCGCGCTCGGTGATGCCGAGCAACTGTGCACGCGTGCGGTCGACATCGACGTTGAAGGTGGGGTTGCCGTGCGACTGCGCGATCCGTGCATCGACCACGCCGGGCACGTCGCGGACCGCGCGCAGCAGACGGTCTGCATACGCGTAGTTGGCGTTCAGGTTGTTGCCGCGGATCTGCAGGTCGATCGGCGCCGGCGAGCCGAAGTTAAGGATCTGGCCGATGATGTCCGCCGGTGGGAAAGAGAACGTGACCCCCGGGAATTCCCGCGGCAATCTTTCGCGCATCATGCGGACATACCCGTCGGTCGGACGATGCCCTTCGTTCAGTGCAATCTGGATGTCGCCATCCTGCGAACCGACCGTCCCGGTGTTGTTGTATGCGGTATTGATGCCGCTGACCGGCAGACCCATATTGTCGACCACCGTGCCGAGGTCGGACGGCGGGATGATCTGGCGGATCGCGCCTTCGACATGCGCGAATATCTGCGCGGTCTTTTCGACGCGAACCCCGACTGGTGCGCGCACATGCATCAGGATCTGCCCGGCATCGACCGCCGGGAAGAAGTCGCGGCCGAGCAAGGGCGCCAGGGCGAACGAGAGCGCGACGAAGCCGAGGAAGCAACTGACGAACGGACGCCGATGGTTCAGCGCGAGTTCGAGTAATCCGCGATACGCGCCACGCATCTTTTCAAAGCGCGCTTCGAAGCCGCGCTGGAAGCGTCCGAGCGGACCCGGACGTCGCGCCGCATCGGCATGCTCACCCTGCGCATGCGGTTTCAGCAGGTATTTGGCCATTGTCGGCACGAGGGTTCTCGAGAGGATGAACGACGAGATCATCGCGAAAATGACGGCCTCCGCCATCGGCACGAACAGGAAGCGCGCCACGCCGTTCAGGAAGAACATCGGCACGAACACGATGCAGATGCACAGCAGGGAAACGAACGCGGGTGTGACGATCTGCGCGGCGCCATCGAGGATAGCGGTCTCCACCTCCTTGCCGTGCTCGAGGTGCCAGTTGATGTTCTCGATCGTCACGGTCGCATCGTCGACAAGAATCCCCACCGCTAACGCAAGACCGCCGAGCGTCATGATGTTCAAGGTTTCGCCTAGTGCGGAGAGCGTGGCGATCGAGCCGAGAATGGCCAGTGGGATCGAGGTTGCGATGATGATCGTCGAACGCCAGCTGCCGAGGAACAGCAGAATCATCAGGCTGGTGAGCACGGCCGCGATCACGCCTTCACGTGCCACACCGGTGATGGCTGCGCGCACGAAGATCGACTGGTCGCCGATCGGTTCGACATTCAGGTTATCGGGCCACGACGCTTTCCCGTTGGCGATTTGCTGCTTGATGCCCGAGATGATCCCGAGCGTCGAAACCGAGCCGTTCTTGAGAACCGACATCAGCACCGAGCGCCGGCCGTTCACATGGACGATATTGGTTTGCGGCGGACTGCCGTCGCGAACATTCGCAATGTCACGAATAGTGACCGTCGTGCCATTGGCGGCCTTGACCGGTAGATCGCCCAGGGCCTTGATTTCCGAGGGCGCATTGTTGAGTTGCAGCGTGTATTCGTAGTCGCCGATCTTTTCCGTGCCGACCGGCGTGATCAGGTTCTGACCCGCCAGCGCATTGGCGACGTCCTGCGCGGACAAACCGCGCGCCTGCAGTGCCGCAGGATCAATGTCGATCTGCACCTGGCGCGTCTTGCCGCCGAACGGGTAGGGAACCGACGCACCGGCGACAGTCGTGAGCATGGGACGCACCGCATTCAGACCGAGGTCGCCCAGCCTCTGCTCGGACAGCCCCTTGCCCGATAGCGCCAACTGGATGATTGGCACGGTCGACGCGTTGTAATTGAGGATCAGCGGTGGCGTAGTGCCCGCGGGCAACTGCCGCAACTGAG
Source organism: Paraburkholderia lebeckiae (assembly GCF_014201005.1). Lineage (NCBI taxonomy): Bacteria > Pseudomonadati > Pseudomonadota > Betaproteobacteria > Burkholderiales > Burkholderiaceae > Paraburkholderia > Paraburkholderia lebeckiae. The sequence continues at coordinate 10,614 of NZ_JACHDK010000027.1, read as the reverse complement.
TTTGCGCGACCGCGGTCACTTGCGCGTTCGCCGTGCTGATATTCACGCCCGGCTGGAAGAAGATCTTGATGATCCCGAAACCAGCGACCGATTCTGCCTCGATGTGTTCGACATCGTTCACGGTGGTAGTCAGCGTGCGTTCGAACGGCGATGTGATCCGGCCGACCATCTGGTCGGGCGGCAGCCCCGTGTATTGCCACACCACGCTGATCACCGGGATTCTGATATCGGGGAAAATGTCGGTGGGCGTCTTCATCGCCGACAGTGGCCCGATGATGAGGATGAAGATTGCCAGGACGACGAAAGTGTAGGGTCGTCGGAGCGCGATACGAACTAGACCGAGCATGAGAATTCCAGGGCTTGGGGGAAACGCAAGAGCATCTTGCAGAGATCTGGCGCAGGAAGATGTTCGCAACGAGGATGATTGCTTTGTGACCTATGTCGGGTGTTCCCAAACGCAACCAAAGTGCGAATGTACACAACGCTCTGGATTCCTGCAGACGGAGAAATAGCATCCCGGCAACGTTTGAATGCCAGGCGAGTCAATTTCTTTCTATCTGCGCATATCGGGAAGACCTTGTCCATGCGGGATGGAGTGATGCTCGGCAAGATTCGGACGGAGGCGAACTAGCGTGATTTCCAGCGAAGACTAAAGCGTTGGAGTTTTTTATTACCAATTGTTTGAGAGGCCATCGAGGGTTCTCGTGCCTCCTTTCAGACGGCATTCAAAGGGTTGACTCCATTCTGAAGACGAGGTCTTCGCGTTATTACGCGTATCGTTCAGAATGATCGTCACTTACCTCCCGTGAAGATCGCCTTAACGGGAGAGTCAAGCGACAATTCACGAATGACATGCGCATGAAGGTGTGAAGAGGAATGCTGACAGCGTGCCTTCAAAGCGTTGAGCCGCGGTAAGCGTCCAACGACCGCTGGCAGCCGTTGCGCAAGTCACGCGATGCGGGCCCCGGCCCCGGACCCGGGGCCGGATTCAGTGCAGATCGAGACCATCAGTGACCAAAGTAGATTGAGTGAGTCCCTGTGGTCGTCGATGGCGCACCCGACCGCGAGGAGCCGTTCATCGACACTCCGCCGACCGCCGTGCTGCTCGGCGTCGTGGCATCCTGCGCATGAATACGTGCCTCCGCAGCCTGAACATCGGTGGGATAGTGCAGATCCTTGAGGCCCGGGCGATACCCCGCCTGTTCCATTTGCACCAGGTCGGCGCGCACTTCGGCACGCGTCAGCGGGGCAGTGGAGTCCTGTGCAAAAGAGACCGCGGGGACGACGAGTGCGTTGGCAACCAACGCTGCATAGATCAGAGTCTTCATGGTGAATTACCTGTCACGTTAAATATAGTCAGCTTCACACGCGATGAATGCAGCCTCGGGTGTCGCCGCGCCACCGCCGCAAGGGTGAGTAACGTGTATTGTCCGCAGATGGCGTGACGCGAGGCTGACCTCTGCATTACGCCGCTGTCATGTTCAGATAGGCAGGAGCGAGAACCTGTCAGCAAGCGTACGTCAACGCGGCTATGATTTCATGCGGCGATCGGCGCCGAAACAGGAAAGGAGAAGTACCCAGATGATCCATGTCATTGCCACAATCACTGCCCAGCCCGGTCAACGCGAGGCCGTGTTGGCACTTTTCAACCAGAACCGTCCGGCGGTGTTGGCCGAAGAGGGGTGCATCAGCTACGAGGCCGTCATCGACGTACCGGAGTTCGGGACGCTTCAGACACCGCTCGGCAAAGATACGTTCGCTGTCATCGAGCGCTGGCAGAGCGCTGAAGCGTTGAGGGCGCATGGGGCCTCAACGCATATGGCCGAATATGGACACAATACGCGCCCGTTGCTCGTGAGCCGCGTCATCAACGTGCTTCAGGCTTGCTAAAGAGAGCGTTTCTGGCGGTCCGCAATTGGCTGGGCAGGCCAATATGGGCGCCGCCACGCCGACTTCCAATCACGCTGCCTGCGTGTATACTTTTATGAAAACATAAATCGTCATCTGATGACATCAGCGATAATCCGACAGCGCAGGGAGTTATGAAGAACAAAGGGACTATCGAGAAGCCGAACCGTGGAACCGGCGCCGAGCGCGTCGCTGTCAAGCGGCCGATGAAAAAAGCGCCGCAGCGTTTGCCGCGCGCAGAGCGTCAGGCGCGCGTGCTGGAGAAGGCCGCGGAGTATTTCGCGGAGCATGGTCTGGGCGCGCAGACCCGCGCCATCGCGGAAGCCTGCGGCGTATCGCAACGCTTGTTATATAGCCTGTTCCCGAGCAAGGCCGCTTTGATTGACGAAGTCTACAAGCGGGAAGTCGTCGGAATCTTCGACGCAATCTGGTTTGTTCAGTTGCAAGACCGAAGTGTGCCGATTGAAAGCCGACTCAACCGCTTTTATCGCGAGTACTATGACACGCTTTTGACGCGCCGCTGGCTGAGGCTTTTCCTTTACTCGTCGCTCGAGGGCCTGCAAATGGCGCCGGCCTATACGAACGCGATCGTCAGCCATGCGCTCGAAATCATCGTCACCGAGACCGCGCATGAACTGGGTCTACGCATGCCTGTCGACCCGGCTCAACTGGGCGAAGTGGGTTGGCTGTTACATGGCGCCGTGTCTCATCTGGCGATTCGCCGCCGCATCTATTCGAACGAAAACAGCACGCCCGCCGAAGCGGTGATTGCCATGCACGTGCGCGCCTTCCTGACGAGCCTGCCGAGCCTGCTGCCTGCGTTATAACGCATTGCGAGTCGGCGCAGGGCGGTTCGCCGGTGTTATCGCTGCGACCGTCTGTGTCGTCTCCAGCGCAAGTCGTCAAGCGACGATATAATCCTGCGAAATTGGGCTGCATTGCCGCGCAGGCGCCCTGGGGCTGCTCATTGTGTCCGCGCCGTCTCCCGTTCGAGCTGTGTTTGGCTTGCGCATGGCGGCTGCGTCATAACCGTTCGCAATCGTCGCCATGAGACAAACCAATTTCCCGAACGGCCTGCGCCTCGGCACAATGCCATCGCGCATCCTGGTGGCGTTTCGGGCGATATGTCAGGCCGCGAGTCATTGCACGCTGTCCGCGGCCGCCGTCTTTGAAACAGCCGAGACACGCGCAACAAATAATGCATCTCTCACGAAAAAGGTGAATCCATGAGGACTACGGCGGGTTTGCGTGTCCGCACCCAGTTGGTTGCCGGCTTCGGCATCGTCCTCTTCGCCCTCGTTGCGCTGACGGTCATCGCCATCACACGCGTCGAGTCCGTGCGGCAACGACTCGATCAGATCATCGACGTGAACGGCGTCAAGGAACGGTACGCCATCAACTTTCGCGGTAGCGTTCATGACCGGTCAATCGCCGTGCGCGATGTCACTCTCGTATCGCATGATGAGCTGCCGGCCGTCGTCGCGCATATCCGGCAACTCGCGGCGGATTATGACGAGGCGGCAAAGCCGCTTGCCGCCGTCTACGCGCAGCGCACCGACATCGCCGCAGCCGAGCGCGCTATCTATTCGCGCGTGATCGATGCGGGCAACAAGGCCACGCCGTTTATCGACGAGGTGATTGCACGGCAAACCTCCGGCGACACCGAAGGGGCGCGCACCGTGCTGCTCCAGCAAGCGCGCCCCGCGCTGGTCGAGTGGCTCGCGGCAATCAACCAGTTGATCGACTTTCAGGAAGCGCTGAACCGGCAGGGCGGTGCCGAGGCACGCCAGATAAGCGTCGATTTCCGCTTGATGATGCTTGCGCTAACCGGACTTGCGTGCGTGATCGGTGTTGGCGTTGCGGTGCTTGTCGTGCGCAACATCGGCCGCTCGCTCGGCGCGGAGCCGCGTGAGCTGATCGCGTTCGCCGATGCGATCCGGCGCGGCGATCTTTCCCAGCGCGCCGGGTTGCGCACCGGCGATACGGCTAGCGTGATGGCGACTGTCGTGCGGATGAGAGAAGCGCTCGCGGACATCGTGGGACAGGTGCGCGATGGCGCCGATGCAGTCGCCGGCATGAGTCACGCGATTGCCGCCGGCAATGCCGATCTTGGCGCGCGCACCGAGCTCCAGGCCAGCGCGCTCGAGCAGGCCACCGGCGCGCTCAAGGAGTTCGATGCCAGCGTGGCCACCAACACTGCGAACGCGGGACACGCGGACGAGCTTGCCAGGCACGCCTCGGAAACGGCTGGGCAAGGCGGCATGGCGGTCGGCCGGGTGGTGGAGACGATGCATGGGATAAGGGCGTCGTCGGCGCGCATCGCGGAGATCATCTCAGTCATCGACGGGATCGCGTTCCAGACCAACATCCTCGCGCTGAATGCGGCGGTCGAGGCCGCGCGTGCCGGTAGCCAGGGACGCGGTTTTGCCGTGGTGGCCGGCGAGGTCAGGCTGCTCGCGCAACGTAGCGCAGAAGCGGCGAAGGAGGTCCGGCAACTGATCGTGACGAGCGACGCTCGCGTGAAAGACGGCGCCGCCCAGGTTGACGCCGCGGGCTCGACTATCTCCGCGGTCGTTGATTCGTCGGCGCGCGTCACGGGCATCATGAGCGAAATCCACGACGCGTGTCAGCAACAAACGCTTCATATCGGCGAAGTCCGGGAGATGATCGCGAGCCTCGAGCATGGCACGCAACAGAATGTTGCGCTGGTCCAGCAATCGGGTGCTGCCGCGGACGCTTTGAACCGGCAAGCGCAGATTCTGCTTAGCGCGGTCAATCTCTTTTCCGTCGATGCCGAGCGCGGTTCGGAGCTGAAATCGGCGGGCCTACAGCAGCGCGATGCAACTGCGCGCAACCCGGCGCTTTCGCTCACCAGCAGCTACTCGTGAGCGCAGGGCGGCATAGCACGATTTTCAATTCAATCCAGGTCGTCCGCGCCGCAGGCGCGATGCGCCCGCCACTCTGAGGAGCAGCACATGATCGATTTGCGCAGCGATACCGTGACCCGTCCGGACCAGCCGATGCTCGCCGCGATGTCAACCGCCGAGTTGGGCGACGATGTGTGGGGCGACGATCCGACTGTGCTGCGTCTGCAGGCCATGCTCGCCGAACGCGCCGGCAAGGAAGCCGGCCTGTTCTTTCCGACTGGAACGCAATGCAATCTTGCGGCCTTGATGGCGCATTGCGCGCGTGGCGACGAATACATCGTCGGCCAACTGGCGCACACCTATAAATACGAAGGCGGCGGCGCGGCGGTGCTCGGCAGCATTCAGCCGCAGCCGCTGGAAAACGCCGCTGACGGCACCTTGCCGCTCGATAAGGTTGCGGCCGCCATCAAGCCGATCGATGATCATTTCGCGCGCACGCGTCTGTTCGCGCTCGAGAACACGATTGGAGGCAAAGTACTGCCCGCGGACTACGTGGCGCGTGCGGTCGAATTGGTTCGTCAGCGCGGGCTTGCGACGCACCTCGACGGGGCACGCGTGTTTAACGCCGCGGTGGCTTCGGGCCAATCGCTGGCGGCGCTGTGTGCGCCCTTCGATTCGGTGTCGATCTGCTTCTCCAAAGGACTGGGCGCGCCGGTCGGCTCGGTGCTGCTCGGCAGCGAGGCGCTGATCGGCGCAGCGCATCGCTGGCGCAAAGTGCTGGGCGGCGGCATGCGGCAGTCGGGCGTGCTGGCGGCGGCATGTCTGTACGCGCTGGATCACAACGTCGTGCGGCTCGCGGACGATCACGCCAACGCCCAACATCTTGCCGAGGGTCTCGCGCGGATCGATCAGGTGACGGTACAGTCACACGCGACCAACATGGTGTTCGCGCAGTTTCCGCAAGAACATTGCGCTCCGCTCGAAGCGTGGCTCAAGGAACGGGGCATTCTCACGCAGATGCTGTATGCGTCGCGTTTTGCGACACATAAGGACGTCTCGCGCGCGGACATCGATACGTTTCTGTCCGCTGTAAAGGCGTATTTCGCTCGCGGCTGATGTTTGCGCGATGCCGGTTTTTTCATTGCGTGTTGACATGGCGCGTTCAGGTTGGACAATAATCTCAGCCCCGATACTCGCCAACTCAGGTTCCAAGCGTGAACGACGTCACCGGCATTTCTCCCTCGCGGGCTGACCATGTCTATGTCAGCGTACGCGAAGATATCTTCGATATGCGCCTGCTGCCCGGCGACCGCGTGACGGAAGGCAGCATCGCCGAGCGCTTCGGCGTGTCCCGCACGCCCGCGCGCGAGGCCTTGCAGCGCCTGCAAGGCGACGGCCTGATGCGCGGTTATGTGCGCGGCGGCTGGGAAGTCGTGCCGGTCGATTTCAAGCGCTTCGAAGACCTGTATGAAATGCGCAAGCTGATTGAAACCTTTGCTGTCTCGAAGCTTGCGAGTGCCGAAGGGGAGCTCTCCGAAGGCGTCGCACGGATGCTCGGTCAGCTCGAACAAATCTGGAAGATTCCACCTGCTCATCGTCGGCGTGACGGCCGCGAGATGGTCGCGCTCGACGAAGCATTTCATCACGCTCTCGTGCAGGCTGCCGATAACGCCGAGCTGACGAATGCGATGCAGCGCGTGACCGATCGCATCCGCGTCGTGCGGCGGCTCGATCTCGTGTATGGCGACTGCATCGACGAAACCTACGACGAACATGTGGCGATCCTCGATGCGATCCGTCGTCGCGAAACGGATCGTAGCGTTGCGTTGATCGCACGCCATATCGAGGGTAGCCGCGCTGAAGTGCGCACCTTGACCGAGGAGCGCCTGCAACGCGCACGCACTGCAATGGGGCCGAACGCGGTCCCCTATGCACCACCCAGGTTGCGCGGCACCAAGTAGCGACATCGCCGTGAGCACCGGGTCGCGCGAAACCCCTGCTCTGGCGCGCATGAGCCGCCGACTCGCATGCTGGCATGCTTCTCGCATACGTGACGGGTATGTATACAAGCAAAAGCCCCGTCAGTTATGTCATCTAGTTTTCTGAATCCAACACGCGGCGCGCGCGGTATGGCCGTCGCGCCGAACGCGCTCGCGGCGCAGAGCGCGTTGGCCATCATGCGGGACGGCGGCAACGCCGTCGAAGCCATGATTGCCGCTGCCGCGACTATCGCAGTCGTCTATCCGCACATGAACAGCATTGGCGGCGACGGCTTCTGGCTAATCTCGCGCCCCGGCGCGGAGCCGGTGGGCATCGAGGCCTGCGGCGCGGCAGCGCTCGCTGCGACGATCGACGCGTACCGCTCCCGCGGATATACGACGATTCCGACGCGCGGCCCGCTGGCCGCGAATACGGTCGCGGGCACCGTGTCCGGGTGGCAGCTCGCACACCGCTGGTCGAGGGACGCGCTCGGCGGCAAGCTGCCCGTCAAGCGTCTTCTCGAAGACGCCGTTCACTACGCGAAGTCCGGCGTGCCCGTCACGCGCAGCCAGGCTCAATGTGTCGCCAGCCGGCGCGCCGAACTGAGCTCGATCGCCGGTTTCGCGGACACCTTTCTCCCTGACGGCCGCGCGCCGGCAGCGGGCGAGCGCTTCGTCGCACCGCGTCTCGCCGCAACCTTGGAGCGCCTCGCCGAAGCAGGTCTCGATGACTTCTATCGCGGCGATCTCGCGCGCAGCATCGCGAGCGATCTTCAGTCCGCCGGCTCGCTGCTTGCGCTTGCCGATCTCGAACGGCACGAGGCGCGCTGGCGCAAGCCGCTCGCACTGCAGCACTCGCTCGGCACGATCTACAACATGCCGCCGCCGACACAGGGTCTCGTGTCGCTGCTCATTCTCGGCATTCTCGACCGCGTGCTGACGAAAGACATGGATCCGCTCGGGCCCGAGTTCGTCCACGCGTGCGTCGAGGCAACCAAGCTGGCTTTCGCGATTCGCGACGCGCACGTCACCGATCCAGATCACATGACGGTCGATCCCGCCACGCTGCTCGAACCGGCCGCACTCGACGCGATGGCCGCGCGCGTCTCGCCGACGCGAGCCGCACCCTGGCCAGCCGGTCGCGGACCGGGCGACACCGTATGGCTAGGCGTGACGGATAGCGAGGGCGTGGCGGTCAGCTTCATCCAGAGCATTTATCACGAGTTCGGCAGCGGCATCGTCCTGCCGGGCTCCGGTATCAACTGGCAGAACCGCGGCTGCAGTTTCTCGCTCGACGAGCACGCGCTCAATCCGCTGATGCCGCGGCGCAGGCCATTTCATACCCTCAATCCGGCGCTGGCGCGCTTTGCCGACGGCCGCACGATGGTGTACGGCAACATGGGCGGAGACGGACAACCCCAATCGCAAAGCGCCGTGTTTTCACGCATCGCGAATTTCGGCTGGAATCCGCAGGCGGCGATCGACGCGCCTCGCTGGCTGCTCGGCCGTACATGGGGCCAATCGACCGACACGCTCAAGCTCGAACCACGCTTCGCCGCGCACACGGCGGCAGCGCTCAGCGCATTCGGGCACGAGGTCGAGATGATGGCGCCTTACGACGAAGCGATGGGGCATGCCGGCGCAATCGTCCGGCATCCTGATGGATTAATCGAAGCGGGCTACGATCCGCGCAGTGACGGGGTCGCTGCGGGCTGGTAGACACCGCGCGCTTTTACCCAAACGACTTGCAGTTCCGGCCGTTCAGGCCCGGAGGACGGCGCACGTTTCGCGCATGCCGGCTGGCATGCGCTCAGGAATCGGAGAACACCATGAGTACACGCTTGCAACCGATGTCGCCGCGTATCGAGAATGTCTCGACGCTCGCCACGCATAACCGCTGGATTCAACTCGGGCTGGGTCTCGTCTGCATGATGGCGATCTCGAGTCCGCAATACGTCTGGACGTTGATGACCAAACCGCTCGCCGCGAAACTGGGCATCGCATTGCCTGAACTGCAGGTGACGTTCTCGCTGCTGATCATATTGCAGACGTTCTTTTCGCCGTTTCAAGGCAAGCTGATCGACCGCTTCGGTCCGCGCACGCTGATTTCGGTCGGCACGGCGATGTCCGGCCTGAGCTGGGTGTTCGCATCGCAGGCGCAGAGTGCGCCGATGCTCTATCTGACCTATGGCGTGATCGGCGGCCTTGGCACGGGCATCGTGTATGTCGGCGTTGTCGGGCTGATGGTGCGCTGGTTCCCGGCGCAGCGCGGCTTCGCGGCGGGCGCCGTCGCCGCCGGCTATGGCATGGGCGCGATCGTCACGACGTTTCCGATCGCGGCGTCGTTGCAGGCGCGCGGTGTCGACGCGACGCTGTGGATGTTCGGCATCGCGTTCGCGGTGGTGGGGCTGCTGGCATCGCAGGGTTTGCGTGTGCCGCCCGCGCATGATGCCGCCGGCGCGAATGTGAATGACGCCGGTTCGCCGGTGGCTAATCTGCGCCCGTCACAGACGCTCAGGACGCCGATCTTCTGGCTGATGTTCGCCATGATGACGATGATGTCGACCTCCGGTCTAATGGTCACGTCGCAAATGGCCACCTTCGCCGCCGATTTCGGCGTGACCAAAGTGCTCGTGTTCGGCATGGCGGCGCTTCCGCTTGCGTTGACGATCGACCGCTTCACGAACGGGCTCACGCGGCCGCTGTTCGGCTGGGTGTCCGACAGAGTCGGCCGCGAAAACACGATGTTCTTCGCATTCGCCCTGGAAGGCGTCGCGATGGCGCTGTGGCTGTTCACGCGCGATAACGCGGTGCTGTTCGTGTTGCTCTCGGGCGTGGTGTTCTTCGGCTGGGGCGAAATCTTCTCGCTGTTCCCGGCGACGCTGACCGACACGTTCGGCACGCGGCACGCCACGGAGAACTATGGCTGGCTCTACATTTCGCAGGGCATCGGCTCGATCCTGGGCGGCCCGCTGGCGGCGTTGATGCACCAGCACGCGGGTAGCTGGCTGCCGGTGTTCGGCGCGGCGATCACGCTTGACATCGTTACCGCATTGCTCGCGATTGCAGTGCTCAAGCCGATGCGCCGCCGTTTTCTTGCCGCACCACGCGGCGTTTGACGGCAACTGGCCGTTCGTTCGTTGTACGGCTAATTGCCAGGTGGCGCGCCTCTTTCATGGGCGCGCCGCGCGATTGGCCGCTTTTCTTCCTTGCGCTCAGTGAAGACTACGATCTGAATCTGCTTGACGTGATGCTGCCCGAACTCGACGGGCTCGAAGTCCTCAAACGGTCCAGGACAAAGCCGTCGGGCTTGAGTCCGCTGAAGCAAAGGCGGTGGCGATGAACGGCGCAGGGGGTGGGTCTGGCGGTGTCATGAGCGGAGCGTTGCAGTCGGGGCGACCGCGCGACATTCGAATGTCGCGCGGTTGCCGACGATCTACGTCCACCAATAGGCGGGTGAAATGCGCAGTCCGCTGCGCAAGTGTGAAGAGACATTCAACGAAAACGCGCTGATCCCGCCTGGTTTCTTGACCTCCGGCTCATTCCTGCTCCGGTGGACGCTAAGATCAACAGGATCGATGCGGTCATGCCCCAGCTCTGAAAGTTGGGCAGCAGACCAAGACAGATCGTCGCGGTCGTGACCGCAATGATTGAGCCGAGAAACACCGGACGCCGGCGATACCGGTCGCCCCAGCTACTGAGCACAATTCCACCAAGCGGTCGGATCACGTACCCGATTGCGAACACGGAGAAAGTAGCCAACATGCTAGGCCGTGTTCACATTTAAAAGCGGCCCAAACGAGCAGGCAAGGGACGCGAACACGAGATAGCTGTCAGCGAGCTTGTCATACCGGGTGGAG
>NZ_JACHDK010000026.1:0-75851 GCF_014201005.1 Paraburkholderia lebeckiae | reverse complement strand
GACCCCCTCCGGTTAAAGCAGTTTTGGCAAACTCACTTTAACCCCGTCGCCCGTCAGGGCGGCGGCAGGAGGTCCGCTAGATGATTTTCAATCTATGCCGGAAAGCCAAGTCCGAGGGACTAAAGGCCGGTTCGGCTATCGCCCGTGGCTACAGCTATTGGTAGCAAGACTCCACCAACCATAAGCTCGATTAGACCCAGAGCTGGCGCAATCGCTCCGCCGCCAACTTCGAACAACCAGCAATCGATGGCAACGAAGAATGCTAGAACACTAAAGCACACCCATGTCGTTCGCTTTCCGGCAATTTTCACGCAAACGTACAGAAGAATGCCGGGTACGAATACCGCGAATAGAAACATCGGTAGCGCATGTGGATCGACAAGAGTTGCGTGACGTTTTCGCGGGAAGAATTGGAGAACTAACGCGTAGAGCAGAGGCAAGCATATTAATGCTCCCGCCAATCGGGTGATAGACGACCGATCATTGGTCGGGTAAATCGCTCCCTTTCGCCTACGGTCCGAACTCATGAAACGCCCCCGAGGAATTAAGTTTGGCTTATAAATTATCGGTTCATGCACATCGCTTCCCATGCGCAGTCCGGTAGATTGTATCCCTACTGCAGAGGTCTAGCCGTAACGTTGGCGCTCAACAAAGCTCGTTATAGAAACCGCTGTTTCTTGCGTCCTTGCACGGTCAGGCATGCGCAGTCAACGGCCGTTTTCGGAAAAGCTGAAGGTCTCTGCAGGGTCGGGCTGCGTCAGTCCGCGCTTCAAATTCATTGCCGGAAAGCGGCCAGTGGAATCTCGCGGTCTGGAAGCGGCCAGTCGGCAGTGCGTACTCCCGACCCACAAGCGACAGTCAACATTCCCGACAGCGGTCATTGGCGACACCAAGTCAGCGGCAGTTCGCCCTACGGAAACAGGGGCTGGCTTACCGGCATCCCATTGATCGAGTCAACCAGCTAGGTGCTTAGCAATTCTCTGAACCGATGGGACATTCGGAGCACTTTTCGCTGGCAAATCATGCGGACACCACGGATAGGGCAACATCCGGACCCATTCGAGAATCACTTGGCTCGATTCGCCGGGCAGGTTTTTCATTTCTTCGATGGTTATTTTCAGCTTCGCAACCCTTCCCGACCCATCCTGACCAAGCCAATCGTAGTTACCAAAACCGACGCGTGCAGCACCTGATACCTTCTCGGTCATGCATACGAGCCAATTGCAGCGGAATGTCGTTTGGTCGTCTGGCGGTGTGCCCATGCACAGCGTGTAGATGTTTTCGTAGCGCTGCGCGAACTGGCTCACCAAAATAGCCGAAATGTTGTCCACGCCTTTAACCAAGGTTGGAAACGATATTTCTTCGGTTTTGACTTCCGTCACAAGCTCGGCGTCAACCATGAATGCGCTGTGCATCAAATGCGGCCGGTTTCCGTCTTTCGCATGAATATAAGTTTCAATCGACTGTCGTAGCAACGTCATTTCGGCATCCAGAAGCGAAGGGGTCTTCTGTCGCGCAGTCTACCGTGATCGGCTCACACCGCTAGTGATGCCCCTACAGCGTCACGGAAATGCCGGATTTGGCAGATCGTTAGCTGGTTAGAGAGCACAAATTGGTGACGAAAATGAATGTCTCTTTCTGGGCCGGGATGAGGCAGTACCACCGGCAATTCGCTCGCCGGAGACCGGCCATTGAGCGAGGGCGTACGAGATCTTCGCTGTCCAAGTTGGATGGCGACCTCGACCGGCGGCTCGTGGCCGGCTGTACTCATTGACAGAAGACGCCCGGAAGCGCTCCAAAGCGGCCCGCTATGCTTGAACGTCAAGAATGATCGACAATATTTGCTTTCATATCAGCTTGACCGGCCAGTCGACCGACGCTCGTCATGCCGCACCAGCTTACTGATCTCGGGATCGGGTGACCATTTCGTTGATCCGGGTGAAGACAATGGCCAAGGTGAATGCCGCAGCAGCCAGTGCAGCCGGGCATTGAACAATTGGCCGCGCCTCTGCGCTGTCGAACTCAATCCTCACCGGCGTCATGAGAGCCCAAGCTATCGCTCTTCCCGATCAATTTTCTCGCGATGGCCTCCGCGCGCGTCATGTCATCGTCAGGCGCTGGTGCCGCGTTCGCACCTGCCTGCGCGGTGGCGCTGGTGCTTAGCGCTCCGTCGCGTTGATGCGTATCGACCGACACTGTCATCGAGAGGCCGACTCGCAACGGATGCGCGGCGAGCTCCTCGGGGTTCAGCGAAATGATGACGGGCACGCGCTGAACGACCTTGATCCAGTTGCCGGCCGCGTTCTGCGGCGGCAACATGGAAAAGGCGCTGCCCGTTCCCGGTGACAGTCCGCCAACCCGGCCGTGAAATACCACGTTCGATCCGTAGAGGTCGGCGACCGCGGAAACCGGCTGGCCGATACGCAGGTTGCGGACTTGTCCTTCCTTGAAGTTGGCCTCGATCCACAACTGCTTGACGGGCACGACCGTCATCAGCTGTGTGCCGGCCGCAACCGGCTGACCGATCTGCACCGAACGCAGGGCAACGGCGCCTTCGACCGGCGCAACGACTGTCGTTCGCGCGTTTCGGACATACGCAAGCTCCACTTGCTGTACAGCTTGCATCACGGCCGGATCGTCATCGATTCGGCCCGAGCCGCTCGCGGCGAGTCCGCTGGCAAGCTGACTGCGGGCCGATGCAAGATTGGCCCGCGCAACTTTCACCGCTTCCTCGGCCCGCGCATACTCTTCCCCGGAGACCACTTCCACCGTTGCGCCCGAGCGCGCTTTCAGGCTCTGTTCGGCCAGCGCGAGCTCGGCGGCGCGCGAGTCGACGGCAGCCCGGTACATGGCGTTGGAGAATCTGGCGCTGCGCGCCTGCCTCACCGCGCGGATCAACTGTGCCTCGGCCTCTTGCAGCGCAATACGCGCCTCGGTGTCGTCGAGCCGGACAAGTGGTTGACCGGCCTTGACGTACTGCGTATTGCCGACCAGCACTTCGCGCGCCGTGCCTGCAATCCGCGCGGCGATCGGCACCACGTTGCCGCTGACATACGCATTGTCCGTTTCCTCGACGTAACGCCCAGAGACGAACCAGTGCACGCCCGCCGCAACCGCCGCCATCGACACGACGCCGAACAGCAGCGCGAGCCGCCGGTTCCGGCGGCTGACCTTCGTTGTGTCGCGCTCCGTCATCGGCACGCGTTCGCCAAGCAGATTTTCTGTACTCATGAGGCCTGGCTGGAGGAGGGAAGGGAAGAAAAGCGGCTATCGCGGCGGATGTCGCTGATGCTGTCGCGCGACTCCTGATTCGCGTGGCTGGCCGGCGAAACGGCCGAGGGGACGCTTGCAGTCGCATCGAACCCACCGCCGAGCGCCCGGATCAACGCGATATGAGCGTCGCGTCGTTGCCCGTTGAGTTCGAGAAGACGCAACTGATCATCGAGCCGCATGTCATGCAGCGCCAGCACGTCCGCCTGCTGGACGAGGCCACGGCGTTGCCGTTCGGTGGCGACGGTGAGAATCCTGTCGCGCGCCGCGACTATCTGTGTCTGTGCGTCGATGAGTGCGGTGAGGTTGCGCATTGTCGTGATGGAACGGGCGACCTCGGCCAGCGCGCCGTCAAGCGTCTTGTTGTACAGCGCGATCATTTCGTCGGCTTGCGCGTAGTCGCCATGCAGTTGTGAGCGCAGACGCGCGCGGTCGAAGACCGGCAACGAAACGGCAGGGCCCAATGCGAAGAAGAGCGACGCGCTCGAAAACAGCGAGCCAAGGCTGAGCGACGCCAGGCCGCCCGCCGCGGACAGATTGATGTTCGGATAGAACGCCGCGCGCGTTGCCGCGATTTTTGCGGTCGCGGCCTGCACGCGCAACTTTGCGGCGACGACGTCCGGGCGCCGGCCGAGCAGGTCGAATGGCAGATTCGCGGGCACGGACATAGCAGCGGCGTCGGCGTTGGCAAGCGTCGGGCGCCGCAATGCGAGGCCGCGTTCCGGTCCCTCGCCAGTCAGGACGCCGATCTGCAATTGCGTTTGCGTGATCGCGTCGTCGGTCGTCTGCAATTGCATGCGCAGCGTGGCCTGCTCGATACGTGCCTGCTGTGCGGCGTAGGTGCTCTCGATTCCCCTTGCCTCGCGCGTGCGCCGGATCTCGTCGAGTTGGTCCGCTTGTTGCCGCTTCGCCGCAATCAGATCCCGCTTGGCGTATTCGTCGGCAAGGCGGCCGTATAGCGTGACCAGCGATGTGGTGATGATCAGGCGGGCCTGCTGTTCTTCGACATGCGCAGCGTCGCGTGCGGACACGAGCTCCTGGGTCACGGCGCGGTTCCTGCCCCACAGGTCCAGGTCGTAGTTCGCACCGGCGATAACGCTCGCGGGCGAGACCCACGGATCGCTGAAGAGATTGATGGGAACCGTGGTGCCCGCCACGTTCACGTCCGCCGCGCCGTTGATGGCTGGCATGCGCGCTTTGTAGGCCGCAGCCGCGACGCCGCCCGTGAGTCCCGTGCCCGAAGCGAACTGGTCGAGTTGCGATTGCGCCTCGGCCAGACGCGCGCCGACGGCCTGGATGTCCGGATTGCCGGCGCACGCCTCGGCGATCAATGCATCGAGCTGCTTGTCGTGAAATGACTCGAACCATTGCGCTTGCGGCCATGCGCCGTTTGCCGTCTGCGCATCCTGCGCGGTCCGCGCGAGCGCCTCGGGGCCCGGCGAATGCATCGCAAGCGGATGGTAAGAGCTGGTGTCCGCGCAACCCGCGACCGCGCACAGCGCGCATAGCGAAGCGGTGGACACGAACGCCGTCCATAGGCGCTTTCGTGCGAAGCCGATGGGGCAAGAATCGGTCGTCATCGGTCAGCCGTGTCCGAGGCGCGCCGCAAGCCGCGGGCGCGCCGTTTCGAGCGGACCGAGCCGGCCGAGAAGGCCGTCGACGATGCCGCAACCGATACTGGATAGTTTCGCCCGCTTGCCGGACTCGAAGAGCAGCACCTGGAAGACTTGCAGCAGTGTGATGAAATTGGGCACGAGCGCGACCGGCAGGGAGGGGACATATTGAACGCACAGGTGCATGCCGTTACGCGCCATGTAATAGCGTCGAAAAGCCGGGTGATTCATCGACGTGATGCGCACCGGGCCGAGACGATGTTGCCGTTTGTGGCCGATGCGATGTAACAGCGTGAGCCGCGGCTCGACATAGAACTGGACGCCGTGCAGCAGTGCGCGCAACGAATATTCGGTGTCGACGTGATCGATGAACAGCGCTTCCGCGAACGCACCGAGGCGCTCGTACGCGAGGCGCGAGACCACGCAACCGGAGGACAGCAGAAAGGAGCACGGCTGCAAGGATGCGTCCGCTTCGAACACCAGCGTGCGGATCGAAAAGCCGTTGCTAACCATCTGCGGCAGGAAGTGCCTGACGTTCTCGTCGTAGATACGCGGTCCGATCGCGAAAGCTCGTGGGCCGAGCGCCTTGCATGACTCGAGCATCAACCGGAAGTAATCGGTGCTCACCTGCGAATCCTGATCCAATAGCGCGACGGCGCCGAGGCCGCGTTCGAACATCCGCGCAAGGCCCCGGTTATAAGCACCGGCAATGCCGCCACGATTCGCGTTGCAGAGATACTCCGCGCCGTGCGCGTTCAGCGCATCGGCCAACGCGCTGGAGGCCGCCGGCGAATTGTCGACGACCAGCAACGGCGTGCCGTGCGCGCAGAGTTCCAGCAGGTGAGTCAGGTGCTCGGAAGTTGGGCGGTACAACACCACCAGCGCACCGAGCAGCGGCACTGCATAACCGGCGCTGGCCGCAGCGCCGGGAGAGGAGATCGTCTGGCTCATGATCGTCACCCTGTCAGGAGTATTAATGTCCGGCGCGCTGGGCCGATACGCCGCGCCAGGGTTTGGTGGCCCACATCAGCGCCGCGAGCGCGAGGCACACGAGGCTCGCCGCGTAAAACAGGTCGTTGGTCGCCATCATGTACGCCTGTTGCTGAACGACATCGCGGATGGCCGCCAATGGGTTGGCGCCGAATCCGAGCGTTTGCAGCGACCGCGTGAAAAGGCCGGTGCCCTCGGATGCCTGCGTGACAGATTGCGCAAGTGTGCCGTAGTGCTGCGCGGCGCGGTTGTCCCACCAGGTCACGCTGAGGGCGGTGCCGAGCGCGGCGGACAACGTGCGCAGGAAGTTCGACAGGCCCGATGCGGCAGCGAGCTTCTCGTTGGGAATGCGCGACAGAATCGCTGCGCTCAGCGGAATGAAAAAGCAAGGCAGGCCGATACCTTGAATAAACGTTGGCGTGACGATTTGCCAGAAAGACATCGTCAGCGTGAAGTGCGCGTCCCATGCCAGCACCGCGAAAAACACGAGAAAGCCGAACGATGTCACGACGCGGGCATCGAACCGGTCCAGAAAAATCCCTATCAGCATGGAAAAGACGAGGGCAAGGATGCCGAGCGGCGCAACGGTCAGTCCGGCCTGAAACGCGGAGTAGCCCATCACGGTTTGCAGCCACAGCGGGAAGATGACGCCGATTACCGAGAAGCTGACCATCCCAAGACAAATGATCGCGACGCCGAAGGAGAAAGTGCGGTCGCGAAACAGGTCGAGGTCGATGACGGGAAAAGGTTCAGCCGACTCCCAGATCAACAGGCAAACCAGCGCGAGCGCGGCAATCAACGACAGCGCAACGATCAGCGGCGAGTCGAACCAGCCGTGGTCGCGCCCGAGGTCGAGCACCGCCTGTAGTGCGCCCACGCCGACGACGAGCAGCACGATACCCATCATGTCGATCGGCGGCTGCCGGGCATCCGGACGCTCGCGCGGCAACAGCGCGGCGCAGGCCGCGAAGGCGAACAGGCCGATCGGCAGATTGATGAAGAAGATCCACGGCCAGGAGAATTGATCGATGATCCAGCCACCGAGCACCGGACCGAAGATCGGCGCGAGCAGCACCGTCATTGCCCAGAGTGCAAGCGCGAGCACCCGCTTTTGCGGCGGAAACGAGCGCAACAAGATGGCCTGCGACAGCGGCACCATCGGACCTGAAAAGAGTCCCTGCATGGCGCGGCATAGAACGAGCAGTTCCAGGTTGCCGGCGATGCCGCATAGCAGCGACGTCAGCGTGAACAGCAGCACGGACCAGACGAAAAGACGCGCTTCGCCGATCCTCTGCGACAGCCATCCCGTCAGCGGAATCGCGATAGCCGCCGCGACCGAATAGGAGCTGATGACCCACGTCGCCTGGGAATTCGACACGGCGAGGCTGCCGGCGATGGACGGCACGGCGACGTTCGTGACCGTCGAGTCGAGCACCTCGATGAAGGTGGCGAGCGAGAGCGCGAAGGTCAGCAACGCGAGCCACGCGCCGCGCAGTGGCGACGCGTCGCGGCCGCCGACGTCCTGTATGACCATGCCTCTTGAAGTACTCATGTGGACGGTATTTCCCGAAGCCGTTCAGGCGACCGAACGGATGCCGATGTCGCCGCGCTGATCTGCGCAGCGTTCGATATATCGCGCGGCCGCCTCGCAGGCGTCGGGCGCTGCGTCGATGAGCCGTTTGGCGATCGTGCAACGGGCCGTCACGAGCTTGTCCGTGGTGACGCGCACGAGTGCCGAGGCCTGCGCCTTGCCGCTTGCAGGACTGTCGATGCGAAGGCCGCAGCCGCTTTTCGCCACGCGCTGCGCATTGTCGAACTGGTCGTGCGCGAACGGGGTGACGACCTGTGGAATGCCAGCCGCGAATGCGAGCGCCGCCGTGCCGATGCCGCCGTGATGGACCATGGCTGCGCAGTGCGGCAAGAGCATTCGCAAGGGTACGAAGTCGCGCACCAGCACGTCGCGGCGCGCGAGCGCCCGCGCTGCGGCGGTGCCGGCGAGCACGATCGCGCGGGCACCCGTGCGGCGCACGGCTTCGTCGACGGCGCCCAGATAGGTCCGCTCGTCGATCCGCGAGGAGCCTGGCGTGAACACGACCGGAGGTTCGCCCGAGGCGACGAAGGCGCGCAGTTCGTCGTCGAAGGCATTGGGCGCTACATCGTTGAAGAGGGGAAAGCCCGCCATGAAATGATTGCGCGGCCAGTCGGGTTGAGCAGGGGCAAACCAGTCCGGGAACAGGCACAGCACGCCGTCGGGCGAGTGCAGCCACTCACCGAGTATGCGGCTCGCGGGCGCAAGCCCAAGCTTTTCCCGGACGTCGTTCAGAGCAGGTCCGCACGCCTTGTCGAGCACGCCTTTTTCGATCATTTCCATGCACTTTGCCCTGACGGGTAGCGGTAGCCACATCGGCACGATCAGACGCTTGTGCGTGGGAGGAGCGCTCGCGGAAAGCAGCGTCGAAGGCGACACCTGGACCGATACGTAGGGCGTGCCATGAACCTCTTGCATCAGCCGCGCGGCGAACGCCCACAACGAGCCGACCAGTATGGTGTCGGGGGTCGCGATCGCGGCGAGCGCATCGAAGTGAGGGCGGATAGTCGGTGCGATGACGGTCCATAGCGTGCGAAACGAGGTCCGCGGATTCCACAGCGCCGGGCTTGCAATCGCCCGCGCATACTCGTCCCACGTTCCAATCGGCACGAACGTGAAGCCGTGTTGTGCCGAGAGCGCGGCGAATTGCGGATGCGTGCAGAACACGATCCGATGTCCGCGTTCTGCCAGGGTTCGCGCAATGCCGATGAACGGATGAACGTCGCCTGCCGAGCCGATTGCAGTAATGACGATTTGTGCCATGGTTTGCTTGCGGCTCCTCAATAGAGCCACGGCACGAGGGCCCGTACCTCCTCGCGATAGGTACGGTACGGCGCACCGAAATACTCGGAGAGCCACTGTTCCTCGACGCGCACCTTATACGCGAGCGAAGCGAAGATCAGTACGAAGCCGATCACGCCGCGCCATTGTTCGTTGACGAGCGCGGCGCCCGCAATCGCCAGCAGGCAACCTGAGTAGATTGGATGACGCACGAGCGCGTAAGGACCGCTGCGGACGAGTTCGTGGTCGGCTTTCAGCGTGACCGACACGCTCCAGTTGGGCCCGAGATGGCGACGGCCCCACACCGAGAAAGCGAGGCCGGCGACAACGATCGCGAGGCCGATCCATTGCTGCAAATCGAAATGAGCGGCCGCCGGACTCGAGATGGCGACGCCGTCCGGCAACACAATCAGCGCACAGCCGATGATCAGCGGGATCGACTGAAGCGTGCGTGAAAGTCGATCCTCGCGTTTTAGGGTTTTCTTCACACCGGACGATGCTTTCATCCAGTAGGCGACCCAGACGGCCCATGGGCCGAGAACGGCAAGCGTGTGATAGATCGTCATTTTCCGCTCCCGAATTCGACGTTCAGTCCCGAGTGAGCAAACGTTTGCGCTTCTGCCGCGGGCGAGAGCGCGTCGAGCCGGGAACGATCGACCTCCTGGTTGACGCCGAAGAAGCCGAGAATTTCGTCGCGCATCGTGGCGGCCTGTGCCCGCCCTTCGAGTTCAAGGAAATGCCCGGTGTTCGGTGCGGTCGCGAACTGCGCGTGACGGACATAGCGCGCCATGGTGCGAATGTCGTGCGCAGTGGTGTATTCGTCGAGATCGCCATTGATGAACTTCACCCTGCAGCGGATGTTCGCCAATTGATCCAGATACGTTTCGGCCCTTAACGCCAGTATCTGCTCGACGTGAAAGGCGACCTGACTTTGCTCTTCCTTCGGCAGGCTCGTCAGATAGCGGTAATTCAGGAGTTTCAGTATGCGCGGCAGATGTTTGCCCACGGTGTCGTTCAGCAGTTGCGCGGCTTGCAGATTCTCGCCCGCATTGAGCAGATGCCTCGCTTGCGTCACATAGGCGACCATCGCATCGTTGAGAAACGGTGAGAAGGAGCCGATTACCGCCCGCTCGATGGAAGCAGGCTGCCGCGCCAGCGCGAGCAATGACGCGAGTCCTCCCCATGACACGGAATACAGGAAGCGGGGCTCGAAGTGTTGAATCAGGCGCAGCAGGATTTCGACTTCGTCCTCTTTCGTCAGGAGGGAACCGGCCCGATTGTGCTGCTTTGATTGCCCCGCATAAGGCAGGTCGAAGCAAATGACGTTATATCGCTCGCCGAGATACTTGATTGTCTGTCCGAACGACGCAGTTGTCGCTAAAGCGCCATTCACCAGTATTACGGTTTTACGACCAACTTCAAAAATATGCGATTCGACTTGTACCTTAAGCGAGTTAGGTAAATGAAAGATACGCTTTTCGATGGACATAGAACCTCCTGCATTTGGAAATGCATGACGAATTGACGTTTAAATGTCGGCGACAATGCGACATACACGACAGGACGCAGTCAGCTAAGCTGCTGAAATCAATCGCATTTAATGGTGGTTCGGCGCAATGTCCGGCGAATTGATGTTGTCTGAACAAATGTGAAAAATCAAGCGCGTTTTATAATTTTTTATTTAAGAAAATTGTGTAAAAAATACTGCTTCATGCTTAATGAATTACTATTTCGTGGAGTGCCGATAAGCACCATTGGCATGGAAATTCACGGCGTCAGAAAAAGCAAAGCCGGCCGCAGCGCACGCATCGACGCCATTCACGACGCGAGAATGTCTGGAAACCAACCCCCCGGCTTCTCATCAGCGCAAATGCCGGGATGACGGAAAACGCCGAAGATCACCTGCCGCCCGGTCCGATTCAACGAATAACGGTTGCAGTCAGATTTGCGAAACGGGTAACCGGACGACTAGTCCTAGCCGACCGTGAAGCCGCCGTCCGCGGCGATGATCTGCCCGGTGACATAGCTTGCGGCAGGGCTTGCGAGAAAGAGTACGCTCTGTGCAACCTCGATCGGGGCGGCCATTCGTCCCATCGGAATCCGTCCTGCGCCTACGATCGGCCCTCGAATCTTGAACGTCGCGCTGATGTTCTTGCCCCCTCGCTGGCCATGCCGCCCGGAAGGATTGAATTGACGCGGATTCCGTCGGCCGCGAACTCGCTGGCCAGTGATCGCGTGATGCTGTCCACGCCGGCCTTCGCGGCGTCGTAATGGGCGTTGACGCCCCACAGCGTGGGTCGCAGTGCGCCAACGGAGGAGACGTTGACGATCGAGCCGCCGCCGTTCGCCTTCATGCGCGTGATAGCCTCGCGGCAACACAGGAACGTGCCCCGCAGCGTGACGTCTTGCATCTGGTCCCATTGTTCGACGGACATTTCAAAGAATTCGGCCTTCGAACGGTGCGCCGCGTTGTTGATCAGAATGTCGACACCGCCAAACTTCGCATCGACGGCTGCGAATAGTGCCTTGACGGATGCTTCGTCGGCCACGTCGACTTTGCATGGCATCGCAATGCCGCCGTCCGCATCGATATCCGACGCTGTTGCGGACGCGGCATCGGGGTTCAAGTCGGCAATCACGACCTTGGCGCCGGCCTCGGCGAGCAGTCGCGCAATCTCGCGACCGAGACCTTGCGCAGAGCCGGTAACAACGGCGGTCTTGCCCGTCAGATTGAACCTCTGCGCGAGGTGCGCGCCGATCTGTGTTTCACTAAACATGGAATGCTCCGTTTTGAGTGTCGATGAAGGTCGCGCTGTTCGGTTCGCTTCAGTCTTGCCGCTGTGGCCCAATCGTTGGTAGTTCATCGGAATTCACCAGACAGTGAAGATGATTGGGTGCGGACGTCTTCAGCTAATCAGAAATCCGCCGTCGAGCGTAATCGATTGGCCCGTCATGTAGCGGCCTGACGGCCCTGCGAGGTACAGCACCGCGGCGGCAATATCGGCGGGATCGCCCCATCCAAGCGGCAGACGTCGCTCCGCATCCGTACCGGGTCCCGTGAGCTTTCCTGTTTTCAGGCGAGCCTGTGGGCGGAGATGAAGCCGAGACCGCCGGAATTGCCCACGGCCGCCGCCAGTTCGGCTCGCGCCACCCAGCGCATGCCGCCTTGAATGATGGGGTATTGAATGCCGAGTAATTCAGTAATGCGATTGACATACGGTTTCATCGCGCGCCTGTAGCCTGGATAGGAGGTATGGGTGCCAGAGAATGCGCGTGACGCGCGTAATCTGGCGGGCTCTGTTCGCCACGACAGCGTGGCGCGAGTCCAACGCCTTGGCCGCCTCCGGTCACGATGGCGACCTTTTCTGCCAGTTTTTTCGTGTACATGAGTGAATCCAGAAGTGAAGGTTGATGTTGCTGTTCGACGCGCGAGCGTATTGCGTAATTGGTCTGGAAGATGATGCTTCCGCATTTCAGTTTTGCGAACGACGTTCAAATACATCTCAAGCGGTGTGAGGGAGCGCCCTGGCGTATTCCCGAATTCGGGTGGTGTTAAAGTGTGCCAGATTGTGATCGATGTAAAACTATGTGAATAGTTCCCGTATATTCTATACAGTCAATTCATGGGGAAAATCATGTTGAAAGAGACCTCAGCGCCGGCGGACCGGGACGTCAGCGGGCCGCGCTCGCTGACCCGACTCCTCGGAATTTTCGATGTGCTGGCGAAGTCTCCGGACGGGATGTCGCTAGCAGAACTGAGTGTCGCTCTCGAGTCACCTAAGAGCAGCCTGCTCAATCTGCTGCGACCTCTGGTGGCGGAAGGGTACTTGATGCACGACGTAGGCCGCTATCGCCTGGGACCGTCGATCTTCCGGTTGTCGGCAGGCGTGATGGCCGCGTGGAATTTTTCGAAGATACTGCGCCCGTTCCTGGTGGATCTCTCGAAGAGCACCAATGAAACCGTGTATGTCGGTGTCCTTGACGTCGAACACAAAGAGATCACCTATGTCGACGTGATCGAGAGCGAGCAATCGGTGCGCTATTCAATGCACATCGGTTTGCGTCGCCCGCTCTATTGCACGGCTGCGGGCCGCGTGCTGCTCGCCCATGCACCGGACGCTTTCGTTAACGACTACATGAAGACGGTCAAGTTCGAGCGCCGCACCCCGCAAACGATCGCAACGAAGAAGGCGTTGCGTGACGAACTCGACCACATCCTCGAAAGCGGCCTGTCGGTGAGTCGCGGTGAACTACTGCCGGATTCGGCCGGCGTGTCGTCGCCGATCTTCGGACCAAATGGCAATGTCATCGCGGCGATGGCAATTGGTGCGCCGCTCGAACGCTTCGACCGCGAACGTCACCGGCTCGAAGAGAACATGATCAGAGTCGCACAGCGGGCGTCTGCGTTGGGTCAGGCAGAAGAGGAGTGACTCGCCAGTCGGTCGGCGGCGCAGTGAAGCGGGTGCTTCAATGCGCCGCGGTCGCGGTGCGGTCGAAGAAGCGTCGTACCCACGCGCAACGGATCGGTCGCAACGACCGTCAGTGTGTACGACGCTTCGGCAGCATGAAGGCGACCAGCAGTCCGGCGATCGAACTACAGGCGATGTAGACGAATACCGAAACATAGCCAGTATCGGCCGGGAACGATGCACCGTCGTGTCCCGCCGTCGCGCTGCGCAGCAGCGCAAATACCGCCTGGGCGCCTACCGCGAAGAAACACGAGAAGAAAACGTAGAGCATGCCCGTTGCCTCGCCCGTCTGATGTGCAGGCTTCGCTTCCACGATCTGGTTGTACAGCGCCGTGCTTGCGAAGGCGAGGCCGAACGAGCACAGCACCGCACCCGGAACGAAGAGCAGCAGGCTGCGATGAAGCACGATCAGCGAGGCCCAGCCCAAGGCCAGTATGAGCATGCCAACCAAGGCAGCGGGCCGGGCCTTGTAGCGGGCCGCAACCCGGCCGCTCCATGGGCTCGCGACCAGCGCGACGATGTTGATGCTGAACATCAGTAATCCGGCTGTCGTCGCGCTCAACCCGAATCCGGCGTGCGTGCCGGCAGGTTGCTGGGCGAGCAGCGAGAAGACCTGTCCTAGTTGCATGGCGCCTGCCGCGAGGAATGGGCAAGCGAACCTATCTGCTCGACGGAGACAATGTTCGTCACGGGTTGAACAAGGATCTCGGGTTCACGGCCGAGGACCGGGTGGAAAATATCCGACGCATTGCCGAGGTGGCGAAATTGATGGCAGATGCGGGCGTGATCGTCATTACCGCATTCATTTCGCCGTTTCGCGCGGAGCGCGCCCTGGCACGCGAGCTGATGGAGGAGGGTGAATTTATCGAGGTCTTCATCGACACGCCACTCGAAGTGGCCGAGGAGCGCGATCCGAAAGGACTTTACAAGAAAGCGCGTAGCGGCGAGTTGAAGAACTTCACAGGCATCGATTCGCCCTACGAGATGCCGCAGAATCCTGAGATCCACATCAACACTCTGACCGTTTCTCCCGAAATGGCCGTAGAGGTGATTTTCGAGGAACTCCAGACCGCGGGATTTCTTGACGTGTCGAGGGGAGCGCCGCTCTGAGACGGGGCGGGGCGGGCGCTTCGCCCGTAGGCGCCGTGCCATTGTTGGTCCCTGCGCGTTCATATTGGTATACGCCATTCATTTATGTATACTCTTTGCTGTCGGCTACGGGAGACGCTGAACGCAATTCTCGTGTCGACGGCGCCCTCGACGGGCGACAGTCCAACGAGTGTGTCGACGTTTCGAGGCGTCAGGGAGGCTGTGGGGGATGGCGGAAAACAATCAGCAAGGTTATGGACCGCGCGAGTCGATGGAATACGACGTGGTGATCGTCGGCGGCGGTCCCGCAGGCCTCTCCGCGGCGATCCGCCTGAAGCAGCTGGCAGCCGAAAAAAGCGTCGGGATTGGCGTCTGCGTGCTGGAAAAAGGCTCGGAGATCGGGGCGCATATCGTCTCCCACGTCTATGTCGTCTTTGCCCCTACGGAACATGATTTATACCCACAGCCGCAAGAGTACCGAGTGCAGCCGCCGGGAGGCATGGGCGACATGCTGGAGGGTGAATTCCGGCCCGGTTTTTTCCAGGGCGTGTGCACGGTGGTAATGAAGCTGATGCTGTGCGCGCAACCGCGTGTGGCCGTCTTTGGAAAGAAGGACTACCAGCAATTGATGATTGTTCGGGAGATGTGCAAGCAGTTCGCGATGCCAACGGACGTTGTCGCGGACGAAACCATCCGCGACTGCGACGGTCTTGCCTTGTCCTCTCGCAATCGTTTCCTGACGCCCGCAGAGCGGGTCGAGGCGCCGATGTTGCATCGGCTTCTGAATCAGATTCGCGACAGGATCTTGAGCGGAGACAAAGATATCCAGGGCATCGAACGACGCGCATTCTCCACGTTGGTCGACCGAGGTTGGCAGCCGGATTACGTTTCGGTGCGCAAGCAGGTCAATTTGCGGTCTCCAGCCGCACAGGAGGTGGATGCGGGCAAGCTCGTTGTCGTCGCGGCTGCGCGCCTCGGAAACACGCGACTGATCGATAACCTGGAAGTTTGAGCTTTCCAGGCATGGCTTTGCCGCCGCACTTTGGAACGCCCGAACCATTTTATTGAGCAATGCATCTGCGCAATCGTGGAAAAGCGGGCGCGAATTCTGCGTGTTCGGCAAACGCTCAATGATCGTCCGCGACGCGGCACGCGTGATCGAGCAGCCCTTCGGCCGTGCCGCTGCCGCCTTCGATGTCGATACCGCTGTTGACGATCAGCCAGCCATCCCGAGCCGCGGACGGTCCCGCGCCGGTAACCAGGATGGTTTGCGTGGCCATCGTCGCCGGATCAGGATTGTCGCGGGCGACGATCCGGAACGGGTTGTCGGCGCCGCTCAGCGAGTTCACCCGCATGATCCTGTAGCGCTCGCCATCGAGCGTCTCCCAACGCCACTCGCCGGGCGTGTCGTGAGCGTGATTGGCGAGCGCGGCGCTGACTTCACGCCGCATGCAGTCGATGTGGATATGCAGCTGGTTTTGCGAGCGACGAGATTCGGAGTTGATTTCGAGGCCGAGCTGATCGTCGGGCAACTCGTGTTTGACCGCTTGCTGCACGTAATGACGCGAATCCCACGCGTCACGCCAGTAGTCCTTCGCATCGGGCGCGAGGATCAGCGGACTTTCGATGCCGGTGATGCGATCGGTCGGCATCAGCAGAAACTGCGAGCGGCCGCGAATGTCCTTCAGGACGACGTAGCGTTTGTCGAGATCGACGACCGTGCATTGATCCGGTGTGCCCGTGGCCTGCTGCGACGGCACGCAGCGGATGTCGACGATCTTCCACAGCACGTTGGAATCGACCGTCGCGAGGCGCGCGCAGGCGCTGGCGGCGAAAGCGACCGCGAGCACGGCGCTCAAGTGAACGACGCGGCGTACGAGGCCGTGAGATGAGAGGGCGGTGGCGGGGTTCGTCATCGTCGCTTAAGGGGAGGTTCGGACGGGCAAGGCGTCGGAATGCGGGCTGCAACGCGCAGGCATTAAAGCACAAACCTGATGGCGCGCACGTGAAACGCGGGCTTCAAAGCACCGGCGCGGGCAACGTTCCCAGTACCTGTTCGAACGCGACACCGATGGCCAGCAGGCGCCTGTCCGAGCCGAGCGGTCCATCGAGTTCGAGGCCGACCGGCAGCCCGCTCGCGCTGATACCCGCCGGCAGCGACAGCCCCGGAATGCCGGATGTGCTGGCCGGGTCGGTATTGCGCAGGAACGCTTCCATCGTATCGACCGGTGGACCGCCGTCGATCGTGACCGTCGACGAGCCGTTCAGATCGTCGATCGGTACCGCGACGAGCCGCGTCGTCGGAAACAGCAACGCGTCGAGACCGGCATTCGCGAACGTCGCGGCGACGTAGTTCTGCAGCCGCGGTCGCCAGTAGTTGAGCGCCGCCGAGTAGTGCGAGCCGAGCACGTCGGCGAGCACGTCGTCGTAGATCGCGCGCACATCCGGGCTCGCGATGCGCACGGCCAGTGCCGCGACGGTTTGCACCGGCGCCCGATTCGCGACCAACCACGCGAGCACGTCGTCGCGCGCTTCGTGAATGGCGAGCGGACCGCCGACCATCCCGTTCAGATACTCCAACTCATTCATCGCGACCGGCACGAACGTGACCCCCGCCGCTTCGAGCTGTTGCAGTGCGGCGCGCGCGACGGCCTCGACCTGTCGCTCGAGAGCATCCCACAGCGGCGCGGGCAAGCCGATGCGCAAGCCATCGAGCGCAATCGCAGGCAACGCGCCGTCGCCGGTGATCACGCCGTCGAGCAGCGCCAGGTCGGCGACGCTGCGTGCCATCGGCCCGACGGTATCGCGCGTATGGCTGATCGGCACCACCGCGTTGGGGTCGTGATAGCGCCGCTCGGCACCGCCATTGCCGACCGATGGACGCAAGCCCGCGGTGCCGGTCAGCGCGGCCGGGATGCGGGTCGAGCCGCCGGTGTCGGTGCCGAGTCCGGCGGGCGCGATGCGCGCGGCGATCGCCACCGCGGTGCCGCCCGACGAGCCGCCCGGTATCAGCGACGGATCGTACGGATTGCGCACCGGCCCCGCGTGCGCGGACAGGTTGGTACTCGTGATGCCGAACGCGAGTTCGTGCATGTTGGCCTTGCCAAGCACGATCGCGCCCGCGTCGACGAGGCGTTGCACCGATGGGGCGTTGGTGTTCGGCACGAAGCCCGCGAGCGCGGGGGTGCCGGCCGTCGTCGGTAGACCTGCGGTGTTGATGTTGTCCTTGACGACGATCGGCAAACCGGCGAGCGGCAGACGTGCTCGCTCAGCCGGCGGCAATGCGTCGATGCGCTGCGCCGCGGCGAGCGCGCCGTGGAAGTCGAGCGTGGTGAGCGCGTTCAGGTGCGTGAGCGCGGCGGCGCGCGCGAGCAGGGTGGCGACGTAGTCGGCGGCTTTGAGGCGGCCCGATTGCAGCGCCTCGACCGCTTGTGTCGCGCTGAGCGCGAGTTGTGCGTCGACGGTCCATGTCATGACCGGCGTCTCCGTATCGATGGGTGCGTCGCGGGTGGCGCGAGTTTCGACTGCATCCGTCGAAGTAGCGGACAGGTCACGCAGGCAGACAGCGAACGCAAGGGTTCGCCTATTCTGGCACATCCGCCTGAAACCCGATGCCGGGCGATGCGCAACGCGTGTCGCGCTCGCTGTCATCGATATCGATGCGCTCCGGGAGCTTACTGGTGATTATCGATCCACATACGCCCCCAGTCCGACGCGTAGGCGAGCGCATGCTCTTCGTCGAAGAAGTAGTCGAGCGCGTCGAACGAATAAGCCTTGCGCGTATTCTCGTTGCGCTGCTCGATCGTCAGGTTGGCGGCGAATAATCCGTTGGGGAGCAGTTGCGTTGCCGCTTCGACCTCGTAGCCCTTGTAGCGGATATGTGAGTTCATGATCTTGACTTGTCTGTGTGTCCGCGAGTGTCGTGCGGGATACCAATGCTTGCGGCGCGGCCCTGTCGTTGCCGTAGGTGAGTGAAGCGGCGGGCAGGTCGAGCGTAGGGCGCGCTGCGCAACGGGTGAACCAATCTTTCGTCGAAAGCAAATCAGCGCGGGGCGGGAGTGGTAATCAAAAGCCCGGATTGGATCGAAGTCGCTGTGTCCGGTGACTCTATTCGCGTGGGGGCGCGGTGTCTGTTATGTGGCGCACGGTCACTCGGCGCAAAGCGTGGCGTCGCGCGCGATTGTGGCGGCGTCACGTGCCGAGGGAGTATTTCAGACCGCGTGCAGGATGCGCGCGGGACGACCGTCAGCGGCGAGGGAGGTGGCGGGACTTGGTGCGGAGGCCAGACTCGCAGTCGCATGGCTCGACGCGGCGGGGGTGCCGTGCGCACGCTGTGCATTGAACGCGAGCGCGAATTGCGCGGCCTGCTGGCCGACGCTCGCGAGTTGCTTGATCACCTTCGGATCGGAGCAGCTGTCCGCGCTATCGAAGCGTGTCTCCAGCGTGTTGATGCCGGCACCGAACGGCGTCGGCCAGCCACGCAGTGCATGCACGATCGAGCGAAGCGACGTCAGCACGGAGCCCGCCGCCTGCCAGCCGTAGGCGGTGACGATGCAGCCCACCGCGCGGCCATCCAGATACGGGCGCTCGTCGGCGCGCAATTCCTCGAGCGTGTCGAGTGCGTTTTTCACGAGCCCGGACACGCCGCCGTGATAGCCGGGTGTCGCGACGATCACCGCGTCCGCGCGGCGCACCGCCTCGATCAGCTCGAGTTATTCGTCGGTGCGGGCCGGCTGTTCCGGCGCGTAGTGTGGCAGGCTATGCAGAAAGGTGCCGCCGAACAGGCAGGTATGGGCGCCCGCGGCTTCGGCGCCGCGCAACGCGAAGGCGACCTCGCGCTCGGTCGACGAGGCCGCGCGCGTCGTACCGCCAATACCGACGACGAGCGGCGGGCGGAAAAGATCGGATCTGCTCAACGAAATGCTCCTTCGATTGCGGTTCACGGTGCGGTTCATGCGGAACTCATGCAGCGCTAGCAACGCACCTGCATGGCCGCGAACGGACCGGCCGGAGCGAACCGGACTTTGAAGCGTGATCTTAATGAGCGGCCGCCGCGCGGCTAAGCGACTTTTTGTTCTAACGATATAACCCTGCATGAGCAGGTCGCCGAGCCGCTTTGCAATGCGCGTGAGCGCGCGGCCGATAAGCATATGGCGAACCGTTGGTTGGGCGCATGCGGGTCTGACGGTAAGATGGGCTCGTCTCCTCCATGACATCTCCTTAGACATGGGATTCGGCCTCGCTACGCAAGTGGTGGGGCCTTTTTTCGTGGGCAGTTGGCGGACGATGCGCCGCCGTGCCATCGCGGCAATGCCGGCATGCGCGTGCTTGCGTGGCGGCCGGTTCACGATGACGCCGCTTTTAGCATGCTACGATGCCCGCAGTGATTTTCCGCGAGATCGAGTCCAGCATGGC
Organism: Paraburkholderia lebeckiae; assembly: GCF_014201005.1. Classification (NCBI taxonomy): domain Bacteria; kingdom Pseudomonadati; phylum Pseudomonadota; class Betaproteobacteria; order Burkholderiales; family Burkholderiaceae; genus Paraburkholderia; species Paraburkholderia lebeckiae. The sequence continues at coordinate 56,136 of NZ_JACHDK010000026.1, read as the reverse complement.
AACCCTGTATGAGACGCTCGGCGTGCCCGCGCACGCCACCGACGACGAAATCAAGCGGGCCTACCGGAAAGCCGCGATGAAGTGGCATCCGGACCGCAACCACGGTGCTGAGGACGTGGCGCGCGCGGCGTTCCAGGAAATCAAGGACGCTTACGCGATCCTGTCCGACGTCGAGCAGCGCAACGTCTACGACGCGGTCTACGCCGAGCAGATGCGCGAGTGGGAGGCGCAGCACACGCGTCGGCAACGCGCGCAGGCGAAGCGCGAGACAGCGGCGCGCGCGGCCGACGAAGCCGCGTATGCCGAGATGGTGTCGATCGCGATCCGCTTCGCCGACCAGGGTCACAATCGCGACGTGCTGTTCGGCGTACTGCTCGGGCGGCAATGCGAACCACGGCGCGCCGCGCAGATCGCCGACAGCGTCGCGGCGTTGCAGGCCGCGCGCCGCGACGAGGCGGACGCCGCGCAAAACGCCCAGCGCGCGGGAAAGACCGAGAAGAGCGCGCAAGCGGCGCAAGCCGAGGCGTCCGAGCCCGAACTGGCGGACACCGCGCAACACTCCGGCACGGCCTCGCAAACCGCCTCTCACGACACGCAGCCTTCCAGACGCGAAAGCCACGCGAAGCGCGACGAAACCGTCAGCGACATGCATCCGGCCGGCGCGCTCGGCAACCTGTGGTTCCAGTTCCTCAACAGCCTGAAGTTCTGACCCGCCGCCGACGGCGACCGGGCCAAAACCAACGTGCCGGACCGGCGGGCCGGCGGCAGCGTCGGTTGATCTGGCAAATATTGACAGGTGCTGAAACAGCGGGCCGGACACTGGTACACTGCCCATCGTTCGCAAAGTTGTGCTCTGTGCCCGTGAGTCGAGATATCTGGTGCGAATCCCGAGGCGCAAATAATAAAGACGCCGTAGTGTCACGGGGGCGCAAGACTGGAGCGGCACAATTCCGCCCAGAGGCCAATAAAAATATCGGTACGGGGTAAGCGTGTCCAGAAAATATAAGGTGCTGTTTCTCTGCCGCGATAATTCGATCCGCAGCATCATTGCAGAAGCTTTACTGCGCGAACTGGCGGGGCACCGGTTCGACGCGTTCAGCGCGGGCCCTGAACCGGCCGCGCGCCTTCATCCCCTCGCGGTCGCGCAATTGCGGCCCGGCATTTCCGGGCGCGCGGTGCTGAGCCCTAAAAGCTGGCTCGAATTCACCGGCGAATGGGCGCCGCGCATGGATATCGTGATCGCGCTCGACGAATTCGTCGGCGGACTGCACGTGCCGGTATTTCCCGGCGCACCGGCGTTCGTCTATTGGACCATTACCGATCCGCTCGCGGGCGGCCACGGGTCCGCTGACGAGCAGGCCCGTCTTTTCGACAAGACCTTCTGGCAGATCGTCCGGCAGGTCAGCGCGCTTATCGAGCTGCCGCAATATGCGCAGCCTGCCTCGAATCATGCGAATCGCGCCGATGCGGCGAATGCCGTCAATGCGGGGAATACGGTGAATGCCGCGAATGCCGTAAATGTGGCAAGCGGTGGCGCAAAACTGGTGCGTGGCACGGCGGTTCGTTTCGAAGCCGCAGCCATTGTGCCCGCGCCTTCGAGCGCGGCGGCCTGCACCTAGCGGTTATTCGGACGCCCGAGCCGCGTGCCGGCGAACGGGTCATTCGACCAGTCCACCTGTTTTTTCGGTTGGGGCGCGGGCGCCGGTTTTGCGGCCAATTCGAAATGCTCAATGCTCTGGCCGGCACTAATGGCCTGCTTCAACCATTGCGGCATTTCGCCATTGCCGTCCCAGCTGTCTCCGGTCGCATTGCGATAGCGCTCAGCCTTTTTGGCCAATGACTCGGTCGCCAGCGCTGCGGCAAGGTCTTCTGGTCTGATACCAAACTCTTCCATACGATGGCGGAGATACGCAATCATGCTATCTCGCTTCCTTTCGTCCATAGGATATTCGTCCTTCTAAAACGTGCAGCGTGCTGTCGAAGACAGATTGCGGGGAAAAAGCGGCGAAGCGTCGAGCCCGACTGAATGGGGCCGCCCCACGGTGGGGTTGTCGATTGACGGAAATGTCATGTGCCGGGTTAAAAAACGTTGCTCCCTGAACTGCAATACGGCCTTGGACAAAGACGGCCGCTGGAACAACCGACCCTCGAACCGAGAGTCTCGATCAGCAAATATTTCAGCATGTCGCAACGCGACGAACGAGGCCGGTAAGCCTGACGTTCGCTATGAAAAACTCTGTGTCTCGATGCAATGATTGCGAATGGATGGAGTCGTTCCACGCTGTCCGTCTTTCACCGGACTTTCGCCGACGTGCGGGTTCGCTTTTTTGTGCGTTGTAGCAACATGATAACGCAATGCGCGAGCAAAGCACGCTTAGTTCACGTTGAATTTGTCGGTGAATGCGGTTTGTCGAACGGTGTGGACGATTGGCGACACTGCTGGAAGCTCCTGGATTGAATTCCGGGGTGCGCGAACTATAAAAGAAGGACGACAAGCTGCGCAATGCAGACTTACAGCCGCCTTGCGCGCCGATTCCGCCGACGCTCGGGAACGCGTCGAGTATCGGTTGCAAGCGCGGTAATTCTTCATCTGTTTAGTTCGGTGACCCGTCGCAGCAGTAGCGCATTGGCATCGACCCGTTCCTCGGCCCGATTGGGCAGGTTGGCTGTTCGCGGATCAATTCTTATGGAGGACGAACACTGCTGCGCCGGATTCGAGGAGTCCGGAAATGAGAGTACGTATATTGATGATTGCCGCGACCGCCGTTCTGTTTCTCGCGCCGAGAACGGCCATCGCGGATGAGTTGAGCGGCCAGGCGGGCCCCGCCGTGTCGGGTCGCGCGATGATGGAGCACGATGCGAACGAATCGGCGCAGGCGACGACCGACATGTCGTTCGGTCAGAACTGGGACTCGCGTGAGCAGGGCATACGCAACGCGTCGTATGGTGGGGTTCCGGCGGGCGAGTCGCAAGCGGGAGGCCGGCGCGGCCGGTCATGCTCGTTCAGCACGGAGTGCAAGACTTATTTCGGTCAATGACCAGTGTTCGCGAGCGGCAGCGGGGCGCCAGGAACGACCCCGGATCGCGAGGCAACGAACGGGTGCCGAGCGCTGCCGCCGCCTCTCACGCGCTTGATCGCAAGCGCATGCCATTTCACGCGAATGCCAATTCCCGCTGGGCATCAGCGCTGCGCTCGACGAGGCGGGCGACGATATCGTCGAAGCCGCGCGCCGCGTCGTTTTCCGCCGTTTGGTAGTAACCGCGGAACTCCTCGAGCAGAGCGCGCCATGACCCATGCCAGCGCGTTTCTCTTAGACAGGCGCCGGACGAATCGGCAATACGCAGCACGCCGTTGTCCGGATAGAACGTCAGCGTGACGAGGCGGCCGTCGATGACGCAGGCGGCGGTGCAGGGGCGAGTCGTGACCATGTGTGGTGTCCTTTCGATAAATCAATGTATGTGCGTCAGACGCTGACGCTAGTTTTAGCAAACCCTGTGCCCGTGATGCCCACATGGGGGTGGCCATCGGCTCAGGCGTCCTTCGACGGCAAAATTCGCTCGATCAATACAGCCGTGTTCGCAGTATTCCAATGATTGACGACAATTTTTTGTATTCGTCGCGCAGCGATGCGTAATCGCTTCAGTATCATCCATTAAGGGTTTGTGCGGAGTCGTTCGGCGATTGGCAATCTGCCGCTCGCCTACCGCTTTTCAATGCATCTCGAATGCGCCGATTCGACTGTTGTCAGGCAACCGGACAGAGCCAGAGCGAGGACGGCGTCGCCGGGCATTTGAGCTCAACGAATTGCAGCCGTCATATTTTTATGGCAAATGAATCGCCCACCGTCATAAAGGATTTGACGCTGCAAACCCGATTAATCGGGAATGGCGATGCGCCGCCACTTGTCTTGCCATTCCTTTGCGCGTTTGCTAGCATCTCCGAAACCGTTTTAAATAGTCATAACGTTCGGCAATTTCCGGACCCGCTCACGTTGGGTCGCCCGGTAGTCCATCTCGTTGCGAGGAATATGTTATGGCTAGCTCTCTACCCCTCCGCTGACGCTTGCGGGAACGCATGCGCAAAGCTGCTCGGCTCCTTGCGCAAGCTCATCCGCCACGACTCCGCATACCGATTGCATCGCATGGAGAAGCGCGCGCTTTTCACGACCAGTTCTCCGGGACGAATCGACGCATTAGACAGGAACCGCCATTGGTTTCAAAAACCATAACCCCGTCCGATAAAAGCGATTAATAGTCGGTTTTTATTTTTATTCGAAGCGACTGCACTTGCCGGTGCCAAGCGTAGTACGCGATCTGCGACAAAACATTTGCCGTAACAACGACGCAATCAAAAGGAGCATTTCATGGCTTGCAATTCAACGGTCTCCGGGCTCATGCGGGTGAAGGCGATCGCGGTTGCGTTGGTGGTTTGCGTCGCGGCGGCGGGTCCGGCGCTGGCACAGGACAGCGCGGCCGCGTCCGCGCCGGAACAGCGGGCAATTGGCGCCGCGGCGCTGCTGCACGTTCAGGCGCGCGTCGTCGCGATCGATCCCGCGACGAACAGCGTGACGCTGCGCGGCCCGCAAGGCGGCGAGGAGACTTTCGACGTGAATCCGCAAGCCGCCGACGTCAGCAAGCTGCATGTCGGCGACGTCGTGACGATTGCGTACAAGAAGGCGGTGCTGGTCGGTGTCGACAAACTCGCGCCGAACGGAATCCGCCAGCGCATCGATACCGAAGTCACGCAGCCTGCGTCCAACGGTGTCGTTGCATCGGCGCGGCGCGTCGAGGTCGTCGCGACGGTGCGCAAGATCGATCGCAAGAAGCGCACGATCACGCTGCGCGGGCCGTCGCGCACGGAAACGCTCGACGTGGCGCCGGACATTGCGCTCGAGAAACTGAAGGTCGGCGATTCGGTGCGCGCGGTGTTCGTCTCGGCCATCGCGGCGTCGGTGTCGCGCAATGGCGCGGACGTCAAATAACGGCGATCGAGAAGGCTTAAATAAACTACGCTGAAGCGTAGAGGTTGCACGGCGTCGAACCGCAACCGGCGGTTCGATGTCGCGCGCCGGCCATTGCGGCTCAGGTTTCACGATGGTCATCGCGTCGCGCGCGAAGGAGCGGGGAATGGAACGGAGCGAAACGGAAACCACTGCGGAATCGGAGCGCAAACGGCTGGTCCGCAGCAAGATACACGTGGGCCTCGCGGCGCTCGGCACGTTGTCGTCGGTGTTCGGGATCGGCATAGCGATCATCGGCGGGATCAACTTCGACCAGACCAAGGTGCTGCTCGGCGTCGGCATCATCGTCGTGTCGACCATTCTGTATGTGTCGATGCTTTTCGTCGCTGCCGAGGATTAGCCGCTTCGCTTCCCTTTAGCGTTCGCTCCCGCTGCCGATCCACTTTTGCTATTGCCCCCTCCAATAGTCGAATTGTTGGCGCATCGCACCGCCCGTATATTGACCGCAGCGATATACAACAACTCGATGGCACGCCGCACGGCGGCCCACAGGAGCACAGCAATGAATCGGATCGATCTGGAGGGGCGCACGGTCGTCATCACCGGCGGCGCGCGTGGCATCGGCTACGCGGTCGCGCAGCGGGCGTTGCGCTCGGGCGCGTCGGTCGCGTTGTGGGACGTCGATAGCGAACGGCTCGCGCGCAGTCAGCGCGAGCTGAGCGAACTCGGCAAGGTGAGCGCCGTCACGGTCGAGCTGACCGACGACGCCGCGGTCCAGCAGGCCGCCGCGCAAACGGTGGCCGAGCACGGCTCGATCGACGTGCTGATCAACTGCGCGGGCATCACCGGCGGCAACGGCACGACCTGGGAGCTTGCGCCCGACATGTGGCGCCGCGTGATCGACGTGAATCTGATCGGCCCTTACCTGACCTGCCGCGCGGTCGTGCCGCAGATGCTGAAGCAGGGCTACGGCCGCATCGTCAATATCGCGTCGGTGGCGGGCAAGGAGGGCAATCCGAATGCTTCGCACTACAGCGCGTCGAAAGCGGGGTTGATCGGGCTCACCAAGTCGCTCGGCAAGGAACTCGCGACCAGCAACATCCTCGTCAATGCGGTCACGCCGGCCGCGGCCAAGACCGAAATCTTCGATTCGATGTCGCAGCAGCACATCGACTACATGCTGTCGAAGATTCCGATGAACCGTTTCCTGCTGCCGGAAGAAGCGGCGTCGCTGATCCTGTGGCTCTCTTCCGAAGACTGCGCCTTCAGCACCGGCTCGGTATTCGACCTGTCGGGCGGCCGCGCCACCTATTGAGCGCGCTGCCCGTGCATTGCTCACACGGTGCTCACGTCCCGCAGCGTATTGCACACGCGTCGAACGCGCGTTGTCGAGCCGCTTCGACGCCTCTCTCACGGAGCCCTTTCATGGCCATGCCTACCATCCGGCACGTGCGTGCCTTCATCGTTCGCGGCGGCGGCGCGGACTATCACGACCAGGCCGGCGGACACTGGATCGACGATCACATCGCGACGCCGATGGCGCGTTATCCCGAGTACCGCCAGAGCCGCCAGTCGTTCGGCATCAATGTGCTCGGCACGCTGGTCGTCGAAATCGAAGCGAGCGACGGCACCGTGGGCTTCGCGGTGACGACCGGCGGCGAGATCGGCGCGTTCATCGTCGAAAAGCATCTCGCGCGTTTTCTCGAAGGGCAGATGGTGACCGACATCGAGAAGATGTGGGATCAGATGTACTTCGCGACGCTGTACTACGGGCGCAAGGGCGTCGTGCTGAACACGATTTCCGGTGTCGATCTCGCGCTGTGGGATCTGCTCGCGAAGGTTCGCAAGGAGCCCGTGTATCAACTATTGGGCGGCCCGGTGCGCGACGAGCTGGTGTTCTATGCGACCGGCGCGCGGCCCGATCTCGCGAAGGAGATGGGCTTCATCGGCGGCAAGCTGCCGTTGCAGCATGGTCCCGCGGAAGGCGAAGACGGACTCAGGCAAAACCTCGACAAGCTCGCCGACATGCGCTCGCGCGTCGGCGACGACTTCTGGCTGATGTACGACTGCTGGATGAGCCTCGACGTGCGTTACGCGACGCGGCTCGCGCAAGGCGCGCACCAATACGGCCTCAAATGGGTCGAGGAGTGTCTTCCTCCCGACGATTACTGGGGTTACGCCGAACTGCGCCGCAACGTGCCACGCGGCATGATGGTGTCGACCGGCGAGCACGAGGCGACGCGCTGGGGCTTCCGGATGCTGCTGGAGATGCAGTGCTGCGATCTGATCCAGCCCGACGTCGGCTGGTGCGGCGGCATCACCGAGCTGATCAAGATTTCCGCGCTCGCCGATGCGCACAACGTGATGGTGGTGCCGCATGGGTCGTCGGTGTATAGCTATCACTTCGTCGTCACGCGCCATAACTCGCCGTTCTCCGAGTTTCTGATGATGGCGCCGAAAGCCGACGAAGTCGTGCCGATGTTCAATCCGCTGCTGCTCGACGAGCCGGTGCCGGTGAACGGGCGCATGAAGGTGCCGGACACGCCGGGCTTTGGCGTGCGGCTCAATCCGGAATGCGCGCTGGTGCGGCCTTATCCGCATTGAACGTGTCGAACGTTTTGAACCTGTGCCGAATGGCGAACCGCCGCAAAGGAGATTAGGGTGCTGCTCAAGGACAAAGTCGTGATCGTCACCGGCGGCTCGCGCGGCATCGGACGCGCGATCGCGGTGGCCTGCGCGCGCGAAGGCGCGGACGTGGCGATCAACTACTGGGGCGACAACGACGCATCGTATGGCCGGCGCTCGGCGGTCGAGGAAGTCGTCGGCGAAATCGAGGCGTTGGGGCGGCGCGCGATCGCGGTGGAAGGCAACGTCGCGGCGCGCGACACCGGCCAGGAGCTGGTGCGACGGACGCTCGACGCGTTCGGCAAGCTCGACGTGCTCGCGAGCAATGCCGGCATCTGCCCGTTTCACGCTTTTCTCGACATGCCGGCGGACGTGCTCGAATCGACGGTCGCGGTCAACCTGAACGGCGCGTTCTTCGTGACGCAGGCCGCCGCGCAGCAGATGAAAAAGCAGGGCACCGGCGGCGCGATCGTCGCGACGAGTTCGATCAGCGCGTTGGTGGGCGGCGGCATGCAAACGCATTACACGCCGACCAAGGCCGGCGTGCATTCGCTGATGCAGTCGTGCGCGATCGCGTTGGGGCCGTTCGGCATCCGCTGCAACTCTGTCATGCCGGGCACGATCGCCACCGATCTGAACGCCGAAGATCTCGCCGACGAAGCGAAGAAGGCCTACTTCGAAAAGCGCATTCCGCTCGGCCGCCTCGGGCGTCCCGACGACGTCGCCGATTGCGTCGTGTTTCTCGCGTCGGACCGCGCGCGCTATGTGACGGGCGCCGCGCTGCTCGTCGACGGCGGCCTGTTCGTGAACCTGCAATAAGCGGCGCGCGATGCGGGCGTCAATTGACCATGACGGGCGTAGTCGGCGTGCCGGGTGCGGCGGCCGGATTGTCGCGCGCGAGGTCGCGCGAGAAGCCGCGCAGCAGTTCGATGAAGCGCAGCGCCGGCTCGGCGAGCTGCTCTTCCTTGCGCGTGAGAATGCCGAAACCCGCGAGACTCTTGCCGATTTCGAGCGGCAGCGCGACCAGCAGGCCGCCGCGCACATGATCGCGCACGACCGACTCCGGCAGCATCGCGACCGCATCGTAATTCTCGAGCAATTGCAGCGTCGCGAAGATCGACGCGCATTCGGTCAGATTGACTGGCGTGGCGAGCCCGGCACGCGCGAGTTCTTCCTCGAACAGCACGCGCGCCGGACTCGTGACGGGTTGCGCAACCCACGGCCACGCGACCAGTTCGCGCAACGTGATGCGCGTGCGCCGCGCGAGCGGATGCACGGCGCGCACGACGAGCAGCAGCGTTTCGCGCGCGAGCGGCTCGAAGCTGAAGTCGTTGTGCTGCAGAGGGTTGGTCAGGCGCCCCAGCGCGAGATCCACCTCGCGCCGATGCAGCAATTGCACGACCTGATCGCTTGTTTCACCGAGGATGCGCACGCTGAGCAGCGGGCTTTCGGTCTTCAGCGCGGCGACCGACATCGCCAGCAGATCGGGCGCGGCGCCCATGATCGCGCCGACGGTCAACTGGCCGTGACCGCCGCGGCGTTTGACATCGAGGTCTTCGGCGAAGCGTGTGAGCTCGGCGAGCGCACGGCGCGCGTAAGCGAGCGTGACGACGCCGAGCGGCGTCGGCGTCATGCCGCGCGCGTTGCGCTCGAACAGCAGGAAGCCGAACGCTTCCTCGATGTCGCCGAGCATGCGGCTCGCGCTCGGTTGCGCGACGTTGACGGCCTCGGCGGCCTGATGCAGGTTGCGGGTGTCGTCGAGTGCGACGAGCAGGGCGAGATGCTTGAACTTGAGACGATTGACGAGTGCGACGGCGGCTGAATGTTGGCTCATGGTGCCAGTAGGAGTGCCCGTGCGATTCGGTTTGTGGATCGCCCAATCCCAACAACGGATTGAGAGGCTATCGATGCAGGAATTATAGTCGTTCGAAGAGCTACAGGAGACAGGCCGCAATGGAGACAATCGCTTTCCGGATGGTGCTGAACCCCGGCATGCGCGAAGAATACGAACGGCGTCATACGGAGATCTGGCCCGAGCTCGTTGACGCACTGCACAACGCCGGCGTGCGCGACTACCGGATTTTCTTCGACCCCGACACGCATCATCTTTTCGCGGTGCTCTCGCGCACCAGCGATCACACGATGGACCAGTTGCCGCAACTCGACGTGATGCGCAAATGGTGGGATTACATGGCCGACATCATGCAGACCGCGCCCGATCACACGCCGCTGTCGCAGACGCTCGAACCGGTCTTTCATCTCAGTCATTGAGTCGCGCTGAACCCAGCAGAACCCCGCAACGACGCACGAACCTCGAAACGCTTTTCACCGGACGAAGGTGCCGCATGCAGGTTGTCGATTCGCATATCCATCTGTGGGATCTGAAGACGCATCGCTATCCGTGGCTGGAGAACCCGGGCGTGTCGTTCGTCGGCGATGCGAGCGATCTGAAGCATGACTATCTGCTCGACGATCTGCTCGGTGAAGCGGGCGACATCGACGTGCTGAAGCTCGTGCACGTCGAAGCGAATCACGATCCGGCCGATCCCGTCGAGGAAACGCGCTGGTTGCAGTCGATCGCGGATCGCGACGCCTCGCGCGGCATGCCGAACGCGATCGTCGCCGCCGTGGACCTGTCCGCGCAAAATGCGCCCGCGTTGCTCGAAGCGCATGCGTCGTTCGCGAATACGCGCGGCATCCGGCAGATTCTCAACGTGCACGACAACAAACTGTTCGATTACGTCGGCCGTCATTACATGCGCGAGCCGCGGTGGCGCGAGCATTTCGCGTTGCTGCGCCGTTATGACCTGTCGTTCGATCTGCAGCTGTATCCGTCGCAAATGGAAGAGGCGGCCGCGCTCGCGCGTGCGCATGCGGACACGCTTCTGGTCGTCAATCATGCGGGCATGTTCGTCGATCGTAATAGCGTGGCCGGTTACCGCGCGTGGCGCGAAGGCATGCGCCTGCTCGCGGCGTGTCCGAACGTCGCGGTGAAGATCAGCGGGCTCGCGATGTTCGATCATCACTGGACCGTCGAAAGCCTGCGGCCTTATGTGCTCGAAACGATCGATACGTTCGGCGTCGAACGCGCGATGTTCGCGTCGAATTTTCCGGTCGACCGGCTGTTTGGTTCGTATACGGATTTGTGGCGCGCGTATGCGGCGATCGTTGGCGATGCGAGCGAGGCTGAGAAGGACGCGCTGTTTCGGCGCAACGCGGAACGGTACTACCGGATTTGACGCGCCGCGCGTCGAAGAGAAGACAGCCGCAAAAAAAGGAGACACGCAGTGCAGCCATCCCCTTCCGCGGTGCCGCGACTCGAATTGCGGCACGCGAGCAAATCCTTCGGCCGGGTGCGCGCGCTGTCCGACGGCGACCTCGTGTTGTGGCCCGGCGAGGTGCATGCGCTGCTCGGCGAGAACGGCGCGGGCAAATCGACGCTCGTGAAAATTCTCGCCGGGGTGCATCAACCCGACGCCGGCGAACTGCTGGTGAACGGCGAGGCACGCCGCTTCGCAACACCGGCCGAAGCGCGCGACGCCGGGCTTGCGGTCATCTATCAGGAGCCGACGCTGTTCTTCGATCTGTCGATCGCGGAGAACATTTTCATGGGCCGGCAGCCGGTCGACCGCTTCGGCCGCATTCAGTACGACGCGATGCATCGCGAAGTGGACGGACTGCTCGCCTCGCTCGGCGTCGAGTTGCGCGCGGATCAACTGGTGCGCGGTCTGTCGATCGCGGATCAGCAGGTGATCGAAATCGCGAAGGCGTTGTCGCTGAACGCGAGCGTGCTGATCATGGATGAACCGACGGCCGCGTTGTCGCTGCCTGAAGTCGAGCGGCTATTCGCGATCGTGCGGAAGCTGCGCGAACGCGACGTCGCGATTCTGTTCATCACGCACCGACTCGACGAAGTATTCGTGCTGACGCAGCGCGTGACGATCATGCGTGACGGCGCGAAGGTCTTCGACGCGCTGACCGCCGATCTGAGCACCGATGCGATCGTCGCAAAGATGGTCGGCCGCGATCTGGAAACCTTCTATCCGAAGGCCGATTGCATACCGGGCGACGTGCGTCTGTCGGTGCGCGGCCTGACGCGCATCGGCGTGTTCAAGGATGTCTCGTTCGACGTGCGCGCCGGCGAGATCGTCGCGCTCGCGGGTCTGGTCGGCGCGGGACGCAGCGAGGTCGCGCGGGCGATCTTCGGCATCGATCCGCTCGATTCCGGCGAAGTGTGGCTGACCGGCAAGCGGCTCGACACCGGCAAGCCCGCGGCCGCGGTGCGCGCCGGGCTCGCGCTCGTGCCGGAGGATCGCCGCCAGCAAGGGCTCGCGCTCGAACTGAGCATCGCGCGCAATGCGTCGATGACGGTGCTCGGACGGCTCGTTCGGCATGGGCTCATTTCGGCGCGCAGCGAAACGCAGCTCGCCAACAAGTGGGGCACGCGTCTGCGCCTGAAGGCGGGCGACCCGGGGGCGCCGGTCGGTACGCTGTCGGGCGGCAACCAGCAGAAGGTCGTGCTCGGCAAGTGGCTCGCGACCGGCCCGAAAGTGCTGATCATCGACGAACCGACGCGCGGCATCGACGTCGGTGCGAAAGCCGAGGTGTATGGCGCGCTCGCCGAACTCGTGCGCGATGGCATGGCCGTGCTGATGATTTCGAGCGAGTTGCCCGAGGTGCTCGGTATGGCCGATCGCGTGCTCGTGATGCACGAAGGCCGCATCAGCGCGGAGCTCGCGCGCGCCGACGCGAACGAGGAGCGCATCATGGGCGCCGCGCTCGGTCAGGGACTTTCACCATTGGGACGTGCAGCATGATGCGCCATTCGACCCATCCCGCGCCGGTGCGGCAGTCGCTGCCGAAGCGTTCCGCCGCTTCATCGGGCGGCCTCGTCGCGAGCGTCGCGAAGAGCCGCGAAACCACGTTGTTCGTCGTGCTGATCTTGCTGATCGCGGGGACCGGGCTTGCGAAGCCGCAGTTCCTGAATATGCAGAACCTGCGCGACGTGCTGCTGAACGTGTCGATCATCGGTCTGCTGACGGCTGGGATGACCGTCGTGATCCTGATGCGGCATATCGATCTGTCGGTCGGCTCGACGGTGGGTATCAGCGCATACGCCGTGGGGAGTTTGTACGTTGCGTTCCCGCATATGCCGGTGCTCGTCGCGCTGGCCGCGGGGCTAGCGATCGGGCTCGTCGCGGGTGGCATCAATGCGCTGCTCGTCGCGGTGGGGCGCGTGCCTTCGCTGGTGGCGACGCTGTCGACGCTGTACATCTTTCGCGGCGCCGATTACGCATGGGTGCACGGCGGCCAGATCAACGCGACCAGTCTGCCCGATGCGTACTCGCGGCTCGCGACCGGCACGCTGCTCGGCATCCCGACGCTCGCGCTGATCGCGATCGTCGTACTCGCCGGCCTGTCGGTGTATCTGAAGCAGTTTCGCGGCGGTCGCGAGCACTATGCGATCGGCTCGAATCCGGAAGCCGCGCGGCTCGCGGGCGTCAACGTCGAGCGTCGCGTGATGTCGGGCTTTTTGTTGTCCGGCGCGATCGCGGGCTTTGCGGGCGCGTTGTGGCTCGCGCGCTTCGGCACCGTCGATGCCAGCACCGCGAAGGGCATCGAATTGCAGGTCGTCGCGGCGGCGGTGGTCGGCAGTGTCGCGATTACGGGCGGCGTCGGCACGATCCTCGGCGCGACGCTCGGTGCGCTCGTGCTCGGCGTGATCAGCATCGCGCTCGTCGTGCTGCACGTGTCGCCGTTCTGGGAGCAGGCGATCCAGGGCGCGCTGATCGTCGCCGCGATCGCCGCTGATACATTGCTGGCCCGCTCCGTCGCCAAACGCATGATGAGGAAACGCGATCATGGCTAAACCCGATTCCGCGCTGCTCACGCGCAAGCGCGAAACGCCGCTGCAGTGGGAAGTGTTGCTGGTGATCGTGCTGATCGTGTCGCTGGTGTTGGGCCGCTGGCTGTCGCCGGTGTTTCTGACCGGCGCGAACCTGAGCAACGTGCTCGCCGATCTGACCGAGATCGCGCTGATGGCGCTGCCGATGACGCTGATCATCGTCGCCGCCGAAATCGATCTGTCGGTCGCGTCGGTGCTGGGCGCGTCGAGCGCGCTGATGGGCGTGCTGTGGCACATGGGTCTGCCGATGCCGGTCGTGATCGTTGTGGTGCTGATCGCCGGCGCGCTGGCGGGTCTGCTGAACGGCCTCGTGATCGTCAAGCTGAACCTGCCGTCGCTCGCGGTCACGATCGGTACGCTCGCGCTGTTTCGCGGTCTCGCGTATGTGCTGCTCGGCGATCAGGCGGTCGCGGATTTTCCGGCCGCGTATACGGCGTTCGGCATGAACACGCTTGGCCCTACGTTCATTCCGTTGCCGTTCGTGATCGTGATCGTCGCCGCCGTGCTGTTCACGGTTCTGCTGCAAGCCACCGCGTTCGGCCGCAGTCTCTATGCGATCGGCGCGAATCCGACCGCCGCCGCGTTCTCCGGCATCGAGGTCGCGAAGATCCGCTTGCGCCTGTTCGTGCTGTCGGGTCTCGTCAGCGCGCTCGCGGGCATCGTCTATACGCTGCGCTTCACGAGCGCGCGCGGCGATAACGGCGAGGGCTTCGAGCTGTCGGTGATCGCCGCGGTGCTGTTCGGCGGCGTCAGCATTTTCGGCGGACGCGGCTCGATGGTCGGCGTGCTGCTGTCGCTGCTGATCATCGGCGTGCTCAAGAACGCGCTGACGCTCGACGACGTATCCAGCGAAACGCTGACCATCGTGACCGGCGTGCTGCTGCTCGCGTCGGTGCTGATTCCGAACCTCGTCGCGCGCTGGCGTGCGGCGCGCGACCGGCGTTTCATCGCGAAGTCCGCCGCCGCGTCTTCTTCATCCGCAACCTAGCTTCCCCTCTCTGTCCAACAACAACGCAGGAGACACTTCATGTTCAAACCTCTACGTCACACCGGCATGGCCGCGCTCTGCGCCGCGTTGCTCGCGATCAGCTGCGGCGGCGCGTTCGCCGCGGAACTGAAAAGCGGGCTGAAGATCGCGTTCGTGCCGAAGCAGATCAACAACCCGTACGAAGTGATCGCCGACGACGGCGGCCTCGCCGCGATCAAGGAATTCGGCGGCGTGGGCAAGGCGGTCGGGCCGTCGGATGCGGGCGCGTCGTCGCAGGTGTCGTACATCAACACGCTGATCACGCAGCACCAGGATGCGATCGTGATTGCCGCCAACGATGCGAACGCGGTCGTGCCGTATCTGAAGAAGGCGATGGGTCAGGGCATCAAGGTCGTCACGTTCGACTCCGATACCGCGCCCGAGGGCCGCCAGCTGTTCGTCAATCAGGCGAACGCCGAAGGCATCGGCCGCGGCCAGGTGCAACTGGTCGCGAAGCTGATGGGCGGCGAGGGCGAGTTCGCGATTCTGTCGGCGACGCCGAACGCGACGAACCAGAACACCTGGATCAAGTGGATGCAGGAGGAACTGAAGAAACCGGAGTACTCGAAGATCAAGCTCGTCAAGATCGCGTACGGCAACGACGACGATCAGAAGTCCTTCGTCGAAACGCAGGGCTTGCTGCAGGCGTATCCGAACCTGAAGGCGATCGTCGCGCCGACGACGGTCGGCATCGCGGCGGCGGCGCGCTATATCTCGTCGTCGTCGAGCAAGGGCAAGGTGGCGGTGACGGGCCTCGGCACGCCGAACCAGATGCGCGCGTTCGTGAAGAACGGCACCGTGACCGCGTTCCAGTTGTGGGATCCGAGCGAGCTCGGCTATCTGGCCGCGTACGCGGCGGCATCGCTCGCGTCGGGCAAGATCACGGGTAAGGAGGGCGAAACGTTCGACGCCGGCAAGCTCGGCAAGCGCACGATCGGCGCGCAAGGCGAAATCATTCTCGGGCCGCCGACCACGTTCGATGCGAGCAACATCGACAAGTACAACTTCTGAGCTTCGGCAACGCCGACTGTTCACCTGATCGCCGTTGGCGTTTCGTGGGCAGTTAGCGCAGGGGATTCTCGGGGCTTTCGTGTGCGGTCCGCTCAGCGGCGGATCGCAAAACGCCGCGCATAAGCGGCGGATGGTGAGCCGCTTCCCCACACCGCGCCGTCGATCAGTTCCTTGGTGACGTCCTCGCCGGGCACCCGCACGTTCACGCGCGCGGCGGCCTTGCGATACAACTGCGTCTGGTTGATGCGCGCGGCGACCGCGTCGTAGTCGTTGCGCGCGTCGATGATCCCCCAGCGCTCGAACTGCGTGAGGAACCACGCGCCTTCGAATGGATGCGGGTAGTTGACCGCGCCGTCGTCGAAGAAACGCATCGGCAGGCGGCGCGGGTTCGCCGTGTCGAGGTGGTCGCCGAGCCGCGCCGCAATCAGCGTCTCGTCGATACCGATGTAATCGGGTCGCGCGAGCCAGCGGGCGATCTCGTCGCGATGCCCGACGCCGTCGAGCCAGCGGCACGCTTCGAGCACGGTCTGCACGAGCGCGCGCGTCGTGCGCGGATGCGCATCGACGAAATCGCGTCGGCAGGCGAGCACTTTCTCGGGATGCTCGGGCCACACCTCGCTCGAATAAGCGATCGTTTTGCCGACGCCGTGCGCCTCGGCCATTTCATTCCACGGATCGCCGACGCACAGACCGTCGAGCCGGTCTTCGGCAAGCGCGGCGACCATCTGCGGCGGCGGAATCGCGACACTGTCGACGTCGCGCAACGGATCGACGCCTTGCGCCGCGAGCCAGTAGTACAGCCACATCGCATGCGTGCCGGTCGGGAAGGTGTGCGCGAACACCGGCTTGCGGCCGAGCGTCGCGAGCGCCTCGCGCAATGTCCCATGCTTCGCGAGCGCATCGGCGAGCCGATTCGACAGCGTGATCGCCTGGCCGTTGCGGTTCAGCACCATCAGCACGGCCATGTCGGTGCGCGGGCCGCCGAGGCCGAGCTGCACGCCATACACGAGCCCGTAAAGCGCGTGCGCGGCGTCGAGATCGCCGGCTAGCAGCTTGTCGCGCACGGCGGCCCACGACGGCTGGCGGCACAGTTCGAGCGTGAGCCCGTGCGCATGGCCGAACTCGAGCAGCTTCGCCGCGATCAGCGGCGCCGCGTCGGACAACGCGACGAAGCCGAGCCGCAGATGGGTCTTTTCAGGCGGCTCGGCAAAGGCCGCCGCGGTGACGGAAGAGGCTGGATTCATGAGCGCATCATTTGAGCGAGCCGGCCGACGCGACGACCTCGCGCGCGACCTCGGCGAGTTTGACGCCCTGGTTCATCGCGCGTTTGCGCAGACTCGCGTAGGCGGCCGGTTCGGTGAGTTTCTGCTGATCCATTAGCAGGCGTTTCGCGCGATCGATCAGCTTGCGCTCGGCCAGTTCGTTTTCGGCCTGCGCGAGCCGCTCGCGCAATTGCGACTCCTGCGCGAAACGCGCGAGCGCGACTTCGAGAATCGGCGCGAGCCGTTCGGTCGCGAGGCCTTCGACCAGATACGCGGTGACGCCCGCGTTGACCGCTTGGCGGATCAGTTGCTGGTTCGCGTCGTGGCTGAACATCAGCACGGGGCGCGGCGCGGTCGCGTGCATCACGGCGAGCTGTTCGAGCGTATCGCGCGACGGCGACTCCGTATCGATGATGATGACGTCGGGCCGCTCGTCCTGAACCGCGCGATGCAGCGCCTGCGGCGTCGCGGTGCCGGCGAGCATTTCGCAGCCGAGACAGGCGAGCGCGTCGCGCAGATCGCCGATGGGTTTGTCGGTGTCGGTGACAAGGAGAACACGCAGCATGGAGTCAGGGGAAGGGGCATCTGACTATCAGTAAAGCAATGGATATGCCAGCCTTCGCGCGACGGGGCTTGACGAGGTGTGTGAGCGCATTCGCGCGAATGGCGGGGATCGATTGGGGTTTTTTTGCGGGCGATGGCTGCGAATCGTCCGCGAAAGAGGTGACGCTGCCACGTCGGTCGCGCTGCACCGGCGAGGGGCATGCGGGACAGCGGGCGCCCGATGCACCGAAGCGGCGCATCGCGTTCGTCGCGGCAGCAGCCCTGGAGCCTTATAGCCAGCGCGAATAACTGCGCGGTGAAAACAGCAAGGTCACCGCCATCATCGCGGCGATGCAGCCGGCGAGCATGATCCACGCGGCGACGAATCCGCCGCTCCAGCCGCGCACGATGCCGGCCACGAGCGGCGCAACCGCCGCAACGATAAAGGCGACGCCCTGCGTGAACCCGACCAGCTGGCCGGCCACGCGACGATCGGTCGAATGATCCATCGCGGTCACGAGCGTCAGCGAAAACACGCCGCCGAGCCCCGCGCCCGCGATACCGATCCACAGCAGCGGCGCGGCGTCGGGCACCATCGGTGAATCCGTGCGCCTGGCCGGCCAGTTTCACGTACTGCTGACGGAGCTGGCGGGCGGCACCGAGTTGCTTGGACTGGTCGGGCAACGCGTCGCGAAGACAGAGCTATACAAGGCGCTGTTCGATCCGTCGAAGGGCTCGAGCTGTTCCGCCGATGAGCACGCGCGGATCATCGACGCACTCGATGCCGGCGACCTGCAGGCCACGGTGACGGCGATGCGCGAGCGTCTGTCGGAGCTGGAGGAGCGGGTGGTCGAGCAGGTGCGCAAGAGCGCGGGCGGGGAGGATTGGGGAGCGGGTGTTTGGGGTTTAGCGAGACGCGCTGCGACGTGCGTGGTCACCGAAGCGGCGTGCCGCCAGATTCCAATCAAGACGCCGCGCGTGTTGCGGCGTACGACGGTCGAGCAAGCGCTGGCGAGCATCCCGAATGTCAGGGAAGACGTCTATTTCACGCGCTTGGGCGGCGAGGCTGACGTAGCGCGTTCAAGCAGAACGCGGAGTCGGAAGGTATGGCGCGAGTCAGTCGGGCCTCGCGCTTTCGCGGGCTACCCGCATCGCCTGCACAAGATCGCAGGTACGAAGGGCGGCGCCGTGACCCCTGCTTACCTGCGCCGCGCCGCCTGCCGTGGCGCACCGCCGCCACTCGAACGCTCGTCCTTGTGGCGGAAATTGATCCGCCCCTTGGTCAGGTCGTAGACCGACAATTCGAGCGTCACGCGATCGCCCGCGAGAATACGGATATGGTTCTTGCGCATGCGCCCGGACGCATAGGCGCCGACCACGACGCCGTTGTCGAGCGTCACGCGGTAGCGGCTATCCGGAAGCACTTCGTCGACGATACCGTCAAGTTCAAGCAGTTCTTCTTTCGCCATGCATAACTCCTGGTCGATGGGATAAAGGGGAAATCGGCCGCGGGCATTGCGAGCGGCGCGACTGTGGATTCGTTTGAAAAGCAGCGGCGCCCGAAAGCACGCTGCGCGACATGAGTGACGCGCCGATGACGCCGCTCAAAGATCGCTGACCGACTGACCGCTCACCTGGCCGTCGATCAGCCGTTCCGCATGCGCCATGCACGCGATGCGCGCCTTGCCCATGCCGTCGAACGGAAACAGGTACTGCAGGCGAAATACCCGGCCGTCGGCCGCCGCATTGGCGCCGACGCGGCAGATGCGCACCGAAGCGTCGTAACCGGCGCCCGGATTGCGGGTCGCTTGCGCGCCCGCGGGGCGGCGCGGATAAACGAGCGGGTGAATTTCGTAACCCTTGTAGGTCCTGACTGCTGAATTCATGAGCAACATGTCCTGTATTGCGTGGTCCACGCGCCGCGTGCGGGGCGCTGCTTCCGGCAACGCTCCTTTGACGCGTCACGGCGCGGACCGGCGGCGCAGCACCGATGGGCGCGCCGGCGATAAAAATGGTTGGCACAGGCCTGCTAGACCCGGCGGGCTCAATGACAATGGCCCGAGCGGTCGCGCGAAAACGCGGATTCGACCGAAAAAACGCTGAGGCGGCGCGTCAATTCGGGCGCCGGACGCATGATGCTGAACCGCTCGGTGTACTTCTCGCGACGGCGAATGCGGGCGGCGCATTGCCGGAGTGACGGGATCGCAGATAAAGGGCGGTCGAACAGTCGGGGGTGGTGCGGAGATGCCGGGTTGAGACTGCCTGGTGCTGCCAGTGCTATATGGGTGCGAGGTACAACAATTGCAACATGATGCCTGAAATAGGGCTGATTGGATAGTGCCAACTTCAGCGCACGACCGGAACGCCCGACTGGCGGGGCTTCGCGGGCGGTTGGCGAAGTCGTGTCGGATGCGGGACCGGTGACGGACGCGCGAATTGCGCGAGTGGCGCGCGAGTCTCGCTATCCGAACGCGTGCGTCAGCGCGACGTCTCGGCGACGCGCTTCTGCAATTCGCGCGCGGCCACCAGCGGCAGGCGCGCATCGTCCCAGCCGGCCAGCCATTCGACTTCCTTCGCCGTGAAGACCTGACCATAGTTGCACAGCGCGTACTGCAGCGAATCGATGATGTGGTTGCGAATGATCTCCGGCGTGCGCTTGTCGTCGAGCACGGCGCGAAGCGCTTCGAGTGTGGCCATCGGTTGGCTCCGTTCGGTTGGGTGTCGGTGAATCAGTGTTTATCGCACGAAAAAAATGCGCTCGCGAGGTAGACAAAATAGCCGTCCGGCATCGATTCGCGGCGCCAGCGCGAGGCCGCTACAATGGCGACTTCCTGAATTGCGGACCGAGCGTGCGCGCCGGCGTCCACTGCGGGCATCTGGCTTCGTCGTCATCCGCTATCGCGCGCCGCCTCCTTCGAACCTCGCGTTTTTTCCATGCGCAACCCGAACGTGTCTCCTGTCAAAGACCTGCTGCTGAAGCGCTACGCGCCGATCGCCGACGGCATCGCCGCGCTGCTCTATCCGTGCGCCGAGGTGGTGATTCACGATCTGCGCGATCAGACCATCGCGTATCTGGTGAACAATCTGTCGCGGCTCGAGGTGGGCGCGCCGTCGGTGCTCGACGACGCTCACTTCGCGGCGCGCGGCCAGACCATCGGTCCCTACGAAAAGCTGAACTGGGACGGCCGCCGCATGCGCTGCGTGAGCAACATCCTGTTCGACGACGACGGCAAGCCCGCCGGCATCCTGTGCGTGAACTTCAACATCGCGGTGTTCGAGGATGTGCGCTCGACGCTCGATCTGTTCATCAAGGGCGGCGCGATGACGGACGCGCCTGCCGACGATCTGTTCCGCGACGACTGGCAGGACCGCATCAACACGTATCTGCACACGTGGCTGCGTGACCGGCAGATCGGCATCAATGCGCTGACGCGCGAGCACAAGCGTGAAATCGTCGAGGCGCTGCACGCGCAGGGCGCGTTTCGCGGCCGCAGCTCGGCGAACTACGTGGCCGCGGTGCTGACGATGGGCCGCGCGACCGTCTACAAGATCCTGAAGCAGATGAAAGAGGGCGGCTGAGCTCCGGCGCGCCACGTTTGAAAGTGCATCGATGACGCCCAAAATAAGGACACACACCATGCGCTACCGACACTACAAAGGCGGCATTTACGAACTGGTCTGCGAGGCCACGCTCGAATCGGATCCGACGGTCACGATGATCGTCTACAAGGCGGGCAATGGTACGATCTGGACCCGTCCAGCGACGGTGTTTTTCGAGCTGGTAGAGCAGGAAGGTGTCAAGGTGCCGCGTTTTGCGCCGCTCGATGAGTTCAACAACGAGGCAGATGCGTCCCCGGCGGACTCGCCCATGCTGCCGTAATCACAGGAACAGGAAAACCGAATGCGTCTTTTGCTTGCCATCATTTTGCCGTGGCTGCAGTTTTTCACGATCGGCCGTCCGTTTGCGGGCATCATCTGCCTGATTCTGCAAATCACGGTGATCGGCTGGGTGCCGGCGGCCATCTGGTCGGTGTATGCGCTGAGTCAGTACAACACGGACAAGAAAATCGCCCGCGCAATGGGCAACGCGCGGTAAGACACAGCGCGTGAAAGCGTCGGCGAGCGGGGCGCCAGGCCCCCATGCTCCCGCTCACCGTGCCGGTATCGCGACCGCATCCGGCACTTCGATCACCAGGTCGGTTTCCGCGACCGCCACGCACGGCAGGATATAACCGTCCGCCTTTTCCTCGCGGCTCACGCCGGGCCATTCAATCGTGTAGCGCACACGCCCAGACGTCATCCGGCACAAGCATGTTCGGCACGTGCCGTTGCGGCACGAACGCGGCAAACGCAGATTGGCGAAAGCGGCGGCTTCGAGAATCGTCAGCGAATCGGGCGCTTCGAAGCTCTGGCCGAGCGGTTCGACGCGAACCACAGGCGGGCGGGTGGGGGCGGACATCGTGCAAGTCAATGACTAGGTGCGCGACACTTTACACGGGATCCGACACCGCTTTATGCCGCGCCGCAACATCGGCGCGTCGCGCCTTCAAGAAAAAATCGGGGGAAATCTTGCACCTGGCCCGAACTCGTCTAAAGTGAATCAATTCACCTCCGCGTGGCGCGAACTGACGATGCCGCGTCGAGGCGACGGCCCGCGTCGGCTGCATGGGACAAGGAGGAACGAGCGGCGGACGCGATAGCAAGCAATCAGCGCGTGCATTACCCGAGCGCATCGTGCGCGCACTCTTCCAGGTGACTCCCATGCAGATCCAATTCCCGAACGAAGCCCCTGAATATTCAGGTCGCGAACTTACTTTGGCGTTTCCGGCAATGGTCGATGGGCAGAGGGTGGAGTGCATGATCACCGCGGAAGCGCTCGAAGATCACTTCGGCGCCGCGTCGCCCCGGCTGGAGGACATGATCGTCGCGTTCGACGCGCACCGGCCGCGCATCGAGGCCGCCACGCGCCGGCTGTTGTCGGAAACGCGCGCGCAGTGTCTCGTGCTCAGAAGCGGTTACGTGCGGTTTTACGAGGCGAACTGGCGTAACTGACCGATCTGAAGTTATCGGCTGGCTACCGGCACCGAAGCTTCGGCAAGCGCGACTGCTGCCGAAGCGCGAAGTTCGGATTCACCGGTGCCGCTGCCACTGGCTGGCCTGCGCGCAAGCCGCAGCCGCGTGCAATGCATCGGCGGCACGCAGCCCACTCCATTACTTTCAAATGATCCGCCGCAGCGCCCGATCCCTGAACACCACATGGTGCGCGATCGCCGCGAGCGCGTGCAGTCCGATCACCCAATAGAACACGTTGCCGAGCCACTCGTGCGCGTCCTTCAACAGCGGCCGCGCGATCGAATCCGCACGCACCAGCGTGAAGCCGATGTCCGTCCATGCGAGCGCCACCGGCCGCCCGCCCGCATTGACCATCAGCATGCCGAGCAGCGGCTGCGCGAAGATGAACACATAGAGCGCGAGGTGCGCGGAGCGCCCGAGAAAAGCGAGCAGCCGATTGCTTTCGAGCTCACCCGGCGCGCCGGCCCACAATCTCCACAGGAGCCGCAACACGGCCAGCCCGAGCACCAGCGTGCCGGCCCAAAAATGCACGCCGGTCCAGAACGCGCGGCTGTCGGAGCCGCGCGGGCCGCGGATTTCGATGGCCAGATAGGCCAGCGCGACCAGCAGAAAAATCATCCAGTGGAAGAAAATCGCGGGCTTCGTGTAGCGGTCCGCCGTGCGGTTATATGAGGACATCGCGGCTCCTGGGGGGGCGACCCGGTCGATCGTCATTCGAAACATCGGATGATAAACGGTCCCCGAACCCGACGACACATTCGCCCCCCGACCGCGCGACCTCCTCACTCGCTGCCGAGATAGAAATACCGGAACAGGAAAATCGCCGCGATGATCCACACGACCAGCTTCACCTGGCGCGCCTGGCCCGTCAGCAGCTTGAGCCCCGCGTACGAGATGAAGCCGAACGCCACGCCGTTCGCGATCGAGTAGGTGAACGGCATCAGCAGCGCGGTCAGCGTGGCCGGCACGACCTCGGTCGCGTCGTCCCACGGCAGGTCGACCAGTTCGCGCAGCATCAGGCACGACACGTACAGCAGCGCGGGCGCGGTCGCATACGGCGGCACCACTTCGGCGAGCGGCGCGAAAAACAGCGCCGCGACGAACAGCACGGCAACCGTGATCGCGGTCATACCGGTACGGCCGCCGGCCTGCACGCCCGACGCGCTTTCTATATACGCGGTAGTCGACGAGGTCCCGAGCATCGAGCCGGCGAGAATCGCGGTGCTGTCCGCGAGCAGCGCGCGGTTCAGCCGATGCATCTTGCCTTCCACCAGCAGCCCCGCG
This sequence comes from Paraburkholderia lebeckiae, assembly GCF_014201005.1. Lineage (NCBI taxonomy): Bacteria > Pseudomonadati > Pseudomonadota > Betaproteobacteria > Burkholderiales > Burkholderiaceae > Paraburkholderia > Paraburkholderia lebeckiae. Next base: position 32,445 of record NZ_JACHDK010000026.1, on the reverse strand, counting down.
CGGTTCGCGACGCCCATCAGCGTGCCGGTCGCATCGAACAGCTCGACGAGGAAGAACACCAGCACCACGTTCAGCACGCCGCTCGACAGCGCGCTGCGGATATCGAGCTGGAACAGCGTCGGCGCGATCGACGGCGGCGCGGACACGATGCCGTGAAACTGGTTGCCGCCAAAGAAAAAGCTCAGGATCGTCACGCCGACGATACCGATCAGGATCGCCCCGCGCACGCGCATATGATCCAGCGTGACGATGCCGAAGAAGCCAACCGCCGCGAGCACGACGTGCGGGTCATGCAGATTGCCGAGCGTGACGAGCGTGGCCGGATTGCCGACCACCACGCCGGCCGACTTCAACGAAATGATCGCGAGAAAAAGACCGATGCCGCCGGTGATCGCGATGCGGATCGAATGCGGGATGCCCTTGACGATCACCTCGCGCACGCGGAACAGCGTGACGATCAGGAACAGGCACCCGGAGATGAACACCGCGCCGAGCGCGGCCTGCCACGTGTAGCCCATGCCCTTGACGACCGTGTATGCGAAGTACGCGTTCAGGCCCATGCCGGGCGCGAGCGCGATCGGGTAGTTCGCGTACAGACCCATGATCAGCGACGCGAGCGCGGCCACGAGGCAGGTCGCGACGAACACCGCGCTCTTCGGCATGCCGGCGTCGCCGAGAATCGCCGGGTTCACGAAGATGATGTAGGCCATCGTCAGGAAAGTGGTTACGCCGGCTAGCACTTCGGTGCGCAGGTTGGTGTCGACGGCGTCGAAGCCGAAGTAGCGTTTGATCGAGTCCATGTGGCGGGTTTTCTCTCTTTCGTCGTTCAGACAGTGTTTTTGTGATCGAGGCGGTGACAGCGCGGCGCGGCAAGGCAGGCCGCGCGGCGGGCCGCCCGGCCCCGTCAGGCGGGCGGTTTGCAGTGCGACTGTGGCGCCTGCGCATCACCGCGAGCCGCCTGACGCGCGAGCCAGCGATCGAGTTCGCCAGCAAACGCCTTGCCATCGCGCGCGCTGAAGGCGGCCGGCCCGCCCGTGTCGACGCCGCTCGCGCGCAACTGGTCGAGCATCGAGCGCATGCGCAGACGTTCTTCGATCGTGCCTGGCGTGTACCAGTTGCCGCGCGGATCGAGCGCATGGGCATTTTTTGCCAGCACGGCGGCAGCGAGCGGGATGTCGGCGGTGATCACGAGATCGCCCGGGACGACGCGCTCGACGATCAACTGATCGGCAGCGTCGAAGCCGGACGGCACCTGAATCGCGCGGATCAGCGGCGACGGCGGCACGCGCAGGAACGCATTCGCGACCAGCGTCAGCGGCATGCCGGTCCGGCGCGCCGCGCGATAAAGCATGTCCTTGACGACGGCCGGGCAGGCGTCGGCATCGACCCAGATTGGCATGGTGCGGGTTCCGGCTGTGTGCGGCTGGTTTGCTGCGTGGAGAATGGCGGGACGGGATGATACCTTGCCGCGACGCAAGCCTCGCCATGCCGCCCGCGGCGGGCGGCATTCAGGCTGCGACCAGGCAACCGCGACGCTTTACTGCACGGTCGTCGGGGCGTTGCCTTGCTGCTGCTCGCGGTGTTGCGCGACGATGCGGCTCGCGTGCTGCGCGTTCTCCGGATAGTTGATCCAGTCCAACGGATCGTAGCCGGCGGCGAGCCATTCCGCGAGGTCAGCGCGGACCTGGGCGCGCGTTTTCGGCGCCGACGGGTCGGCGGGCTGCGTCACCGCTTGCGCGTAGACGGTGCTGATACTCACGGCGGCCAACAGCGCGCCGAGTCCAATGCGGGAGAACAGAGTCATGGCGGGCTCCTGCGGAGCGGAAAAAACAGCCGGGCAATATGGTTTATCGGTGCGCGCCGGGTAAGGCGGTAGAACGCAGCGCATCATTTCTGCCGGCAGATTGAACCCGCCGCGAGCCTCGTTCCCCACGTGAGCGCAAGCAACGCGGAAGCGGGCGGGTTTGCTGAAAACTTCGACGCTAGTCCGTGCCAAATGGGTGTCCTGACAAAATATCGTCCTATCACGCCGAAGGCTTGTTGAACCGTTCCATCACCGAGCTCAACAGGTCGATCGGCAGCGGGAACACGATCGTCGAGTTCTTGTCGGCGGCGATCGTCACCAGCGTCTGCAGATAGCGCAACTGCATCGCCTGCGGTTGCCGTGCGAGCGTCTGGGCCGCCTCCAGCAACTGCTTCGATGCCTGCAACTCGCCTTCCGCGTGAATCACCTTCGCGCGCCGTTCGCGCTCGGCTTCAGCCTGACGCGCGATCGCGCGGATCATCGTCTCGTTGATGTCGACGTGCTTGATCTCGACGATCGATACCTTGATGCCCCACGCGTCGGTTTGCGAGTCGAGCACTTTCTGGATGTCGGTGTTCAACTGCTCGCGCTCCGACAGCAGCTGGTCGAGGTCGTGCTTGCCGAGCACCGCGCGCAGCGTCGTCTGCGCCAGCTGGCTGGTCGCCTCGAAGTAGCGCGCGACCTGGATCACCGCCTTCTCCGGATCGACGACGCGGAAATACACGACCGCGTTGACCTTGACCGACACGTTGTCGCGCGTGATCACATCTTGCGTCGGCACGTCGAACACGATGGTGCGCAAATCCATGCGCACCGCCTGCTGCACGATCGGAATGATCAATACGAGCCCAGGCCCCTTGACCTTCCAGAAGCGGCCGAGCATGAACACGACGCCGCGTTCGTACTCGCGAAAAATCCGCACCGACGACGCAATCAGCGCGACCACGAGCAGGATCAGGATGCTGCCGAAGCCGAATGTGAAGCCGATCATGAGCGTTCTCCTTGTAAGGCGTCGACCGACGCTACGGGCACCACGGTCAGTGTGAGGCCGTTGCGCGCCGTCACGCGCACGCTCTGACCCGGCGCGGCCGGCGTGGTGCTCGAGACGCGCCAGCGCTCGCCGTGCACGCGCGCCCAGCCGGCCAGCGGGCCGCCCGCCGCGTGTTCGGGTTCGGGCAGCAAGCCGTCGTCCAGCACCACGCCGAGGCAGCCGATCAGCGCCTCCGAGCCCGTCACGACCGGCCGCCGCCGCGCGCGCAGCGCGAGCCGCGACACGCCGAGCACGAACGCGACGCTGAACACGACGACCGCGGCGATCAGCGGCAGCGGGATGCCGTAGCCGGGCACGTCGGTATCCATCAGCATCATTGCGCCGACCACGAACGCGACCACGCCGCCAAAACCGAGCGAGCCGAAGGTCGGCAGGAACGCTTCGCCGATCAGGAAGGCGATGCCGAGAAAGATCAGCCCGAGCCCGACGTAGCTGATGGGCAGCATCTGCATCGCGAACAGGCCGAGCAGCAGGCTGATCGCGCCGACTACGCCGGGCAGCACGAAGCCCGGATTGGCGAATTCGAAGAACAGGCCATACATGCCGAGCATCAGCAGAATCAGCGCGACGCTCGGATCGGTGATCACGGCGAGAAAGCGGCTGCGCCAGTCGGGTTCGAGCGTGATCAGCGGCGCATGCGCGGTGTGCAGCGTGACGCTGCCCGCGCTCGTGACGTACGTGCGGCCGTCCAGCTGGCGCAGCAGGTCCGGCACGTCGCGCGCGACGATATCGACGACGTGCTGCGCGAGCGCTTCTTCATCGGACAGGCTCACCGCTTCGCGGACCGCGCGCTCGGCCCAGTCGGCGTTGCGGCCGCGCATCTGCGCGAGGCCGCGGATGTAGGCGGCGGCATCGTGGACCTGCTTGCGCAGTTCGGTCGATTGGGTGTCGAGCGGCAGTGCGCTGGCGGCTTCGGAAGATGCTCCGGGTGACGCAGGCGCAGGCGCGGACGCGCCGCCAGGCAGCGTGCGCATGTCCGGCAGTCCCGGCGTGCCTGGGGTGCCTGGGGTGGCTGGCGTTACCGGCGGCCCGCCGGCGGGCGGCTCGTTGCCGCCGATGCCCATCTGGATCGGTGTCGCGGCGCCGAGGTTGGTGCCCGGCGCCATCGCCGCGATATGGCTCGCGTAGACGATGTAGGTGCCGGCGCTGGCCGCGCGCGCGCCGCTCGGCGCGATGAAGGTCGCGACCGGCACCGGCGAGGCGAGGATCGCCTTGATGATCTGCCGCATCGACGTATCGAGGCCGCCGGGCGTATCGAGTTGCAGGACCGCGAGCTGTGCGCGCTGGCTGGCCGCGCGCTGCAAACCACGCACGATGAAATCGGCGGTGGCCGGTCCGATCGCGCCATTCACCGGAATCACGACGACGCTGTCGGCGGTCGCGGCGGCAACGTTCGCCGAGCTCGCCGCATTGGCCGCTTGCAGCGGCGCCAGCGCTTCGCGCGTCGCGAAGCCGAACGCGCATAGCACGCCGAGCACGGCGATGCCGCGCATCAAACGGCCCACGATGCCGCCGCGGATAAGCGGCTTGCGCGGACCGGACTGCCGGAGCGGGAGACGCGGAGTCGTGTTCATCGCTGACGGCCGTCGCGCCAGCCGGTGCGAACCGGCGGCGCGGGCCCATACCCTCGATCAAGGCTGGCCTGTTGCCGCTTAAAGCTTAGTCCGATTCGGCGCGTCGCGTGAGATCGAGCTCCGCGGCCCGGGCCGGCCGGTAGTCGGTCGGGCGCATGCCGGTCCATTTGCGGAACGCGCGATGAAACGCGCTCGGCTCCGCGAAGCCGACGGCGTTGGCGATATCGGCGATGGTGCGCTGCGTGCGCTGCAGTTCGGCGATCGCGATGTCGCGCCGCAGCGCGTCCTTGATCGACTGATAGGTGTGGCCCTCCTGCTTCAGGTGCCGCCGCATCGTCGCCTCGGCGACGTGCAGGCGCGCGGCCATCTGATCGGCCGCGGGCCAGCCCGACATCGGCAGCGCGCGCAGCGTCTTGCGCACGCGCGCGGCGAGCGAACCCGGATTGCGGTACTTGACGATGAAGCTGCCCGGCGCATCGCGCAGAAACGGCCGCGCCGAGCGCGAAGTCTGGATCACCGGCAGTTCCAGAAACGCAGGGTCGAGATCGACGGACGACTCGGGCTCGTCGAAATACATGTCTTCGCAGAACATCAGCCGGTATTCGTGCGCGGCCGGCGGCGCGGCGCAGCGAAAGCGCGCTTCGAGCAACGGAATGCGCCGGCCGACGAGCCAGCACACGAGCCCGTACACGAGGATGAAATACGTCGCGTAAGCGAACATCGCCGGCTTGCGCGTGCCCGCGCGCTCGACGAACTTCAGGCGCACGCGCTGCGCGTCGGTGTCGATCGTCGCGCCGAGATCGTCGAGCACGAGCCGCATGAAGCCGACCGCGCGCGCAAGCGCCTGCGCGCCGTTGCGCGCGCCCAGAGCCATCTGCGTCATCGCGATGAAGCTGCCGCTTTTCATCGGATGCGAGTCCTGGCCGAAGAATTCGTCGTCGAGCGCGCGTGCGATGCCAGCCCACAGCGCGCCGTATTGCGCCGACGATACGCGGCTTTTCGGCGACGCGAGCATCGCCGCGGCAATGCCGGCCGCTTCGGCGAGCGCTCGCGCGTCGAGGCCGCGCGCCGTCGCGAGCGCGAGCGTTTCCTCGACCAGACTGACGGAGATCGTGCCTTTGTCGCTTTTCATCGGCATTCGGTTTTTCTGGCAAAAGCGCTCAGCATGGGCTGGGTCCTGGTTCATGAAGCCCTTGAAATGGCGAGGCCCCATGTCCGTGCATGGTAGCAGTGTGGCAAAAGCGCTCAGCAAGAATGAGCGGAGCGAGCATCGAACGGCGCGGGCCGCTTGCCTACACTTGCCGCATCGCCGCGATCGCCAGCACGGCCGTCAGCACCAACGAGGACGCAGTCATGGACAGCTTCTACACCGACGAACAACGGATGATCCGCGACGCCGCGCGCGACTTCGCGACCGAATGCCTCGCGCCGCACGCGGCGCAATGGGATCGCGACGCGCAATTGCCGGCCGAGGTCGTCGCGCAGCTGGGCGAACTCGGCTTTCTGGGCATGATGGTGCCGGCCGAGTGGGGCGGTTCCTACACCGATTACGTCGCCTATGCGCTCGCGCTCGAAGAGATCGCGGCCGGTTGCGCCGCCTGCGCGACGCTGATGAGCGTGCACAACTCGGTCGGCTGCGCGCCGATCCTGAACTTCGGCAGCGCCGCGCAGAAAGACCGCTATCTGCGCGAGCTCGCCAACGGCCGGACGATCGGCGCGTTTTGCCTGACCGAGCCGCAGGCGGGGTCCGAGGCGAACAATCTGCGCACCCGCGCGGAGCGGCGCGACGGGCAGTGGGTTCTGAACGGCAGCAAGCAGTTCGTGACCAACGGCGCGCGCGCCGGTCTCGCGATCGTGTTCGCGGTCACCGATCCCGAGCGCGGTAAGCGCGGCCTGTCCGCCTTCATCGTGCCGACCTCGACGCCGGGTTTCAACGTCGGCCGGCCGGAGCACAAGCTCGGCATTCGCGCGTCCGACACCTGTCCGATCTCGCTCGATCAGTGCGCGGTGCCCGAGGCCAATCTGCTCGGCGAGCCGGGCGAGGGTCTGCGCATCGCGCTGTCGAATCTCGAAGGCGGACGCATCGGCATCGCCGCGCAGGCAGTCGGCATTGCGCGCGCCGCGTTCGACGCCGCGCGCCGCTACGCGAACGAGCGCGAGCAGTTCGGCAAGCCGCTGAAAGACCACCAGACGATCGCGAACATGCTTGCCGACATGGCGACGCGCCTGAATGCCGCGCGCCTGCTCGTGCATCACGCGGCACGGCTGCGCTCGGCGGGGCGGCCGTGTCTGTCGGAGGCGTCGCAGGCGAAGCTTTTTGCGTCGGAGCTTGCGGAGGAGATCTGTTCGAACGCGATCCAGATTCATGGCGGCTACGGCTATCTGGAGGACTATGCGGTCGAGCGCCACTATCGGGATGCACGGATCACGCAGATTTACGAAGGGACGAGCGAAGTGCAGCGGATGGTGATCGCGCGCCATGTTTGAGGGCGGTGTTTGAGCGCACAATAGCCTGGCCGCGGATGCTCGCCTGGGATCACCGCGGCGAAAAAAACCGAGCGCGCCCCGCGCCACTCGCAACTACGTTGCATGGGACCGGAGTAAGCGCTAAAGCGCTAACTCTGGTCGACAGGAGACGACGATGACAGCAGCGAAAGCCTTTCTCGAAGCGCGCGATCTGCTAGTGCGGCATCGCACCGACTACGAGCGCGCGTACCGCGAATTCGCGTGGCCCGCTCTCGGCGAGTTCAACTGGGCGCTCGACTACTTCGACGCGATCGCGCATGACAACGACAACCCCGCGCTGTGGATCGTCGACGATCCTTCCAGCGACGGCCTGCGTCTGTCGTACGCGCAGATGTCGGAGCGCTCGTCGCGGATGGCGAACTTTCTGCGCGGCGTGGGCGTCGGCCGTGGCGACCGTGTGCTGCTGATGCTGCCGAACCGCGTCGAGTTATGGGACGTCATGCTCGCCGCGATGAAGCTCGGCGCGATCGTGCTGCCCGCCACCACGCAGCTATCCGGCGAGGACGTGCGCGACCGCGTGCAGATCGGCGGCGCGAAGTTCGTCGTGGTCGACAGCGCGGAGCTGGGCAAATTCGATGCGCTCGACGTGCCGCTCACCCGCCTGTCGGTCGGTGCGCCGCGCGACGGCTGGATCGATGTTGCCGCCGCGTACGAGGCTTCGCCGCATTTCACGCCGGACGGCGTCACCCACGCCAGCGATCCGCTGTTGCTGTACTTCACGTCCGGCACCACATCGAAGCCGAAGCTGGTTGAGCATACGCACCAGAGCTATCCGGTCGGGCATCTGTCGACGATGTACTGGATCGGCCTGCAACCCGGCGACATCCATTGGAACATCAGCTCGCCGGGCTGGGCCAAGCACGCGTGGAGCTGCTTCTTCGCGCCGTGGAACGCGCAGGCCTGCGTGTTCGTGTTCAACGTCCCGCGGTTCGTGCCGAAAGACACACTCGCCGCGCTCGTGCGCTTCAACGTCACCACGCTGTGCGCGCCGCCGACCGTCTGGCGCATGCTCGTGCAGGAGCCGCTCGGCGACTATCCGGTGAAGCTGCGCGAAATCGTCGGCGCTGGCGAGCCGCTGAATCCGGAGGTCATCGAGCGCGTCAGGCACGCGTGGGGCATTACGATTCGCGATGGCTACGGCCAGACCGAAACGACCTGCCAGATCGGCAATTCGCCGGGCCAGCCGGTCGTGGCCGGCTCGATGGGGCGTCCGCTGCCGGGCTACCGGGTCGAGCTGCTCGACGCCGACGACCAGCCGGTCGGCGAAGGCGAAATCGCGCTGCCGCTCGTCGAACGGCCGCTCGGCCTGATGACGGGTTATGCGAACAACGCCAACGCGACCGCGCAGTCGATGCGCAACGGCTTCTATCGCACGTCGGATGTCGCGCTGCGTCGCGACGACGGCTACTACGTATACGTCGGCCGCTCGGACGACGTGTTCAAGTCGTCCGACTATCGCCTGAGTCCGTTCGAACTCGAAAGCGTGCTGATCGAACACGAGGCGATCGGCGAGGCGGCCGTCGTGCCGAGCGCGGACGCGTTGCGTCTGTCGGTGCCGAAGGCGTTCGTCACCGTGCGTCACGGCTACGAAGCCGGTCCCGAACTCGCGCGCGCGGTGTTCGCGTTCTCGCGTGAAAAACTCGCGCCGTACAAGCGGATTCGCCGTCTGCAATTCAGCGAACTGCCGAAGACGATCTCCGGCAAGATCCGCCGCGTCGAATTGCGGCGCCGCGAAATGGAGCGCGCGGCCGAGCCCGCGCGTCTGCCGGACGAGTATTGGGAAGAGGATTTTCCCGACTTGCGGTGACTGTCTTTATTCCTCGCCATTGCTGGTTTGCCGCCCCGGTGTGAATCGCACGCGTTGAATCCGAGCTTCGGATTCGACGCGTCGGGGCACTGTTTTCTAAATCACAGGAGTTTCAGCATGAGCACCCTTGCTTCGAACGAGACCGGCCGCGACGTTGCCGGCGCCGTGGCCACCGTCAAACTGCTGATCAACGGCGAGTTCGTCGAATCGAAGACGACCGAGTGGCGCGACATCGTGAACCCGGCCACGCAGGCGGTCCTCGCCCGCGTGCCGTTCGCGACCGTCGCGGAAGTCGACGCGGCAGTGCGCAGCGCGCACGCCGCGTTCAAAACGTGGAAGGACACGCCGATCGGCGCGCGCATGCGCATCATGCTGAAGTACCAGGCGCTGATTCGCGAGCGTATGCCGCGCATCGCGAAGACGCTGTCGGCCGAGCAGGGCAAGACGATTCCCGATGCCGAGGGCGACATCTTCCGCGGTCTGGAAGTCGTCGAGCACGCGTGTTCGATCGGCACGTTGCAGCAGGGGGAGTTCGCCGAGAACGTCGCGGGTGGTGTGGACACCTACACGCTGCGCCAGCCGCTCGGCGTATGCGTCGGCATCACGCCGTTCAATTTTCCCGCGATGATCCCGCTGTGGATGTTCCCGATGGCGCTCGTGTGCGGCAATACCTTCGTGCTGAAACCATCCGAGCAGGACCCGCTGTCGACGATGCAGCTCGTCGAGCTTGCGCTCGAAGCCGGCGTGCCGAAGGGAGTGCTGAACGTCGTGCACGGCGGCAAGGAAGTCGTCGATGCGCTGTGCACGCACGAACTGGTGAAGGCGATTTCGTTCGTCGGCTCGACGGCGGTCGGCACGCACGTATATCGCCTCGGCAGCGAATACGGCAAGCGAGTGCAGTCGATGATGGGCGCGAAGAACCACGCGGTCGTGCTGCCCGACGCGAATCGCGAACAGACCCTCAACGCGCTCGCCGGCGCCGCGTTCGGCGCCGCTGGGCAACGCTGCATGGCGAGTTCGGTGGCGGTGCTGGTCGGTGCCGCGCGCGAATGGCTGCCCGAGCTCGTCGCGAAGGCGAAGACGCTGAAGGTCAACGCGGGTCACGAGCCGGGCACCGATGTCGGGCCGGTCGTGTCGCGCGCCGCGAAGCAGCGCATTCTCGGCCTGATCGACGCTGGCGTGAAAGAGGGCGCGACACTCGTGCTCGACGGCCGCGATGTGAACGTGCACGGCTACGAGCAGGGCAACTTCATCGGCCCGACGGTGTTCACCGACGTGACGGCCGACATGGAAATCTACCGCGCCGAAATCTTCGGGCCGGTGCTCGTGGTGCTGAACGTCGCGACGCTCGACGATGCGATCGCGCTCGTCAACGCCAACCCGTTCGGCAACGGCGTCGGCCTCTTCACGCAAAGCGGCGCGGCGGCGCGCAAGTTCCAGAGCGAGATCGATATCGGCCAGGTCGGCATCAACATTCCTATCCCGGTGCCGGTGCCGTTTTTCAGCTTCACCGGTTCGCGCGGCTCGAAGCTTGGCGATCTCGGTCCCTACGGCAAGCAGGTCGTGCAGTTCTACACGCAGACCAAGACGGTCACCGCGCGCTGGTTCGACGACGACACCGTCAACGATGGCGTCAACACGACGATCCGCCTGCGTTGAAGGCACACACGGAGACGACATCATGAAGATCGGCTTTATCGGACTCGGCAATATGGGCGCGCCGATGGCGCTGAACCTGCTGAAGGCGGGCCACGCGCTCAACGTGTTCGACCTCAGCGCGCAAGCTGTGCGCACGTTCGTCGACGCGGGCGCGCAGCCGGCCCGCTCACCGCAAGCCGCCGCGAGCGACGTCGAATGCGTGATCACGATGCTGCCCGCCGCGGCTCACGTGCGCAGCGTGCTCGTCGCGGACGATGGCATCCTCGCCGGCATCGCGCCGGGCGTGCCGATCATCGATTCGAGCACGATCGACCCCGCCAGCGTAAAAGCGCTTGCCGAACTCGCCGCGGCTCATGGCAACAGCTTCGTCGATGCACCGGTCTCGGGCGGCACGGGCGGCGCGGCGGCGGGCACGCTGACCTTCATGGTCGGCGGCAGTGCTAGCGCGTACGAGCAGGTCAAGCCAGTGCTGTCGGCGATGGGAAAAAACATCGTGCATTGCGGCGACACCGGCACGGGCCAGGTCGCGAAGATCTGCAACAACCTCGTGCTCGGCATCTCGATGGCGGGCGTCGCCGAGGCGATGTCGCTCGGCGAGGCGCTCGGTATCGACACGAAGGTGCTCGGTAGCATCATCAATACGTCGACCGGGCGCTGCTGGAGTTCGGACACGTATAACCCGATGCCGGGCGTGATCGAGACCGCGCCGTCGTCGCGCGGCTATAGCGGCGGCTTCGGCACCGACCTGATGCTGAAAGACCTCGGCCTCGCCACCGATGCCGCGCGCGGCGTGCGTCAACCGGTCTATCTCGGCGCGCTCGCGCAGCAGCTTTATCAAACGATGAGCGCGAACGGCGCGGGGCGCCTGGACTTTTCGGCGGTGATCAAGCTGTATCGCTCGCGTGAGCGCGGCGCTAACGGCCACGGAGGCACGCAATGATCGACCTCGATTACGCACATGACGGCGCCGTTGCTTTGATCACGTTGAAACGGCCCCCCGCGAACGCTTTCACGCCTGACGGTCTGCTGCAATTGCAACGCACCGTCGAGCGGTTGAACGCCGATGCGCGCGTGCGCGCGCTCGTGATCACCGGCGACGGTCCGAAGTTTTTCAGCGCGGGCGCCGATCTGAACACGTTCGCCGACGGCAATCGCGAAGTCGCGCGCACCGCGGCCGCGCGTTTCGGCGCGGCCTTCGAGTCGCTGCAGAACGCGCGGCCCGTCGTCATCGCGGCGCTCAACGGCTTTGCGATGGGCGGCGGTCTCGAATGCGCGCTCGCGTGCGATATCCGCATCGCCGAGCAGCATGCGGTGTTGGCGCTCCCCGAGACGGCGGTCGGTCTGCTGCCATGCGGCTGCGGCACGCAGACGCTGCCGTGGCTCGTCGGCGAAGGCTGGGCCAAGCGGATGATTCTGACCGGCGAGCGCGTCGATGCGGCGACCGCGCTCAGCATCGGTCTCGTCGAAGAAGTGGTGGAGCGCGGCGCCGCGCGTGAAGCCGCGTTGAACATGGCGCAGCGCGTCACCGGTTTGAGCCCGCAGGCGGTCAGCTTCAGCAAGGAGCTGATCCATCAGGCGCGGCATGGCGTGCCGCGCGCCGCCGCGCTCGCGCTAGAACGCGAGCGCTTCGTCGATCTGTTCGATGGCGCCGATCAGCGCGAGGGCGTCAACGCGTTCCTCGAAAAACGCGCGCCGCGCTGGCAGACGAGCCGTGCATCGCGGGAGACGCAGCGATGAGCGCTTTGCACGGCTTTGCGGTCGAAATGCGCGACGTGACGAACACGCAAGCCGAACCCGACGTGCTGTTGCGCGTCGTCAACCGCGTGGCGATCATCACGCTGAACCGGCCTGCCGCGCTCAACGCGCTGTCGCACGCGATGGTGCGCGAACTCGCGGTGCTGGTCGAGCATTGCCGCACCGATCCCGGGATCGTCGCGCTGGTGCTGAAGGGCGCTGGCGACAAGGGCTTTTGCGCGGGCGGCGACGTGCGCGAGGTGCATCGGCTCGCGACGCAGGGTGACCCACGCTGGCTCGCGTTCTTCGTCGACGAGTACCGGCTCGATTACGCGTTGCACACGTTTCCGAAGCCGGTGGTCGCGCTGCTCGACGGCATCGCGATGGGCGGCGGCATGGGCCTCGGCCAGGCGGCGCGGCTGCGCATCGTGACCGAACGCAGCCGCATCGCGATGCCGGAGACGCGCATCGGCTTCGTGCCCGACGTCGGCGCGAGCCGCTTTCTGAGCGTGATGCCGGCCGAGCTTGCGCTGTATGTCGGGCTGACTGGCGCGACGCTAGCGGGCGCCGATGCGATGCGCCTGCAACTGGCCGACCTGTGCGTGCCGGCCGACTGGCTCGCGAGCTTCGAGGAACGTCTGCAGCGCATGTCGCACGACGGCGAGCGCATCGACGCGCTGCGCGCCGTGTTCGAGCCGCCGTGCAATATCGTGCCGCACGCGCCGCTCGGCGCGCTGACGCAACTGATCCTGCGCCACTTCGACCGGCGTTCGGGCGTCGAGCGCATCGTCGCGACACTGCGCCAGGATCTCGAACGCGAACCGCCGCGCGAGGTGCGGCAATGGCTGCAAGCGACCTACGACGCACTGACCGCCCATTCGCCGACGATGCTGCACGTGACGCGCGAAGCGCTGCTGCGCGGCCGGCAGATGACGCTTGCCGATTGCTTCCGGATGGAGCTCGGCATCGTGAAGCGCTCGATCGAGGAAGGCGATTTCCGCGAGGGCGTGCGCGCGCAACTGATCGACAAGGACCGTCGGCCGCGCTGGTCACCGGCGACGCTCGCCGATGTGCAACCCGAGCGCGTGCGGCATTTCCTGAGTTCGCCGTGGCATCGCGACGCGCATCCACTGGCGGCGCTGGGCGCGGAGCATGGCGACTGACTTGCGCGGCGTATCGCATGCCGCGCGAGGCGCGCGGCCCGGCGCACCCGCGCGCGCCCTTAGGTCTGCTTGGCATGTCCCGCCCATCAGCCGCCGGTGCCAATTGTGGTCTGGCGGACACAAACTACGCGCGCCAATTGACATCTTTCCGGGCGCAATCTTAGATAGATAGTTCAGCCCCGTCCCGACCGGCAAAGCCTGCTCGCAGCCCTCATCACGGCGCTCGTCCGACCTACGGTGCGTTTATACGTCACCGCTTCCCGCATTCTCGTGCTCTTGATCGATCAGGAGGCAATGCGCATGGAAAAGCCGTCAGATGAGAATTGCCGCTCCAAACCCTTCGGCGACAAACCCGCTTCCCACGTCGAGCAGGGCCCTCATGCAAAAAAGCTCGCCCTCACCGCGCCAGGCGGCATTGCGGTTCTGGTGGGCAGCGGTATCTACTGGGTGGTGACCTTCTCGCATCGCGTGCCGGATGCGGATTGCTTTCCTCCCGGCATCGAGTGCGTTAAAAAGATCGCCGCGGTGATGAAGGAAGTCAGCGACGCTGATCGTGCAACCAGCATGGGTGAGAGCTGGCTGCTTGCGTTGCTGGTCACGGCCTTCACGTTCCTCGTGTTCTATGTCCACATTTGCCGTGGAGAAGAAGAACGGGCACGGACCATCGCGGAACGCGAGGTCGAGGAGAAGAAGCGTCTCGCGGAAGAGGAAGGCGAGGCGGCTCCCTACGTCGACTCCCGCTCGAAGGGCAGTCAGACGGCGACCGGACCCACCGAAGGAGACGAGTCGGATGAACGGTCTTTGCTCGTGCCGTCGATCCATGCGTTGGGCCGCTGTTACGAAGTGTTGCAACTGCAACTTTACCTGAGAGCGGGTTATCCGATTTACTATGCCGTGCCAGAGGCCATTCTGAAGACCGAAATTTTGCGGTCCTGCGCGGCGGGCAAATCCACCGAGGAGTGCTGGGAAGAAATGTGCACGTTCCTGCGTGACAAGATCTTCCGCGGCAAGCTGCCCGACGCCGGCAATCTGCAGAAGCAGTGCGTCTACGTGATCGACCGGACCAAGCCTCCCGCGTGCTTCATCAATCACGACGAAGCCGCGCTGCGAAACCTCTTGAATGGCGCAAAGAACAAGGAACTTTTCAAGCATATCTTTCATGGCGCGAAAGATGATCATCCTGATCCGGCTCACGGCAAGGATGCCGCCAACGACGCCGCGAAGGACACCGTCACGGTGAGGTGACGATGCGCGGCGCACTGGATATCGGGAACGACGAATGCTAGGAATTTTCAGGTTGCTCCGACGCGGATCGCCTCTGGCGAAGCGATCCGCGCCATAACGAGGCGCGTCGCGCCGTACGTTGGCTGTTTCGTTGCAACGCCAGCAGGCAACTCCACAGTCAAACCTAGCAGGAAGGCACCATGGACAGGAATCGTGTAGAAGGTACAGCAAAGGAGCTCAAGGGCTCGGTCAAGGAAGCGATTGCCAAGGTCACCGGCAATCGCGCGAAGCAGGCCGAAGGAGCGGCCGAGAAAATAGCCGGCAGGATACAGGCGAGAATCGGCGAAGAAACCGAAGAGTTACGAGAGCGTGTGAAGGGTTAGCGAGCCGAAACTTCACATACCCGCAGCTTCATTTATCCTGCCCCCAGGTTTCGGGCACATCAAGTCAGGCACGCAAGCCGTGCAATGACGCACCGCGTGCGTAGCGCCTCGCACGCTGCCGGTGCTCGCCGCGTCGCGCCCTCGCGGCGCGGCGTCCGACACACGGAACGTGTAAATTTCTGTTACGGTCCAGAGTCAGCCGGCGCACTCGTCGCGCCGGCGCCGCATCGCCCATTCGAGGACGCTTCATGCTGGGATTCGACGTCGGCGCGGCCAGGAAAGTCTGGACCGCGTCTCTGCTCGCGCTGCTATTTTTCCTCATCTATATCGCGTCGACGACGGTGCTCGTCGTCGTGTTCGCGGTGTTTTTCAGCTATCTGATCTACCCGATGGTGGTGCTGGTCGAACGCGTGAGGCCGCGCCGCATGCCGCGCGTCGTGTCGATCGCGGTCGTGTTCGTCGTCGTGGTCGCGCTGCTCGCGGTGGTTGGCTCAGTGTTCGGCGTGGAATTGCAGGATCAGGCGACGCGCCTCGTCACGCAACTGCCCGCGCTGCTGCGCACCGATGTGCCGAACCGTTTTCCGCTTCCGCATTTTCTCGAACCGCTGCGCGAGCGGATCGTCGATTTCGTGCGCAGCCAGATCGAGACCGGTTCCGACAAGGCCGTGCCGTTGGCGCGCAGCCTCGGGCTCGGCGTCGTCCATGCGGCGAGCAACCTGATCTACCTGGTGCTGATTCCGATTCTGAGCTTCCTGCTGATCAAGGACGGCGAACGGATGCGCGACGCGTTTCTGGCGTTGCTGAACAGCCGGCATCGCGTGCTGTGGAACGAGATCGTCGACGATCTGAACGTGCTGCTGTCGAAGTACGTGCGCGCGCTGCTGTTGCTGTCGCTCGCCACGCTATTTAGCTACGGCGTCGTGTTTTCGCTGCTCGGCGTGCCGTACGCGTTTCTGCTCGCGGTCAGCGCGGGGATGCTCGAATTCGTGCCGTTCGCGGGGCCGCTTGCCGCGGTCGCGATCACGCTCGTGGTAGCCGTATTCAGCGGCTATCCGCACCTGTTGTGGCTCGTGATTTTTATCGGACTGTACCGGCTGTTCCAGGACTACGTGCTCAATCCGTATCTGATGAGCGAAGGCGTGGAGGTCAGTCCGTTTCTGGTAATCGTCGGACTGCTCGCGGGCGATCAGCTTGGCGGCGTCGCTGGGATTTTTCTCGCGGTGCCCGTCATCGCGACGCTGAAAATCGTGATCGGCCGGGCGCGCGTGTTTTACACGGCGTCGCACGGTCAGGGCGAGGCCGCGCGGCGCGCGCTGACGGGCAGCACCGACGATGAGGCGTAACGCGCGGCGCGCAGTTGGCGCAGCGACACCGCGCGCCGCATGGCATCGCTAACCTTCTCCAGCGATGTGAGCTTCAATGCCGGCGCGAGGCATCGTCGCGCCAGCGGCGCTGGCCGCCGCCACTTCGCGCGGCACGCCCTTCACGCGCGAGACCCACAGCACCGCCGCGCATGCGACCGCCACCGCCGCCCAGCCGACGGTTCCATATCCGGCGATGCGGCCATCAGCCGACGTGCTCAGCATCAAGCCGCCGAGCCACGCGCCGGTGCCGGTGCCGAGCGCCTGCAGCGCGCTGTTCGCGCTCAGGAACGCACCGCGTCGCGCGGGCTCGGGGACCGTGGTCAGCAGTGCCTGCATCGGCACCATGCGGCCGTTCATCAACACGAGGAAGCACGGGAAGAACAGCACGAGCGCGTAGAACGGCAGGTTCGGCAGATGCGTGATGAACAGCACCGGCACGAACGACAGCAGCGCCGCGCAGCGGAACACGCGCTGCGTGCCGAAGCGGTCGGCGAATCTGCCGACGAGGCGCGACGTGAAGAAGGTCGCCGCACCGCCGGCCATGTACAGCCACGACAGCTGTCGCGGCGCGACGCCGTGATTGGCGACCAGCATCGGCGCGATGAACGGGATCACCAGCATGTGCGCGATCATCATCATGAACGTCAGCGCGAACGCGTTCAGATGGCTTCGGTTGCTCAGCAGGCGCCACAGCTCGGGCAGTACTTCCGCGAGCGGCGGCTGCCGGCGGCTCAGATGCGCGGCCAGCGACGGCACCTGTTGCGAGGCCGCGAACCACACCAGCAGCGACAACGCGACCAGCAGGAAGAACGGCGCCGCCCAGCCGAACTGCGCGCCGAGCATCACGCCGGCCGGCACGCCGGCGATCGCCGCAAGCGAGAACGCGGTCATGATCGTGCCGGTCGCGGCGCCGCGCCGTTGCAGGGGGATCACGTCGCCGACGATCGCCATGATCACGGAGCCGAGCACGCCGCCCGTGATGCCCGCGAACGCACGCGCGGCGAGCAGCAGCGCGAAGCTCGACGCGAGCGCGCACGCGAGGTTCGACAGCGCGAACAGCGCGTAAATGGTGAGCAGCAGACGGCGCCGGTCAAAGCGGTCGATATAGGTCGCCGCGAACAGGCCCGACAGCCCCGAGCACCACGAATACGCCGATACGGCCGTCGCGAACGCGGCCGGCGCGATCTGGAACGCGCTCATGATCTGCGGGCCGAGCGGCATCATCACCATGAAGTCCATGATGATCGTGAACTGCGTGAGCGCGAGCAGCCACAACAAACGACGCTCGTGCCGTGCAGTGATTGAGTACATCGGTTGATTTCCTTTTGTTGTCGTTCGAAGTACGCCGCTAATGCCGCGCGCCACGCGAGCAGAAGCTCAGTCGTCGATCGTTTCGTGGACCGCGACCGCGCCCTGTTTCCAGTAGCTGGCCGCGCGAATCCGCGTTTTGTCGACGCCGCGCTCGCCGCATAGATGCTGACGCACCGCGCGGATCGTTGCCGCTTCGCCTGCGGCCCACACGTAGCCTTCGCCTTTCTCCGGCAGCCAGGTCTCGCGCACCGCGTGCAACAGCGCTTCGCCGCGCGTGCCGTTTTGCGTGTTGGCTTCGTTGCGATAGCACCAGACGAGATGCACCTCGGCCTGCGTCGTGAATTCGATGCGCGCCGACGGATCGGCGACCTCGATCACCGCGGCGACGCGCGTGGCGGCAGGCAACTCTTCGAGACGGCGCGCGATCGCGGGCAGCGCGGTGTCGTCGCCGATCAGCAGATGCCAGTCGAAGCCGGTCGGAATCACCAGCGAACCGCGCGGGCCGCCGACGCCCAGATACTGGCCCACCTGCGCCTGCGCGGCCCACGTCGCTGCGGGGCCCGCGTCGTGCATCGCGAACTCGATGTCGAGCTCGCGGGCGTCGCGATCGAAACGGCGCGGCGTGAAATCGCGCGCGGTCGGCCGCTTGCCTTCCGGGAACACCGGGCCGTCGGGGCCGGCTTGCGGCAGCGTAGGTTTGTCAGCGCCGGGGTCGGGGAAGAAGACCTTGATGTGGTCGTCGAACGAGGCTGAGACGAAGTCGTGCAGATCGTCGCCGGTGAAGGTCACGCGAATCAGGTGCGGCGTCAGCGCGCGTACCTGCTTGACCTGCAGCAGACGAAACTTCAACGGATGCCGTACGCGATGCACGGCGAGATCAGGGCGAGTGTGTTGCTCTTGCATATGGGCGATGCTCCGGTTCGGTTCAGGAGGACGCGCGGGTCGCCTCGTGGACGGGCGCGCGTTGTCAGGCGGTCGGCTCGCTGTCGTTGCCGGGCTTTGCGATGTCGCCACGGCTGCCGCCTTCGATTTCTTTGGCCGCGCGCATCAGAATCGCTGCGATGCGGCGCTGTTCGTCGGCCGGCGCGTTGTCGCGGCGCAGCAGCGCGTTCTTCAGCGTGCGGCGCGCTTCATTCAGCTCGGGCACCCAGCCGCCTTCGCTGACGTCGGCCGGCTCCTCGCCGGCAAACGCGCGGCGCACCGAATCCATCTTGCGTGCGATATGCGAGAGTCGCGCGAGCATCAGCTCGACGCGCTCGCGGTTCGCGGCCAGATATTCGCGGCCCGCATCCGCCAGCTCATAGCGCTTGCGGTTGCCTTCGAGCTGCACGGTGACGTAGCCGAGTTCTTCGAGGTAGGTCAGTGCTGGATAGACCATGCCGGGGCTCGGGCTGTAGAAGCCGTTCGAGCGCGTTTCGAGCGCCTTGATCAACTCGTAGCCGTGACTCGGCTGCGCTTCGATCAGCGATAGCAGCAGCAGTTGCAGATCGTCGGAGCTGAATTTGCGACCACGGGGGAAACCATCGCCGTCGCCGCCGAAGCCGCCGGGGCCGCCGCCGAAACTACCGTATCCGCCCGGACCGCCGAAACCACCGCCGAAGCGTGCGCCACGGCCGCCGAAGCGCCCCTCGTGATGGCGGCCAAAGGCGTGACGCAAAACGTGCAGCAGGTAGTGGTGGCGGGCGCCTGAGGAAGCGCATGCTTCGGAGGCGCCGAGGTCGGCGACTTCGCTCGCCTGCGACGACGGAAGGCCGAAGCCGGCATGAAAACGGTCGCGCGCGCCGCGCGGACCGGAAAAATGATGAGGATGACGCATCTGGGACTCTCCTATGAGTGTCGTAAGATGCATCTTAAGATATATATCTTAAGATAGTCTGTCAAACTCTTTTTTGCTGCGGGGTCGCAAGGTTTGTCGTTCGGGTACAACAAAGTCTGCGTGCTAAATGTCGATAATCGATGCGTTCAACCCGGTGCCGTTCCGGTGCCTAAGATGTCAGGGGATACACTCGCGCCAACGTTCGACTACCGGGTCGAACGAAATCTGTCCTCGCGTCGCGGTTGGCGAGGTGGCTGACGCCGGAACGCTGCGCTGACCTGGCGTGCACGCTTCGCCTCTTCGCCGTGCAGGTAGGTCGAGGTCGTCGCGATCGAGGCATGACGGAGATTGTCGCGCACCGTCACAAGTTCGACCCCGGCGTCGAGCGCGTGCGTGGCATGCGTGTGACGACTATGTAGCTGGGTAGATAGCAGACACTATCTTCCCTGCCGGACTATGTCGGGCGATATGGATGAGAGTTCATATTGGCCCAACGATTGCACGCCTCAGAACAGAAGCGCCGCTCCGATCACCCAACATAGTTTCGTGACCCTACAGGCTGTTCAGAAAGGCGAGCAGTTGGTCCGTCGGGCAGAAGCGTCCCGCCTTGCCGCGTAATGGCGACATCTTCGCAAGGGCCTGTTCCTTCATTGCAAGCGTTGCCTCGAGATAGATCTGCGTTGTTTCTACCGATTCGTGTCCGAGCCACAGTGCAATCACTGAACGAGGAACGCCCGATTGAAGAAGGTCCATGGCAACCGTATGCCTCAAGCAGTGGACGGTGATCCGCTTCGTGTTCAAGGAGGGACACATTCTTGACGCCGCTTCTCTATGCTTGTTTATCAGGTACTGGACGCCATGGACACTGAGACGTCCTCCCCTGGCGCTCGGGAACAGCACATCACCATCACCGCGCTGCGGCTCGCGCAACCAGGATTTCAATACGGCGCGCGTAGACTTCGTGATCGGCGTGCAGCGCTCTTTGCGTCCCTTGCCGATTACGCGTACATGAGCGCCGGCACCAAGAACGAGATCCTCGCGTTTGAGTCCAGTCATCTCGGATAAACGCAGGCCGGTCTGCGCAGCCACCAGCAAGAAGGCATGATCACGTCGGCCGGACCAGGCACGTTGATCGGGCGCGGCAAGGAGTGCGTCGATCTCCGGGCGAGTCAGGAAGTTGACGAGCGTGCGGGTGAAGCGCTTGCTGGGAATGGCTAGCACGCGCTGGATCTGCGCAGAATACTCCGGCGCTTCGAGAGCTGCGTACCGGAAGAACGAGTGAATTGCCGTTAGGCGAAGATTACGGCTGCGAGTGCTTACGCCATGACGCTTCTCAAGGTCGTCCAGAAACGCGACAACCAAGGGGGCGTCGATCTCCTTGAAGTCCAGACCTGACGGCGGCTTATGCAGGTGTTGCTCGGCGAACCTCAGAAACTGACGGAAGGTGTCTCGATACGAGATGATGGTGTGAGGACTGGCCTGCCGCTGCTGCATCAGGCGCTGTATAAAGAATCGCTCCAGAAAGGGAGCAAAGCTGGCTGACTTGTTCATGAGCGGTTCTCCCAATGCCGCTCGAGTCGGCCCATCGATTCGCGCATGAGTTCGGGCGAGGCGTTGAGGTACCACTGCGTATCGGCCACATGGACATGACCGAGGTAGGCCGACAGGATGGGCAGACGACGCTCGGGGTCCTGTCCAGACCGGTACCAATGTAGAAGCGTTCTCGTCGCAAAGACGTGCCTCATGTCATGCAGGCGTGGCCCGTGACTGTCTGATTCGCCGCGCAGCCCAATCTGGCGCGAGAGTCGATAAAAGGCGCGATGAATCTCGCTGTTGTCCAGCCGGTTCCCCCTATTGGAAGCGAATACGTAGGATGACACGGTTCGCCCGGCCCAATAACGTTCTCGCCGTGCAATGTAGGCGGCAAGTACTTTGCAGGTCGAGACATGTAAAGGAACGAGTCTCGACTTGCCGAACTTGGTGCCGCAGATCGTCAACACTCCTGTCTTCAAATCAACGTCTTCAAGTTCAAGGTTTCTGACTTCGCCCAGACGCATACCCGTTACGCTGAGGAGCCCGAACAGGCAATGATAGGTCCATGGCTGCAGTTCATCGCGTCGGAACCTGCACGGCATTTGAAGCGCCGCGTCCAGCAGCGCTCGAATCTCACCATCCGAATATAGATATGGTCGTGCCCGCGTCGGCCGAAAGGGAAGCAGGCCTTGCGCTGGGATCTGGGTGCGTGGATCGGTTGCACTGCGATAGCGCGCGAACATACGGACAAAGCCCAGCCTCTGCGCCCAGCTTGCGGGTCGCTGCCATGATGGTTGCTGAGCCCATTCGAGAGCGAGCGATTGCGTGATGTACGAGGCGCGGCGTCGTTCCATGAACGCGACAAAGTCGCGCAATCCCTTGTCTGCCTCATTCAGCTTGAATCCGAGGGCGCGTCTCACGGTAACGTACTCGTCGAGCGCTTGCCGAAGCGTGTTCATCGCACACCTCCTGGCCATGGCACGGCCAGCGTTCGCAGCGCCTTGATATCGACCTTCGTGTAGATCCTCGTGGTCTGTGGATGCCGGTGTCCAAGGAATTCACCGATCTCGCCGAGCGACGCACCGTGGCACAGCATCTCAGTGGCCAATCCGTGGCGAAATTGGTGTGCTCCCATAGTCGGCGCGTCAATGCCGGCGCGCTGGAGCGAATGACGCACAACGGAGCCGACCGCACACGCGCTCCGAAACCCGGTGAACGGAGCTCTTGAGCGCAAGAATACGCGCCGACAGAGGCCGGACGGTCGATCACGACTCAGATATGCGGCGATCGCCCTACCGACGTCAGCGGGCAAGGGCAATTCGTTGCACAACCCGCTGTTGTTGCGAACAGTCAGGCATCCCTCGGCCCAGTCGATGTCGTTGAGTTCGAGGAACGCTACTTCTCCCGACCGCAATCCAAGTCGGGCAAGCAGGAGCAAAATGGCGTAGTCGCGACGACCAACCGCACTTCGACGATCGATGCTAGCAAGCAATTGCCGGATTTGAGCCGGCGCGATCGCGCGGGGAATCGCAGGCATCGACCAGTTGGCTACAACGGGAACAGCTGCGGCGAGATCGAGCGCCACGTCGCCACGATAGCTCGTATAGCGTAGAAAGGATCGCAGCCCAGCGGTCATGAGCTTCGCCCGCTTCGGGTGCAAACGTGGTGCCTGACGTCGCACGAATCTCACGATATGGCTCGCGCGCAAACGGGAGAGCGTGACCCGTTGGTTGCCGAAGCAGTCCTCCAGGAAACTGCGGACGAAGGGCACGTAGTTGCGAATCGTCGCTTCGGTCAGGGCGCGCGCTTCGCGCAAGTACGCTACGTAGGCCTTGATACAGCGCTCAATAGGCGACAGTTGGGAAACCGGTGTCTTCTCAGCGTGAATTACTTGCCTACTGCGTAGGAATTCCATGAGGTGTCCGAGGGCGGCGCGATCTCCGCGGCACAGTCGAACGATTCGCGCGCGATGTCGCAAATACCGTGTTGCATGGTCAGTGCCGATGCGGCGTGTTCCGACACCTGCGTGTTCAAGCCACCTGCTAAAGTCTGCTGCAATGCGCACTTGCCGATGCAGGGAATACGCACTGTATCCCTGATCACTCAGCGCTCTTGCAAATGAGGCGAGAAGCGTCGCAAGTGGCCCTTCAGGTGGTCGTGAGAGGACCACCTGATCATGGATGACGTACTTCACGTTGAGCTCCTTCCCCGATGTTGGGGTGCAGCGGAAAGGAGCCCCAGACTATCTCTATTTGGCTTCGCCCATTTGCCTCAAAAGGAGCAGCATTCCGGGCTTACAAGACATAGTCCGGCAGGGAAGATAGTGACGAAGCCAGTGGGGGCTGGCGTGCCGCAGCTTTGCGGCGAGCGCCGGATTGCGCGCCAGGACATGTTCCGCTGCCTCCTGGAAAAGCTGATGCTGGTATTACCCGACGCGCCGTGACCGCCCCTCCGGGCCGTTTCCTGATTTCGGTCGAGTGCACCTATCAGCGGTGTGGCTGGCGTCCATCGGTTCCGATTGACCGGCAGGCTCCGTGACCTGAGGTAGCGGCGCAAGGCATCGCGTGCGAGCGGTGGCAGCGCCACGCGGCCAGGCTTGGCCCCCTTACCGGTCACCTCCATTCACCACGTGCCACGCGTCTCCACCTCGATGTCGCCGAGCGTCGCTGCCACGAACTCGCGCGCACGCAACCCGGTGGCGTAACCGAAATCCAGCACGAAGCGCAGTCGGTGTGCCGCGGGTGGCTTCCAGCCGGCGCGTTCGAGCCGGTCTGCAAACGCGCGTACGGTTTTCCACTCGCGCCCTTCGAGAGCGCGCGCGGCGGCGAATGGGGTGCGCGGGTGAGCGCCGCGGACCGTCACGCCGGCAAACGGATTGATGATTATGTAATGCTGGTCGACCAGCCAGGCAAGGAGGGCGGCGCAGCACCGACAGCGCGTAGGCGGCTGAGCGCGGGGTGAGCCCCCGCGCTCAGCCGCCACGCCGGCGACGTGCGCGGGCAGGGTGGCCCGGTCCGGCGCGCAGCGGGCACAGGACGCGGCAGGAAGGCGCGGAAGGCAGTCGCGTCCTCGGCGGTGAGCGAGGAGAGCGGCAGTCGGCGCTCGACGACGGCCCACAGTACCAGCCGTTCGGCTTCGCGCCGGTAGGCGAGCACCGTGTGCGCCGATTCGTGCAGCCCGAGCCACGCCGCAATCGCCTCGACGTCGTTCATGGCAGCGAGGCCACACGGGCCGGGCAGCACCGTGC
Source organism: Paraburkholderia lebeckiae (assembly GCF_014201005.1). Taxonomy (NCBI): domain Bacteria; kingdom Pseudomonadati; phylum Pseudomonadota; class Betaproteobacteria; order Burkholderiales; family Burkholderiaceae; genus Paraburkholderia; species Paraburkholderia lebeckiae. The sequence continues at coordinate 8,249 of NZ_JACHDK010000026.1, read as the reverse complement.
CCGCTGCCGGGCGTGTCCGGCAGCGGGTCAAGGCGCCGTCGCGCTCTGCCCTGATAGCGACGGAAGTCGTTTGTCCCGCGCCTTCATTGCCTACGGGGTCGCCGGTCGGGAATCCCGTGTGAAGCGCCGTTTGGGCTGGACGTGCGATTGTCGAGGCAGCCGCAACGGGCACGCGCCGGTCGTCCCCAGATTTCCTCGCAGCGCACCCCGGCCTCGCCGCGGGTTTCGCGAGATGGGCGTCTTTGCAAAACGTCGATCCGGAGCACGCTTCAGGTAATCACCGCCAGGGCTCGCATGGATCGCCCTGATCCCAGGTCATATTTCCTTTCGACCGTAGTACACGGGAGCGGTCGCGAACCGCGCACAGATGACGGTCTGTGAGGCGCCGGGCAGCGGCCCGGTCACTGAACCCGGGAAGGCCCGAGGAGGTTTCGGGTTTGCCCCGCAGACCCTCTCATGTCGAGCCATCGACGCCTGCACAGGTAGTGACGCCGTGATAGTCACGGCGTAATGACACCCGATCGGAACCGGCCAGGTCACCAGTGAGCGCACGGCCAGACAGAGACCCGAACGCGCAGGAACTTGTGATGAGCAGGGTCCGATCGAATTCCCCCGCATTTCTCCCGACGGCAAGCTGCGGGTTGAACTGATGAGTCGAACAATGGAGAAAGTGGACATCGCATCGGGATGGTTGCCGCTAGTGCAGCAGTTCGACTGGTGGGACACGTTCAAGATGACTCTGGCTTCGAGTGTCGTCAGCTCAGTTGTGACCATCGGCTGGAATTCACATCGGGACCGACGTGATCATCGGCGCGAACGGCGCGACGCTGCGCTCGAAGTCGCGCTCTCCCTTGAGAAATACGCGCGCACCTGCCGCGCCATGATGCACAGGGCCGGGTGGGCATCAGCAGAGGCGATTCGCACCGGTAGCGGTCAACCGACGGTCGGCGTCCATGTCCCTGAATTGTCGTTTCCCACCGTCGAATGGAAGTGGCTCAATCACAAATCACGTCCGTGCTGCGAGACTTTCCGGCGACAGTCCACCATGCCCGGGAGTATGTCAGTTCGACCTGGGAATATGCCCTTCCTCCGGATGTTTGCGACGACGTGGAGTTCGAGTGCGCCAGGCTGGCGAAACAGGCGCCCGGCCTGGCGCACCTGACGCGTCAGAGGCATGGCGTCGCACGATGGAGGGCCGACAACGCAGACGACGGTCTCGAGCGGCAACTGGACGAAAGTATCGCCGTGAGAGAAGCGCGCCGGAAAAAGATGTTGGAGGGAGGGGCTGTGGCTCTGTCCAGCGAGTTGACCCCGCTGGCCTGTGACGCGCCCCGAAGCAGCGTTTGACCGGAACGTCATTCGCTGCGTCAGAAGTCGGCCGTCGGGACACGCCTCGGGGCGCAAGGCGTCATCCGGGGAGTCGGGCAGGTGAGCAATTGGAAGGTCCATTCGCACGGATGCCTGACAGGGCGACCATGAAGCAAATTGCTTCGCGCCCTGATAATGCGTGCGCAGCTTTGCGCGCTCGGGCACCGCGTGCTGAGTGGAGTGCGCGGCATCGGTGCGGTTACGCAACAGAATCTCGCTGCAAATATAAGAATACCTATCTTGTGGGCGACATCGTGGCCTCAGATACGCGAGGCTGCACCAGTGACCGCAGACTACAGTGGCTCGATCGTAAGCGGCTCTGAGGCGTATCGCGCGCCCATGCGGGTGTGGTTGTCTGCTGCTTGACGCCGGTCGAGCCGATCAAGCGGCAAGAACTTCTTCGGCGGGTGAATCGCTTTCTGCCTCCCCCCGCATCGCAACCGCGCAGGGTGCAACAATCGACGCCGGCTTCGGGCCGCATTGCCAGGCCAATGCGTCGCAGCATTGTTGATGCGGCTCGAATGCTGTTGTCCACAGGGACAGCTTTATCCGCGTGGATGCTGCAGGCACGATCCGACGTTCGAGCTGCACACGTCGTTCAGCCGCGAACAACAGGAGATCAAGCCATGCATCAGAAACCCGTGCCAAAAGGCTACCTCGTCGCACACGTAAACATCACGGATGCAGCCGCCTACGCGATCTACTCAAAAGCCGCAGGCGAAGCAATAGCAAGCTTTTCAACGAAACATGTTGCGCCGAAAATCGTTGCAGTCTCAGGCAAACATGAGCATTTAGAAGGCGGTACGCACACGAAACACATGGTGATCGAGTTCGATTCGTTCGCGGATGCCAAAGCGTTCTATGAGAGCCCTGAATATCAGGCAGCGAAGGCGCTGCGCGCCGGGGCCGCGACCGGTAACTTTGTGCTGCTCGAAGGTACCGTCTAACCCGCCAGTAGTTCCACCCGAAGGAACCGAACTTGCGCCGGTTTTTTCGTTGGAAGCCGATGGTCGGCAGTCCGGTTTCCTAGATGCTATGTGGGGAGGGCGGCGACAGTAAGCCCGACTGGAGTAAAACGGGAGTTGCACACTCGTTGTCTCCTGGAGCTTTCCACCCCTTCATTTGCGGTCAGCGGACAAGCGTCGCGCAAAACAGCGGCCGACAGCGGTTCCGATTGTTTCCTGCGTCCATGGAACCTAAGCAACCGCGCAGCGGCAGCCTGCTCATGCGAGAGTATCGAGAAGTCATGGGCACATCTGGCTCGGCGGCTGGCGAACCTGGGGAAGGGCTGCAAAAGTCCTGGCATTGACGTTTGGGTGGACGATCGAGGGAAGCTCAAAACAGATGAAAGCGTGAAATTCGAATAACGAGGACGGGTTCGAAGAATGTTCCCGTCCTCGAACTCACCGTCAGACCAATTCGGCGAGCGCTGCCGCGTCGAACCCTTTCAGCGCGCCGTATTGGCCGTGTTCAACCTTTTTGACCCAGCTTGGGTCGTTGAGAATGGCCCTACCAACGGCGATCAGATCGAACTCGTCGCGTTCCATTCGCTCGACGAGACGGTCCAGGCTCGCAGGGGTCGATCCCTCGCCGGCAAAAGAGGTGGCGAAATCCTTTTCAAGCCCGACCGATCCGACGCTGATCGTCGCGGCACCCGTCACCTTCTTGGCCCAGCCGGCAAAATTTAGCCCATTTTCGCCATCGATCTCAGGAAACTCGGGTTCCCAGAAGCGTCGCTGCGAACAGTGCAGGACATCGACCCCGGCTTCAACCAGCGGCAGTAGCCAGTCCTCCATGATCGCCGGGGTCTCGGCGACGCGCACGCTCAAATCCTGCTGCTTCCACTGACTGAACCGCATGATGATCGGGAAATCCGGACCGACGGCGTCGCGCACGGCAGCGACAATCTCACTTGCGAAGCGGGACCGCTCCTTGACCGTCGGCCCGCCATAGCGATCGGTCCGCTGGTTGGTTCCCAGCCAAAAAAACTGGTCGATCAGATAGCCATGGGCGCCATGGATCTCTACCGCGTCGAAGCCGAGCGCTTTGGCGTCTCTTGCCGCCTTGGCGAAGGCGGCGACCGTATCCGCGATGTCCTCTTCGCTCATAGCCACACCGCGAGGGTCGCCGGGCGCGACTAGCCCGGATGGGCTTTCGACCGGCGCATCAGGCTCCCAGTTGTTGAGGTAACGGGTGGAACCGGTGTGCCAGATCTGAGGCGCCATGCGTCCGCCTGCGTCGTGGACGGCATCGATCACATCTTTCCAACCGGCTAGCGCGGCCTCGCCATAAAACAACGGAATGCCGCCGTCGTTGCGTGATGCAGGACGGTCGACGACCGTCCCTTCGGACAGAATAAGCCCCACGCGCCCTTCCGCGCGGCGCCGGTAATAGGCGACATTCGCGTCGCCAGGCACGCCCTCGGGGGCAAAGAGCCGCGTCATCGGGGCCATGACGATCCGGTTCTTCAGGTTGAGCGAGCGGATTGAGAAGGGACGAAACAGGGTACTGGTATCGGGGTGAGACATTGAACAGGCTCCGTTGCAAACAAAGGCATCATGGTATATGTTTGATACCTGCCGTCAATTAGGCACCTGAAGTCGCCCAGGTGTATCGAAGGAAACCACCCATGCCCGTTCCCGAACTGAAATGCTTTTCGTCTGACTGTCCCAGCCGCGCACTCTTCGACCAGATCGCGGACAAGTGGTCGATGATGGTGCTGGCCGTGCTGGACGACGGGCCGCAGCGTTTCAACGCCATCCGGCGGCGCCTCCAAGGCGTCACGCAGAAGGCGCTCACCCAGAGTCTTCGCCGGCTGGAGCGCAACGGCCTGATCTCGAGGACGGTCGTTTCGCTGTCTCCGGTGGCGGTGCAGTATCAGATCACGCCTCTTGGGCGCACGTTGCAGCCGCCATTGCGGGCACTGCATGAGTGGACGCTCGTCAAGTTTTCCGAGGTCGAGGCCGCGCGTCAGGCATTCGACGCGGCGGCCGGTGGGAGCCTGTTGGCGGAAGGATCAGGACTTCGACAGTTTGCTTGACGAGTGATCTGCAGGAACTATCGACCAGGGCCTGTGAGGGCGACCGGGACACCACCACCGAACGGGGTTGGCCCATAGCACGCGGTATCCTCAAGCCTACCTGAGCTACTCCAGGTGCCTAATTGACGCCCAGGTCTACGGCGTATACCTTGGCCTCCTTTGACGAAGATGGAGAGCCCGGATATGCAAAACAATCTTCAGTTCTATATCAACGGATCGTGGGTTGAGCCTGCCGGCGACACCGTGATCGATGTCATCAACCCCGCGGATGAATCTGTGTCCGGCCAGGTTGCGATCGGCGACGCCCGCGACGTCGACCGAGCGGTCGCCGCAGCTCGTGCTGCGTTCGAGACGTTCTCGCTGACTTCGGTCGAGGACCGTCTTGCGCTCTTCGACCGTATCATCGCCGGCTACCAGCGGCGTGCCAGGGATCTGGCCCAAGCCGTTTCGCAGGAGATGGGCGCGCCGCTTTGGCTTGCAGAGCAGTATCAGGTGCCCGTCGGCCTCGGCCACCTTCAGATCGGCCGCACTGCGCTCGCCGGTTATAGCTTCGAGGGCCCCCACGGCACTGCACAGATCGTGCGTGAGCCGATCGGGGTTTGTGCGCTCATCACCCCTTGGAACTGGCCGCTCAACCAGATCGCCTGCAAGGTCGCCGCGGCGCTGGCGACCGGTTGCACGATGGTTGTGAAGCCGTCGGAAATCTCGCCGTATTCGGCGACGATCTTCGCCGAGATCATGCATGAGGCTCAGACGCCTGCGGGCGTGTTCAACCTGGTGCAAGGCGACGGAGCAGGCGTGGGTAATGCCCTGACCGCGCATCCCGATGTGGATCTCGTCTCGTTCACCGGATCCACGCCAGCCGGCATCCAGGTGGCGCGCAATGCAGCCCAGACGGTGAAGCGCGTGCATCAGGAACTGGGCGGCAAGTCGCCCAACATCCTCCTGCCAAGCGCCGATCTGGCGTCGGCTGTTGCGGCGGGCGTCGCGGGCGTCATGATCAATAGCGGTCAATCCTGCGGTGCGCCCACGCGGATGCTGGTTCCCGCCGAGCGGATGGCGGAGGCCTCCGAGCTTGCCCGGGCCGCAGCCGAGCAGTGGGTCGTGGGGCATCCGGCTAGCAATGCGAAGATGGGACCGGTCGTATCTGAGGCGCAGTGGAACAAGATCCAGCGCCTGATCCAGTCCGGCATCGATGAAGGCGCGACGCTCGTCACCGGCGGTCCTGGCCGTCCCGAGGGACTGGAAACGGGCTTCTATGTTCGCCCGACCGTCTTTGCCAATGTGAAGAACGATATGGCGATCGCACAGCAGGAGATCTTCGGTCCGGTTCTCGCAATCATCGGTTATGCCGATGAAGCCGACGCCATCGCCATCGCCAACGACACGGTGTTTGGGCTGGCGGCTTACGTCCAGGGCGAGCCGGTCCAGGCCGAGCGCGTTGCGCGCAGGCTGCGCGCCGGCCAGGTCACGCTGAACTATGCCGACATGGACTTTGCCGCGCCGTTTGGCGGGTACAAGCAATCGGGCAACGGACGCGAATGGGGCGAGGTTGCCTTCGGCGAATACCTGGAGACCAAGGCGATCATCGGCTCGCGCCGGACTGTCTGACGTAGACTGATGTAACAAGCCGCCGATCCGGAGGCTGACGCTCGCTCAACTTCGAAAGGGGATCGGCGCTCTGGTCGGCGGGCTTCTCGACACAGACCTGATACGTCCAGTGTCGAGAAGCGAATGCGAAGCCGATCAGCCAGCCGCGACCGGACACGGCCTCACGCCGGACGCCGGCTGCGATCAACTTCGCCCTCGTTGGCTTGCGGCCGACGCTCGCGACACTTAAGGAACAGACGAACATGAAAATAGGCATCATCGGCGCAGGCAACATCGGCGCAACGCTCGCACAAAAATTTTCCGCGAACGGGCACAGCATCAAGCTGGCCTCAACCCGCCCCCCCGACGAACTACGCCAGTTGGCCCAAAAGGTGGGCGCGGAACCGGTCACTCCGGCCGAAGCGGTCGAGGACGTCGACGTCGTAGTCCTTTCCATTCCTTTCAAGAACAACCCGGAACTCGCAGGCCTGTTCGCCGATGTGCCGGCGGACGTCGTCGTCATAGACACCTCGAATTACTATCCCGTGCGAGATGGCAATATCGCCGAAGTCGACGACGGCAAGCCCGAGAGCGTCTGGTCTAGCGCCCAGTTCGGCCGCCCGGTAGTGAAGACGTTTAACGCCATTCTGGCTGGCGTGCTTGTGGACGGGGGAAAACCGCGCGGCGCAGCCGACCGCATCGCAGTACCGGTCGCGGGCGATGACGCGGCCGCCAAGGCGATCGCGCAGACGCTGGTGGACGAAACCGGGTTCGAGCCGGTCGATGCGGGAAGCCTTGCCGACTCCTGGCGCCAGCAGCCGGGCACGCCGGCGTATTGCACCTCCCTGACGGCGCATGACCTGCGCAAAGCGCTGGCGGCAGCGGACAAGGCCCGTGCGCCGCAGAACCTCCAGGCGCTCATGGACCGACTCGGCGCGTACCCCGCTTTCCCGAGCACTGACGAAATGACCGCGCTGAACCGCGAACTCAATCGCGGGAGCTAAGTGGTGCACGGAGCCGATGACGCCGATCAGCGGGAACGCAACGATGGGCGCTTCGACGTGCCGACAACGGATCAGGCCATCTCTGCGTGCAGGTAAGCGTGGCACCAGCAACGGGTTGACCGGAGACCGGCGTCTTCAGACCGCAGTGCGGAGCTGATCGGCGACGACCCACGGTGCGAGTTCGTCGATGCGGTTAATCGCATGGTCGGCGAACGTGCCGCAGCGATCTATAGCCTGATCGGCACCGCGAAGCTCAACAACGTTGATCCCGAGGCATATCTGCGGTTCGTACTCGCTCGCCTCGCCGATCATCCCATCAATCGCGTCGGCGACCTCACGCCGTGGGCCGTTGCCGCTCAGCTTCCCGCGCGTACGTAACTCAACTCCGCGTCAAGACGGTTTCGGCGACACGCTTACTGATGATCAGACGCGTGCCGCGCACCCTTCGAAACTCTGGCAGGGTCCATCGTGGATGAGTATGCGCCGGCGCTGTGCGACGTGAGTGACGAGGAAACTCCGTATTTGCTGACGCTTGCGCATGCCGCGCTGTCGCTCGGCCTGACTGCGCTTCTCGAAGTATCCGTCGGAGTGCTATTTAACCGCATCGTGCAGCATCGGGGCAGGCTGGCCGTTCCATCGATTTTGCCCGGCAGCGTGCTCGCCTATCTTCATGCCACGACCAACGGCGATTACAGCGCGGCGAGATCGCTCGTCGCGCGGCCACTGGAGAGTCTTGCACTCGCGCTTTTGCTGGCCGCACGATGCGGGCTGGCCGACGACTTCGACTTGGAGCTGCGCAATATCGACCATCTCCCGTTGAACACGTTCATTCTGCATAGCTTTCGGGACTTCGGCAGACTCGTGATCCGCGGCGGCCGGAACCATGTACGAGTTGAAAGAAATCGGCGTACCTGGCGGTCCTGTCGAGTTGGTTCAGCCAGAAAGATCCGATCTTCCGCACAAGGTATTAGCGACTGCCCGACCATTGGAGGACGGCAGGTACGCAGCGCAATTGCGCGTTCAGAGGGCACTCGGTATGAAAGGAACGTACGCGGTCGAAGAGCACTGGGATCAGCTCGGTGTATTCCTCGACGCGCAAGAGGCTTTAGTGCATGCGAAGTCTTTCGCAACAGACCTGCTGGAGCGAAAGGCCTAGGCCGTGTTCACATTTAAAAGCGGCCCAAACGAGCAGGCAAGGGACGCGAACACGAGATAGCTGTCAGCGAGCTTGTCATACCGGGTGGAGA
>NZ_JACHDK010000025.1:0-79547 GCF_014201005.1 Paraburkholderia lebeckiae | reverse complement strand
CGAACGTGACTCAGTCGTTGAGATGGCGTCGATCGGCGCAAATAAACAGCCTCTGGCTGCATGAGTGAGGCGACAACCTGCTTGACGCGCGCCGCTAGCTGGGCGATGTTTTGGCGCGACGGAACCCGCGCGCCGTCCCGCAGATAGTTGATGCCGCCACGGCTAAAAATGTGGAGCAACAGGCGTGACAATGAACGATTGGCCTGGAAGTGCTCGACGGCGCGACTGAAATAGCGCTGGAACGTTGGGATCAGTAACGTGCCGATTATGCTTGCCGCCGTTGCGGTAATCAGGAAGAGCCGAAAGTCACCGAGCAGGCCACCCTCAAGATGCCGAGCGATATCAAGCTCGACGCGCTTAGCTATGAACGGCCCTTGAAAGGAGTTCGCCGTGCGGGAGACAAGGGCGATGATTCCGAACAGAGAAAACGACACAGCGATACGCCGAGTGCGAACACCCGCAATCCGCACAGCGTAAGCCAGTGTCGCGATGACGTGAATTACGAATGTAAGTCCGCAGATGATAAAAAGCTGGGCGTCCATGCAATCCCGGCAAGGTTGGGGCAGGAGTTGAAGTCTATCGGAGCGCCACCGCCCGGTTCGATTGTCACCGAATTGACGGTCGATACCGAAAGTCCGAAATTTGTCGCACTGCGTCCCGCGACAGAGCACGACGATCGTCTGCGGTGTGCGCCTCATGCAAAAGGTATAAGGCGACCAGGAGCGGGCCGTCGATCGCACGCGAAACAGACGTTCAACCGGTCGCGCCGAGCCGTTGCCATCTCGCCTGCGGTTGTGCGCCCCGCATAGCGCATAGGACGCACAGCCGCCAATCTTTCGAGCGTCATACGCAGCCATCTCCAAGTATCGTCGTTCCTTTGACAGTCCGGATCAGTCGTTGCCCGCGCTCACCGTCTTCGATTTGCCATCCCAAGGCTCTCAATGTGTCACGTAGGCGGTCCGCTTCGTCCCAGTCCCTGTTGGCGCGCGCCTTTTCGCGCTGCTCGGCCAACGCAGCGATGTCTGCCGGGATATCCGGCTTGTCCGGCTGCCAATCGGGCAGTCGTAACCCAAGTACCGAATCGAAGCTGTCAACGGTGGCCCGTCGCGTGGCAGGAGGCAAATCGCTCCTCACCAGATCCCACAGCACGGCTAGTGCGCGGGGTAGATTCAGATCCTGATTGACCTCAGCGTTGAACCGGGCGACAAAACGCTCATCCGCCGTACCACCGGTGGGCCAACTCGCATAGACGTTGCGTAGCCGGTCCAGCGCGACCTTTGCGGCTTCGAGCGCATCCCAGTTGAAACGCAGGGAGCTTCTGTAGTGCGCCGTCAAGCACAGGTAGCGATACGCCAGCGGATCGACTCCGCGGTCGACCAGTGTCTGCAGGCGGAGAAAGTCACCGCCCGCCTTGGACATTTTCGTAGCGTCCAGCGTAAGGAAATGGCCGTGCATCCAGAAGTTGGCGAGCCGGGTACCGTGCGCGGCTTGCGTCTGCGCGATTTCGTTGCTGTGATGCACGGCGATGTGGTCTTCACCTCCGCAGTGGATATCGAACCAGGACCCCAGATACCTGGCCGACATCGCCGAGCACTCGATGTGCCAGCCGGGAAAGCCGCGTCCCCAAGGGCTGTCCCATTCCATCTGCCGCCGGGAATCAGCTGGGCTGAATTTCCATAGCGCGAAATCCGTGGCGCGCTTTTTCTCGCCTGGTGCAACCCGCTTGCCGGCTTGCAGGCCCTCATGGTCGAGGTGAGCCAGAAAGCCGTAATCGTCCTGCTTGCTGGTGTCGAAGTACACGCCATCTGCGGTCCGGTACGTGTAACCGGCGTGTTCAAGGGTGACAATGAAGGCGACCTGATCCGCGATATGGTCGGTTGCGCGGCACCAGACCGAAGGCTCCAGCAAGTTGAGCGCTCGCCAGTCGGCCAGGAAAGCCTCTGTATAACGCTCGGCGATCGCCCATGCCGACTCTCCCGTTCGCCGGCTTCCTTTCTCCATCTTGTCCTCGCCGTCATCGGCATCGGAGACCAGATGGCCAACATCGGTGATATTGACGACGTGCTGCACGGGGTAGCCGTTTAGCCTCAGGACCCGCCGGAGCACGTCTTCGAACACATAGGTCCGCAGATTGCCGATATGCGCGTGGTCGTACACCGTAGGCCCGCAGCAATACAGGCCGACGTGATCGGGTTGTATCGGCTTGAAGGGGCGCACGGCGCGCGACCAGGTGTCATACAGGACGAGTGGCATCGGAATTTTCGCGTGGTGGAGCGATCGTGAAAAACAAAAAGGCCACCGGTTTCGCAACGGGTGGCCAGTTGAGGCTTAGACGTGACGCAGATTGGCGCGCTAGACGCAAGCTCCCCCTGGCAGGCCGTGACAGCATGCGTGAACGAGGCGGGAGGGGTAATGGGCGTAAGCGAGCATGAAAGGCATGTTAGAGCCTGCCGCTCCTTGGGTCAATGTCAGTGAGCGGCCGCTTTCGAGAGCCACTGTCGAGCGACGGCTTGTGGCCGAAGAACAAACCTAAACGAACCGAGACGGCCGGTGGCCGTCTCAGGCCGACCCGGAGCCGTCGTCGAAACCGCTGGACCGCACGGCCGCTATTAATGGTGAAACCGACGCCGGAAATCCGAGCCTGTTGGCGATTTCACCATATTTTTTGGCGAAGTGTTTCGGCAAGGTTCGAGAACTCCTTGTTCGCACTGTAAACGCAAGCACCATTGCCCATTGCGCCCTTTATATCTGCGCACTTATAAAGAATCGCAAACAGGGTACAGGTGCCATAACATCATTTCTCATTGAAAAACCGGGGTCCATAGACAAAAATCCATAGGGCACCAGTGATTAACGCTTTCTACAGAATCGTCGGCGCCTATAAAGTCATGGTGCCCAACCGATAGAGATTCCGAGTCTTTTTTCTTTCTTTCCTGGACAATGCGCACCGATTCCGCAAGACGGACATCGAGGAGCTTGCCATGCAATATGACCCACCGAGCGTCACGACCGCGCATCCTGGTATCAGTTTCGAGCCGGCATTTGAGTTGCATGGACTGGATCAGCATTTCGAATGGACCGGCGAGCTGCAATCTGCAATATCCGTGCTACTGCCGCAGTCTGCTGATTGCATGAATCCCCCGCGCTGGCACGAGAGGCCCGACCATGTCAGCACGACGGGCCGTCCGAACGATTCGACGATGCCTTGGAAACCGCCTCCTTCCCACAGGAAACGGTTCATACCGGCGGTGTCATTCCACAAGTAGAACGGCGAATACTGGTTGAGCGTCGCACCTGCCTTGTCGCGCTCGCGGATCAGGTAAGCCTTGAGACCAAGGCCAGCGAACGTGTCGGTCATGTGCCCGCGGTCCGTGACGCGATTTCGGATGATCTGCATATCGTAGTCGGCGGGCAAGGTGATTTCATAATGCATCGCATACATGGTCGGGCTCCAGAGGCAGTAAGTGGTGTCCGGGCTGTGGCGTATCAGGTAGAGAACGCCGCGCCACCATTGGCATGGGAATAAGTATCGTCCCATCATCAGCGGCGCGAGAATGCTGACGATAGTTGCCGGTCGCATCGCGCACGCCCGTGCTGCTGCATGGGCGTCACGATATAAGGGCTACCATTCGTGCAGCACGGCCATTCGTCCGCGAACCCCAACGCTTCGGCTCATTCTGCCGGATGGGCAGCTTTTTATCAGCCGTCGGGACCGCTCCTGCCAGTCATCAATTCTCTCGACAGCGATCCGGTCCGCGATTATTTGCATACGCATCCTGCAGTGTCTTTCTCCATCTGACAGCCTTGCACTGCGGTACCGGCGAATCCGCATGAGACGTGGGAGATTTGCGTAGCGTTGTAATTTTAGGCGTGCCTGTCTCCGCAAGCCCGACCGGCACCATTTCCGCTAAATCCGCCTGCAGCGCCCGCTTGTCAAGACGCGCGAGTGTATGGGGCATGCAATTTGCGCTAATTCCAATGACCGGTCGAAGTGCAACAGGCGCGCAGGTCGCATGCATCCCGTTCACCGAAAGCCGGGTTGCAGCCAGGCAGGAGGAATCTGCGATGAAACTAACTGCGAGACATTTTGTAGTTGCGGCGTCGGTCGTGCTGCTGGCGATGAGTGCATCTGGATGCAAGCGGGCGGACAACAGTAGCGAGACCAGCGGCGCAGCGGCGGGCAGTAGCGGCACGATGACTAACCCCGCAGCGACCGGATCGATGGGCGCAAGCGGCCCGGCGGCAGCATCGGGCGCCAGCCAGTAACGGAAAACACGTTAGCCCGCAAGTGAGTTGGTATCAAATTGGCAGAGGAAACCGGCGAGAGCCGCCCCTCAGGAACATCGCAGCTCCCGATGAGGCTGGACTGAGGAGATTCAATCATGGAGTCTACGATCCACTATCAGGTCAATATCTGCGGTGGTGATTTCCAGCACGTCAGGGACTGTTTCAACGACTGGAAGCGCCAACCGCTTGTTTATCGCACGGACCGGCCGATGTTCGAAGGCAAACAGGAAGTCCGTCCGTTGTCTGCCGGGCCGTTCAGCGATGGACAAGCAGCGCAGACCAAACTGGAGCAGACGTGCGATCCCCGTGATCCTTACGCCCTGGCGGCGGAAATCCGGGACGATCAGCACGATATGTGGCTGGTGATGGCAGCCTATGAGGAGTAATGTCCGTCGCGCACGGGCGCTACTGAAGACGAGGCAGTCGACCCGTTACTCCGGTCGGCAAATTCGTGCCAACGTCCCAGGTTTTGCCCGAAGCAGCCGTTCCCCCGTGTCCGGGCGTTCGGGCATCACCTAACTTCACGACCAACCTCGCATGATTACAGCGGCGAGCTGCACCTGGCCGAACACTGCGTGAGACAAAATCTGAAGTTAGCGCGCCCGTAGACTCGGGTACGACAAGGTAGTACCGTCGGGCCGTTACCGCACGGCGAGCGAGGTGGTGCGGGAGGGCGCTTCGCCTGCTGGAGTCATAGTTGTCGAACCGGGGACCGTCCACCCAGAATACCGTTGCGCCGACCAATCGCACCCCGGCCTCAGCCACTCGAGATGGCGACCGCGAACTGTTGACGCAAACGCGTGGGAGAGATTTGTGAACGATGCATCGCGGTTCCCGGTTGCCGGCGTCGGCGCTTCGGCCGGGGGAATAGAGGCGCTAGACGGTTTCTTTCGCGGGATGCCCGCCGAGCCCGGCGTCGCTCTTGTCGTCGTGACGCATCTCGGCCCGGAGCGTGAGAGCCTGCTGCACGAGATCGTGGCGCGATATACGGCGCTACCGGTACAGGTCGCGGCCGACGGTATGCCGGTGGAGATAAACAGCGTCTACGTGGCGCCGTCCAATGTGGTCCTCGGGATTGGGAACGGCCACCTCCGGGTTCACGTGCAGAGTACAAGCCGGCGCGAGCGCAAGCCCATTGACATCTTTTTCAGCGAACTGGCAATTGACCAGGGCGAACTGGCGGTGGGCATCGCCCTGTCCGGTGGCGACTCCGATGGCGCGCTCGGGGTCAAGGCAGTCAAGGAGCATGGCGGTCTCACCATGGCGCAGATCGCGGACGGATTCGGGCCGCAGCACGCAAGCATGCCCGAGAGTGCGATCGCCACGGGGCTCATCGACTTTGCCATCCCCGTTGAACAGATGGGGCCGAAACTCGCTGAATTCGCCCGTAGCACCTATGTGCTGGACGATATTGCATTCAAGGCCCAAAACGCGGCGGAGCAGCAACAGATCGATGACGCGCGAAAGGAGATTTGCGGCATCCTGCGCGGCCAGCTCGGTCACGACTTCAGTGGCTACAAGACCAGGACTTTCATGCGCCGCGTGCAGCGGCGCATGCAGGTAATCCATGCCGAGTCAGTCGATGCCTATGTCGAACACCTGCGGCGCGATTCGCAGGAAGTCGGCGCACTGTTCCGTGATCTTCTCATCAACGTGACCAATTTTTTTCGCGACGCGGAAGCGTTCGAAGAGCTCGCGAATACCGTCATCCCACGGCTTTTCGAGGAGCGCGGAGTGGACGATGTGGTGCGCGTCTGGGTCCCCGGTTGCGCGACCGGGGAAGAGGTCTACTCGCTGGGTATCCTGCTGCGCGAACACATGGATAAGCTTGCGATCGTGCCCCGGGTGCAGATCTTTGCCAGCGATATTGACGAACATGCGCTGGCAGTTGCGCGCGCAGCCAAATATCCTGGCCAGTTGCTCGATGGTGTGTCCCCCGAGCGCCGGAAACGCTTTTTTATTCCCGACGGCGCGAGTTATGTGGTGGCCAAAGAGGTGCGCGACCTGTGCATCTTCTCGCCGCACAGTGTGATTCGCGACCCGCCTTTTTCTCGGATTGACCTGGTCTCCTGCCGTAACCTGCTGATCTATTTCGGCCAGGATGTTCAGGGACAGGTCATTCCGACGTTCCATTATGCGTTGCGTCCCGACGGCTACCTGTTTCTTGGCACGTCGGAAAGCGTCAGTCAGTTCGACGATCTGTTTGCACCGGTCGAGAAAAAACATCGCATCTTCCGTCGCCGGTCGGTGCCCGCACCGCACGTTCGAGTCCCGCTGATGGTCTCGTCGATGTGGACCGGTCGCGCGGGCGAGCTGACGGCGCGGCGCACGGAAGTTGGCGGTGTTGCGCTGCGCGAGATGGTCGATGCTCAGGTGCTAGAGCGGTTTTCGCCGCCTCACGTGCTGGTCAATCGCGATGGTGATGTTGCCTACTATTCAGCGCGGACCGGCAAATATCTCGAACCGCCCGCCGGCATTCCCTCGCGTCAGATATTCACCATGGCGCGCAAGGGCATTCGCCTCGAACTACGAACGGTGTTCCGCGAAGCGGTCGAATCCGGGCGCTCGGTGACACAGGAAGGCATACCGGTCGAGGAAGACGATGGACGCGTGCAGATGGTCACTGTGACGGTCGAGCCGCTCAACAGCCGGCCCGGCGTTGAGCCGCTCTTTCTGATTCTGTTCATCGATCAGGGGGCGGTCCTGAGTCGCGAAGAAGCATTAAGTCGCGCTCACGCTGCGCACGACGGCACGACGGTGCAGATGGAACGGGAACTGCGCGACACACGCGAGCGCCTGCAATCCGTGATCGAGGAATACGAGACCGCGCTGGAGGAACTCAAGTCGTCGAACGAGGAACTTGTTTCGGTCAATGAGGAGATGCAGTCGACCAACGAAGAGCTGGAAGCGTCGAAGGAGGAACTGGTCTCGCTCAACGAGGAACTGCACACCGTCAATAGCGAACTGAACGGGAAGATCGAAGCGCTCGATCGCGCAAACAGCGATCTGCAAAACCTGTTCGAGAGCACGGCGGTCGCCACAGTTTTTCTGGATCGGCATCTCGTGATTCGCAGCTTCACGCCAGCCATGAAGGACGTATTCAATATCCGTCCGGCCGACCGGGGACGGCCCATCACCGACCTGGCAAGTCCGCTGAATATGCCGGAGCTTGCCAGCGATATCGCGCGCACGGTGACTGACGGCGAAGTGATCGAGCGTCGTATCGATAGCAGCGACCAGGCGATCAATTATCTGGTCCGTCTCGCGCCCTACCGGAATGGCGACCGGCGGGCGGAAGGTGTGGTGGTCACGTTCCTGAATATTACCGGCCTCACCCATGCCGAGGCACGCCAGAAGGTGCTCATTGCGGAACTCCAGCATCGCACGCGCAATCTTCTCGCACTCGTTGAGTCAATCGCGCGTCAGACCTTGCGGAAGGAGCCGCCGCTTGAAGCATTTACCTCGCGATTGCGAGCCCTCGGGCGTCTGCAGGGGATTCTCGGGAAAGCGGCGGGCGAGCATGTCGATCTGGGTGACATCGTACGCATGGAGGTTGAAACGATCGCCGGTGTCGACGCTGACAACATTGCCATGACCGGCCCGAAGGTTCCCCTCGGCCTCGAATATGTTCAGAACATCATGCTGGCCATACACGAACTCGCAACGAACGCGTTGAAATACGGAGCGCTAAAAGACCGTCAGGGGCGGCTGGATATCCGCTGGCGTGTTGAAGACATACAGCAGGACCAGTCATTGCTTCTGCTGGATTGGCGGGAAAGCGGTCTGGCCGTCCCGCCCGACCCTTCGAAACGCGGGTACGGACGGCAGTTGATTGAACAGGCGCTGTCTTACTCCTTGCGGGCGAAGGCAGAACTGCTCTTTTGTGACGATGGGATTTGGTGCCGGATCGAAATGCCGTTTGAGCGAAAACGTTCCAATGCTGCCGACCAGACCTGAGGAAAACTGATGGGACAGGGTACAGAACTTCAGGGACGCCGGATACTGGTTGTCGAAGACGACTTCGTCGTTGCGCAGGCGCTTTGTGGCCTGATCGAAGAGGCCGGTGCAACGGCTGTGGGGCCGATCGGCTTTGCGGACGAGGCGCTGGCATACATCCAGTCCAATCAGGACGCCTTTAATGGCGTGGTGCTTGACGTTAATCTGCACGGGCAGAAGTCGTACGCGATTGCGGACTGGCTGACCGAGAACAGCGTGGACTTTGTCTTTACAACCGGCTATGGCGTGGAGGCGCTCGATCCTGCCTATGCCGGCTGCCCCCGGTGCGAGAAACCCTTCGATCCACGTGTTCTTTTCAGGCTGCTCGGTTCCAGCACTCTCTAGATTGAGTCTGCTGCGTCTTCTGGCCCATCTGGCACCGTCCAATGCTTTGGTCCGTCTGCATGGCGACGGACTGAAGGAACTACTCGCGGATCGACGTTTTGCATGTATCAGCGCGAAGGCGCGAATGGCGGTTGCTACGGACGTTCAGTCTCACCGGTCCTTCGCGACTGGCAGTTCATGGCGGCGCGCCGACAGTATTTCGCGCCGAACTTGTCGAGCTGAAGATACATGCGGCCGCCATCCGCAAGGCGATTGCCGGTTCCCGCAGGGTTATAGCGAGCGTTCCCAACCTGAGCGTCGGTCAGCGGCATGGCCGAAGAATAAAAAAACCCCGTAAGACCTTGATCTTACGGGGTTTCTCGGAATACTTCGGCTCTTGCCGGCACAACTGTTGGTGCCAGCGGGAGGAAAGACCAGCGCCACGAGGCCGAGAAGCGCTCCGGTCGCACCGCCGAGCGCCACGCCGCGTCCGAGCGAGTGCACGATGTCGCTGCTTTGCAGCAAGGATGCCTCGGGTAACTGTTCGAGTGCGACATTGTGATTCGCGAAGACACGGATATGTCGCGCGATGTGATCCGCGCCTGCAGCAAGTCGTCGTGCGCACGTCTCACACGTGAACAGACTCTAAACACCCGGCGCCCTTGGAAAACGGCCGCCTCGGCAACCAATGCTGGAGGCGGCCGTTTTGCATTGCATCGCGGCAAGGGACTCCTCCATTCGCCCGATCCGTATAGGGGGCGCGCTTCCCCCTGGCGCTGTCTTGCACGATGCAGAGGAGAGGACTACCTTTGCTTTAGAGCCGCTTACGGTGCTCAGCGAAGCGGTCCTGGCAGAAGTGCCGGCGCAGGCAGTACGAAGTACGGCAGGCGGCACAACGACGGCCAGGAGCCTTTTTTG
The DNA here is from genome assembly GCF_014201005.1 of Paraburkholderia lebeckiae. Taxonomy (NCBI): domain Bacteria; kingdom Pseudomonadati; phylum Pseudomonadota; class Betaproteobacteria; order Burkholderiales; family Burkholderiaceae; genus Paraburkholderia; species Paraburkholderia lebeckiae. The sequence goes on along the minus strand of NZ_JACHDK010000025.1, from coordinate 70,022 downwards.
TTAGCGGCTCCAGCGAGTGACGCGCAGCGAGGTGGACCATGGCGCTTGCGATTGCCCTGAGCTTGATCATCGCATTGGCGGTAGGGTTTCACTTTGCCAGTCCCTGGTGGATCACGCCGATCGCCTCGAACTGGGTGCGCATGGATGACATGCTGACGATCACACTCGTCATTACCGGCGCGCTCTTCATCGCGATTAACCTGTTCATCGTGGTCGCACTGGTGCGCTACCGCAACCGCAGGGGGCATCGCGCTGCTTACGAGCCGCACAACAAGCGGCTGGAATGGTGGCTGATCGGGCTGACCACTGTCGGCGTGGCAGCGTTGCTGGCACCGGGGCTCTTCGTCTACGCAGACTTCGTACGGCCGCCGCCCAACGTGCTGCAGATGGAAGTGTTCGGCCAGCAATGGCAATGGCGCTTCCGCTTTGCCGGCCCCGGAGGCAAGCTGGGCACGACGGACGTGCGCTACATCAGCAACGACAACCCTTTCGGCCTGAACCCCGCCGACCCCAACGGCCGTGACAACTACCTGATCGAGACGCCCGAGGTGCACCTGCCGCTCAACCAGCCGATCCAGGTCCTGACACGGTCGCGCGACGTGCTGCACGACTTCTACGTACCGGCGTTCCGTGCGCGCATGAACATGGTGCCCGGCATGGTGACCACCTTCTGGTTCACGCCGACCAAGGCAGGGCGTTACGACATCCTGTGCGCGCAGCTTTGCGGTATCGGGCACTCCAACATGCGCGGCGTGGTGGTGGTGGAAGACGCAGCATCGTTCTCGCGCTGGCTGGCGCAGCAGAGCACGTTCGCGCAGCGGCAGCAGGCCACGGTGCAGGCCGCATCCGCTGCTGCAGGCGGCAGCGTCAAGGCGCTTGCTGACCAGGGCAAGACGCTCGCAGAGGGCAAAGGCTGCTTCGCCTGCCATACCGTGGACGGCAGTCCGCGTGTGGGCCCCACCTGGAAGGGCCTCTACGGCAAGACCGAAACGATGGCCGACGGCAGCACCGCTAAGGTGGACGAAGCCTATCTGCGCGCCTTCATCCGCAACCCGAAGGCCCGCGTCGTGAAGGGCTTCGCACCCATCATGCCGACCTTCGACCTGAGCGAGCAGGAGCTGAGCGCGCTGGTGGCCTACATCGAATCGCAAGGCGGCCCGGCCGCCAGCAACGCAACCAATCCCTAGCGGAGCAGACGCAATGCCTTACGCGCACACTGACCACGCCCCACAAAGCTTCTGGACCCGCTATGTCTGGAGCCAGGACCACAAGGTCATCGCCGTGCAGTATTCGCTGACGGCCATCGCCATCGGTCTGGTCGGCCTTGTGTTGTCGGACCTGATGCGGTTGCAGCTCGGCTTTCCGGGCAAGTTCAGTTTCATCGACGCCAACCACTACTACCAGTTCGTCACCATGCACGGGATGATCATGGTGATCTACCTGCTGACGGCGCTGTTTCTGGGCGGCTTCGGCAACTACCTGATCCCGCTGATGCTGGGTGCGCGCGACATGGTGTTCCCGTTTCTCAACATGCTGAGCTACTGGGTCTACCTGCTGGCCGTGCTGGTGCTGGTAGCGAGCTTCTTCGTGCCAGGCGGGCCGACCGGCGCGGGCTGGACGCTGTATCCACCCCAGGCCATCCTGCCGGGCACGCCGGGCGTGGAATGGGGCATCGTGTTGATGCTGGTGTCGCTGGCGATCTTCATCGTCGCGGCAACGATGGGCGGCTTGAATTACGTCACCACCACGCTGCAGGCGCGCACGCGCGGCATGACGCTCATGCGCATGCCGCTCACGGTGTGGGGCATCTTCATCGCGACCATCATGGCACTGCTGGCGTTTCCAGCGCTGTTCGTGTCAGCGGTGATGATGCTACTTGACAGGGCACTCGGCACCAGTTTCTTCATACCGGCCGTGGTGTCGATGGGGCAGACGCTCAAGCATGCCGGCGGTAGCCCGCTGCTGTTCCAGCACCTGTTCTGGTTCTTCGGGCATCCGGAGGTCTACATCGTCGCGCTGCCGGCCTTTGGCATTGCGTCGGACCTCATCAGCACGCACGCGCGCAAGAGCATCTTCGGCTACAAGATGATGGTGTGGGCCATCGTCGTCATCGGTGCGCTGAGCTTCGTGGTCTGGGCGCACCACATGTTCATCGCCGGCATGAATCCGTACTTCGGCTTCTTCTTTGCCACCACCACGCTCATCATCGCCATCCCGACCGCCCTCAAGGTCTACAACTGGGTGCTGACGCTGTGGCGCGGCGATATCCACCTGACCGTGCCGATGCTGTTTGCCATCGGCTTCATCAGCACCTTCGTCCTGGGTGGGCTGACCGGGCTCTATCTCGGCAACGTGAGCGTGGACATTCCGCTGTCGAACACGTACTTCGTGGTGGCGCACTTCCATATGGTGATGGCCGTGTCGCCGATCCTGGTGGTGTTTGGCGGCATCTACCACTGGTATCCGAAGGTGACGGGCCGCATGCTCAACGACACGCTCGGGCGCGTGCACTTCTGGTTCACCTTCCTCGGCACCTATGCGATCTACTTCCCGATGCACTATCTCGGCATCCTGGGCATGCCGCGGCGGTATTACGCGTATGAAGGCTTCAGCTTCATTCCACAGTCGGCGCAGACGCTCAACACGTTCATCACCGTCGTTGCGCTGATCGTTGCAGTGGCGCAGTTGCTGTTCCTGTACAACCTGGCGTGGAGCCTGGTGCGCGGCAAGCGTGCCGACAGCAACCCGTGGCGGGCAACCACGCTGGAATGGCAGACGCCGCAAACACCGCCAGTGCATGGCAACTGGGGCGCCGCGCCGCCCGTCGTTTACCGCTGGGCGTACGAATACAGCCCGCCGGGGCAGGAGGAAGACTTCGTCCCGCAAAACCAGCCGCCTGCGACGGCGCCTGAACCGGCCTCCCACCCGACGCTTCAACCCGGAGAGGCACGCGAATGACCACACTGCCCCGCTCCTTCGTTCCTGACGCGCCACCTGTCTCGCCGAATGCGAGCCGCATCGGCCTGATCGTCTTCATGGCGGTGGCAACGACATTGTTTTCACTGCTGCTGTTCGCCTATGCAATGCGTATGCGCGAGCCCGACTGGCAGCCGATCCCGCATCCAGCGCTGCTGTGGTGGAACACCGGCGCGCTGGTGCTGGCAAGCATTGCCATGCAGCGTGCCCGGCAGATTACCTTGCACCGCGCGGCGTGGCTGGTGTCGGGCGGTGTGCTGGCGGCCGTGTTCGTAATCGGACAACTGGCCGCCTGGCGCATGCTGTCGGCGGCCGGGCAGACCGTCACCGTCAATCCTTCCAATAGCTTCCTCTACCTGCTCACCGGCCTGCACGGGTTGCATGTGCTGGGCGGGCTGGTGGCCTGGGCCGTGACGATCGCGCTTCTCCAGCGCGCGGACCCCTTCCGAACCCACCGCGCCATCGCGCTTTGCGCCATCTACTGGCATTTCCTGCTGGCTGTCTGGCTCGTGCTGCTGGCGGCGATGTGGTGGATCACCCCTGAGTTCGTCGCCGCCATCTGCGGGCCGCTGTATGGAGCCGCGCCATGACCACGCCCACGCTCCCCACCGAATCCGCTGCCACCACGCCCACCGACGCCGGGCCTGACGGCTGGCGCGGCATCGTCACGGACTGGTCGGCCGACCGCGAAGCCTTCAAGGTGCCGTGGGGCAAGGCGATGATGTGGATCTTCCTGCTATCGGACACCTTCATCTTCAGCAGCTTCCTGATCGGCTACATGACGGTGCGCATGTCGACCACGGTGCCGTGGCCTGACACTTCCAGGGTGTTCGGGCTCACTGTGGGCGGCGTGGATGTGCCTTTGCTGCTGATCGCCATCATGACGTTCGTCCTGATCAGCAGCAGCGGCACCATGGCGATGGCTGTCAACTTTGGCTACCGGCGCGACGCAAAGCGCGCCGCCGCACTATTGCTGGCGACCGCGCTGCTGGGCGCGTCATTCGTATCGATGCAAGCCTTCGAATGGACCAAGCTGATCGTCCATGAAGGTATCCGCCCTTGGGGCAACCCGATGGGCGCGGCGCAGTTTGGCGCGTGCTTCTTCATGATCACCGGGTTCCACGGCTTTCACGTGAGCTGCGGTGTGATCTACCTGCTGCTGATCGCACGCAAGATCCTGCAGCCGGGGTTCACCGAGCACGGCAACTTCCAGATCGTGGAGATTGCCGGCTTGTACTGGCACTTCGTCGACCTGGTGTGGGTGTTCATCTTTGCGCTGTTCTATTTGTGGTGAGGCAGACCATGGACCACACCGATCCCGCCCATCGACCCGACGCCGCGCACGGCCAGCAGCATCCGATCGGCATCTACCTGAAAATCTGGGGCCTGCTGTTCGTACTGAGCACGATGTCGTACATGGTGGATTACTTCCACGTGCAGGGCCTGCTGCGCTGGGCGCTGATCGTCGTGCTCATGATCGCCAAGGCCGGGCTGATTGTGTCGATTTTCATGCACATGATGTGGGAGCGGCTGGCGCTGGTGTACGCCATCCTGATGCCGCCCTTGGGCCTGCTGGTGTTGATGGTGCTGATGGCTGCCGAAGCGCATCACACCTTCGGCATGCGGGAACTCTTCTTCCACTGACCCCTGCGCCGACCATTCCTCAGGCGACGGCCGTTGCGTCCCTCGCTCCTCGAAGAGCTCGGCCTGAAGTCGTTCTGCAAGACGAGCAGCGGCAAGGGCCTACCTGGAACGCACCGCTCTGAATACAAAACGACCCGACAAATGCCGGGCCGTTGTTGTTTCCTGGCTCGCTGAAAATCTCAGCGAAAAACACCTTCAAATCAGGCGTGCTTCTCACTGAATTCGTTGAGCGGCACAGGCGGCTTGAGGGGATCGAAGTCGGCCCACCGCCCTTGTTGCCAGTTGCCGGTCGCGCGTTCGATTGCCGCGCCTCCCGCATCGCGCAGCACCCGTGCGGCGTCCAACTGGCTGTCCGGCGATACATGTACGGCCACCAGCACGCCGGAATCACGGGTTTCTTCGTTGCTGGCTTCACTCGTGCTCACGATCGCGCCGACCAATGAACCGACATACGCACTCACTCCGGCCGAGATCAGCAACACGATAGGCGGCGCCGAAAACACTGCGAAGATCCCGACGCCGACCATGGCGCCAACCACTGTGCCAATCGTGACGCCTATCTCGGCACCTTTCGGCGCCCCCATCGCATTTGCGTCGATGATGGTCTCGATTCCGTGCTGGCCGCACGGATTGACGAAAAACAGTGTGACGTCCTCCTCGACGAAACCGGCATTGAAGAGCCGTTGCGCCGCGTCTTCAGCGGCGGGGAATGTCGTAAAGCGTGCTGCGACGATGAGTGACATGTGGCCTCCTTCCATCGTTGACTAGCGGTTGCAGACTATACCGCCCCACTCACCCGCGCCGAGACAGAGGTGCATGCGGTGGCACGCGCCGGGACTATGCCGTGGTGCCGCGATCGGGTTCCACGCCGTCCTCTGAACGGTCCGCCATGTAACACTACTCCTTGCCGCCGTTCTGGTCGATCGCTTCCGCGCAAACCGAACGGATACGATTGCGGCCGTTGTCGAAAGCAGCGCCACGGCTGACCTCGGGAAGCTATCTGGTCAGAATGCGGCAACCACAAGGGAAATAAAGGAAAGGAGGAAGAAAAACCAGGTTGTAGATAAGCCGGACCCGAAGAAGACGGACCAGGAAAAGTCAGTTCCACGCAGTGAGTTTCACGCCATCAGGTTTCGACGACATTCAAGTTGCCGATGACAGACTAGAATGAATTATCCGAATCAATCGGGAGACAAATTGTGCAACTTCACATGGATTCCCATCATTTCACACACGGCCAGCTCGACTGGCGGGCAGCCGTGCTGGCAGGCGTCATCGCAGGCGCTGTGTTCTTGGCGTTAGGGGTTATCCTGATGGTACTGATGGCGGGCGGAAGTCTGCTGGAGCCCCCACGCATGGTCGCCGCGATCATTCTGGGACGAGGCGCATTGCAATCGCCGCAAGCAGTCTCAATTGGCATCGTGCTCGCGGCCTTTGTGGTGCATTTTGCCCTTGCCATCGTATTGACGCTTATCCTCGGTCTGATCATGACGTCATTCAACCTTGACTCGAGCATGGGGATGGCTTCACTGGCGGGTGGCGCTTTCGCTGTAGCCGTTTACCTGATTAATTTCTACGGCATGACACGGCTTTTTCCGTGGTTCGCAGAAGGGCGCAACTGGGCCAGCCTGTTGGTTCATATCGTCTTCGGTATCGTGGCGGCGAACCTCTACATGAGACTGGAGCGCAACACATCCCGCAGGGCGGACGCGGGCGGCCCGTCGTAGTCCGGTGCCGTGCTGATCGACCGGTCTCCAGAGCAGAAAAGGCTCGCCGCGCAACAACATGAGCACCTCGTCGAGATCGTCATGCTCGGCCACTACCGTGAAAGCGCGGGTCGACATGTGCGAGGATGCTGCGCGATAGACGCGTCGCGCGACCTGAATCATCCGGTCGGAGACGCGTGAGAGGACATACGACGCGGCGAGCACCGTAGCGACGAAGAGCACGAGCGACGTCTCCCGGCCGCTCTGCGCTTGCGCAGGACCTGACGAGCCGGCTGGCTCCGGGCGTGTTCATCTTCCCGGACGCGCCGGTGCCGCCCGAACTCGGAGTTCGTCGTCACAGTGCTCAATGCCGAGACCGATGCGAGCGGAACGGTGACAATGCAAGCGGCGTGGACGCTGCAATCGGGGCAGCCCGCCCTCGCTACCTTGACGCAACAGGCGACGCTCAAGGTGGCGCTGGACAACCGCGGCGCGGCGGCGTAAGCCGCTGCGCTGAGCCGCTTTTTCGGGGCGTTGGCCGACCGGATCGCCGCGTCGGTCGTCGCGCGCTGACAAGCTGGGAATGCCGATACATCCCATCATTCGACGAGGGGCGGCGTCTCGAACGTGTGATGCTTACGAAGGCGGAGCGACAGAGCGGCACGCGCATTGCGCGTCACGAATGGCTCCACGACGCGGGACTTTCGATCATGTACGCATACTCCAGACGGTCGTACGGGCCTGGCCCTTTCGACGGCGAGGGAGGTGTGCCGAGCCGCGAGTGGCGCATCAAACGCAACTGCTCCCTCACGCCGCGGCAGTCGCTCGCCGCGACCGCGTTCCTCATGACGCTCGTCCTCGCGATCGGCGTGGCAGCGACATTCGCATTCGGCGTGTGGCTCGCGCTGCCCTTCTCGATGCTTTGCACCGTGGCCGTCGGCATCGCCTTTATCGCATACTCCAGGCACGCGACGGACGGCGAGGTGCTGACGTTAGCGCCCCCGTTCCTGATCGTCGAAGTACACGAGTGCGGACGCCGCACGATGCATCGGATGAATGCGGCCCGCTTGGCCGTGTCTCTCGGCGACAGCGATGGCGCCGTCTACCTTTGCGACGGCTGGCAGCGTATTCCCGTCGGACGGCAACTGCCTGCCGCCGCCCGCGCGGAGTTTGTGCGTCAATTGCGCCGCTTTATCGTGGCCGACTGTTGACATGCCGGCCGATGATCGCACGGCATGTCTGATCGGCCTCACAGCAACACGCCGAGCGCCCCGACGATGCCGATGCCGCACGCGATGCTCACGCCAATGATCGGCGCCACGCGAAATGCGCCGCGCACTCGCTCTGCAGCGGGCAACACAGTGCCGCTCGCCAGCGCGATCAGCTATCCTGCAACCAACGGCAGCAGCAAAGCGTTGAGCACCTGGGCGACGATGTTGAGCGACAGAGGGTCCGGCACGCGCGCGACGAACACCACACTGCGGTCACCGTTGACCTTTTCAATCTCACGCACATGTTTGCGGAGCAAGAGCGAAACGACGACTGCTGTTGCGAGTTGTCCACGAAACAAAAGGTACGTTATACCAGGGAATTCTATGCTCGTTCGAAGTATTCCGAAAATGGCTACTTCCAGCCTCAATGCGGCATTGACGTACCGTTGGATGACGTACACGATTGGCTGAAACCCACTCGTCACCCAATGCAAACGGAAGGTCATCATGCCCGCACCGAAGACTTACACCAAAGCACAATGGGATGAGTTCGCCCGGCGACTCGATGCGCTGCCGGAAAAGCCGCCATCGGAGCAGCGCGTCACCGTTCGCGATGCAATGTCGAAGGTCCGTGCCCATATCAATGGGGCTCGTGCGAAGGGGTATTCGCTTGAGCAACTGATCGATGAGGCGAAGCGGGCAGGTATCGACGTAACGGCGAGTGCGCTTCGCTACGCACTCCAGGATACGAAGAAGCGACGAACAAACACCCGCCGAACGTTCGACTCACAGCAACCGTCAGGCAAAGTGAACCTGGCTGTCACTCGCTCAGTTGCGCGGGTATCGGGTCAGCCGAGCGGTACAGGATCACGAGCACAGATGGCAGGCGACAACAGCAAAGTCGGATCGATGGTCATGCGGGACGCGTTCAGTTTCCCGATCGCGCCGGATACGGACAATCTTTAAACGCAAATGCGATGGAGACCGCTCACCACAGTCGAGGTTTTTCGCTCAACTGAAAGTTGACTCAGTGGAGCAGGGCGGCTACGGTTGCACACACATTGGCATGCCTGCAATTTCCCAGTGCTGCCGTTAAGTCGCAGGTCTCCCGCTCCCTATACGAATAACCCGCGCACCCAAACGAAGCCGATCCAGATAGTCGGCCCATTTCTGCATCATCACGCGGCGTTCCTCGATGAACTTCGTGCGGTTATAGGCTGTGCCAAGATTGTCCGGCACCGTATGCGCGAGTTGATGCTCGATCACTTCCGGCTTCTGTTCGAGTTCCTCATGCAGGATCGTGCGCGCCATCGCACGAAAGCCGTGTCCCGTGATCTCCGTACGCGTGTCGTGGCCAAGTCTGCGCAGCGCGGCATTGATCGCCGCCTCGCTCATCGGCCGCTTGCGATCACGCGCGCCGGGGAACACATAGCGGCCAGCGCCGCTGAGTGCGTGCAGTTCACGCAGAATTGCGACTGACTGTGTGGAAAGCGGTACCAGATGCTCGGTCCCAGTCTTGGTGACGAGGTAGCACCATTCGCACTTGTCCAGATCGAATTGGGACCACTGGGCCTGCCGAAGCTCCCCGGGCCGGACAAACAGTAACGGCGCTAGTCTGAGCGCGCAGAGGACAGGGAAGGTGCCGGTGAATCCGTCGAATGCCCGCAGCATCTCGCCGACCTTGGTCGACTCTGTGATCGAAGCGAAGTGGGTTGTTTGCGCCGGTGGAATAGCGCCGACCAGATCCCGAGCGGGGTCGGTCTTGCAATGTCCCTCTTTGATTCCGTAGCGGAACACCCGCGAACCGGTAGTTCATCCGCCAGTATTTCGCGCTGGACTTGTCGAGCTGGAGATACATGCGACCACTGTCCGCAAGACGGTTGCTGGTTCCTTCGGGGTTGTACCGTGCTTTCCTAACCTGGACATCGGTCAGCGACATGGTGGTATCTCCCGCTGGTCCGCTGGATAAAACCCGGAAACGAGCCAGATACCACCAAAAATAGCACCACATACCACCGGCAGTCGACAGGCCAACTCGGACCGCCGGAGAATAAAAAACCCCGTAAGACCTTGATCTTACGGGGTTTCTCGGAATACTTCGGCACTTGCCGGAACATCTTTTGGTGCCCAGGGCCGGAATCGAACCGGCACGCCTTGCGGCGGGGGATTTTGAGTCCCCTGCGTCTACCAATTTCACCACCTGGGCAGATACTGCAGCGCGCGCATCGGGAGTTCAGCGCGCGAGGAAGACGCAGATTATGGCCGAAAATCGGTAGACCGGCAAGTCGAGTGCCTTCACCCGCCACAGCGCGTTCGCGGCGAGTGTTGCTCAGACCGTGCGCGAGAATCGTGTGAGCGTCTGCTCGCCCAGATGGCGGTCAAATACCATCGCGAGATTGCGCACGAGCATGCGGCCGGCCATTCGCACTTCGAGCTTGCGTGCGCCGAGCGAGATCAGCCCGTCGTCCTCGAATGAACGCAGACGCTCCAGTTCCGGCGCGAACGTGTCGGCGAAGTGGATGCCATACGCCGCTTCGAATTCGTCGAAGCGCAGTTCGAGGTTGCACATCAGCTGCGTGATCACGTCGCGCCGCAGACGGTCGTCGGCGGACAGGCGGATGCCGCGCGCGATCGCGAGCCGACCCGCATCGATCGAGTCGGTGTAAGCGGGCAGCTCTCGCGCGTTCTGCGCGTACACATCGCCGACCTTGCCGATCGACGAGGCGCCAAAACCGATCAGATCGCACTCGGCCCGCGTGCTATAGCCCTGGAAATTGCGATGCAGCCTGCGCTGCGCCTGCGCGCGAGCGAGCTCGTCGGTGGGCAGCGCGAAGTGATCCATGCCGATGTACACATAGCCCGCCTCAGTCAGCCGTTCGACGACCCGTTGCAGCAGAACCAGCCGCTCCTCGCTCGACGGCAGCGTCGCGGGATCCATCTGGCGCTGCATCTTGAAGAGCCGCGGCATGTGCGCATACGCGAACACCGACAGCCGGTCCGGCGCCAGTTCGAGCATCGTGTCGAGCGTGCGGCTGAAGCTCGCGACGGTTTGATGCGGCAGCCCGTAAATCAGATCGACGCCGATCGAATGAAAACCGTGCGCGCGCGCCGCCTGCATTACCGATGCGGTCATCTCGAACGGCTGGATGCGATTGATCGCCTGCTGCACGCGCGGATCGAAGTCCTGCACGCCCAGGCTCAGCCGGTTGAAGCCGAGGCGGCGCAGAAGCGCGACCGTGTCGGGCGACGCCTCGCGCGGATCGACCTCGATCGAATATTCGGCTAGATCGTCGGGCAGAAGTTTGAAGTGCTCGCGCGTCGCGGCCATCAGCTCGGCCATCTCGTCATGCGACAAAAACGTCGGCGTGCCGCCGCCCCAATGCAATTGCGATACGGGCCGCTGTGTATCGAAACACGCCGCCTGCAAACCGATTTCGTGTTTGAGCCGCTCAAGGTACGGCCGCGCATGCGCGCGATTTTTCGTCACGACCTTGTTGCAGCCGCAGTAGAAGCACACGGTGTCGCAAAACGGAATGTGGAAGTACAGAGACAGATCGGTCGACGCGGCACCCGGGTCGGCGGCCGCGCGGTGATAGTCGGCGGTGTCGAACGATTCGCGGAACTGCGGCGCGGTCGGATAGGACGTATACCGGGGACCGTTCGCGCTGTAGCGCGCGAGCAGGTCGGGGCGGAACAGGGTGTCGGTTTGGGACATGAGCGGTATCGGACGGTGGGCGGCTCTCGCAGCGTGCCGCGTGTCATGGTCAGTCAGCAGCTTTGAGCTTACGTGCGTGCCCGCGGGACCCGATTGTGTAAAGAGGTCGCGCGGACAGGCAGTGGCACAATGCGGGTCTGGCAACACGTTGCCAAGGTTTGAGTTCAGGAAAGATGACGTGGATCAAAGGTTGAACAGTGCACGGATGGACGCTCACGCGTGCCGTCCCGATTGCGGCGCGTGCTGTATCGCGCCGTCGATTTCGAGCCCGATTCCAGGCATGCCGAACGGCAAGCCGGCGGGCGTGCGCTGCGTGCAACTCGGTGACGATCTGCGCTGCGCGATCTTCGGCCGGCCGGAGCGGCCCGCGTGCTGCTCGGGTCTGCAGCCGCAACTCGAGATGTGTGGCGCGAATCGCGGCGAAGCGCTCGCGTGGCTCACGCGACTCGAGGCGCAAACACAACCGGCATCCCATCCATGACGCGCGGCATGCGGTAAACGCCGTCGCTGACCACACCCGTCAACGCAAGCCGATGTCCGCAAGGGCTTCCACAGGAGATTTCGCATGACTCGACCCGCAGCGCCGGCCCGGCGCCGCTTTCTGCGCGCTGCGCTGACCGGCTGCAGCGTGCTTGGCATCACTGTGTCGCTCGCGGCTTGCGCGAGCCCGACGTTTCCGTTCATGCCGTCGCACTACACGTTCTCGCAGAAGCAGGTGCAGGAGGCCGTGCAGCGCAAGTTCCCGTATCAGCGCACGGTGTCGCAGGTGTTCGATGTTGCGCTGAGCAATCCGGTGGTGGGCATGCTGCCCGATGCGAACCGCGTGCAGGTGAAGCTCGACGCGCGTTTCGCGAGTCCGTTCCTGCAGCAGCCGGTCGATGGCGTGTTCACGCTGTCGAGTGAACTTGCATACGACGCGGCGAGCCGTTCGGTGATCCTCAAGTCGCCGAGTGTCGACAACGTCAGTGTGAGCGGCGAGGCGCAGATGTACACGCAGCAGATCAACGCGGCCGCGGCGCTGCTCGCGACCCAATTGCTAACCAACTATCCGATCTACACGTTCAAGCCCGAGCAACTGCAATTTGCCGGCGCCAACTACGAACCCGGTACAATCACCATCCTTACAAACGGCATACGCGTGCAGATCGTCGAAAGATGACTGGCATGCGCGGCCACGAGGGCCGCGCATGCCAGTCATGACCGTGCGGCCCCATTTCGTTGCAATAACCTACCGCGATAAGGGGCACGGATGGACTGGCTACTGGCTTGCAAGGCGCTGATTCTCGGCGTGGTCGAGGGTTTGACGGAGTTCCTGCCGGTGTCGAGCACCGGGCATCTGATCGTCGTCGGCAGTCTGCTGGATTTCTCCGACGAGCACGCGAAGACCTTCGATGTCGTGATCCAGCTCGGCGCGATTCTCGCCGTATGCTGGGAGTTTCGCCGCCGCATCGGCAACGTGATCGTGGGGCTGCCGAGCCAGCCCGAGGCGCTCCGCTTCGCGCTGAACGTAATCATTGCGACGATTCCGGCAATCGTGCTTGGCCTGCTGTTCGAGAAGTCGATCAAGGAGGCGCTGTTTTCACCGGTGCCGGTCGCGTTTGCGCTGGTCGCGGGCGGCGTCGTGATCCTGTGGGCGGAGGCGCGTCAGCGCGCGCGCGGCGATGCGGCGGTGCGGGTGCGCAGCATCGACGATCTGAGCCCGCTCGATGCGTTGAAAGTCGGCCTCGCGCAGTGCTTCGCGCTGATTCCGGGGACCTCGCGCTCGGGCTCGACGATCATCGGCGGCATGCTGTTCGGCATCGAGCGCCGTGCCGCGACCGAGTTTTCATTCTTTCTCGCGATTCCGATCATCTTCGGCGCGACGGCCTACGAGCTGTACAAGGACTGGCACCTGCTCACCACCGATGCGCTCGGCAGCTTCGCGCTCGGCTTCGCGGCCGCGTTCGTCAGTGCGTTCGTCTGCATCCGCTGGCTGCTGCGCTATGTCGCGTCGCACGACTTCACGGTGTTCGCGTGGTATCGGATCGGCTTTGGCCTGCTGATTCTGCTGATCGGTTATAGCGGCGGGTTGAGCTGGGCCGATTGAGATTTGCCGTGCGATGAAAAAAAGGTCCGCGTATGCGGACCTTTTTTTCGTTGGCTTGCCGTCCCGTCGCGTTACGCGGCGCCGCGCTTGCGGAACACGAGATCCCACACGCCGTGTCCGAGCCGCAGGCCGCGCCGCTCGAACTTCGTCACCGGACGATAGTCGGGCCGCGGCGCGTAGGTGTCGGCGGTATTTTCGAGCCGCGGATCGGCGCCGAGCACTTCGAGCATCTGTTCGGCGTAGTTCTGCCAGTCGGTCGCGCAATGCAGATACGCATCCGGCTTCAGACGCGACACGAGCAGCGCGACGAACTTCGGCTGGATCAGCCGGCGCTTGTGATGGCGCGCCTTGTGCCACGGGTCGGGGAAAAAGATGTGCACGCCGTCGAGGCTGTCGGGCGCGATCATGTGCTCGAGCACTTCGACCGCGTCGTGCTGGATGATGCGGATGTTCGTCAGCGACTGCTCGCCGATCAACTTCAGCAACGCGCCGACGCCGGGCTCGTGGACTTCGACGCCCAGGAAGTCGTCGGCGGGACGGTGCGCGGCGATCTCCGCGGTGGTGGCGCCCATGCCGAAGCCGATCTCCAGCACGCGCGGCGCTTCGCGGCCGAACACGCTGGTCCAGTCGGGTTGTTGTGGCGCATAGGGCACGACAAAGCGCGGGCCGAACTCATCGAGCGCGCGGCGCTGGCCGGTCGACACGCGACCCGCGCGCGTGACGAAGCTGCGGATGCGGCGGTGATGAAGCGTGTCTGCCGGCGTTGCACCCGGCGTGCCGTCGACGTCGTTCGTCTCGTTGCCGGCGGGCTGGTCGGCTGGGCCCGTGGGGGGCGGGGAGTCGTCCGGGAGACCGGAGTCGTTTGGATCGTGGATCATCGTCGATGCTGCTGCAAGGGTGAGGGCTGCGCGGCTTGCGCGCTGTGCCGGGCCGTTGCCACTACAAAAAAGCCGCCTTCAGGGAGGCGGCTCTTGCTGGATTCCGCTGAACACTCAGCGGGAAAGTGGAGCGGGCGATGGGAATCGAACCCACGGCTCTAGCTTGGGAAGCTAGGGTATTACCATTATACGACGCCCGCAGAACTGGCGATTTTACAGGTTTTTGGGCCGTTTGGGCAGAGGTATGGCTCGCGCGCACGAGCAGCCGACCCGTTTTTCGCTTCTGCGGTTCGAACGGCGCGAGCCTTCAGACTGCGTCTGCGCCTGCCGTTAACCCCGAGTACAGCCCAACACCGCGCGCTTGCACACCCGCAAGCCGGCACGAACCCGGCGCTTCCCATCCCGATCAAGAGATTTTCCCAAGATGCAGTGGCTTTCCAATCTGAAACTGAGCCAGAAGCTTGTCGGCTCGTTGATGCTGTGCGCGTTCGTGACGGCCATCGTCGGCACCGTCGGTGTGCTGAAGGTGCGCGAAGTCGCGACGATGCAAACCGAAATGTACGACCGCGAATTCGTGCCTGTGCGCGACGACGGCACCGCCGCGTGGCAGGCGGCTTCGCACTTCCGGCGACTCTATTCGTACATCCTGAATCCGGAGCCGGCAGGCCGCGCCGATACGGTGCGCCTGAATCACGGCGGTGAAGCGGCGATCCTGTCGGCATTCGACTACGAGCGCAAGCATGCGACCACCGACGCGCAGAAGCAACTGCTGAGCGACTTCGACGCCGCCTATCCGGCCTATACGAGTTCGGTCGCGAAGGTGATGGCGCTGGCCGATCAGGGCGATCAGACCGGCGCGCTCGCCGAGCTCAAATCGACCACCGACCCGCTGCACGTCAAGCTGCGCACGCTGATGATCAAGCTGTCCGACGTGCGGGATGAGTTGGCCAGACAGCGTGTCGCGAACGGCGTCGAGATGGTTCGCTCGGTGACGTGGTGGATCGCGAGCTGCGCGGTCGTCGGCGTCGCGGTTGCGATCGGCCTGGGGCTGCTGGTGACGCGCGCGGTCGTGCGGCAGATCGGCGGCGAACCGGCCGAAGTCGCGAAGGTCGTCGAGCAGATCGCGGGCGGCGACTTGAGCCAGCGACTGCACACCGGCGCCGCCGACGACGGCAGCATCTTGCGCGCGGTCACGCACATGCAGGAGCGTCTCGCGGCGACGATCGGTTCAATCCGCGAAAGCGCCGAGTCGGTCAGCATCGCTTCGCAGCAGATCGCGAGCGGCAACATCGATCTGTCCGCTCGCACCGAAGAGCAGGCCGCTTCGCTCGAAGAGACCGCAGCGAGCATGTCGGAGTTGACGCAGACCGTCAGCCGCAACAGCGACAACGCGCGCAACGCGAGCGCGCTCGCGACTGAGGCGGCAAAGGTCGCCAACACCGGCAACACTGCCGTCGAGGGCATGGTGCGCACCATCGGTGATATCAGCGGCAGTTCGACGAAGATCTCGGAGATCACCGGCGTGATCGAGGGCATCGCGTTCCAAACCAATATTCTCGCGTTGAACGCGGCGGTCGAGGCCGCGCGCGCGGGCGAGCAGGGGCGCGGTTTCGCGGTGGTCGCGAGCGAGGTGCGCAACCTCGCGCAGCGCTCGGCGAGCGCGGCCAAGGAGATCAAGGAGATGATCACGACGTCGGTCGCGATCATCGAAGGCGGCACGCAGCAGGCAGCCGAAGTCAGCACAACGATGTCGGATATCAAGGCCGCGATTCATCGCGTCTCGGATATCGTCAGCGAGATCGCAACGGCCTCCGAAGAGCAGAATCGCAGCATTCACCAGGTCGGCCAGGCCGTCACGCAGATGGACGAGACCACGCAGCAGAACGCGGCGCTCGTCGAACAGGCCGCGGCGGCCGCGCAATCGCTCGAGACGCAGGCGCGCAGGATGAAGCAGACGGTGTCGGTGTTCCGGACGGGGGAGAGCCGCGGTTTCGCGGCAGCCGTGTAGAAGCCGCGCCGACTCAAGCGGCCGCCGCGCGTCAGCCCAACTTTCCCGCGCAATCAGCTCAGATCACAAAATAAGTCAGCTGAACCGCCGCGCGCGTGACGACCATCTGCAGCACCTGCACGATCACGAACAGCAGGATCGGCGACAGATCGATACCGCCGAATTTCGGCAGCACGCGGCGCAACGGATTCAGAAACGGCGCGGTCAGCTGATACAAAATCGGCATCGCGGGCGAACGCGGATTGAGCCACGACAGCAGCGCCATCAGGATCGTCATCCAGATGATCAGATTGAGCGCCCACTTGATCGCGGTGAGCACCGCGACGATCAGCAGCGTCGGCACGAGCGTCAGCGGATCCGCGCCCGTCAGCACGATCATCAGGACCACGTAGATGATCGCGGCGATCAGCGTCGCGACCACGCTCGCCCAGTCGATGTTGCGCGTGCTCGGCAGGACGCGCCGCAGCGGCAGCACGATCCAGTTGGTCGCCTGCAGCACGGCGTTCGAGACCGGGTTGTACGGCGGCAGGCGCACAACCTGCAACCACGCGCGCAACAGCAGCGCGGCGCCAAACAGCGTGAAAACGGTATTGAGCAGAAAACGGGCGATATCGCCAAACATCTCGTGTCCTTATGCTTCTGATGGCGGCCGCCGACCGGCCGCGGGCTGCCGGCGTCGCCCGATCGGTGCGCGCCGGCAGTTTTCTGGATTTACCCGGTTAGCCAACCGGAGGTTCGACGTCATTGCGCGCCGCCTCCCGATGGCTGTCTGTCCGGCATCACACGGAAGTCCGGACCTCGCTGATCAGGATCGTGCCGTTGCCGCCGTCGGTGTAGTTCGGGATATCCGCTAATAGTTGCTCGGACGCGGGCTTGAACACTTTGTAGAAGTCGTCCGCGCTATCGAACAGGAAGTGTCCCGCGGCCACGTAAGGCGGTGGCGTGCCGGGCGGCCCGGCGTTCAGGCCCGCGTCGACCGACCAGCCTTTCAGCGCCGGCCCGAACAGCTTCGCCGCGAGCGGCATATGGGTCGCGCAGTAGTAGTCCATGTCGAAGCGGCCGTTTTCCCGGTACGGGTAGAGGATGCTGACCTTGATCATTGTGCGTTCTCGTCTGTTGGTCCCGAAGCGCGGCGCGGGTCGTCGCGTGGTTCGCCCCGCGTGCCGGACGTCACATTATCACGGCTTACTTGACGCTTGCACCTGCCGCGGCCTGATTCAGCGAGCGGCCCAGCGATTTTTCCACAGCTTCGGAGATCGCTTCAATCGTCGCGGCCGGCGTTGCGCGACGTCGGGCGAGGTTGACCGCGCGGCGCGTCAGCAGACCATACAGCGCGGCATGGTCGCCGCCGATGCCTTCGAGCAGCGCAAGCTGCTTCTCGACGACACCCGTGTCGCCGCGCGATACCGGCCCCGCGAGCGCGTTCGGCAGGCCCTTGTCGCGCGCGGTTTCGATCGTGCCGGCGAGCATCGGCAGCAGCGCGCGCAGCGCGTCGTCTTCGGCGAAGCCGAGCGTGCGCCACAACGCCACGCATTCGGCGAGGCTGCAGAGCGCGAAGCTCGCCGCGTAATGCGCGGCGGCGTGATACAGCATGCGGCCGCCCGGCGGAATCGACAGCGGATGGCAGCGCAGCGCGAGCGCGAGCGCGGTCAGCGTCTCCTTCAGTTCGCCGTCGGCTTCGATCGTCACCGAGCAGCCGACGATACGCTCGAGATCGGCGGGCTCGCCGCTAAATAGATACAACGGATGAAAGCCGCCGATCGCCGCGCCCTGATCCCGCGCTGGTGCGAGCAGTTCGACCGGCGAGGCGCCGCTGCAGTGCACGAGCGCTTTGCCCGGGTGGCTTGCCGCATCGCCTCCAAAGCGAAGTGTGTGCGCTGTCGTACCGATGCTGTCGTCAGGAACGGCTAAAAAAACGATATCGGCGGCGTCGACGACCTGTTGCGGGTCGTCAGAGGCCGCGCAGTGTGCGATCTGGGCGGCGAGCCGGCGCGCGGAATCGGCCGAGCGGCTCGCCACCGCGGTGACCGGATAGCCGGCGCGCGCAAACGCGAGCGCGAGACAACGCGCGAGCCGCCCCGCGCCGATGAAGCCGACGCGCGGCAAGGAAGACTGAGACATGGTCACCTGCTCCAGACGGATCGTGTGAACGGGAAAGCAGCAGTATCTCGCATCCGGCGAAGCGCGGGCGCGATCCGGCCCCTTGCACGGTTCGACAGCGGTCGTCGGATGAGTTTGCGGGCGATATGGCGCCAACGGTCGGGCATCGGGTGGCGTGACGCCCACGGGTGGGAAAACTGCTCACAATCGTACGTGACAGGAACAGTGGTCGATGAGCCGGTTTGGCAGTCGTATTTTCAATACTTCGTTCACAGTCGGAAATTCGGGAGGGTCGAGATGAGTATTTTTTCTTACCGAAAGCACTTGCGGTTCCTGACGCATGCCCAGCGCCGTCGCTGGTGGGATCAGAAAAAGCGCCTTACGCCGCGCGTGCAGATCAGCGGCGCATACGTGCCGCCCAACGTGTCCCGCGAATTCGTGTACGTGAAGGTCGGTTAGTCGCGCCGTCTTTGCAGGTGAGAAAATGCCCGGCTCGAGCCATTGAGCCGGGCATTTTTATTGGGAAATTCCTTTCGCCTGTCAGGATTGAAGCGAATTTGTAATTAAAGATTACCGATACGCGAACTCAAACCCCCGCGCTCGATCAGACACCTGTGACGCGCGGCCCGTCGCCCGCGTGCAACCCTTTGATTCCCGGCTGATTTCGCTCAGGGCGGGGCGGCGCGTAGACACGCTCGCGCCGCGCTCGGCAAAACGCTTCGGCTCCCCTTTGCAATTTGCAACAAATGCGAACAGTTCGGCCGGGGCTTTTTAGATACATTGAGTCCAGAGCATGCGAGGCATGCGCAGTCGGCGACCTTGGCAGGCCGCGCTAGGAGAATAGAAGTGAAAAAGATCGTTCCGTTTGTCGTTGCAGCCGCACTCGGCTTGGGACTTGCCGGGGCCGCTGAGGCAGGTGTTTCCGTCGGTATCGGCCTTGGGGTGCCGATCGCGCCGGCCTATCCGGTCTATGCGGCGCCGCCGCCTGTCTATTACGCGCCGCCGCCTCCGCCGGTGTACGCGCCGCCGATTGTGGTCGCACCGGCTCCGGTGGTGGTCGGAGGCTATTACGGCTATGGCCGACCTTACTATCGTGGTTACTACCACGGCTACCATGGCTACTATCGCGGCTACGGGCACCCGTACTATCGTCGTTAAGAAGTGCGGGCGCGCTTGACGCGCGTGTGGGAACGTCGACGGCGTAACGCTGGCTTGTGCCGGGTTACGTCGTTTCTTTTTGCGTCGCTGGCCTTTTGCTTTCCGCAGCGTTCCTGGCTGGTGTCGCGCGCTCGCGCGAGCGCCGTTCCAAAGCATTGAGGAAGCTGGGAGAATGGCGGCTTCGCCACCGCTCCAGGAGAGTTTCGCCGATGCAAGCGCTTCCCGCTCCCACCTTCGATGACGTCCTCGACGCCGCCGCGCGTCTCGAAGGCGTCGCGCACCGCACCCCCGTTCTGACGTCGAGCACGTTTGACGAGCGCACTGGCGCGTCGGTGTTCTTCAAGTGCGAAAACTTCCAGCGCATGGGCGCGTTCAAGTTCCGCGGCGCGTACAACGCGATTTCGCATTTCGACGCGGAGCAGCGCAAGGCGGGTGTGCTGACCTATTCGTCGGGCAATCACGCGCAGGCGATCGCGCTGTCGGCGCGCCTCGCCGGCATTCACGCGACGATCGTGATGCCGCACGACGCACCCGAGGCGAAGGTTGCCGCGACCAAAGGCTACGGCGGCGAAGTGATCACCTACGACCGCTACAAGGAAAATCGCGAGGAAATCGGCCGCCGGCTCGCCGAAGAGCGCGGCATGACGCTGATTCCGCCGTACGATCATCCGCACGTGATCGCCGGCCAGGGCACCGCGGTCAAAGAACTGATCGACGAAACCGGCCCGCTCGACATGTTGTTCGTGTGCCTTGGCGGCGGCGGGTTGATCAGTGGCAGCGCATTGTCGGCGGCCGCGCTGAGCCCGGCCTGCACGGTGATCGGCATCGAGCCCGAGGCGGGCAACGACGGCCAGCAGTCGCTCGCACGCGGCGAGATCGTTCATATCGACACGCCGCGCACGATTGCCGATGGCGCCGCCTCGACGCATCTGGGCCATTACACGTTCGCGGTCATCCGCAAGCTGGTCGCGCGAATCGAAACGGTCAGCGATGCGCAACTGATCGAGACGATGCGCTTTTTCGCGCAGCGCATGAAGATCGTCGTCGAGCCGACTGGTTGTCTCGCGGCGGCGGCGGTGCTGAACGGCGTCGTGCCGGTGAAGGGCAAGCGCGTCGGCGTGGTGGTGAGCGGTGGCAATGTCGATCTGCCAAAGCTCGCGCAGTACCTCGCATGAGCGGCTCACGTCGAGTCGCATGAAGAAAAACGGCTCGCCGATGCGAGCCGTTTTTTGTTCGCGAGCCGCTTCAGCTTGCCACTTGCGCGGTGCTCTGCACGATCAGATCGCGATACCCGTTGACGATCACGCTGTACGAGAAATAGGCGAACAGCAGCGCCGACAGAACGTGACACGCGCGGAGCAGACCGGCGCCCGCGCGCTTGCGTCCCTGGCTGCCGAGCCCGCAGATGAAAAGCGTCCAGCACAGGCCGCCCAGAAAGAATCCGCCGAGGAAGATCAGCGCGGTTGTCGGGCTCGTCGCGCCGGCCTTCGCGATCAGCGCGCCGCCGACCGCCGCGAACCACAGGATCGCCGACGGCGACGACACCGCGAGCAGCACGCCGCGCAGAAACCCGCGCCATGCCGACTGATGCGGCGCAGCCGCGTCGCCTTCGCCGGCAACAACTGGCGCCGTGGCCGGGAACACCGCTTCACGCGCCATCTTCCAGGTGAGGAACAGGAGGATCGCTGCGCCGCCGATCCATACGACCCAGCGCACCGATTCGAACTGCAGCAGCGCGGCCATGCCCGCGAGCGCGAGCGTCGCGTAAATGAGATCGCCGACGCACGAGCCGAGGCCGAGCCAGAAGCCCGGCCGAAAGCCGTGCGACAGCGTCAGCGAAATGATCGCCACGTTGACGAGACCGATATCGAGGCACAGCGACAAGGACAGAAAAAAGCCGTCCGACATCATTGAGAAAGCGTGCATGCGCGCGAGCGCTCCATCCGTTATTGATTGTGTTGTCCGGCGCGCGTTACAGGCCGAGGCCCAACTCGTTCCACAGGCTATCGACACGCTGCTTGACCGCGTCGTCCATCACGATCGGGCGGCCCCATTCGCGGTCGGTTTCGCCCGGCCACTTGTTGGTTGCATCGAGCCCCATCTTCGAGCCGAGGCCGGCTACTGGCGACGCGAAATCGAGATAGTCGATCGGCGTGCGGTCGACGAGCACCGTGTCGCGCGTCGGGTCCACTCGCGTGGTAATTGCCCAGATCACTTCCTTCCAGTCCCGGATATTGACGTCCTCGTCAACGACGACGATGAACTTCGTATACATGAACTGCCGCAGGAAGCTCCACACGCCGAACATCACGCGTTTTGCGTGGCCGGGGTAGCTCTTCTTCACTTGCACGATCGCCATGCGGTAACTGCAGCCTTCGGGCGGCAGATAGAAGTCCGTGATCTCGGTGAACTGCTTCTGCAGCAGCGGTACGAACACTTCGTTCAGCGCGACGCCGAGCACCGCCGGCTCGTCGGGCGGTTTGCCGGTGTAGGTGGAGTGATAGATCGCGTCGCGGCGCATCGTGATGCGCTCGACCGTGAAGACCGGGAACCACTCCTGTTCGTTGTAGTAGCCGGTGTGATCGCCATACGGGCCTTCGAGCGCGTGTTCGTACGTGGCCGACGCACCCTTCGACGGACGCGGCGGTGCGCCCGCCGGGGCGGGCGAGGGTGCGCCTTCCTGCGGACAGATGAAGCCCTCGAGCACGATCTCGGCGCGCGCGGGGACCTGCAAGCCGTCGACGCCCGGTGTGACACATTTCGCGAGCTCGGTGCGCCCGCCGCGCAGCAGGCCGGCGAACTGGTATTCGGACAGCGTGTCGGGCACCGGCGTGACCGCGCCGAGAATCGTCGCCGGGTCCGCGCCGAGCACGACGGCCACCGGATACGGCTTGCCGGGATTTTTCAGCGCGAACTCACGAAAGTCGAGCGCGCCGCCGCGATGCGCGAGCCAGCGCATGATCAGTTTGTTACGCCCGATCAGTTGCTGGCGATAGATACCCAGGTTTTGTCGACTCTTGTTCGGCCCTTTCGTGACGGTCAGACCCCAGGTGATCAGCGGCCCGGCATCGCCGGGCCAGCAGGTCTGGATGGGCAATTTGGCAAGGTCGACCTCATTGCCTTCCCAGACGATTTCCTGGCAGGGCGGTGCGCTGACCGTCTTTGGGGCCATGTCCCACACGGCCTTCGCTAGCGACAGCAGCTTGCCGGCGTCCTTGAGCCCTTTCGGCGGCTCGGGCTCCTTCAACGCGGAGAGGAGCCGACCGACGTCGCGCAGCGATTCGAGCGCCGCCTGATCGCCCGCGCCCGCTTCGGCATCGATGCCCATGCCAAGCGCGACGCGGCGCGGCGTGCCGAACAGATTGCCGAGCACCGGGAACGCGTGCCGCTCGGTGTTCTCGAACAACAGAGCCGGGCCGCCCGCGCGGAGCACACGGTCGCACAGTTCGGTCATTTCGAGATTCGGCGACACTTTTTGCGAAATTCGGCGCAATTCACCGATCGCCTCGAGGCGGCCGATGAAATCGCGTAAGTCTTTGTATTTCATCTGTGACGGTTCAGGGCCGCGTGCACGGCGCATAGGACGGGGAGGCAGGAGGAACGGCGTTGGTACCTATCTAACGCAAAAAACGATTGTCGATTTTACCTGCGTTAGCCACCGCACGTAGATCAACCAAATGCTCTAGTCCAAACAGCTAGGGTCGGATCGTCCGAAACGCGCATCGAGCGCGGTTCTCGGGTGACTGAACACTGTTCATAATTACAAATAGTTATAGTTCTTGCATTCTATAGTGTTGACGATCTATAAAACCGTGCATAGAATCCGTCCACATTGGGTTGCAGGGCGTTAACCTTTTTACCGTCGCCCCCGGTCCTCAGACGCAACGCGTCACCGTTTTGCTTCCCTGCAGGGTAGAACGGCATTGTTGAAGTCCCTCACCAGCGTCCACCAACGCTGGTATTTCGCGTGGGAGCCAAGCCCGATACACATCGAGTATGTGTGGGCTGTTTTTGAGATGGCTCCCCAAACGGTATTTGTTGCCGTTTTCCCGACGTCGCTGCTGCCCAACCAGAGAGCACGCGATGTCTTGACTCTGCGAGCGCGCTGTACCGCCTGAATTGTCCCGGCGGAGTTCGCGGATCATGCAAGATGGGAGATCTGAATGAACGCCTGGTTATCGTGGCGTCCCGATGAGCGTATTGCGCAGGTTGTGCGCGGTGCGCTGCGCCGCGGGACGCGATTGAGTCATCACCTGTTCAGTATTGTCGGCGGGATCGCCGTAGTGCTGGCTCTCGCACTGTGGCTGATGCCGACCTGGCGCGGCGCGCTCGCCGCGCGTCTGATGCCGGCCATTTCCGCCGCCGTGCAAGCGGGCCCCGCCCGCCTGCTGCAAGGCAATCCGCTGCCCGCCATCGGACCGACCAGAAACGCCGGCGCATCCTTCGACGAATCGCTGTCGGCCAATTCGCCGACTACGCTGACCGCGCCGAGTCCCACCGATGGCTCGAACGACGGCAGCATGACCCTCACCGCGGCCACCACCAGCTTCGACGGCGCGTTCGACGGCGCTGGCACGTCGGGCACGAGCGCCGCCGCGCTCAACGGCCTCGATCCGCGCACGATGCAGGGCGTCAGCGCGCTCGCACGTCTGATTCCGCAGCAGCGCGTGTCCGCCGATGCGCGCGATGATCGCGTGCTCGTGTCGAGCCGCGAGCAGGACCTGGTCGCGTCGTACCTCGCGCGGCGTTATCGCGTCGCTCAGGAGCCCGTCGGCGAGCTCGTAAAAGCCGCGTTCGACACCGGCCGCGAAGTCGGCCTCGATCCGCTGCTGCTGCTGTCAGTGATGGCGATCGAATCGGGCTTCAATCCGTACGCCGAGAGCGGCGTCGGCGCGCAGGGCCTGATGCAGGTGATGTCGAAGGTGCATTCGGACAAATTCCAGTATTTCGGTGGCCAAAGCGCGGCGCTCGAGCCGCTCGCGAACATCAAGGTCGGCGCGCTCGTGCTGAAGGATTGCATCGCGCGTGGCGGCTCGCTGCCGGGCGGTCTGCGTCTGTACGTCGGCTCGACCACGCCGGATGACGGCGGCTACGGCGCGAAGGTGATGGCCGAGCGCGGCCGTCTGCGCGACGTCGCGCGGGGCCGTAAGGTGCCGATCAACGCGCCGCAAGCTCCGGTGCTGACCGCGTCGGCCACGCCGGCGCCAGCGGCGGCGACGAGCGGTGGCAACGGCAAGCGCGTTCAGGTGACGCTGCAAGGCGGTCACGCGCTGAGTCCTGCGACGTCGGCGGTGCACACGCAGCCGGCCGATCAGGACGACGCGAGCGCCAATTCGACGACGCGCCACGTGGCGTCGGCGTCGGAGCTGGGGGCTTGAGTTAGACGTTGCCGTGCCAGACACAAAAAAGGACACCCTCGCAGGTGTCTTTTTTTTTGCGTCTGGCAGGCCGGTTGCTGCCGAATCAATCCCGATGCGTCAATGCCGCCCGAACAGCTTTGCCAGCCGCTCGACCGCCTCTTCGAGCTTTGGATACGCGGTCGCATACGACAGCCGGATGTAGTCCTTCGGCGCGTGCGTGCCGAAGTCCATGCCCGGCACCAGCACGACCCCGGCATCGTGCAGCATCGCCTTCGTGAGCGCCGCGCTGTCGCCGGCCGCCGGATGCGCGACGCCACGGCAGTCCGCGTACACGTAGAACGCGCCGTCCGGCATCACCGGTACGGAGAAGCCGAGCGATTCGAGCGCCGGCGCAATGAAGTCGCGGCGTCGCTTGAATTCGAGGCGCCGCGCTTCGTAGATCGCGATCGTTGCCGGGTCGAAACAGGCGAGCGCCGCGTGCTGCGCGAGCGCCGACGCGCAGATGAACAGGTTCTGCGCGAGCTTTTCGAGTGCGCTGACCATCGCGGGCGGCACGACGAGCCAGCCGAGGCGCCAGCCGGTCATGTTGAAGTACTTCGAGAAGCTGTTGACGGTGACTACGTCGTCGCCGAACGACAGCGCCGACACCGGCTTCGCGTCGTAGCTGAGGCCCTGATAGATCTCGTCGACGATCGTGAAGCCGCCGCGCGCGCGCACGGCCTTGACGATGCGCTGGAGTTCGGCCGGCTCGATCGACGTGCCGGTCGGATTCGACGGCGACGCGAGCAGTACGCCGCGGGTGCGCTCGCCCCACAGGCGTTCGACGTCGGCGGCGGTCAGCTGGAAGCGCTCGGCCGGCCCGCTCGGCACCATCACCGGCTTGCCTTCGGCGGCGATCACGAAATGGCGGTTGCACGGATAGCACGGGTCGGGCATCAACACTTCGTCATCGCGATCGACGAGCGCCGCGCAGGCCAGCAGCAGCGCCGCAGACGCGCCCGCCGTGACCACGATCCGCGCCGGATCCACGTCGATGCCGTAGAACTCGGCGTAATGTGCGGAAATCGCATCGCGCAGCGCGTGCACGCCGAGCGCGTTGGTGTACTGCGTGACGCCGCGGCGCAGCGCGCTCGCGGCCGCCTCGATGACCGGCTCGGGCGCCGTGAAATCCGGCTCGCCGATGCCCATGTGAATGATGTCGCGCCCCGCGCGTTCGAGCAGCGTGGCTTCCTTGGCCAGTTCCATCACGTAGAAAGGCTGGATGGCATCGACGCGCGCGGCAAGCCGCACGAGAGGTTCGGTCACGGAGTTCATACGGTCAGTCCAGTTCAGAAGCAGGACGGCGCCTACCCATCAAACGATGCGCTCATCGATGCGCGCAGCGCCGTCCTCGCGGGCGATCGAGGTGCTTCGCCCTGTGCAGTGCGACGTGGCAAGGAGCCGATGCGCGGCATGGCCCCAGCGGCGCCGCGCTCAGCTCTTGCGAGCCGCATGCGTTTCGGTGGCGCGCAGTTGCGCCGAGAGCTTGTCGAGCACGCCGTTCACGTACTTGTAGCCGTCCGAGCCGCCGAACGTCTTGGTCAGCTCGACCGCTTCGTTGATGACCACGCGATACGGAATGTCGACGTGATTCTTCAGTTCGAACGCGGCGACCAGCAGCACCGCTCGTTCGACCGGCGACAGCTGATCGATCGGACGGTCGAGGCACGGCGCGATCGCGGCGGAAAGCGCTTCGGAATCGCGCATCACGCCATGCAGGATCGCGTTCAGATGCTCGTGGTCAGCCTTGTCGTAACCTTGCGCGCCGCGCAGTTGCGCGTCGATCTCACCGCCGGGCGAGCCCGACAGCAGCCACTGGTAAAGCCCCTGCGTGGCCAGTTCGCGGGAGCGTCGGCGTGCGCTCTTCATGCCTCTTCCTCGTCGCCTTCGTCTTCATCTTCGTCGTCATCGCCGCCGAGCTGCTCGAGCGCGACCGCGAGGTTCGCCATTTCGACAGCCACGCGCGCGGCGTCGCGACCCTTCTCGGTCATGCGCGCGACGGCTTGCTCGTCGTTCTCGGTGGTCAGCACCGCGTTCGCGACCGGAATGCCGAAGTCGAGGCCGATGCGCGTGATGCCCGCGCCGCTTTCGTTCGAAACCAGCTCGAAGTGGTAGGTCTCGCCGCGGATCACCGCGCCGAGCGCGATCAGCGCGTCGAATTGCGCGCTTTCCGCGAGCTTTTGCAGCGCGAGCGGGATTTCCAGCGCGCCCGGTACCGTGACGAGCAGCACGTCCTGGCCGGTCACGCCGAGGCGTTCGAGTTCTTCGATGCAGGAGTCGGCGAGGCCGTTGCAGACGGGTTCGTTAAAGCGCGCCTGGACGATGCCGATGCGCAGTCCGTCGCCGTCGAGATTCGGTTGGTATTGTCCGATTTCCATATGAATTCCGTAGTGTTTGAGTGGGCGCGAGGCGCGTGAGTGGCAGGATCAGACTTGCGGGGCTTGCGTTTTGCTGCCGGGCATCGGAATGAAGCCCGTGACTTCGAGACCATAACCCGACATGCTGCCGAGCTTGCGTGGGTTCGACAGCACCTGCATCTTGCCGACGCCGAGTTCGCGCAGAATCTGCGCGCCGATGCCGTAGGTCTTGAAGTCGACCGGCCGGCGCTTCAGCGCGTCCGCTTTTTCCTTCGAGTCGAACGCCTTGAAGACGTCGATCAGATGATCTTTCGAGTCGCCGCAGTTCAGCAGCACGACCACGCCGAGATCGCGTTCTGCGATTTCTTTGATGGCCGCGTCCAGCGTCCACGAATGGGTGGATTCGCCGACTTCGAGCAGATCGAGCACCGACAGCGGCTCGTGCACGCGCACCGGCGTGTCTCGATCGGGCATCGGCGTGCCGCGCACCAGCGCGATGTGCGGCTGGCCGCTCGGCTGATCGAGATACATGACCGCGCGGAACGCGCCGTGCGCGGTTTGCATCGTACGTTCGCAAACACGCTCGACGATCGACTCGGTGCGGCTGCGATAGTGAATCAGATCGGCGATCGTGCCGGTCTTCAGGCCGTGTTCCTTGCTGAACTCGAGCAGGTCCGGCAGACGCGCCATCGTGCCGTCGTCCTTGATCACTTCGCAGATCACCGCGGCCGGCGTGAGGCCCGCGAGCCTCGTGAAGTCGCAGCCGGCCTCGGTATGGCCGGCGCGCACCAGCACGCCGCCCGGCTGGGCCATGATCGGGAAGATATGGCCCGGCTGCACAATGTGCTCGGCCTTGGCGTCCGGCGCGACCGCGGCCGCGATCGTGCGGGCCCGGTCGGCCGCCGAGATGCCGGTCGTCACGCCTTCGGCCGCTTCG
This sequence comes from Paraburkholderia lebeckiae, assembly GCF_014201005.1. Classification (NCBI taxonomy): domain Bacteria; kingdom Pseudomonadati; phylum Pseudomonadota; class Betaproteobacteria; order Burkholderiales; family Burkholderiaceae; genus Paraburkholderia; species Paraburkholderia lebeckiae. The sequence goes on along the minus strand of NZ_JACHDK010000025.1, from coordinate 41,847 downwards.
ATGCTGACCGTGAACGCGGTGCCGTACTGCGTGCCGTTGCGGTAGGTCATCAGCGGCAGGTTCAGCTGCTTGCAGCGATCCTGGGTCAGCGTCAGGCAGATCAGGCCGCGGCCGTAGCGAGCCATGAAATTGATCGCCTCCGGAGTGACAAACTCGGCGGCGATCACGAGGTCGCCCTCGTTTTCGCGGTCTTCTTCGTCGACGAGGATCACCATCCGGCCGGCTTTCAGTTCGGCAATGATCTCTTGGGTGGAGGCGAGCGTCATGTTGGCGAGTTTTTCGGGAAAGCGCGTATTTTACGCCACGCGCGAGTCCAAGTCGCCTCCGCCAGACGACATAGGCCGTTTGGCCGACTGTGACGAGCCGGGCGGGGTTGCCATGCTCCTCGAAACGGTAGGCGAGCGCGCGACTGGCGTTGGCGGCAACGCGAAGTGTGCTCGAGCGCGGCCCGCTTTACGGATTGCAATAGTGCGGAACGGTACTTGCGAGGCAGCAGGCAGCTTCGTCTCACTACCACCCGGAGAACGGAATGTCGGGGAACGTCGGCTGTTGCATCAATGAAGGGCGTCACGCGTGCGCGCAAGGAGCGCGTCGATGAAGCGCGGCGCCACGAGCGGGGGCGCGTCGCAGGCGCCCGTGACCGCGCTGCGCGCGAGCGCGTACCGCATTCCGACCGACGCGCCGGAGGCCGACGGCACGTTCGCGTGGGACGCGACCACGCTGGTCGTCGTCGAGGTTGACGCGGGCGGCGACACCGGCATCGGCTACACGTACAGCGATGCCTGCATCGTCGCGCTGATCCAGGGCGCGCTCGCCGCCTGCGTGCTGAATCACGACGGATTGGATGTCGGCGCGCATTGGCAACGGTTGCAACGCCAGGTGCGCAATCTCGGCCGCGCGGGATTGGCCGCGACAGCCATTTCGGCAATCGACTGCGCGCTGTGGGACCTGAAGGCGAAGCTGCTCGACGTGCCGCTCGTCGGGCTGCTCGGCGCGTTGCGCGCGGCCGTGCCGGCTTACGGCAGCGGCGGCTTCACCACGTATACGAACCAGCGCTTGCAGCAGCAGTTCGCCGGTTGGGTCGCGCAGGACGGCTGCCGGTGGGTAAAGATGAAAATCGGCAGCGAGCCGGACAAGGACCCGGCGCGCGTCGCGGCGGCGCGCGCGGCGATCGGCGGCGCGGGCCTGTTCGTCGACGCGAACGGCGCGTTCACGCCGCAACGGGCGCTGTACTACGCGCAACGTTTAGCCGAGCACGAGGTGAGCTGGTTCGAGGAGCCCGTGTCTTCGGACGACGAAGCGGGCCTGCGCGGCGTACGCGAGCGCGTGCCGGCCGGCATGGAGATCGCCGCCGGCGAATACGGCTATACGCTCGACGACTTCCGCCACCTGCTCGCGGCGGGGGCGGTCGACGTGCTGCAGGCCGACGCGAGCCGTTGCGGCGGCATCACCGGCTTTCTGCGGGCCGCCGCGCTGTGCGACGCGTATCACGTGCCGCTGTCCGCGCATTGCGCACCGGCGCTGCATCTGCACGTCGCGTGCGCGGCGCCGCGCTTGCGGCATCAGGAGTGGTTCCATGACCACGCCCGAATCGAAGCCATGCTGTTCGACGGTGCGCCGCGGTTGCGCGACGGCCAGATGGAGCCGGATCTGTCGCGGCCCGGTTGCGGGCTCGAGTTCAAGCATGGTGACGCCGAGCGCTACCTCATCAAATAAAGCAGGCCACGGACAAGGAAGCGATATCGATGGGCTCTTCACGCGTACCCGGATTGCTGTACACGGCGGCGGCGGTGACGGCCCTCGCGGCGGCGTTGGCCGCGCGCGGCGCGGGAAGACCTGAGTCGCATCGCGAACGGCGTGAGACCGGCCCGCAACACCACGAGCGTCGGGCACCCGGGACGTTCCCGACGTGTGCCGCCCCCAGCCGTCAGCGCGCGCCGGCGCGCGTGCACGCGAGTGAACCCACCGCCGAGGTGGAGGCACACGTCGAAGCGGCCCGCACCTTCAGTCACAGCTCCGCGCTGCTCGCGCTGTCGGTGCTCGCCGACAGCGCGATGGAGCACTACCGCGGCTCGTTCGACAACCCCGCGATGTTCACGCCACTCGTCAGCGCGAGTCTGTCGCTCGCCGCGGGCCTGCATGGTGGCGCGGATCGTCGCGGCCAGACGCATCGCGCGCGCCATGCGATCTATCTGGCCGCGGCGGCGACGGGCATCGCCGGCACGGGCTTCCATTTCTACAACGTGATGAAGCGGCCGGGCGGCTGGAGCTGGAACAACCTGTTTCACGCGGCACCGCTCGGCGCGCCGAGCGCGTTGCTGCTGTCAGGCGCGCTCGGTGCCGTCGCCGAACGCTTGCGCGACGAGCCCGCAGACGACCCGCAACTGCTCGGCATGCCGGCCGGTCAGGCGCTCGGTCTGCTGGTCGCGGCGGGTCTCGTCGGCACGGTGGGGGAGGCCGCGCTGCTGCATTTTCGTGGCGCGTTTCAGCATCGCGCGATGTACGCGCCGGTCAGCATTGCGCCCATCACCGCGGCGCTGCTCGCGCATGCCGCGTTGTCCGCTCCGCGCGAGCGCTGGTACACGCGGCTCTGGTTACGCATCACGACCGTGCTCGGCCTTGTCGGCGCGGGTTTTCACGCGCGCGGGATCGCGCGTCGTCAGGGCGGCTGGCGCAACTGGAGCCAGAATCTGTTCGACGGGCCGCCGCTGCCCGCGCCGCCGAGCTTTTCCGCGCTGGCGCTCGCCGGGCTCGCCGCACTGCGTCTGCGGGAGAGTGAAAAATGACCAACCGACCACGCTCGACCCGAGCCACCCGCTATCCCGGCTATGACGTGCTCGACAAACGCACGACGCCGTCGTGGGACGCGCACACCCGCGCGGTGATCGCCGAACGCCTCGCGACACCGCTCGAGCCGCGCTTTTTCAACGCGGTCGAATGGCTCGCGGTCACGTCGCTGTGCGCCCGCATCGTGCCGCAAGCGAATGCGCAACCGGTGGTGCCGCTCGCCGCGCTGCTCGACGCGCGGCTCGCCGGCAATGGCAACGACGGCTACCGCGACGCCCGTTTGCCGCCGATGCGCGACGCTTGGCGTATCGGCCTCGCCGCGCTCGATGCCGAGTGCCGCGAGCGCGGCGGCCTGCCGTTCGCGAGCCTCGCGGAGGACACGCAGATCGCGCTGCTCGGCCAGATGCAACGCGGCGAACTGACGAACCCCGCGTGGCGCGGCATGCCGTCGAAGCTGTTCTTCGGCGAGCGCGTGCTGCACGACATCTGCGGGCTCTACTACTCGCACCCGCACGCGTGGAGCGAGATCGGCTTCGGCGGCCCGGCGAATCCGCGCGGCTATGTGCGCATGTACCTGAACCGGCGCGATCCGTGGGAGGCGGTCGAAGCGACGCCCGACACCCGTGAGCAGGCCGCGAAGGAGAACCGCCGTGTCCGATGACGCGCAGCAACGGCCGCGCGGCAAGGACGGCCGCGCACCCGACGTGTTCCAGCGCGGCGGCTGGGTGCCGATGCGCACGTACCCTGACGGCGAGGAGGTCGATTTCGCGATCGTCGGCACCGGCGCAGGCGGTGGCACGCTCGCGTGCCGGCTCGCGGAGAAAGGCTTCAAGGTCGTCGCGTTCGATGCCGGCGCGTGGTGGCGTCCGCTCGAAGAATTCGCGTCGGACGAAGCGCATCAGGAAAACCTGTTCTGGACCGACGAGCGCATCTGCGACGGCGACAATCCGCTGAAGCTCGGCAACAACAACAGCGGCAAGGCGGTGGGCGGCAGCACGGTCCATTTCGCGATGGTGTCGCTGCGTTTTCGGCCCGAGTGGTTCAAGTCGCGCAGCGTGCTCGGCTATGGTGCCGACTGGCCGCTCGACTGGCGCGAGATGTGGCACTACTACGGCGAGGTCGAGGACGCGCTGAAAATCTCCGGACCGGTGAACTATCCGTGGGGGCCAAAGCGGCCGCGCTATCCGTATCGCGCGCATGAGCTGAACGCGGCGGCGCTGGTGCTCGCGCGCGGCGCCGAGGCGCTCGGCATCGGCTGGAGCCCGACGCCGCTCGCGACCCTCTCCGCGCCCCGTGGCCGCGCGCATCCGTGTGTGTACCGCGGCTTTTGCGTGTCCGGCTGCGCGACCAACGCGAAGCAAAGCGCGCTCGTCACGTGGATCCCGCGTGCGCTTCGAGCCGGCGCCGAGGTGCGCGATCTGGCGATGGTCGGCCGCGTCGTCACCAACGACGCGGGGCTCGCCACCGGCGTCGAATATCTGCGCGAAGGACGCTGGCGATTCCAGCGCGCGAAGCACGTGGTGGTGGCCGGCTACGCGATCGAAACGCCGCGCCTGTTGCTGATGTCGGCCAACAGCCGCTTTCCCGACGGACTCGCGAACAGTTCGGGACTTGTGGGCAAAAACCTGATGGCGCAGTCGAATCAGGCCGTCTACGGCACCTTCGATGAAGACATCCGCTGGTACAAGGGGCCGCCGTCGCTCGCGCTCACCGAGCACTGGAACTACGAAGACAAGGGCAAAGATTTTTTCGGCGGCTACTGCTACATGAGCCAGGGGCCGCTGCCGAACGGATGGGTCGCGGTGCAGAACGGCCGCGGCTTGTGGGGCGACGCGCTCGGCGCGGAGATGCTCAAGTACAACCACCAGGCGGGGCTGAAGATCGTCGGCGAGATGCTGCCGCAGGAGCGCAACCGCGTGACGCTTGCCGACGAGAAGGATCAGTACGGGCTGCCGATCGCGCGCGTCACCTATTCATGGTCCGACAACGACAAGCGGCTCATCGCGCATTCGCTCGACTTCATGGAGCAGGCGCTCGCGGCCGCCGGCGGCAAGGAGATCTGGCGAGAGACCGACGACGCCTGCCACCTCAACGGCACCGCGCGCATGGGTGACGATCCGTCGACGAGCGTCGTCGACGCGGACTGCCGCAGTTGGGACATCCGCAACCTGTGGGTGTGCGACGGCTCGGTGTTTCCGACCGTCGGCGGCGTGAATCCGTCGCTGACGATTCAGGCGATCGCGTGTCGCACCGCCGAGCGCATCGCCGCGCTGGCCGCGCGCGGCGAGTTGTAGCGTACTCACTGCGCGATCCGCGTGGTACACAACATGCTCTGCATGCATCGAACATTGACTCACGTCATGTTTGAGGCGCAAAAACGGCCTCTTTTCGAATGCCCCAGCTGCATGGTGCAATGCGATACCCATAGAAAGGCCGGGCTTGCTGACCCCACCATACCCTGCAGGTATGAAAAAGGACAGGAAAAGTATTGGACGGGCCAAACGGGCGAAGGGTATAAAAACATCCAATGAACTCACTTCCCGCCGCAGCCGCCATGCCCCAAGCGACCATCGAACGTATCGAAACCCGCCTCGTCGATTTGCCGACGATCCGCCCTCACAAGCTGTCGGTCGCCACGATGTACGGGCAGACGCTGATGCTGGTCAAGGTGTACTGCAGCGACGGCATCGTCGGGATTGGCGAAGGCACCACGATCGCCGGCATGGCCTATGGCCCGGAAAGCCCCGAAGCAATGAAGCTCGCGATCGACGCCTACTTCGCCCCGGCGATGATCGGCAAGGACGCGACGCAGATCCAGGCGCTGATGGCGCACCTCGGCAAGCTGGTCAAGCTCAATCATTTTTCGAAGAGCGCGCTCGAAACCGCGCTGCTCGACGCGCAAGGCAAGCGTCTCGGCGTGCCGGTGAGCGAACTGCTCGGCGGCCGTCGTCGTGAGCGCCTGCCGGTTGCGTGGACGCTCGCGTCGGGCGATACCGCGAAGGACATCGCCGAAGCCGGGCACATGCTCGACGTGCGCCGCCACAACGTCTTCAAGCTGAAGATCGGCGCGAAGGAACTGAAGACCGACATCAAGCACGTCGCCGAGATCAAGAAAGCGGTCGGCGAGCGCGCCGCGGTGCGCGTCGACGTGAACATGGCGTGGAGCGAGACCCAGGCCGCCTGGGCGATTCCGGCGCTGGCCGACGCGGGCTGCGATCTGGTCGAGCAGCCCGTCGCGTCCGCCGCGGCGCTCGCGCGACTGATGCGCCGCTTCCCGGTCGCGCTGATGGCCGACGAAGTCTTGCAAGGCCCGGACAGCGCGTTCGAGATCGCGAAGAACGGCGGCGCCGATGTGTTCGCGATCAAGATCGAACAGAGCGGCGGCCTGTTCGCCGCGCAGCGCGTGGCCGCGATCGCAGATGCCGCCGGCATCGAGCTGTACGGCGGCACGATGCTCGAAGGCGCGTTCAGCACGGTGGCGTCGGCGCACCTGTTCGCGAGCTTCGCGAATCTGCAATGGGGCACCGAACTGTTCGGGCCGCTGCTGATCACCGAAGAAATTCTGACCACGCCGCTCGACTACAGCGACTTCGAACTGACCGTGCCGAACGGCCCGGGTCTCGGCATCGAACTCGACGAGGCGAAGGTCAAACGATTCACGCGAGACGGGCTGATGAAGGTCACCCGCTAAACGGATTTAGATCAAGAGGATTCAACGATGCTTTTCCATGTGCGAATGGACGTGCACCTGCCGGTCGACATGCCGGCCGAAGTGGCGAACGAAATCAAGACCCGCGAGAAGGCTTACTCGCAGGAGCTCCAGCGTAGCGGCAAGTGGCGTCATATCTGGCGCCTCGTTGGCGAGTACGCGAATTACAGCATCTTCGATGTAGAGAGCAATGCCGAACTTCACGACATTCTGTCCGGCTTGCCTCTGTTCCCGTACATGAAGATTTCGGTGACGCCTCTGTGTCGTCACCCGTCGTCGATTCGGGACGACGACATCTGAGCCCAGGGGCCAGGCGCTTTTGACGGCGAGCGCATCCAAAGCCATCTTTTCCCCCTATACCAACTGGAGACAGTCATCGTGAGCGTCAAAGTATTTGAAACCAAAGAAGTGCAGGATCTGCTGAAAGCCGCTTCCAACGTCGATGCCGGGAATGGCAACGCGCGTTTCCAGCAGATCGTTTTCCGTCTGCTGGGCGACCTGTTCAAGGCAATCGATGACCTCGACATCACGCCCGACGAAGTCTGGGCCGGCGTCAACTATCTGAACAAGCTCGGTCAGGACGGCGAAGCGGCGCTGCTGGCGGCCGGCCTCGGTCTCGAGAAGTATCTCGACATCCGCATGGACGCCGAGGACAAGAAGATCGGTCTCGAAGGCGGCACGCCGCGTACGATCGAAGGCCCGCTGTACGTCGCCGGCGCGACGGTGCGCGAGGGCGTCTCGAAGATCGACATCAACGCCGACGAAGACGCGGGCCCGCTGGTGATTCGCGGCACGGTCAAGGATCTGGACGGCAAGCCGGTCGCCGGCGCGGTCGTCGAGTGCTGGCACGCGAACTCGAAGGGCTTCTACTCGCACTTCGATCCGACCGGCGCGCAGAGCGACTTCAACCTGCGCGGCGCGGTGAAGACCGGCGCCGACGGCAAGTACGAATTCCGCACGCTGATGCCGGTAGGCTACGGCTGCCCGCCGCACGGCTCGACGCAGCAGCTGCTGAACGTGCTGGGCCGCCACGGCAACCGTCCGGCGCACGTGCACTTCTTCGTCAGCAGCGACGGCCATCGCAAGCTGACCACGCAGTTCAACATCGAAGGCGATCCGCTGATCTGGGACGACTTCGCGTATGCAACGCGCGAAGAGCTGATTCCGCCGGTCGTCGAGAAAAGCGGTGGCGCGGCGCTGGGCCTGAAGGCCGATGCGTACAGGGAAATCGAGTTCAACTTCACGATCACCCCGCTGGTCCAGGGTAAGGACAACCAGCTCGTCCATCGTCTGCGCGCTTCGGCCGAAGCGTAATCGCACGAGGCGGCGCCGTGGCGACGGGTAAGAGCAGCCTGCTCAACGAGCTGTTGGGCCGCGATGCGTTCGCGGTCTCCGACCGGCGCGAAACGGTGCGCCTGGGCGATAGCGTGCATCAGGGCGTGCGCTGGCTCGACGCACCCGGACTCGACGCCGACGTCGGCAGCGAAGACGACCGAGAAGCGTTGCGCGCCGCGTGGCTGAAGTCCGACATTCGCCTGTTCGTGCATGCCGCGAAAGAGGGCGAACTCGACGCGAAAGAACTGACGCTGTTGACCGAGCTCGACGCCGACCGCGTCAGGACCGGGCGGCAAACGCTGTTCGTGCTGTCGCAAGTCGACCAGCTCCCCGACGACGCCGCGTTGCTCGATGCGCATGCGGCGACGCATGACGTGATCGGGCTGTGCAACGCGCCGTCGCAGTCGATCTTCGAGCTGTATCGTCGCGAGGCAGGCAGGCTGTTGGGCGACTATCTGATCGAGCCCGACGCTTCGGTCGCGACCATCGAACTCGCTGACGATGTGGGTTTCGACGATATCGTCGTCGAGCGGGCGGGCGCAAATGGACCGGTGCGGGAACTTGCGGGCGTCGACTACGGACGCCTTCACGCGGCGCTCAGCCACGCGATTCGCGAGTGCGTGCTGAGTCCGTCCGGCCATGCCGCGCAACGGTGCCGCGCGTCGATCGCTCAGATGACGATGCTCGCGCGACGTCTCGAGGCGTCGTTGGCGATGCATGAGGAAGGCTTGCTCGATCTGAAGTCGCAGGTGCGGTCGGAAACTTTCTGAAGCGCCTTTCAAACGCCAGGCCTCAGCGTGATCGTGAACGACCGTGGTGCCTCACCGCTTTCATTGCGCGGCATCGGGTCGGAGCGCTTGACCGCCTCGATGGCGGCCTTGTCCCACGCCCGATCGCCACTCGATCGAACGATCTTTACCGATTCGAGGCTGCCAGACGACGTGCAGTGCACTTCGACCACGGTTTCGCGATGCCCGGTCTTGCCATTCCAGACGATATTGGGCTGCACGCGTTGCCGGACGAGTTCTGCGTAGTCGAATACTTTCGGCGCGGACGCCGGTTGTCGAGGCGCCGCCGAAGCGAAATTTGTCAGCGCCGAGATCAGTGACGCCGCCGAACGTCTGCTGCTGTCGAGTTCCGCTAGCGTGATCCATTCGCGCGCGGGTTGCGGCGTTTTATCGAACGCCTGGCGGTAAAAGCGCATGGCCTTGCACCACGCCTCGGGCGAAAGCTCGCCTTGGCGGCCGCTCGTCAACAGCCCCAGATCATCGGCCTCGGAAGGGTCGCGATTCAGCGCGTCCGCGAGCGACGCCGACAGCGCCAGTTGCCCGCGCAGCCGTTGTCCTGGCGTGACTTGCGGCAGCGGCGTGGTTTGCGTCGACTGTTTGACGAGGTTGAACATCGCCTGCAGTTGCGACTGCAGTTCCGCGTCGGTCTCCTTATCCATCGACAGATAGCGCGACGTGATCAGTTGCAGATTCTTGAGCCCGCCGCAATCGGGCGGTGCGTCGTTCAGCGCGCGCGTCGTCAGGCTCATCAGCTGTTCGCGATCCTGCTGCGAGATGCGCGCCATGCCGTCCAGCACACCTAGCGCGCGAGCGAGCACAGCGGAACCCGCCGTAGCCGCATTGCTGTCGGAGGAAAAGTAGTAGCGCTGAATGTCCGGATCGGCTGTCAGCTTCTGCGCCCAGTCCGCGAGCAGCTTCGCTTTGGACGAGCCGGCCGCGATGCCCAAGCGGTTGGCCAGTTCGGCGGCATCGAGCGGTTTGCCGGGTAGAAACGGCAAGGCGGTCGACAGCAGCGAAGAACCGGTCGCGCCCGCAGGAGAAGACGGCAGTCGTGTGGAGCCCGCGTTGCTCGCGGCCGCCGCGACGCCTGCGCCGGAGCGAGCCGTATCGCCGCTCGCGTGCGGCAGCTTGAAAACGAAATTCGTTTCGACCGCCACGGGCTGATTGTCCATGCCCGTGAAGGGGCTGCACTGGGCACGCCGCGATGCCTGAAGAGCGAGGTTGTCGAACGCCGGATTGCCGGACGAGACTTCGACGACCGCGTCGCCGATCTGTCCACGTTCGTCGACCCATGCGCGCACGATCGCATTGGGGCGCGGCGACTGCGCGACCGCAGCGCCGGCGGACTTCAGATCGTCGTTGGACAAGCCGTAGGTGCAGGCCAGGCTCTGCGCGGACACGAAGTTCGGTGTCGACGTGATCGTGGCACTGGCTGCGCCCGTACCGACGATGCAGGCGAGGATTAGCGACGCTTTCGTCAGGTGCACACGCAGCGGATTCCAGCGACGGAGCAGGTGCGGCTCTTTCATTGTGTTTGTCAGCTTCGGATCGTGCACGCGCGCTGGGTCACGGCCCCGGATTCGCCTCGCCCAAACCGGCTTGCTGCGCAGATCGATCGCTTTCCCGATACGCACCGAGCATGTGCTCCAGGTATCGCGTAACGGTCTCGAGGCAAGTGGCCAGGTTACGTCGAGGATGGATCGCCATCGCGCGGCGCATTGAGCATCCGCTCCACATACCGCGCAATCAGATCGATCTCCAGATTCACTTTTTCCCCGTCGTGCAGATGCTTGAGCGCCGTCACCTGCACGGTATGCGGAATCAGATTGATCGAGAACTCGCAGCCGTCGTCGCGATCAACGACGGAGTTCACGGTCAGGCTCACGCCATTGACCGTAATCGATCCCTTGTACGCGAGATAACGACCGATGTCGCGCGGCGCGAGAATGCGCAGCTCGTGCGATTCGCCGACCGGGGCGAATCGCGTGACGATACCGAGCCCGTCGACGTGTCCGGACACGATATGTCCACCGAGCCGGTCATGCGCGCGCAGCGCTTTCTCGAGATTGACCTCGCCGGTTTCGCCGAGACCGGCCGTGCGGTTCAGGCTCTCGCGCGACACGTCGACCTCGAACGAATGAGCGGTCTTCGCGACCACCGTCATGCAGGCGCCCTGGATCGTGATGCTGTCGCCGAGCTGCACATCGGCGAGGTCGAGCCCGCCCGCCTCGACGTTCAGGCGCACGCCCGCGTCGCCGCCCGTGCCGAGCGGCTCGACTGATTCGATGCGGCCCACTGCCGCGACGATTCCTGTAAACATCGTGCTAGTCCTTGATCATTTCGAAACGGTGGGGGACACGGCGTCGGTCCCGGGTAAGGCTGCCGGCGCGAAACGCGCGAGGATCCGCAGATCGTCGCCGATCCGCTCGACCGTGTGGAAATTCAGCTTCACGCGGTCTTCGAGCCGGTCGGGCGCGTCCAGGTTGAACATGCTCATCGAGTCCACGCCGAGCAGGCTCGGCGCGAGATAGACCAGCAGTTCATCGACGCAGCCTTCGCGCAGCAGCGAGCCGTTCAGCTTGTAGCCGGCTTCGACGTGCAGCTCGTTGACGTGACGCTCGCCGAGCACGCTCAGCATGCGCGGGAGATCCACCTTGCCGAATGCGTTCGGCAGCGGCACGATCTCGGCGCCGCGCTCGCGCAGCGCGCTCGCGCGTTTTTCGAGCCGCGCGTCGAGCTCGCCGCAGAAAATCAGGGTCGGCGCGCCGGCCAGGATCTGCGCGTCGAGCGGCACGTCGAGCTGGCTGTCGATCAGCACGCGGTGCGGTTGGCGTGGTGTATCGACCGCGCGCACGGTCATGCGCGGATTGTCCTCGCGCACAGTGCCGATGCCGGTCAGGATCGCCGACGCGCGCGCACGCCACGCATGACCGTCGGCCCGCGCGGCCGCGCTCGTGATCCACTGGCTCTCACCCGACGGCAAGCCGGTGCGGCCATCGAGCGACGCCGCCACTTTCATGCGCACCCACGGACGGCCGCGCGTCATGCGCGACACGAAGCCGATGTTCAGCTCCCGCGCTTCGTTCGCGAGCAGCCCGCAGCGCACTTCGATACCGGCTTCGCGCAGCATCGCGAGACCGCGGCCGGAGACGTGCGGGTTCGGATCTTCCATCGCCGCGATCACGCGGCCGATCTGCGCTTCGATCAGCGCGTTCGCGCACGGCGGCGTGCGGCCGAAATGGCTGCACGGTTCGAGCGTCACGTAGGCGGTCGCGCCGCGCAGGTCGTGGCCGCGCGAGCGCGCGTCTTTCAGCGCGCGAATTTCGGCGTGATCCTGGCCGGCCGGCTGCGTGAAGCCTTCGCCGATCACCTCGCCGTTTCTGACGAGCACGCAACCGACCCGCGGGTTCGGGTCGGTCGTGTACATGCCGCGCTTCGCGAGCGCGAGCGCGCGTTCCATGTGGACGAAATCGGTTTGCGAGAACATCGGTGTCCGTTGTGGTGCGGTGTCTGGGTCGTGCGGGTTGCGGCCTTTGCTTCGGGCCCGGCTTCAGCCCTTCAGCGCTGCGAACGCGCCGCGCGCGGCATCGATCGTCGCGTCGATCACCGCGTCGTCGTGGGCGCTCGACACGAAGCCGGCCTCATACGCGGACGGCGCGAAGTACACGCCCGCGTCGAGCATCTTGTGGAAGAACGCGTTGAAGCGCGGCACATCGCTCTTGGTGACCTCGGCGAAGCTCGTTGGGATCGATTCGCGAAAGTAGATGCCGAACATGCCGCCGAGCGCATCGGCCGCGAACGGCACGTCCGCTTCGCGTGCCGCCCGCGCGAGCCCTTGCGCGAGACGCGTGGTGCGCACGGCGAGCGTGTCGTAGAAGCCGGGCGTCTGGATCAGCTGCAGCGTCTTCAGGCCGGCCGCGACCGCGATCGGATTGCCCGACAGCGTGCCCGCCTGATAGACGCCGCCGAGCGGCGCGAGGTGAGCCATGATGTCGCGCCGGCCGCCGAACGCCGCCGCCGGCATGCCGCCGCCGATTATCTTGCCGAGACAGGTGAGGTCCGGCGTGATGCCGTAGAGTTGCTGCGCGCCGCCGAGCGCGACGCGGAAGCCGCACATCACTTCGTCGAAAATCAGCACCGCGTCGTACTCGGTGCACAGGCGCCGCAGCGCCTGCAGGAATTCAGGGGTCGCGCGCACGAGGTTCATGTTGCCAGCGACCGGCTCGACGATCACCGAGGCGATCTCGTTGCCGAACGCCTTGAATGCTTCTTCGAGCTCGGCGACGTTGTTGTATTCGAGCACGGTGGTGTGCTTCGCGATATCGACCGGCACGCCCGCCGAGGTCGGATTGCCGAAGGTCAGGAGGCCCGAGCCGGCCTTCACGAGCAGGCTGTCCGCGTGGCCGTGATAGCAGCCTTCGAACTTGACGATGCGGCTGCGGTTCGTGAAGCCGCGCGCGAGACGCAGCGCGCTCATCGTCGCCTCGGTGCCGCTCGACACCATGCGCACCTGTTCGATCGACGGCACCAGCTTGCAGATTTCCTCGGCGATCTCGACTTCCGACTCGGTCGGCGCGCCGAACGAAAAGCCATTCACGAGCGCGCGCTGCACGGCTTCCAGCACTTCGGGATGAACGTGGCCGAGGATCATGGGGCCCCACGAGCCGATGTAGTCGGTATAGCGCTGGCCGTCCGCGTCCCAGAAGTACGGGCCTTGCGCGCGCTCGATGAAACTCGGTGTGCCGCCGACGGAACGGAAAGCGCGCACCGGCGAATTCACGCCGCCGGGGATCGTGCGTTGCGCGCGTTCGAAGAGGGTTTCGTTTCTGGACATGGCGATGGCTGGAATAGGGAGCAGGGGTTGCGCAGCGGCGCAAGGGGCCTCGGACGATTCCCGCGGACCCTTCGCGCGATGCTGGGGTGGATCGAGAAATTGTACCGGAGTCGGCGCCGGCGGGCTGTGCGGGCGGGCGGTCGCGGCGGCGCGTGTTTCGCCTAGCTGCCCGTTGCGGGTATCGTCGGCGGTTTGCGCCTGCCGGTCAATTCGGCCCAGCGCTTCTCCAGCGCGCCTTCGGCGATCGGCTTGATGATCGTGCCCGAGCTTTGCGCATCCCACGTCTGCACCGACAACGGATGCACACGCAGCTGATCGCGCGTGATGACCGGCGCGTGATGCGCATCGACGAGCCAGTCGTAGACGAAATCGATGCACAGCCGGTAGCCGCGTTTGGTCGACGCGTCGGGGACTTCGTAGGGCGCGCGCGTCACGTAGCCCGAACCGAAGATGCCCTTCGGCTCCTGCGCGACGCGATGCAGGAACACGCGATCGCCGGGCAGGATGCCGCGCGCAAAGCCGCAGCCCCACACGTCGGCCACCGCGTCGCCGGCCGCCACGCGTTTCGCGATGTCGGGCAACTCGGGCCACGGCCATTTTTTGGGGCTCCAGATCAACAGGAAGGCGGTCATCGCGGGTTCGAACGGGATCAGGGGAAGGGGGTTGCGCGACGTCGAGCCTTTTATGTCGCGACGTCAAGCTGCGCGTACGGAAGCGCGTTGGACATGCAGGCGGCAGCTTAACCGATCGAGGCTGATTGCGCCGCGCGGCGCTGTCGCGCAACGTCCACGCAGCGGGCCACGAGCGCCGTCAGCGGATTAACCGTCGCGTACAATCGAGCCGGTCAACTGATGGCCGTTCCCGCTTCACCGTTCCGCTGCCGATGCCGGCGCGGCGTTCCATCCGGATTTCCCATGTCTCACGTCGTCAGACGCCGGCCCGATGGCCGGCTGATCCTGTTGCTCGGCGCGCTGGCCGCGTGCGGGCCGATCTCCATCGACATGTATCTGCCGAGCCTGCCGACCATCGCGCAGGCGTTCGCGGTCGGCACGGGCGCCGCGCAATCGACGCTCACGAGCTTCATGTTCGGCTTTTCGATCGGCATGCTGCTGTACGGTCCGCTGTCCGATACGTATGGCCGTCGGCCGATCCTGCTTGGCGGCATCATCATGTATGCGCTCGCCAGCATCGCCTGCTCGCTGTCGGTCTCGATCGGCTCGCTGGTCGGTTTCCGCTTCGTGCAGGCGTTGGGCGCGGGCGCGGCGTCGGTGCTGGCTCGCGCGATCGCGCGCGACGCGCACGAGCCGGGCGACGCGGCGCGCGTCCTGTCGATGATCGCGATCGTCACGGCGATCGGTCCACTGCTCGCGCCGCTGATCGGCGGACAGTTGCTGCTGCTGGGCGGCTGGCGCGCCGTGTTCGTCGCGCTGACGCTGTTCGGTTCCGTGTGCGCGGTGACCGCATTCCTGAAGGTGCCGGAGACGTGGCCGCGCGAGATGCGCGCGCAGTCGGCGCTGCTGAAGTCGTTCGGCGCGTATGGCACGCTGCTGCGCGATCCGGTCGCGTGGGGACACATGTTGTGCGGCGGCATGGCGTTCGCGTCGATGTTCGCGTACATCACGGCGACACCGTTCGTATACATCGAGTATTTCCACGTGTCCGCGCAGCACTATGGATTCCTGTTCGCGCTGAACATTGTCGGCATCATCTTCGGCAATTACCTGAACACGCGGCTCGTCGGCCGGCTCGGGCCGGTGCCGATCATCTCGTTCGCGGCGATCGTGAGCTTCGTCGCGTCGCTGTTCGTGTGTGTCGTGTCGCTGACGGGGTGGGGCGGCTTATGGTCGATCGTGTTCGGGCTGTTCTTCGTCGTCAGCGTGGTGGGCGTGTTGTCCGCCAACTGCACGACCGATCTGATGCATCGCTATCCCGCCAACGCGGGCGCCGCGGCGGCCGTGTTCGGCGCGGTGCAACTCGCGCTCGGCGCACTGTCGAGCCTCGCGGTCGGACTGTGGCAGGACGGCACGCCGAAGGGCATGGGTATCGTGGTCGGCGTGGCGGGCTGTCTGTGCTTTGTCGGACGCATGCTCGTGATGCGTTGGCACGGGACAAAGTCGCCGGTTGCGGCTGTGTGAGCGTGTTGTTCGGATATCGAGGGTGAGCACTGCGCGAGCGCTGTGAAACGGCGTGAAAACTGGATGACGATCGTGCTATTCCGGTTGTGGGCATCGGCCGACGCGTGAGTTCATCGGACGCGTCTCCGGAAAACACCTGGTGTTGCGCGCGCACCACCGTGCGTCGCGGTTTGCATTGCTATGATGAAGTCACTGTTCCTCGGAGCGGCATTCATGGCGATCAAAGACCTGATGAACGGCGAACGGCAATTTGCCGCATTCGCCGAAGCGCAACGGCTGGCCGACAGCGGCGCTTATTACGATTACACCGACATCGAATACGTGTTGCGCTTTGATCACGGTTTGACGGATGTATCGGCTCTGCTCGATAGCCAGTTGATGCATCGCGATCTGAATCGTCGTTGCGCGGATGCGCGCGAAAAGCTCGAGATGGCGGGCGCGTGATGCGTGTTGCGTTCTGCGCGGGTTCGTGCTGAATGAAGCACGGCGATGAATCGCTCCGAGATTTTCACTTCTGGAGTGGTTGATGACCGATAGCACGCACGCCTTACATTTGCCCCATACCGACAATCCGGCCGCGCTGGCGAAACCGGGCGGCCACTACAGTCATGTCGCGGTCGCGAATGGCTTCGTCTTCGTGTCCGGGCAATTGCCGATCAACGCGCAAGGCGAAAAGCTCGCCGATGCGTCGTTCGACGCGCAGGCCGAACAGGTTCTGGCCAATGTGAAGGCGGCGCTCGAAAGCGTCGGCAGCAGCGTCGCGCAACTGGTGCAGGTGCGCGTGTATGTCGTCGATGTCGAACATTGGGCGAGCTTCAATCAGATCTATGCGGGCTGGGCCGGCGAGGCAAGGCCGGCGCGCGCGGTCGTGCCGGTGCCGCAGTTGCACTATGGGTTCAAGATCGAGGTTGAGGCGGTGGCGATGGTTTAGTTCGTGATGGTGGCAACGGAATTCGCGAGTTTCCGCTCGCATTTCGATGCCTGCCTGAAGTGTGTTGAGCAGGCGGACGGTTTGAATTCAACACGTTCCAAACCGACGGCGTTTTCAGAGTCGCAAAAACAAAACCCCGTCATTCACGAGAATTGACGGGGTTGGAGTGCCACGGAATCTGGCTCATGGCTAAGGCAGTTAGCCGACTTCCCCACGCATTCGTTGATCGTACCGCCGAGGCGGGCGACTACGACTGTGACGACAATGGCTTGTATCTGCAAATCGCGACGGCGGGCGTCAAGTCCTAGGCTGTATCGCCACATGCGCCAAGGCCGCGCCCGCTACATTGGTGTCGGACCTTTGCGCGCTGTCGGACTGGCTGACGCCCGCCGGCTTGCGCTCGAATGCTGCCGCCAGCTACTTGACGGCGTTGATCCGCTCGACGCCCGGCAGGGCGAGCGGACAGCGGCGAAGGTCGAAAAGGCAAAGGGCATGACGTTCGCCGCGTGCGCGACGGCCTATATCGACGTTCACCGCAACGGCTGTAAGAACGCGAAGCAGGTCAGTCAGTGATGAACACCATCAGGACCTACGCCGGGCCGGTATTCGGCGAACTTCCGCTCGCCGCCGTCGAACCGCGCTCGTCATGAAGGTGCTGGAGCCGATGTGCGCGATGAAAGCCCAAAACGCGTCGCGCCTTCGCGGGCGCATCGAACCGGTTCTCGACTAGGTGACGGTGCGCGGCCACCGCAGCGGCGACAACCCGCGCGCTGGCGCGGCCAGCTCGACAAGCAACTGCCGAAGCGCTGGAACCGCAGCGCGCCCACCTCATGATGGCGCTCGCTCCCGCTGAGCAGTCCGTGAGGTTCATTCTGCCGGGTTCGGCGGAATACGGCGCGGCGAAGGCCCGCGTGTCGCTGCTGCACAACGGATTGCGTCTTATGCGGGGCGGGCTTGGCGTCGCGACGAAACGCCACGACCTCGGCGAACTGCTGGTTGAGATTTGCCGGGAACGAGCCGCATCAACCGAATGGCAACACATTGTTTACGAAGCGCGACGGCGGTACGACGCGCAAGGAAACTCAAGAACGGCAGCGCACGGCTGGCGGACTTCGACCCGATACAAGGTCGACCGGTAGAGGACAACTAAGGCCACCGGCCGCAGCGAAGCGGCAAATTTTTTCATTTGACAGTCGTTTGCATAAATTCAGAGCGCGACGCATTGATGCTGGCTCTCGATCCGTCATAAGGTGGTGCGACCTCATCTATACGGAGTGCACCGAATCCATGACGAGCAAGTCGGTACCGCATCACCCGCAAACGCCACCACCGCCCGGCCTCAGGCAACCGGCATTTGCCTTTCCCTTTCTGCGCAAGGCGCAAGGCAATGCGGGGGCACCAGCCCGATTCACCGATGAGCACGAGATTTACCGGCTGCTGGCCTTGAACGAGCCGTCCGGTTCGTACCTTGTGAGCCGCAAGGGTATATGGCACGGTGGGATACATGTCACGGACGCAGGCGCGGGGCAGGCGTTGGACCTTGACGCCGGATTGCGATGCATTGCGGACGGCGTGCTGGTCGCCTATCGCGCCGACAGCGACTATCCGATCAGCGAAGTGAGCGTGGACGGCAGTAACGTACCGCTTCGAGCCCCTTACAGTACGGGCTTTGCCCTCGTGCGGCACGAGATGGAGTTTCCGCGCGGCTCGAAGCTGACGTTCTACAGCCTGTACATGCACCTTATGTCGAACGCCGACTACGACAGCAATTTCCCGAAGCGGCAGAAACCGGCGTACTGGTCGCGGCAGTGGCGGGTGACGCAGTACGCCCAGGACAAGCCTCTGCGGGGTCGTGCTGGTCAGCTCGCGGACCCGGCGCAGGTAGGTTTGCATGTGCGCAAGACGCCCAACGGCTCCGTTCTTGGCATCCTGCCGCAGGGGGCGAGCGTCAGCATAGGCAAGACGGAGACGCTACAGGGTGCAGCATGGGGCCAGGTAACCGGCCTGAACGGTGCGACGCTGCACGCGCCCGTAGCGGGTGACTACGTCGCGCCCGCCGTGGCTATCAATGGCTGGATTTACCTGGGTGCGCAGAACGGCGGCCCGGTTGCCGAAGAGCGCATCCCTGAGTCGAATTTCGACCGTGTGATTGTCACAACGCATCAGACATGCAGCTCGGGCGATCCTCAGGGAACACAAGGCGGCGTCCCAATCAAGGCGGGAGACCTGATCGGTCACCTCGGCCGCTACGACTCGCTGAATCAAGGCACGTCTGGAACCCGGATGGCGCACATCGAGGTGTTCTGCGACGACAGCATCCAGTCGTTCCTCGAGCAGGGGCGCGCATGGGTCAAGCAGCACGGTCCGCACAAGGAGGACTGGGCGGCACTGGGCCTGTCGTCCGAGCCGACGATCCTGCGGATCGCACCGGGCACGGTGCTGTATCAATGTACTCAAGACAATAAGTTTGTCCCCGGCGCTGATCCGCAGTCGAGACAGACGGACGCCGTTCAGGTGCATTCGCTCGCCGAACTGGCGCGCGATTCGAATCGACGGGTCCCCGAGCCGCATCCGCATCCCGACCCGGGTAACCCGGTGAACTGGTGGCACGTTGACGGCGTGAATGCGCAAGGTCAACCGATCGACGGCTGGGTGTGCGACTTCAACCACGCGAGCGGCCGGGTGACGCTGGAACTCTCGCAGAAGTGGATCGACTTCGAGTGCCTGTCAGACGTCCATGATCCGGCGCATACGATTTTTGCGACCACCCAGCAGTGGTTGGATTTTGCGAGCGGCGCCGATGTTGCCGACCTCGCTTCGCGTTCGAATCTCAGTCCGTTGATGCTCAAGGTGTATGACGTCCTGTTCAGGAAAGGCGATGGCAGGCAGGCGGCTGATGAGCTATGCACGCTGTCGCAGACCGGGCGTGGCGGGTATCCGTGGCTGATGCAGGCGGCGTCGAGGCTGATCGTCAAGCACGAGAGCGAGTGGGCGAACCCGGCAAAATGGAAGCAGCTCATCGCCGAGCTGGAGAAGCAGACGGGGCCCAAGCCGCAGCACGAGGAAGAGCAGAAGCGGATCGATAAGCTTGCGTGGTGGGATGAGGTGAAGGCTCATATTCCGGGTTTCCCTCCGCCCGATGTCTTTCATATCAATCCAATCGGCTTGATCGGGAATTTTTCGCTCGAGCTTGGAATTATCACACTTGAAATGCTCGCTGCCGTTGATCCGCATGGCAGTGAATCCTATCACAGGCAAATTCTCCCATCGCTCAATAAATACGCGAAGGTCTATCAAGTTACCACGCCAAGAAGGGTCGCGCATTTTCTCTCACAGATTTCTGTCGAGAGCGGCTTTAAAAACATCGAAGAGGGGTCTTCATATTCTTCGAAACGAATGAAACAGATTTTTGGGTGCAATGCTCCACCAAAAGGAGAAAAGGCATTTACTGAAGTGTCGGGTGAGATTGTCTGCAACTTTGGACGAAAGCGGGAAAAATTGTGGACTGAATTCGGCAAATATGAACACAATCCAAAAAATCTCGCAAGCTATGTATATGCGGACCGATACAAAAATGGAAGCGAGGAATCTGGTGATGGCTATAAATATCGAGGCAGAGGGTTAATACAGATAACGTTTAAAAGCAACTACATGGTTCTTACGAATGAGCATAATCGTCGCTTTCCAGGTGATCAGCGCGATTTCGTAGAAAATCCAGATCTTGTTCTTGGTAATTTGGAGTATGGAGTCGAGTCAGCCTTTGTTTTCTGGGCTGTCACTAAAAACGTAAACGGAATTGCGGACTCCAGCAATGTTCGTGCAGTATCGAAGGCGGTAAACGGCGGTGCTATTGGTTATCCGGAGCGCTTGATTGCATACAACAATGTTGCCCCAATTCTCGGGCTTCCGAAAGAGGTGGCGTAAAATGTTTATCTCCAGGTTATTGATGGCGAGCGCGCTATTGTTCGTATTCACGCTCAAAGGATATGGGGCTGAAAGTGTCGTCGATTGCCCAGTGGCAAATGTAACGAACAACGTGTTCGATGCATCTGCGTTGGTAAAAGATTCAAGGATTTCCATCGACAACGGCACTGCCGAATATCCGTTGGTTCTTGATTTCTATCAACCGACGAAGAGCGGATGTGAAAAAGCCGAATTTGCACGATACTCGATTGAGGGGAGTGCACCCATAGTCGAGTCAATTTTTTTTATGTCTCTGCATGGTCGAGTTAATGTGTTTTCCATTGTTGCGTGGGATATAAACAATCGCGGCGATCGGACCTATGGGCGGCTTTATCAGGTGTACGCCTACAATTTTGATGAAAATGGAATGTTAGTGGAAAACAAGCGTGTCTCTGAAGACGATTCAATGACTGGGGTCGATGGCTATGTCGAAGGCAGAGCGTCTAAATTTCGATACAGAACCGCCGCAGACGTTAAGAAATACTGGCGCAGCAAGCCGAGATAGATTTCGTTGATGAATCTGTCCGGCCGGAGAAATCGAGCTCAAGGGCAACCTGAAAGTCGACGATGCGGACGGTGGCAGTTTCAAATTTCCTACCTGGTCCAGGGCGCCGCTCAACGACGTAAAGGACGCAACGAACTTCGGATTTTCTGAGTAAGCACAGCCATGACGAGTCAACCTGCACCGAAGAAACCGCTGGCGCCTACGCCGGCCCCGGCCAGGCTGAAGCCGTTGCCGTTCGCCTTTCCGTTCCTGCGCAAGGGACGGGGCCAGTCCGGGGCTTCCGCACAATTCACCGACGAGCACGAGATCTACCGCCTGCTGGCCGAACGCGAGCCATCAGGCGCATATCTCGTGAGCCGCAAGGGTATGTGGCGGATCGCACCGGGCACGGTGCTGTATCAACGTACTCAAGACAATAAGTTTGTCCCCGGCGCTGATCCGCAGTCGAGACAGACGGACGCCGTTCAGGTGTATTCGCTCGCCGAACTGGCGCGCGATTCGAATCGACGGGTCCCCGAGCCGCATCCGCATCCCGACCCGGGTAACCCGGTGAACTGGTGGCACGTTGACGGCGTGAATGCGCAAGGTCAACCGATCGACGGCTGGGTGTGCGACTTCAACCACGCGAGCGGCCGGGTGACGCTGGAGTTCGCGCAGAAGTGGATCGACTTCGAGTGCCTGGCGGATATCCATGATCCGGCGCATACGATTTTTGCGACCACCCAGCAGTGGTTGGATTTTGCGAGCGGCGCCGATGTTGCCGACCTCGCTTCGCGTTCGAATCTCAGTCCGTTGATGATCAGGGTGTACGACGCCCTGTTCAGGAAAGGCGATGGGAAGCAGGCAGCTGGATGAGCTATGCACGCTGTCGCAGACCGAGCGTGGCGGGTATCCGTGGCTGACGCAGGCGGCGTCGAGGCTGATCGTCAGGCACGAGAGCGAATGGGCGAACCCGGAAAAATGGAAGCAGCTGATCGCCGAGCTGGAGAAGCAGACGGGGCCCAAGTCGCCGCAAGAGGAAGAGCAGAAGCGGATCGATAAGCTCGTGTGATGGGATGAGGTGAAGGCAAGAGTACCGGGCTTCCCCGCTCCGGAGGTTTTTCACATTCATCCTATTGCACTTCTAGCTAATTTCGCATCGATGTTTCAATTCACGTTGTCAATGCTTCAGCACATTTTCGCCAATGCATCAGCAAACACGCTTCAAGAAGTTGTTGATGAGCTGAATGCGCATATCACGTTGTATAGATTGGATAATGCGCTCCGAAGAGAGCATTTCTTTGCTCAGGTAAAGCAGGAAACAGGTTCAGCCTTGCTGCTACGCAACGAAAGCTTAAATTATGCTGCCGAGGCGCTTACTACCGGAACATTCTCCTATTTCTTGAAACATCCGGAAGAGGCGAAAGAATATGGAAGGACCAACGACCATCCAGCGAACGAGGAAGCTATCGCTAACCGAGTGTACGCGGGACAAGATTGTAATGGCGAGCCAGAAAGCGGTGACGGTTACCGCTATCGTGGCCGCGGCATGATTCAGCTCACGCATCGAGGAGGGTATCAACGCTTCACAAAGTGGCACAAAGCAAATGCCGATGCGTGGCCCCAAGAGGCGACAGTTGATTTTGAGGCTGAACCGGAAAGCGTCGGGCAGGTCAAGTACGCCGTCCGATCAGCATGTTTCTTTTGGGTTGCCCATAGTCTCTACGGCCTCGCGGACCAGGGCGATACGCAAGATGTCGTCGATTCCGTCAGCAAGGTGATTAATCCCGGACTATTCAAAGGAAAGCCTAATAATATGAAGACGGAAAGTATTGGTGGCAGAAGAGGAAATTTCGCTGAGATCCACCAATGGGGAGGTCTCGTATGAAGCAATCTGTAAGAATGGCTATTGTTCTGGCGATTACAGTTGCCAGTGATCTGGTTTCAGCCAAACCCGAAAGTTATCTTGGAGCGACGAGTCTCTGCCATCAAGGTGAAGTGGAGTATTTTAGCTGCAAATTACAAGATTCCAGAAAGATTGCATCTGTATGTGCGGCCGATAACGTTTCACCCGATCGCGGATATGTGCAGTATCGCTTCGGGACACATAGCAATATTGAATATAAATTTCCTAACAAACTAATGCCACCTCGCGGACAAATTTCCATTGTGGATGTATCAAGATTACCCGATGGTTTAGGGAGTCATCTGAAATTCGTGAGCGGTCGTTACACCTACATAGTTTCGAATGCGCTAGTGCCCGGGGAAATATACGTCGCCAAGGATGGGCAGACTGTATTCCATCAGATTTGTAAAGGCAGTATTTATATGCCATTCAATAATTCAGCGCGGCATGGACTAGAATATGGCGTGGAGGATTCAGTTGATGAGCTTGATCAACATGGTGAGTAAAAACTAACGCTCGTGGTGCTGATTAATGGATTTTCAGTTAGATACAACGGTCCGGCTCAACAAGGCTACGATGCAACTATTGTAATAAATTATAGAGAGCTAAGCGGACAATGAGATCAATGAAATATGTAATTTGCACAATGATGTCGTTTGGTGGCGCTCTTTGCAGTGTAGCTATAGCTGCGCCATCACTATGTGAGTCACCAGAATCTGTGGGTTTTCTTGCTCAACCACGACTTCAAAAATTATCGCTTTGTGCATGGATAAGCGCACTCAAACAATAGCTTATCGATTTGGGAGGGTTGGGAAAAATAGAGATGTCCTACTCTGCAAAACAAGGAAGTGAACATGTATTTTTATATAATCACTATGCCCGGCCAAGCGTAGATTACACTCGCATTTACTTCGTAAGTTCGGGATACGAATACTCGGTACTCAGGAATTATGATGCTACCGAATCTCAAGTTCCGAGCTACGGTGTGGCAGTCTTAAAGGATGGTGGCGATGAAATGCAGATCAAATGCCAATCACAAGTAGTCGATAAAATATCAATAATTATCGAGCATTTGAAGTGCGCTGAGAGCAGCGCACTTGGCTGCTAGTTAGCGCCGATGTGAAACTGACCCACTCCCAGTGGGACTTAATGATTTATGAAAAATTTAAACATCCCCTGTTTTTTTGGGGTATTGCTATCCCCTGTCGTCAATGCCGGGGAGCGAAATTACTCACAACAATTCGCTCGATGCAGTAAAGTAGCATCCAGTAGTGATGCGCAAGCTGATTGCGTTACTGCGGAGATTGCAGTGCAAAAGAAGCGACTAAATATCGCTTTCGCGAATGTAGCCAAAAAACTCGCGCCCGAGGATAAGACATATTTAGACAAGGTGCAGCACGAATGGATCACGTGGCGGGATGGTAACTATAAATTTCTCGCCGAACACGTGTCAGGCTCTTTCGGTACTACGCGGGGAACCAGCCTCGATTTCATGTTGCGGTCGGTGTTCGATAGGGCAAGCGAACTTGAGATGATTTCAGATGAAATGGGCGGGAATTAGATGTCGTGGCTTTGAATCATCGCCGGTTGCATTAGCCGCTAATCGATAGTTCATGATATGCGCCGCCCAAGCTTCCATCGGGCGGCGCTGCCTCAAACGTATTTCGGTCTGACGCATGCCAAGAAAGATGAGACGCACCCATACCGAGACCGCTCTACCGAGGTTGCCGACCGCGACGTGGGTTATTTTGTGGGTCAAAAAAACGAAAGCCCCGTAAATCTTTGACTGTACGGGGCTTTGCCTTGAATCTGGCGGAGGCGGTGAGATTCGAACTCACGGAAGGATTGCTCCTTCGCCGGTTTTCAAGACCGGTGCCTTAAACCACTCGGCCACACCTCCAAGCCGCGAATTGTAACCTGAAAAGACCTCGTTGCGAGTCCGGCCGACCCGCCATCACTGCGGATCTTTCAGAAACAGCGCCTGCAAGTCGTTCAGGAACGCCTGCCCAAGCGCCGTCGGCGCGATCCGTTCGTGGTCGCGTCTGATCAGCTTGCGCTGTTCCGCTTCCTGCAACGCCGGCTCGATCGTCGTGATCGACAGGCCCGTGCGCTCGATGAACCGATGCACCGGAAATCCTTCTACCAGGCGCAGCGCGTTCAGCATGAACTCGAACGGCAGATCGCGCAGCCCGACCTCATGCTCTTCCTGCACGCCTGCACCAGCCCTGGCCTGCTCGATGAATGTGGTCGGATGTTTGTAGCGCGCCTGGCGCACGATGCGATTAGGAAACGACAGCTTCGTATGCGCGCCCGCGCCGATGCCGAGATAGTCGCCGAAGCGCCAGTAGTTCAGATTGTGTTTGCTCTGCCGATGCGGCTGCGCATACGCGGACACCTCGTAGCGCCCGTAGCCGGCCTCGGCGGTGCGTTGATGAATCCAGTCCTGCATGTCTGCGGACGCGTCGTCGTCGGGCAACGCGGGAGGAAACTTGGCGAATAGCGTGTTCGGTTCGAGCGTCAGGTGATACAGCGACAGATGCGGCGGCGCAAACGACAACGCCGTCTCCACGTCGGTCTGGCATTCGGCGAGCGTTTGCTTGGGCAGCGCGAACATCAGGTCGAGGTTGAAGTTGTCGAACGTGGTCGCGGCGACTTCGACCGCGTGACGCGCCTGCGCCGCGTCGTGAATACGGCCGAGCGCCTTCAGATGCGTATCGTTGAAACTCTGGATGCCCACCGACAGCCGGTTCACGCCGCTCGCGCGAAACTGCGCGAACTTATCGGCTTCGAACGTGCCGGGGTTCGCTTCGAGAGTGATTTCCGCGTCGGCGTCGAGCGGCAGCAGCGCGCGAATATCCGACAGCATGCGATCGAGTCCCGCCGCCGACAGCAGACTCGGCGTGCCCCCGCCGATGAACACCGTATGCACCTGGCGCCCCCAGATCAGCGGCAACGCCATTTCCAGATCGGCGCGCAGCGCGTCGAGGTAGTCGTTCTCCGGAAACGTCTCGCCTTTCCACTCGTGCGAATTGAAGTCGCAGTACGGGCACTTGCGCACGCACCACGGGAAATGCACGTACAGCGCAAGTGGCGGCAGCGACGTCAAACGGATGCTGCCCGGCGACGTGAACGCACTGACGACACCTTTGCCGATGTCCGCCGGCGTCGATCGGATCGGAATCACGCTTCCTCCGATAGACGCGCGAGCAGTTGCCGCAGCGCGATCGCGCGATGGCTGCTCGCGTTCTTGACCGCCGGCTCGAGTTCGGCGGCGCTCGCGTTCAGCGACGGCAGATAGAAGTACGGGTCGTAACCGAAGCCATGGTCGCCGCGCGGCGCGTTCAGGATTTCGCCATGCCAGCGGCCTTCGGCGATCAGTGGTTCGGGATCGTCCGCGTGACGCACGAGTGCGAGCACACAGTAGTAATAGCCGCGGCGGTCGCTCACGTCCCGCAGTTCGTCGACGAGGCGCGCGTTGTTCGCAGCGTCGCTTTTCTCGCCGCCGGCGAGTTGCGCGAAGCGCGCCGAATAGACGCCCGGCGCGCCGAGCAGCGCGCGCACGCAAAGGCCCGAGTCGTCGGCGAGCGCGGGCAGGCCGGTGAGCCTCGCAGCGTGACGGGCCTTCGTCAGCGCGTTTTCGACGAAGGTGGGATGCGGTTCTTCCGCTTCCGGCACGTTGAGCTCGCCTTGCGTGATCAACTCGATGCCGGCCGCGCCGAGCAGCGCCGCAAATTCGCGCAGCTTGCCCGCGTTGTTCGACGCGAGCACGACCTTTTTCAGAGGCGTTCCCGACGTTACGCCGTGAGCATTGTTCCCGCCGCCGTCCTGACGAACCTCATTCACTGCTGCACTCCCAGCGCCTCTTTCTGCTTCGCGATCAGCGTGCTGATGCCGTCGCTCGCGAGATCGAGCAGCGCATTCATTTCTTCGCGCGAGAACGGCACGCCTTCCGCGGTGCCCTGAATTTCGACGAAGCCGCCCGCCCCCGTCATTACGACGTTCATGTCGGTGTCGCACTGCGAGTCTTCGTCGTAGTCGAGGTCGAGCACCGCCACGCCGTCGTACACGCCGACCGAAATCGCGGCGACGTAATCCAGGATCGGCGAGCTTTCGATGCGGCCTGTAGCGAGCAATCTGGCGACCGCATCATGCGCGGCGACGAACGCGCCGGTGATGCTCGCGGTGCGTGTGCCGCCATCGGCCTGGATCACGTCGCAGTCGAGATTGAGCGTGCGCGCGCCGAGCTTCTCGAGATCGAACACCGAGCGCAGCGCGCGGCCGATCAGCCGCTGGATTTCTTGCGTGCGGCCGGTTTGTTTGCCGCGCGCGGCTTCACGGTCGCTGCGGGTATGCGTGGCGCGCGGCAGCATGCCGTATTCGGCGGTGAGCCAGCCCTGGCCACGATCGCGCAGAAACGGCGGTACGCTCTCGCTGACGCTCGCGGTGCAGATCACCTTGGTGTCGCCGAACTCGACCAGCACCGAGCCCTCCGCATGCTTCGTGTAGTGACGCGTGATGCGCACGTCGCGCAACTGGTGGGGCTGGCGGCCGCTGGGGCGTTGGGTGTCGTTGCTCATGTCGGAATGGGTCGGGATGGGCCGGAGGAGGGCGGAAGAAAAACACTGATTTTACCGCCGATCGGATAGGGCGGTTGCCCATACGGTTGGCACGCGAGGTTGGGGGCGACGCGTGCGGCATGAGTACGTAAGCGCATCTTAACGACGAGCGGCAATCTGTAGTGATATGACGACCACGTCCGGAGCCCCATCCCTGCTCGCTCGCGAGGGGATGGCTGCGACAAAAATGGGATAATGCCGATTCCCCGCCCCGCGTCTCGTACACGCCGGGCGATCCGCTTCCCTGGCCATCGTTCAACGCATGGCCGCAATCGCGAGAAATACGATGATCTACAGCATGACTGGCTATGCGAGCGCCACGCGCGAACTCGTGGCAGCCTCGGGCACGGGTGGCGTCAGCGTGTCGGTCGAATTGCGCACGGTGAACTCGCGCTTTCTCGATCTGAACTTCCGCATGCCGGAAGACGTGCGCGTCGTCGAACCGACGCTGCGCGAGATGCTGATGAACAAGCTGTCGCGCGGCAAGGTCGACATTCGCGTGAATCTGCAGCGCAGCGAGCAGTCGGCGAACGCGGGCGCGATCAACCGCGACGCGCTCGCGCAACTCGCGCAGCTGGAACGCACGGTGCTCGGCACGTTTCCTGAAGCCGGCCGTCTGCGCACCGGCGAAATTCTGCGCTGGCCGGGCGTGCTCGCCGAAAGCGGCATCGCGCCCGAGACGCTGCGCGACGCGGTGCTCGGATGCGGCAAGCAGGCGATCGCTGACCTGATCGACGTGCGCGCGCGTGAAGGCGCGCAACTCGCGACGATGCTGCTCGCCAACGTCACCGAAATGGAGACGATCGTCGTGAAGATCACCCCGCTCGTGCCCGACCTGATTGCGCGACATCAGCAGAAAATCGTCGAGCGTCTGCAGGAAGCGCTCGGCATCGCCGCGCCGGATGCGGCCGCGACGATCGTGTCGCGCGAAGAGATCAACGAGCGGATTCGCCAGGAAGTGACGATGTACGGGATTCGCATCGACATCGCCGAAGAGCTGTCGCGCCTCACCGCGCACCTGAACGAAACGCGTCACGTGATCGAGAAGGGCGGCAAGGTCGGCAAGCGGCTCGACTTCATGATGCAGGAGCTGAACCGCGAAGCGAACACGCTCGGTTCGAAGGCGGCGGCGAAGGAACTCGCGGATTCGTCGATGACGCTGAAGCTCTTGATCGAACAGATGCGCGAGCAGGTACAGAATCTCGAATAAGGCTGGAGCACTTCACATCATGACCGACCACCATCCACGCGAAACCGGCGCGGCGCGCCATCCGTACGCCGGCGCTTATCCCGGCAACCTGTTCATGGTCGTCGCGCCGTCGGGCGCGGGCAAGTCGACGCTCGTGAACGCGCTGCTCGCGGGCGACGACGCGATCCGTCTGTCGATCTCCTACACGACGCGCCCGCCGCGTCCGAAGGAACAGGACGGCGAGCACTATCACTTCACGACCGTCGAAGATTTCATGCAACGTCACGACGCGGGCGAGTTTCTCGAAAGCGCGGAAGTGCACGGCAACTATTACGGCACGTCGCGCGTATGGATCGAGGAGCAGATGAAAAACGGCCATGACGTGCTGCTCGAAATCGACTGGCAGGGTGCGCAGCAGGTGAAGAAGCAATTCCACAACGCGGTGGAGATTTTCATTCTGCCGCCGTCGCTCGAAGCGCTCGAAGAGCGTCTGAGAAAACGTGGCCAGGACCAGCCGAACGTAATCACGCGACGCCTGCTCGCGGCGGGCGGCGAGATGGCGCACGCGGCCGAAGCGGAGTACGTCGTGATCAACGAGAACTTCGATCGCGCGCTCGCGGAACTGCAGTGCCTCGTCGGCGCGACGCGCTCGCGCTTCGCGTCGCAGTACGCGCGTCACACGCAGCTTTTCATGCAGCTCGGCATCCACCTGCCGCACGCGTGAGCGCGGCGTGGTGTCAAGCACATAAGGTAGAATGAGCAACATACTGAGAAGGAACCCAACATGGCCCGCATTACCGTCGAAGACTGCCTCAAACAGATCCCGAACCGTTTCGAACTCGCGCTTGCCGCAACCTATCGCGCGCGTCAGCTCGCTCAAGGCCACACGCCGAAAATCGAAAGCCGCGACAAGCCCACCGTCCTCGCGCTGCGTGAAATCGCATCGGGTCAGGTCGGCGTCGAAATGCTGAAGAAGGTGCCGGTCTAAGGCCCAGGGATTTTCGTTTTCGACTTGCCGGTATTCGCCACACCGGATTGCTCAACGTGCAGAACTGCGTCCAACCCTAACCGCTACCGGAGGCGACCATGAGTGCTACCCCGCCCACCGCCACGGAAGCGGAGCACGACACCGATTCGCCGTCGTCTGCACGCAAGTACATCGACGCGGTCCTTGAGCAATCGTTTCGTCATCTGTTCGGGCCGACCGCCACGCCGGAGCAGCCGCGCCGGCATGACGTCGTCTCCATCGCCAATCTGACGTCTGCGCTGTCCGGCTATCTGCAGCCGGAAGAGATCAAGGACATCAAGGCGGCGTTCCACTTCAGCGACGAAGCTCACCTCGGCCAGTATCGCCAGAGCGGCGAGCCCTACATCACGCATCCGGTCGCCGTCGCGGAAATCTGCGCGGGCTGGAATCTCGACGCCCAGGCGATCATGGCGGCGCTGCTGCACGACGTGATGGAAGACCAGGGCGTAACCAAGGCGGAGCTCGCCGAGCGCTTCGGCGCGAAGGTCGCGGAGCTGGTCGACGGTTTGTCGAAGCTGGACAAGATGGAGTTTCGCAATCGCGAGGAGGCGCAAGCGGAGAACTTCCGCAAGATGCTGCTCGCGATGGCGCGCGACGTGCGCGTGATCCTCGTGAAGCTCGCCGACCGGCTGCACAACATGCGCACGCTCGGCGCGGTGCCGCCGGAGAAACGTCGCCGTGTCGCGCGCGAAACGCTAGACATTTACGCGCCGATCGCTCACCGGCTCGGCCTGAATAATACCTATCGCGAGCTGCAGGACCTGAGCTTCGCGAACTTCAACCCGCACCGTTACGCGACACTCGAAAAAGCCGTGAAGGCGGCGCGCGGCAATCGTCGCGAGGTGGTCGGCAAGATTCTCGAATCGGTGCAGCGCGCGATTGCGGACGCGAAGCTCGACGCCGAAGTCACCGGTCGCGAGAAAACCATCTTCAGCATCTACAAGAAGATGCGCGACAAGCAGCTGTCGTTTTCGCAGGTGCTCGACGTGTATGGTTTTCGCGTGGTCGTCGAGAGCGCGCTCGAGTGTTATACCTGCATCGGCGCGTTGCATGCGCTTTTCAAGCCTGTTCCGGGCAAGTTCAAGGACTACATCGCGATCCCGAAGGTGAACGGCTATCAGTCGCTGCACACCACGCTCGTCGGCCCGTTCGGCGCACCGATCGAGTTTCAGGTGCGCACGCGCAAGATGCACGAGATCGCCGAAGCGGGTGTTGCCGCGCACTGGCTGTACAAGAACGGCAGCGCGGATCTGAACGACGTGCAGATGCGTGCGCACCAGTGGCTGAAGTCGCTGCTCGACATTCAGAGCGAAGCGGGCGATTCGAGCGAATTCCTCGAGCACGTGAAGATCGACCTGTTCCCGGATGCGGTCTACGTGTTCACGCCGAAGTCGAAGATCATGGCGCTGCCGCGCGGCGCCACCGCGCTCGACTTCGCGTACTCGATCCACAGCGACCTCGGCAACCAGTGCGTCGCGGTGAAGATCAACAACGAGCTGTTGCCGTTGCGTACCGAGCTGAAGAGTGGCGACATCGTCGAAGTCATTACGGCGCCGTATTCGAAGCCGAACCCGGCATGGCTCGGCTTCGTGCGCAGCGGCAAGGCGCGCTCGGCGATCCGTCATTATCTGAAGACGATGCGTCTGAACGAGTCGGTGCAGCTCGGCGAGCGTCTCGTCGATCAAGCGTTGAAGGGCTATGGCCTCGCGCTATCGGATGTGACGCCGGAGGCGTGGGAAAAGCTCGTGCAGTGGACGGGCAATAAGAACCGTCAGGAAATTTTCGCGGACATCGGTCTGGGCCGGCGGGTCGCCGCGGTGATGGCCAAGCGCATCGAAGTGTTGATGAGCGGGCGCGACGCCGACGACGACGGCTCGCGCTCCGAGTCCGGCTCGACGCCGCACGCGCCGCCGGTCGTCATCACCGGTACCGAGGGAATGTCGGTGCAGCTGTCCGCGTGTTGCCGTCCGATTCCGGGCGACGACATCATGGGCTATATCGGCATCGGTCTCGGCATGGCGATTCATACCACCGACTGCCGCGTCGCGCAGCGTATCCACCGGCGCGATCCGGGCCGCTGGATCGACGTCGCGTGGGCACCGCAGCCGGGGCGGCTGTTCGATGTCGCGGTCAAGGTACTGGTCAAGAACACCAAGGGCGTGTTCGCCCGCGTAGCGGCCGACATCACATCGGCGGACGCGAACATCGTCCATATCGCGATGGACGAAGATCTGTCGCAGGAATCCACGATTCTGCGCTTTGTGATTCAGGTCAGCGACCGTGTGCATCTGGCCAACGTGATGCGGCGCGTGCGCACGAATCTCGATGTGATGCGCATCACGCGTGAGCGGCCGAGCGAAGAGGGGCATCACCGCCACGACGGCGGCATGCGCATCGACCGCGAGCGCGCGGATTACTGAACGGCTTCAGGCTGGGCGTCGGCGCGGCTTGGACTGGCGCTTCGCGCCGGTCAGGCGTCTTTCGTGCGGCGGCTCAGGATACAACTCAAGGCAGGTCTCACCTGAACTCCAGGGGAACGCAGATGAACGTGTCCGACCTCGCTGGCGTGGCGCTCGATTACTGGGTGGCGCGCAGCCTGCACGACTTCGTGCGCGAAATTTACTTTACCGATAGTGGCGAGACTGTTGCGATCCGCGGCAACGATCGTGGTCGTCCGTGGGACGGGCGTTTCGCGCCTTCCGCGTCATGGGAGGCGGCTGCCGTTGTGCTCGAGCGCGCGATGCGGCTCGACGTGCGCGAACAGAGCGATAAAGGCGCGGTATGCGTCGCTGAGTTCAAGGGCGGGCAGCGAGCCTCGGAGGGAATGGGCGACTCGCTGCGCATTGCTTTGCTGCGGGCGTTTGTCGTGAGCCGTTTCGGCGATACCGTCGACGACGTGCTGCGCGAGCGCCAGGCACTGACCGGCATACGGACCGAGACGATCAGCGAGCAAACGGTGGGCGGGGTCGTCGAGGACTTGCCGCACCCGGATGGGCAAATTGGGGATATCCAGTCGCCGCCGCGATGAGTGCTGGCGCACGGGAACGGCATGGCGCGCCAGAAAAAACAAAGGGCCTTCCGGTTCGAAGGCCCTTCATAGATGGTGCGGCTGGCAGGATTCGAACCCACGACCCCTTGGTTCGTAGCCAAGTACTCTATCCAACTGAGCTACAGCCGCACGCAAAACGGTGATGCTTACTGTAAAAACTGATGAAACCTGAGAGCTCCCTGTAAGGAGCGCTCTCGAATTAGGTGGTGCGGCTGGCAGGATTCGAACCCACGACCCCTTGGTTCGTAGCCAAGTACTCTATCCAACTGAGCTACAGCCGCACACAGAAACGAGATTATAGCCAACAGATTTGAAAAACGGAAGCCCACCACGGCGATTTGTGTCGCCGGCCCGATCGTGTAACCTCTTATGAGATTGTTGCTAGTTGCTGTTAACGGATGATTATGAACAAGGCCTTTGTCAAAGAGTCGAGCGAAGACAACGATGATGATCTCGACATCGCCCAGCCCGACGTGCCCGCAGGCACCAAAAACTACATGACTCCCGCGGGTCATCGGCGTATGCGTGATGAATTGCTTCGTCTGATCGATGTCGAGCGGCCCGAGGTTGTCAAGCTCGTGTCGTGGGCGGCGTCGAACGGCGACCGCTCGGAGAATGGCGACTACATCTACGGCAAACGCCGTCTGCGGGAAATCGACCGGCGCATCCGTTTTCTGACCAAGCGACTCGATCTAGCCGAGGTCGTCGATAGCAGCCGGCAGGAAAACGTCGACCAGGTGTTTTTCGGCGCGACGGTCGACTATGCGACCGAGGACGGCGAAGAGCATCAGGTGACGATCGTCGGTGTCGACGAGGTCGACCTGGACATCGGGCACGTAAGCTGGATTTCGCCCATTGCGCGTGCGCTGCTAAAGGCTAAAGTCGGCGATACGGTCACGCTGTTCACGCCGGCCGGTCCGCAGGCGATCGACATTCTCGACGTCAAGTATCCGCTGCCTGATAGCGGCCGCTAGGCCTCTGGCGAGGACCTGGGCTCACGTGCACGCACGCAGGCCTGCGGACAAAGCGGCAAAAACCCAGTCGGCACGGACATAAAAAAAGGCGCCGCGAACGGCGCCTTCTCTACTGCCAGTCCTTGCGCAGTGCTTAGAAGCGGTGACGCAGACCTGCGGTCACAGCGACTTGCTTGTTGTTGCCCGAAGCACCGCCCACGCCATTGATGTAGGCGTTAACGATCGAGTCTTCGTTTGCTGCCTGATACACGCCTTGCAGATACACGTCGGTACGCTTGGACAATGCGTACGCGGTTTGCAGGTTGACCTGGTTCCAGTGCACGTGCGAGCTGGAGAGGTTGGCGCGGGTGTACGTGTACGCGCCAGCGATGCTGATTGCCGGCGTCAGCGCGTAACGGGCGTTGGCTTCAAAGTTCTGGAACTGAGCGCTGTTGGTCGGGAAGCCGACGCCGCCCGTTATGCCCGATGCGGCCGCGCTGATACCTGCCAAGCCATGCAGGTTCGTCTGCGAGTACACGAGGCCGACTGTTGCCGGGCCGAACGCGTAATTGGCACCTGCGCCCCACGTTTGCTGACGCTGAGCGAAGAACGTGTTGTCGCCCGACACCGCGCCACCCGAGTTGAACGCAGCGGCTGCGCTGTTCGCGCCATTGCTGTTCAGTTGCATGTAAGCAGCGGCAACGTTCAGGCCGCCCCAGTTATACGACGCGCCGGCACTGTAAGCGCGGTTGTTGGCGAAGCCGGCAGCCTGGTTCGAGAAGCCGTACAAGCCGCCAAACTTGAAGCCGCCGTAGTTCGCGCTCTGGAATTTGGCCGAATTGTTGATACGGAACGAGTTGTTCAAGTTGTCGTTGTCGAACGGGTGCGCGAACTGCGTGCCGCCGTACTGCGTGCCGGTCAGTGCCAGTGGGCCGACGTAGTCGACCATGCTGTCGTATTGACGGCCGAGGGTCACGGCACCGAACTGGTCGCTCGACAGACCGACGAAGGCCTGACGGCCGAACAGACGGCTGTTCTGCTTGAGCGTGCCGTCATTGATGCCGAAGCCGTTCTCCAACGTGAAGATGGCCTTCAGACCGCCGCCCAGATCTTCAGCGCCACGCAGGCCGAAACGGCTACCGTTCACCGAGCCGCTCGTCATCGCCACGTTGGCGCCGTGCTGGTTACTACTCGGATTCGGATGCTGGTTGTTCGTATAAGTGATTCCGGCGTCGATCAGGCCATACAGGGTGACGCTACTTTGTGCGTGCGCTGCCGTTACGAAAACGCCCGACAGGGCCGCGACCATGAGTGTCTTCTTCATTGATATAACTCCGAGAGCGAGAGAGGTATAAAACCCTGGCTTGGGAGACCTTCACGCGAGCGCTGCGAGAAGCGGAATCCGCGTGAGAAGCGCGTTGACCAGATCCGCGCCGGTTTCCGATTAGGCAGAGTGTAGAGAGACACTTCCAGGAGTTGGCGTTCCGATTCGCGCAATAAAGTATTACGCGAGGAGAAACGATCGTTAATCGCCATTCGAGCCTTATAGATAAAGGCTTTGCGCCGACTGGGCGGATTCGGCGTCTGAGTTTTCCTAAAGCTCGTTGCTGATTCGCGACACCGAACGATGCGGAAAAACAACGGGAAGAAACGCGGAAAACGATTGTTGTGGTTGCGGCAATAGACGATTGTTAATTGTGTGAATAATCGAACTTGCATACGACAGCTATACTGTAATTTCTGCTTTCCGAAGCAGACTTTTTCATTGACGAAAAAGATCTCCAAACCTTTTGTCAGCGCGACCTTCGAGTCGCGCTTTTTTTTATCGCGGACGAGCTTCGCGAATGTCTCTAATGAGCGGGCGCGGTACCTTCTGCGTCGTCCCAGTCCGCCTGCGCGGACACGCTCCAGTCTTCCATCACATAACGGCGCGCATCCATTGGCGAGGAGAGCAGGTTCTGCCAGTGGTCTCCGTGCCACATCGGATCGAAGTCGAAAACGGTGAATGAATCCCCGGTCCGTGCGGGCTGGTCGGATATGACCTTTGCATGCGAATGAGTGAGCCAGGCGAAGAGACGGCGAATTTCCTTGGACAGCATGGCAACCTCCTGAAGCGCATCGCTACAACTGATTTACATCATGCGAGTGAGGCGGCACCGCAACAAGTCGGACAAACACTTACGCAAAGATGGACTTTGTTACATTCGCATTGCATATTTTCGCAAATTTTCCCGTTTTCTGCCTCGGATTATTTTCGTTCAGGTAAATCTGACGCGCCGATCTATATCCGTGGCATTTGAAGTCTTATCTTTTTATACGCTAAACGCATATGAAAAGTTTACTTGACCGTCATTCTCTGTTCCCCGTATAACGGCAAGGCCCGAATTTGATTGGCTGTTTCTGTCTTAATCAGATATAGGCAACTGAATCGGGGTCGGATCGATTCAAGGGCAATGCCCGCTTTGGATAAATCACAGAGGGGAAAACAGGAAATGGAAACTGGTGTCGTCAAATGGTTCAACGATGCTAAGGGTTTTGGCTTCATCACGTCGGACGTGGGTGGCGAGGATCTGTTCGCGCACTTTTCGGAGATCCGCAGCGAGAGCTTCAAGTCGTTGAAGGAAAATCAGCGCGTTTCTTTTGAAGTCAAGACCAGCCCGAAGGGCAAACAGGCGGCCAACATTCAGCCGCTGTAAATGCGCTGCGCTGGGCGCGCCGCCCGCGCAGTCGGGAGCGAAAAAACCCTCGCCGTCGCGCGAGGGTTTTTCATTTTTATCTAGATGCCCCAGGTTGGATCTTCGGTAACTGCGTGGTTCAACAATACGCATTATTGTCGGAGATAATCGGTCGAAACGAATTGACTACGTCTGGATTAATGGTCTGGTTTAAGCGTCTGCTGGATTTCAGCGCAAAATCGACGGCCCATGCCGACGCAGTTTCCAACTGCGCACGCGGTGCGGTCTGGATGCGCAACGCCCAACTGGTGCATACTTGCCGCAAATTCATGCGCCCGAATCCCTTGTCCCATGTCTGAACTGCTTTCGCCGGAACCGGCACTCGATGCACCCATCGTTTTCGTAGATCTCGAAACGACCGGCGGCTCCACTAGCGAGCACCGCATTACTGAAGTTGGCGTCGTCGAAGTCGGGCTGGCCGGCGTCTCGCGCTGGAGCAGCCTGATCGACCCGCAGCAGCCGATTCCGTCGTTCATCCAACAGCTGACCGGGATCACGAACGACATGGTGCGCGGCGCACCGACGTTCGAGTCGATCGCGCCCGCGTTGTTCGAGCGTTTGAACGGCAAGCTGTTCGTCGCGCACAACGCGAGTTTCGATCGCGGATTTTTACGCAGCGAATTTCGTCGCGCGGGAATCGCGTTCGATCCGGACGTGCTGTGCACG
This sequence comes from Paraburkholderia lebeckiae, assembly GCF_014201005.1. Taxonomy (NCBI): domain Bacteria; kingdom Pseudomonadati; phylum Pseudomonadota; class Betaproteobacteria; order Burkholderiales; family Burkholderiaceae; genus Paraburkholderia; species Paraburkholderia lebeckiae. The sequence continues at coordinate 4,740 of NZ_JACHDK010000025.1, read as the reverse complement.
GTGCGGCTGTCGCGCGCGCTGTTTCCCGGCGAAAAGCGCCACGGTCTCGATGCGCTGGTCGAACGCCATGCGCTGGTGCCGTCCGACCGCCACCGCGCGCTCGCCGACGCCGATCTGATCTGGCAGTTCTGGCAGCGTCTGCCGACGCTCGTGCCGCTGGAAGCGCTGCGCGCGCAGATCGAGCGCACGACGCGTCGCTACCGGCTCGCCGGCGACATAACCGAAGATTTGCTCGACACTGCGCCGGCTGGCTGTGGCGTGTATGCGTTCTATGGCGAAGACGATGCGCCGCTGTATGTCGGTCGCAGCGTGCGTGTGCGTCAGCGGCTGCGCTCGCATCTGACTGGCGAGCGGCGTTCGTCGAAGGATATGCGGCTAGCGCAGCTCGTGCGACGCGTCGAATGGCGCGCGACTGGCGGAGAACTCGGCGCGATGCTCGCGGAGGCGCAGTGGATCGCAACGTTGCGGCCGGGCCACAACCGCTTGCCGCGCGTGGCGAAGAGCGATCCCGAGAACGCGCCGTGGCCATTCGAGGGGCCCATCGTGTTCGAGGAGCGTGAGGACGCGCAGCGTATCTTCCACGTGGTCGATCGCTGGCACTACCTCGGGCACGCGCCGTCGCTCGTCGCGGCGGCGCAACTGCATGCGTCGACGCTGGCTGGGTCGTTCGAACTCTGGACGTACCGTATCCTGCAAAGCCATCTGGCGCGAGGTCTGCGCGTGATGCCGTTGAGCGTGTCGCGTGACAGCCCGGAGTCGAGCATCGTCGCGTGACGCTTATGCGACGTGCGCGCGCCGTCGCGTTACCGGAATCAGCCGGTGGCGCCGACTCCGCCCGTCTCGCACACGTGACCTAGTGCGCGCGTCAACGCGCTCGAATGCGCAGAGTCATAGCGCGTCAGCGCCTTCCAGTTTGCCAGCGATTGCGCGACCCGCGACGGACAATCGTCCGCCGCGCGCAGCGGCTGCACGCGCGCCAGACTCGCCATCAACGATTGTGTCAGCTTGTCGAGCTGCGGTCGCGTGCTGGTTGCGAGATCGGGTGCGGGACCTTGCGGCGGCTGGGTGCGACGCCAGTTCGCGAAGAGCGCGTTCTGCACGTCTTTGCTCGCATCGATCTGATCCTGGAAGAACGCGCGGGCGAACACCGGGTCGACGTTTGCGGCAGCGGCGCGCTTTTCCACCTCGGCGAGCAGCGCGTTTTCACGCGGCGTATCGGTGATCGGCTGGTGGTTCGCCCACTTCCAGCGCGCGACCGGCTCTGCGAGTGCAAGGCGCTGCGAAACCAGCGCGATCAGGCTCGTGAGCGCGGTGTCGCCGCCCTCGGCGAGGGCGGGGGCGGGGGAGAAGGCGAAGGCGGCGGCGATGACGAGCGCGCATGACGCGCCGAAGCGATGCAAATGATTCATGAGAGGGACATGGCCGGGCGGCCGTTGACGGAAAAACCAGAAGAATAAACGATGCGCCGCAAAGTGCGAGCACCGGGCCGATTTACACAGATTGTCGGGGGAAGTGGGCGCGAGAAGGACGCGCGCATTCGCGCGCTCGAGCCGTGTAGCCCAGCGCGCAACTGCTGTGATCAGGCGAGGTGATCCAGCGTCATGACGGAGGTGTCGGACGCGTAATGAGCGCGCGAGTATTCGCCGCGCGTGAATTCAACGAGCGCGTATGCTGCGTTGCGCCAGTGGTCCGTTACTTCGGATCGCACGACTTGCGTTGTTCGTCAAAGAAAGCGCGAACATGCTCGGGCAGCTCGGCTCCCAAAAACTCGACGGCCACAGGTTCCGGATCCGGGTAAAAAACCTTGTCCGGGGTCGGAATCTTCGGTGGTTTGGCATCCATGATCTTTTCTCCTTTGCGAACCGATTATCGGCCTCGTTCCCCGCATCGCACCAGTGTCCGATGCGAGTCATACACACTCTGTTGCTTTAACGGCACAAGCCGACACGCCAGCCGAGGGATTGAATAAAATTTATCGTCTGACTACCGCTTGCGTTTCGCGATCTGCTGATCCACTTAATTGCCAGCGCGAAATCATCTCTTTGCCGCTCCTTCTGCCAGCCCCTGTCGAGCCTTGTCCAGCATAGGTTTCAGCACGACCGATCGATATTGTCGCTGCGCGGCACATAACGTTTTCGCATGACTAAAACGTGACAAACTTGTGCATTGCCGCATCGACAAATTTTCGCTTTCCGAACTGAAGGTACGTGATTTGCCGATTGCATAACTCGCGGTCTAATTCTTTGTAAACGACCCATTCCCCGTCGCGTTGACCGCGCAAGCACTATTTAAAGATTTTTGTCGTTAATCAGCTGAGTGACAGTTGGTTGGCAAACTCATTCCCGCATTGCTGTGACAAAAGGACTTCATTTGGTGAAAAGTCATGGGCAGCGCACCGGGCCACCTGTGTCTTTTTCGTGCTGAGCGGCTTCATCCTTGCCTGGACGTATCTGCCTTCATGCGAGACCGCGTTCGGCTGGGCCGCCATCGGTGTGCCTATCGTTCCTGTTTCCGTTGTGCGCGAGAGTGCTCTGGCGCGTCGCGCGATCATCGCGAAGGCGCAGGGGTGGCGCGACGGCAAAACAAAAAGCCCAGTCGCGAGGACTGGGCTTTTTGCTTGAAACTTGATGGTGCCGGAAAGAGGAATCGAACCCCCGACCTTCGCATTACGAATGCGCTGCTCTACCGTCTGAGCTATTCCGGCATCAGGAGAAGCGAGATTATAGGGACTACTTCAGTGCCTTGGCAAGCCCCCTTGAGGCATTTTTTCTTTCGAGATCACTTCTTCGCTTCGATGTGATAGCGGGTCACGCGATCGACCTCGTTCTTCGAGCCGAGGAACACCGCGACGCGCTCGTGCAGGCTCTTCGGCTGGATGTCGAGAATGCGCTTCTCGCCGTTGGTTGCGGCGCCGCCCGCCTGCTCGACGATGAATGCCATCGGATTGGCTTCGTACATCAGACGCAGCTTGCCCGGCTTGTCCGGCGTGCGCTTGTCGGCCGGGTACATGAAGATGCCGCCGCGACTCAGGATGCGATGCACGTCGGAGACCATCGACGCGATCCAGCGCATGTTGAAGTCGGCCTGACGCGAACCTTCCTTGCCCGCTTTCAGTTCGCCGATGTATTGCTGAACCGGCGGATACCAGTGGCGTTCGTTCGAGGCGTTGATCGCGTACTCGCGCGTTTCGACGGGAATGCGCATGTCGCTTTGCGTGAGCACCCACGAGCCGAGTTCGCGATCGAGCGTGAAGCAGTTCACGCCGTTACCGGTGGTCAGCACGAGCACCGTTTGCGGGCCGTACACCGCATAGCCCGCGGCGACCTGCTGCGTGCCCGGCTGCAGGAACGATTGCTCGGTGGCCTGATGGCCGTCCGGGCAGCGCAGCACCGAGAAGATCGTACCGATCGACACGTTCACGTCGATGTTCGACGAGCCGTCGAGCGGATCGAACACGAGCAGATATTCGCCCTTCGGATAGTTGGCCGGAATCGGGAAGAATTGTTCCATTTCCTCGGAGGCCATGCCCGCGAGGTTGCCGCCCCATTCGTTCGCCTCGAGCAGAATTTCGTTCGAGAGGATGTCGAGCTTCTTCTGCACTTCGCCCTGGACGTTTTCGCTGCCCGCCGAGCCGAGCGCATCGCCGAGCGCGCCCTTGCTGACGTGGTAGCTGATCGCCTTGCACGCGCGCGCGACGACTTCGATCAGCAGGCGCAGGTCGGCGGGCAGGTTGTTGGTTTCGCGCTGCTGCTCGATCAGGTACTTCGTGAGAGTGGTACGACGTTGCAAAGACATTGCTGTACTCCGGAAGGCTAGAAGAATGATGGGATTCTAACCGCTCGTTTGTGTCGGCTCCGTGCTTTTGGTCGCACGGCCGGCTTCAGGTCTTGCGGCGCGCCTTGGCCGAGACGGTGCCGCTGGCGCTGGCTGCGAGGGCCGCGGCCCGGGCGTGTCCGGCCGGCACGCGGGGTAGTTTCGGGCGCTCGGCGCGCGGCATCGGTTCGATTTCCCGTTCGATCTGCTCGCTGGCGGCGGCGGTGGCGACGCGCAGCTCGTAGGCGATTTGCAGATTGAGCCAGAACTGCGCGCTGGCCCCGAAGTAGCGCTCGAGCCGCAGCGCGGTATCGGCGGAGATTGCGCGGCGGCCGCGCACGACGTCGTTGATGCGCGGCGCCGGCACCCGCAGCGCGAGCGCGTTGACGGACATGCCGAGCGGTTCGAGGAACTCGCTGCGCAGAATTTCGCCCGGATGGATCCCGGCAATGGCCGCGCCCGTATCGACGTCGGAGAAATCGATGCTGTTGAGCGCGGAGCGTTTGATGGCCATGTCGGTCTCCCACTAGTCAGTGATAGTCGACGATCTCGACATTCAGCGCGTCCTCGACGACGAAGTGAAAACAGATGCACCACTGCGCATTGATGCGGATGCTCCATTGCCCGCTGCGCTGGCCTTGCAAGGCTTCGAGCCGGTTTCCGGGCGGCGCGTGCAAATTCGAGACGGAGCTCGCGGCGTCGATCATCAGCAACTTGCGATGCGCTAGCGCCTGGATCGAGCGTGGAAAATTCTTGCGGAGGCCTGGTCTGCGAATGTCGCGATCATCGAATCGCATAACGCACTGCGTTAAATGTAAACCATCAAACCTGCCTTTCAATTACCCACTTTTTTCTCGGCCCAGCCAATACCCAAGCTCGATGTCGATCAATCGATGCATACCTCGCCAGATGACTTTGTTGCCGGGC
>NZ_JACHDK010000024.1:0-83463 GCF_014201005.1 Paraburkholderia lebeckiae | reverse complement strand
TTCGTCGAACGGGTTCATCGACATTTTCACGTTCGCGATATCGACGCCCGTACCGTCCGATTTCACGCGGACCTTCACGTTGTAGTCGACCACTCTCTTAACTGGCACCAGAATTTTCATGCACTCGCTCCAAAGTTACGAATACGTCAACCCGACGAACATTATAGCGACTGCCCTCATGACAGCCGTGTCGCGGGCGCTTTGCGGGAGGATATCGGTCCTCAGCGGCGTGACGGCAATATCGAACGATCGTTCTATTTTAATCTCCAAAAAACCCGGGAGACAACCCCGGGTTCCGACTCAGACCTCTAATTTCGCATTGCCGTCGTATTCTGCGAGGTCCGCGGGCGTTGCATCACCAGGAGGTGATCACCGAGCCGCCGAATTTGCTGTCGACGAACTGCTTCACTTCCGGCGAGTGGTACGCCGCGACGAGCTTCGCGACCCACGGCTTGTTCTTGTCCGCTTCGCGAATCGCGATCACGTTCACGTAGGGACCTTTCCGGTCCTCGATTGCGATAGCGTCCTGCGTTGGCTTGAGGCCTGCTTCCATCGCGAAGTTGGTGTTGATCGCGGCGGCATCGACATCGCCCAGCGAACGCGGAATCTGCGCCGCGTCAAGCTCGACGATCTTTAGTTTCTTCGGATTGTCGACGATGTCGAGCGGCGTCGCCTTCAGACCCGCCTCGGCGCGCAGCTTCAGCAAGCCCTGCTTCTGCAGCAACAGCAGCGCGCGGCCGCCGTTGGTCGGGTCGTTCGGCACGGCGATCTTCGCGCCCGGCTGCAGTTCGGCGAGCGACTTCACCTTCTTCGAGTAGATACCCATCGGGTATGTGACCGTATCGGCGATACGGATCAGCTTGTAGCCGCGATCCTTCACCTGCGCCTGCAAGTACGGGTCGTGCTGGTAGCTGTTCGCATCCAGATCGCCGCCCGCGAGCGCCGCGTTCGGCTGCACGTAGTCGGAGAATTCGACGATCTTGATGTTCAGGCCGTTCTTCGCGGCGATCGTCTTCACGACGTCCATGATCTGCGCGTGCGGGCCGCCGGTGACGCCAACCTTGATCGTGTCTTCGGCATGCGCCGCGGTGGTGGCGAAGAGCGTTGCCGCGCCGAATACGGCGGCGAGCTTGAGAATTAAGCGACGTTGCATGATGGACCTCTTCCGAATCTTTCTTAGCGGGCTTCCGAACGCCCTTGTTTATTTGTGGCTCAGACGACGCACGAGCCAATCCCCAAACGACTGCACCAGTTGCACGAACACGATCAGTATCAGCACGACCGCAAGCATCACTTCCGGCAGGAAGCGCTGATAGCCGTAGCGGATGCCGAGGTCGCCAAGACCGCCGCCGCCGATCGCGCCGGCCATCGCCGAATAGCCGACCAGCGACACGAACGTGATCGTCAACCCGGCGACCACTCCCGGCAGCGATTCCGGCAACAGCACCTTGAAGACGATCTGGCTGGTGGTCGCGCCCATCGCCTGGGCCGCCTCGATAAGCCCGCGATCGACCTCGCGCAGCGCCGTTTCGACCAGACGCGCGATGAACGGCGCCGCGGCGATCGTCAGCGGCACGATCGCGGCCGCGGTGCCGATTGACGAACCGACGACAAGTCGCGTAAACGGAATCACCGCGACCAGCAGGATGATGAACGGCGTCGAGCGCACGGCGTTGACGATCACGCCCATCACGCGATTCAACGCGACGTTTTCAAGCACGCCCTGGCGGTCGGTCAGATACAGCAGCACGCCGAGCGGCACGCCGACCACAGCGCCAACCAGTCCGGAGACGCCCACCATGATGAGCGTCTCCCAGAACGACTGGACGAACATATCGAACATTTCACTCAACATGCGAGAGCTCCTCCACTACGACACCCTGCTCGCGCAAAAACGTGATCGCCTGCGCGACCTTGGCCGGATCGCCGCCCGCGAGTACCGCGAGCGAGCCAAACGCCTGCCCCTGGATTTCGTCGATCTGGCCGTGCAGGATGTTGAGGTCGAGCTCGTAGCGGCGAATCGTCTCCGACAGGATCGGCTGATCGACGCCCGAACCGGTGAACGCGAGGCGCAGCAGATGGCCGCTGCCGGTCTTCAACCGCTGCGCGACGCGCGCCTTCATGGCGGGCGGCAGCTCCTGCGCGATCACGTCGCCGATCAGCGCGCGCGTGACTTCGTGGTGCGGCTCCAGGAACACGTCGATGACCTTGCCCTCTTCGACCACGCGGCCCGCGTCGAGCACCGCGACGCGATCGCAGACCTGCTTGATCACGTCCATCTGGTGAGTGATCAGCACGATCGTCAGGTTCAGTTCGCGGTTGATGCGCTTGAGCAGATCGAGGATCGCGCGCGTGGTTTCGGGGTCGAGCGCGGAGGTCGCCTCGTCCGACAGCAGCACCTTCGGCTTGCTCGCGAGCGCACGCGCGATGCCCACGCGCTGCTTCTGCCCGCCGCTGATCTGCGCCGGATAGCGGTCCTTCTGCGCCGACAGACCGACGAGCTCAAGCAGCGGCAGCACGTTCGCCTCGATCTCGTCGCGCTTCATGCCGGCCAGTTCGAGCGGCAGCGCGACGTTCTCGTACACGGTGCGCGACGACAACAGATTGAAGTGCTGGAAGATCATGCCTATCTCGCGACGCGCGTCGCGCAGTTGCGCGGCGGGCAGCGTCGTCAGATCGCGGCCGTTGACGAGGATGTTGCCCTCGGATGGGCGCGTCAGCAGGTTGATCGTGCGCACGAGCGTGCTCTTGCCCGCGCCGCTGCGGCCGATGATGCCGAACACCTCGCCCGCCGGAATCGTCAGATTGACGTTGTGCAGCGCCTCGACCCACCCCCGGGGCCCGGCAAACCGCTGGGAAACATTGCGTATTTCGATCATGGAAACGAAAACGGCGGAGGCTGCCGGCGAGCATCGTGCTCCCGACAAGCGGCCGCCGTTTCTTTTATTGGGATTTGAGGTCGTCATTCTACCGCAGCGGCGACATACCCTTTAATAATCAATTTCGATCTTTTCATAACCTAAGGGCATTAGAGCTGCGCCTTTTGCACGAAGCTCACGCGCTTCGCGCCGCTACGACTATGATCGGGCCACCCTCCTTCAGCACAGGCCGCCGCCATGCAAACTCCCCCGAGCCACACCGTGCGCGCGAGCGCCGGCAGTCTCAATAAAGATGCGCCGCAGCGCGCGTCGGTGACGACCGGCGATGGCATCCAGTTGCCGCTGTATCGCTGGCGGCCGAACGGGCCGATACGCGCGACGGTCGCGCTGCTGCACGGCCTCGCCGAGCACGCCGGCCGTTACGCCGCCGTAGCGGGCCGGCTCAACGCGGCGGGCATCGAGCTCGTCGCGATCGATCTGCGTGGCCACGGCCACGCGCCCGGCAAGCGCGCCTATGTGAGACGCTTCGACGACTACCTGCTCGATGCGCAGGCGCTGCTCGACGCCGCCGCGCAAAGCTGTGCGCCGTTATTCCTGATGGGTCACAGCATGGGTGGCGCGGTGGCGGCGCTGTACGCGATAGAGCGCCTCGACGCGAGCGGGCGGCGCCTTGCCGGCCTGATCCTGTCGAGCCCCGCGCTCGCGCCGGGCCGCGACGTGCCGAAGTGGATGCTCGTGCTAAGCCAGGTGATCAGCCGCGTCTACCCAACCTTCCCGGCGATGAAGATCGACCCTGCGCTGCTCTCGCGCCTTCAGCCGGTGGTCAAAGCCAACCTCAACGATCCGCTCGTGCATCACGACGCGATTCCGGTGCGCACGGGCGCCGAGCTGCTGCTCGCGATGGCGCGCATCGAACGCGGACGCGCGAGGCTGCGCATGCCGCTGCTCGTGTTTCATGGCACCGACGACAAACTGACCGAGCCCGACGGCAGCCGCGCGTTCGGCGAGCACGCGGGCTCGCCGGACAAGACGCTCACGCTGCACGAGGGTAGCTACCACGAGACGATGAACGACCTCGATCGCGATCGGGTGATCGAGGCGTTGGTCGAGTGGATCGAAAGGCGGGCGGTGGGATCGAGTTGACGAGACGCGGCGCTTGCTGGCCGTCGACTACCGCTTCCACTCCGGCGCGCGTTTGTCGATGAAAGCCTGCACGCCTTCGAGCGCCGAGTCGGCCATCATGTTGCAGGCCATCGTCTGCCCCGCGAGCTGGTACGCGGCTTCGATACCCATTTCGAGCTGCCGGTAGAACAGGCCCTTGCCCGCGCTGACAGCTTCGACAGGCTTCGCGCAGATGCTCGCGGCGAGCCGCGCGACTTCGTCGTCGAGCGCATCGGCAGGGGCGACGCGATTCACGAGCCCCTGCTTGCGCGCTTCGGCGGCGTCGATGAAATCGCCGGTCAGCAGCATTTCGAGCGCGGCCTTGCGCGACAGGTTGCGCGACAGCGGCACCGACGGTGTCGCGCAGAACAATCCGAGGTTCACGCCCGATACGGCGAAGCGCGCGGTATCGGCGGCGACCGCGAGATCGCACATCGCGACCAGCTGGCAGCCGGCGGCGGTCGCGATGCCATGCACGCACGCGATCACCGGCTGCGGCATGCGCTGGATCGTCAGCATCAGCTTCGTGCAGCGCGCGAACAGTTGCTGGTAGTAAGCAAGCGATGGCGCCGCGCGCATTTCCTTCAGGTCGTGCCCCGCGCAGAACGCGCGGCCAGCGCCGGCGATCACGACCACGCGGGCATCGGTCTTCGCGATCCCGGTCAGCGTCTGCTGCAGTCCGTCGAGCAACGCTTCGGACAGCGCGTTGAACGCATCGGGCCGGTTCATCGTCACGCGCACGACGCCCGCTACGCGATACGCATCGTGTTCGATCGTGACCAGCGACGCATCGCCGGTGCTGCCGGGACTGGTGTTCATGGCTCGCTCCTCGGTGCGTGAATGTCGATTTTCGCTCGCTGGCTTTCGAGCCGCTGTCGCCGCGTGCAGTCGGGCGACCTCAGATCTCCGCCAGCGACCGCACGTGCGCGACCACGCTGCGTCCGAGCGCCGACAGGTTGTAGCCGCCCTCGAGACAACTGACGATGCGCCCACGCGCATAACGCCGCGCGATCTCGCGCATCTGGTCGGTGATCCACGCGTAATCGTCTTCGACGAGGCCCATGTTGCCGAGGTCGTCCTCGCGATGCGCATCGAAGCCGGCCGAGATGAACAGCATCTCCGGCCTGAATTCGTGCAGGCGCGGCAACCACAGCATATCGACCGCTTCGCGCACGGCCATGCCGTTCGAACGCGCCGGCATCGGCACGTTGCACATGTTGGACGCCTGGTTGTCGGCGCCCGTGAACGGATAGAACGGGTGCTGGAAGATACTGCACATCAGCACGCGCGGGTCGCCCGAGAACGCGGCCTCGGTGCCGTTGCCGTGATGCACGTCGAAGTCGATGATGGCGACGCGCGCGAGACCATGCACGTCGAGCGCGTGGCGCGCGGCGATCGCGATGTTGTTGAAAAAGCAGAAGCCCATCGCACGCGCCGGCTCCGCGTGATGGCCCGGCGGCCGCACGCTGCAGAACGCGTTGTCGTAGCGGCCTTCGATCACCGCGTCGGTGGCGGCGACCGCCGCGCCCGCCGCGCGCAACGCGGCCTGCCACGTGTGCGGATTCATCGCCGTGTCGGGATCGATCTCGGCCATGCCCTCGACGGGCGAGCGACCGCGGATGTAGTCGACGTGCGCCCGCGTGTGCACTCGCAGCAGCGTGGCCTCGTCGACGAGCGGCGGCGATTCGCGCTCGATCAGCGCGTCGATGCGGCTTGCGATCAGTTGATCCTCGATCGCCTGCAGGCGCGCGGGACACTCGGGGTGCCACTGCCCCATGTCGTGCAGCAGACAGTCGGGATGGGAATAGAAGCCTGTTGCCATAGTTCGTGTTGTGCGTCTCTTCTGCGCGGCGCATGAACTGCGCGCGCGGCGTGTCTCCGTCGAGCGGCGCGCGCCCCCGCGCGCCTCCATTCGTCAAGTTACCACACGACGCCGCTGTCGCCGATTCAGCACGGTTTTGCGGGAGCCGTCGGGTATACTTCCCCGACCCGTTATTCGCCGTTTCGTTCCTGCCGCTTTCCGACTGCTTCCAGCCTTTCACGCATCGCGCTCACTGCTCACCATGACCGTCAAGCTTGCTCTGTCCGCAGGATCCCCACGCAACCGTCTTCGCCTCGGCACCCACGCCGCCTCACTGATCGTCGCATCGTGCATGTTCATCGCGGCAAGTCCCGCGAGCGCGCAAAGCGCCACGAGGAAAGCGCCGGTGCAACTCGCGCAGAGCCAGCCGCAGCAGCCGGTACCGCAAGGACAGACGTTCGAGGAAGAGATCATTCCGCAGCGCTATGCGAACAACGCGAACGTCGATGCGTTCATCAACGAGATGGTCGCGCGCTACGATTTCGACGAAGCGTCGCTGCACGCGCTGTTCACCGGCGTCAGCTACTCGGCGACCGCAGTGAAGCTGGTCACCCCGTCACCGACGCCGTCGGTCAAGAACTGGCGCTCGTATCAGGCGCGCTTCCTCGACCCGGTGCGCGTCAATGCCGGCGTGCAGTTCTGGCGCGAGAACCGGGCCACGCTGCAGCGCGCGTATCAGGAGTTCGGCGTGCCGCCGGAGATGATCGTCGGCATCATCGGCGTCGAGACGATCTACGGTCGCTACATGGGTAATTTCCGCGTGCTCGATGCGCTGACCACGCTGAGCTTCGATTATCCGAACACCGCGAATCGCGCGGACCGCCAGGCGACCTTCCGCAAGAATCTCGAAGACTACCTGGTGTGGACGCGCGACGCGCAGATCGACCCAAACACGGTGCTCGGCTCGTACACCGGCGCGATCGGCATTCCGCAGTTCCTGCCGAGCAGCATCGTCCAATACGCGGTCGACTACGAAGGCAACAAGCGCATCGATCTGCGCACGAGCGATGCGGATGCGATCGGCAGCGTCGCGAACTATCTGCGCCAGAACGGCTGGGAAAGCGGCCGGCCGGTGGTATGGCGAATCGGCTCGGACGCGGGCAGCCTCGGTGTCGCGCAGGCCGCGGCCAATGGGCAGCCGGAGCCGCACTGGCCGCTCGACCAGTTGCTGCGTGCCGGCCTCGTGCTGAACGAGTCGAACGTCGACATTGCTTCCGAAGCGGGCACGCCGGTCACGGTGGTCGATCTGCCGACGCCGGGACGCGGCACCGAGTTCGTGCTCGGCCTGAAGAATTTCTACGTGCTCACGCGCTACAACCGCAGCTTCTTCTACGCGCTCGCGGTGTACCAGCTTGGCCAGAAGGTCAAGGCGCAGATGGAGGCGATCGACGCGGCGAATGCCGCGAAAGCGGCCAACAACGGCGGCGCGTCGCAAGGCCAGGCGGATCAGTCGAACTCGGATTCGCAGTGAGTCGCGCCGCGAGTCGCCGTGCGCGCCTCGCGTTGAAGCACGTAAAAATGCGCCGGCTCGACCAGCGCATTTTTATTGGTTCGTGCACCCGCGAAGGCGCCGGCGACCCGCTTACGCGGGAAATACCCCCGTGGACAGATAACGGTCCCCGCGATCGCAGACGATGAACACGATCGTCGCGTTCTCGACCTGACGCGCGATGCGCAGCGCGACTTCGCACGCGCCACCCGACGAAATGCCCGCGAAGATGCCTTCGACCGACGCAAGGCGGCGCGCCATCGCCTCGGCCGCGGATTGACTAACGTTCTCCACGCGGTCGACGCGGCTGCGGTCGAAGATTTTCGGCAGATACGCTTCCGGCCACTTGCGAATACCCGGAATACGCGAGCCCTCTTCCGGCTGCGCGCCGATGATTTCGATCTGCTGGTTCTGCATTTTCAGATACGTCGACACGCCCATGATCGTGCCGGTCGTGCCCATCGACGACACGAAGTGCGTGATGCGCCCTTCCGTGTCGCGCCAGATTTCCGGGCCCGTGCCTTCGATGTGCGAGGCCGGATTGTCCGGGTTCGCGAACTGATCGAGGATGATGCCCTTCCCCTCGCGCTGCATCTGCTCGGCGAGATCGCGGGCGTATTCCATGCCGCCTTTGACCGGCGTCAGAATGATTTCCGCGCCGTAGGCGGCCATGCTCTGACGGCGCTCGACCGACAGATCTTCCGGCATGATCAGCACCATCCTGTAGCCGCGGACCGCGGCGGCCATCGCGAGCGCGATGCCGGTGTTGCCGCTCGTCGATTCGATCAGCGTGTCGCCCGGCTTGATGCGTCCGCGCGCTTCGGCCTTCTTGATCATCGACAACGCCGGCCGGTCTTTCACCGACCCCGCGGGATTGTTGCCCTCGAGCTTCGCGAGGATCACATTGTTGCGGCTACGGATCTCGTCGTCGGGAAGCCGGACGAGTTGTACGAGCGGCGTATTGCCGACCGTGTCTTCAATCGTTTTGTATGCCATATGGGGTCTAGCAATCGATGCGCGAAAGAGTGTCTTTAATCCATCGATTCTAAACCACGATCTCCGGCGCCGCCCTGCAGCCCTTCTGTCCGCATGGATGCATGGCGGTTGCTACGCAAAAAGCCCGCGGCTGCGAGCCGCGGGAAAGTGTGTGTACCAATCGAAGCAATGGAACGTTCGCGAACCCTGCGCGCCGCAAGCCGCTCGTCAGCATGGCACGCGCAAGGCTCGCGGCCGCTTACTTCTTCACCGCCACTGCGGCGGCGCCCTTCTGCGTGGCGGCGGACGCGGCCGTAGCGGCCGGCTCCTTGCCCGCCGCAGCTGCCGCAACCTGCGTGCTAGCAGCCGCGCCAGCCGGTCCGACAGCGAGACCCTCCGCCTGCAGGCGCTCGATGGTGTGCGCGCCCATGCCCTTGACGCGCTTGCCGAGATCCGCCGCGTCCTTGAACGGGCCGTGCGCATTACGTTCCTCGACAATCGCTTTGGCTTTTGCCGGACCAATGCCCTTGATGCCGCGCAGCGCGTCTTCGTTAGCCGTGTTGACGTCGACCGCCGCATACGCGTGGCCGAAAGCGGCGAGCATCGCCGCGGTAACCAGTACTTTTCGAAACATATTGGAATCTCCCTGTTGCCACTGGCCGGCGACCATCACCGGCCAGGAGATTCCAGTTTAAAGAGGATGACGTACGAATCACACCTGGCCGAACAGCCAACGCACGTAACGATCGACGCCTTCCTGCACGCTCAGAAACGGCGCGTCGTAGCCGGCCGTGCGCAGTTTCGACTGATCGGCCTGCGTGAAGCACTGATACTTGCCGCGCAGCGCGTCGGGGAACGGAATGTACTCGATCAGCCCGCGTTGCACCTGATCCGCAAGCGACAGCGCCGGCTCGTTGTTCAGCGCGCGCAGCGTGTTGACCACAGTGCTCGCGATATCGTTGAACGGCTGCGCGCGGCCGGTGCCGAGATTGAAAATGCCTGACTTCTCCGGATGATCGAAGAAGAACAGGTTGACCTTGACGACGTCTTCGACCGAGATGAAATCGCGCGTCTGCTCGCCGGCCGCATAGCCGTTGTACTCGCCGAACAGCTTGACCTTGCCCTCGGCGCGGAACTGGTTGAAGTTGTGAAACGCGACCGACGCCATGCGCGCCTTGTGCGTTTCACGCGGACCGTAGACGTTGAAATAACGGAAGCCCACGATCTGGCTCTTCGCCGTGGGCAGCACGCGGCGAATCACCTGATCGAACAGGAACTTCGAATAGCCGTACACGTTCAGCGGCTGCTCGACCTCTCGCTCCTCGACGAAGCGGCTCGAGCCGCCATACGTCGCCGCCGACGACGCGTACAGGAACTGGACGTTCTGCGCGAGGCAGATGTCCAGCACGTCGCGGCTATAGCGGTAGTTGTTGTCCATCATGTAGCGGCCGTCGGTTTCCATCGTGTCCGAGCAGGCGCCTTCGTGGAAGATAGCGCGCACCTTGCCGAAGTCGCCGCGCCTGAAGCGCTCGACGAATTCGGTTTTGTCGAGATAGTCGTCGATTTCGCAGTCGACCAGATTCCTGAACTTGTCCGCGCGTGTGAGGTTATCGACGGCGATGATGCGCTGTTCGCCGCGCTCGTTGAGCGCCTTCACGAGATTGCTGCCGATAAAACCGGCCGCGCCGGTGACGATGACGGTCATGGTGATCCTGCGGTAGTGAGCTTCGTTCAGTCAACGCCGCGCGAGGTCCGCTGGTCCGTCGGACGACGGCGCCCCGCGGGCTGCATCAGGAAAAGAGTTCGTCGTAGTCGACGGTGGCGGTGCCCAGTTTGCCGACCACGATGCCGGCCGCGCGATTCGCGAGTCCGACCGCGTCGACGAGCGAAAGACCCGCGCCGAGCATCGCGGCGAGTGTCGCGATCACGGTGTCGCCCGCGCCCGACACATCATACACTTCGCGCGCAACGGCCGACGCGTGCAGGATGCCATCGTCGGAGAACAGCGTCATGCCCTCCTCCGAGCGCGTCAGCAGCAGCGCCTTGAACTGGAGCTCGGCGCGCAGCTTCGTGACGCGCGCGATCAGATCTTCCTCGGACTTCCACTGTCCGACGACCTCGCGCAATTCCGCGCGATTCGGCGTGATCAGCGTCGCGCCGCGATAGCGCTCCCAGTCGTCACCCTTCGGATCGACCAACACCGGTTTGCCAGCCGCGTGCGCCTTCGCGATCATTTGCGTGACGTGCGTGAGGCCGCCCTTCGCGTAGTCGGACATCAGGATCACGTCGTATGACGGCAGCAGCTCGTCGAAACGAGCGAGGCCCGCTAGCAGCACCTCGTGCGCCGGCGAGTTTTCGAAATCGACGCGCAGCAATTGCTGCTGACGCGACAGCACGCGCAGCTTGATCGTCGTCAGCAAGGCCGGATCGCGTTCCAGATGCGGCGTCACGCCGCTTTCGCCGAGCAACTGCACGATGCGCTCGCCGGGCTCGTCATGACCGACCACGCACAAAAGACCCGCCTGCGCGCTGAGCGCGACCGCGTTGCGCGCGACGTTCGCCGCGCCGCCCAGCCGATCTTCCTGGCGCTGCACGTGCACGACCGGCACGGGCGCCTCCGGAGAAATGCGGTTGACGTCGCCGAACCAGTATCGGTCGAGCATCACGTCGCCGACCACCAGCACGCGCGCCGCGTTGAGCTGCGCGCGCGGCACGACCGTGAGCTTCTGCGCCGTCATGGACGCGGGCGCCGCGGGCATGGCCTCAGGCATCGGCCGGAAGTTCAGAGGGTTGGGCATAGGGGCGTCCAATGGCGTGGTAGTCGATACCGAGCTCGGTCATCGCGTCCGGTTCGTACAGATTGCGGCCGTCGAAAATCAGCGGTGTCTTCAGCACCGATTTCAGATGCACGAAATCAGGACTCTTGAACTCCTTCCATTCGGTCACGATCACGAGCGCGTCGGCGCCGATCAGCGTTTCGTCCTGGGTGCTCATGAAGGTGAGACGCGCCAGCTGCTCCGGCGCAGCGTGCAGATCCATCGCGAATACGCGACGCGCCTCGGTCACGGCGACCGGATCGTACGCACGCACGTTCGCGCCGCGCGCAAGCAACTCGCCGATCACGCGACGGCTCGGCGCCTCGCGCATGTCGTCGGTATTCGGCTTGAATGCGAGACCCCACACCGCGAACGCGCGGCCGCTCAAATCGTCGCCGAGCTTCGCGGTGATCTTGTTCACGAGCACGTCCTTCTGCTGGTAGTTCACTTCCTCGACCGCCTCGAGAATCCGCAGGTTGTGGCCGCTCTCGCTCGCGGTGCGGATCAGCGCCTGCACATCCTTCGGGAAGCACGAGCCGCCATAGCCGCAGCCCGCATACAGGAAGTGATAGCCGATGCGCGGATCGGAACCGATGCCGCGGCGCACCGCTTCGATGTCGGCGCCGACCTTGTCCGCGAGATTCGACATCTCGTTCATGAACGAGATGCGCGTCGCGAGCATCGCGTTGGCCGCGTACTTGGTGAACTCGGCCGAGCGAACGTCCATGTACAACGTGCGTTCGTGATTGCGGTTGAACGGCGCGT
Source organism: Paraburkholderia lebeckiae (assembly GCF_014201005.1). NCBI lineage: Bacteria > Pseudomonadati > Pseudomonadota > Betaproteobacteria > Burkholderiales > Burkholderiaceae > Paraburkholderia > Paraburkholderia lebeckiae. Next base: position 71,517 of record NZ_JACHDK010000024.1, on the reverse strand, counting down.
ACAGACGCTTCATCATTTCGCGCGCCCGCACGCCCGCTTCGTCTTCGTCGATACCGATCACGATACGGTCGGGGCGCATGAAGTCGTCGACGGCCGCACCTTCTTTCAGGAACTCGGGATTCGACACGACCGAGAAGCGATGCTGCGCGCTGCCGGCAAGCCCGCGCTTCGCGAGCTCTTCATTGACCACCGCGCGCACGCGCTGCGCGGTGCCGACCGGCACCGTCGATTTGTCGACGATCACCTTGAAACCATTCATCGTGCGGCCGATGTTGCGCGCGGCCTCGAGCACATATTGCAGATCGGCGGAGCCGTCTTCGTCGGGCGGTGTGCCGACCGCGATGAACTGCACGTCACCGTGCGCGACGCTCGCGGCGACATCGGTCGAGAACGTGATGCGGCCAGCCGCGCGCGTGCGGGCGATCATCTCCTGCAAGCCCGGTTCGTGAATCGGCACGCCGCCTTTGTTGAGGATGTCGATCTTGCGCTGATCGACGTCGAGACAGAAGACGTCATTGCCGATTTCGGCGAGACATGCGCCGGTGACAAGGCCCACATAGCCGGTGCCGATAATGGTGATTTTCATACGCTTTCCGGTGGAAGGTTCCGGTAATGAATGCCGCTCATGAGGCCGGCGATAAACTCGTTGCGAAATTCGCGGAGCGGTTGCGTGGCAATGAACGCCGACGCGGCCAAAGCCACCTGTGCGGCGTCAACTCGACGCGGTAATCGGCTCGATGCGGCGCGGCGCATAGGTTTCCCAACCGCTGCATCCCGGGCACTGCCAGTAGAAAAGCCGCGCCCGGAAACCACAATTCTGGCACGTATAGCGTGGCAGATTCTTGGTGCGCTGGCGGATCAGTGTGCGCATCAGTTCGAGCTCGCTGCGCCGCGGCTCTTCGGCGACGGCCTGCTGCGCTTCGAGCAGACGCGTCATGCCGGCCAGATTCGGCGACTTCTGCATCTGCGTGCGCGCGAGCGCATGCGCGGCATCGGCGCCGCGCAGCGACGCGACGTGCTGATACGCGACGTCGAGCAGATCGTTGTTCGGATGACGGTCGACCCACGTGGTCAACAGATCGGCGCCCTCCTGCGCGCGGCCGAGCGCTTCATACTCCTTCATGATTTTCTCGGCGACGAGCGGCAGATACGCGGGGTTCTGCTCCTCGACGCGGCGCCATTGACCGATCGCCGCTTCGGACGCGCCGCCGACCGCGTCGACGTCGCCGAACAGGATCGTCGCGCGCACGTTGGTCGGGTTCGCCTTCAGCGCGAGACGGAGCTGATGGCGCGCTTCGTCCGGTTTCTTCTGCTGCAGCGCTTCCTGAGCAAGTTCGCAATGGAACTGCGCGATTTCCTTGTCGAGCGACGGCGCGCCCATCGTTTCGAGGTGACGCGCGGTATCGATCGACTTGACCCAGTCCTTCTCGATCTCGTAGATCGTCAACAGCGCGCGTTGCGCGCCCAGTGCGTAATCGCCCGCCTGCAGCGAGCGGAAGGTTTCCTCGGCACGGTCGAGCAGACCCGCTTTCAGGAAGTCCTGGCCGAGTTCGTACAGCGCGTGATCGCGCTCGCTGACAGGCAGGTCCGCGCGGCTAAGCAGATTTTGATGCACGCGGATCGCTCGATCCGTTTCGCCGCGCCGGCGGAACAGATTGCCGAGCGCGAAATGCAATTCGACCGTTTCAGGGTCGAGCTTGACGACCTCGATGAATGCGTCGATCGCCTGGTCGGGCTGCTCGTTCAGCAGGAAGTTCAGGCCGCGAAAATAGGACCGCGGCAGGTTCGCGCTTTCGGACAGCAGCGTCTTGAGGTCGTAGCGCGCCGCCATCCAGCCGAACGCGAATGCGACGGGTACGACCAGCAGCCACCAGAAGTCTAGATCCATGCGATTAATGCAAATGTGCGGGAAAGCGAAAACGAAAAGCCGCGCTCAGAGCGCGCGACGCAACGGAGTTCAGATCAGCGGCGGCATCGGCGGCTGCTCGACGACGGCTGGAGTTTCGCGCGCCACGCGCAACTCGCGCCTGAGCCGGCCATTCTCCATGCGCAGACGTACGACGGCCGGCATCGCCGACACGAGCCCCGCGAGCAAGCCGATCACGAAAAACGCGAGGCCGATCAGAATCAGAGGCGCCGACCAGACGTAGCCGGCGAGGAAATTCAGCGTAGCGGGTTGCGTGTTGGAGAGCGCCAGCACCAGCAGCAGCACGAACACCAGCACACGGATCAGCCAGACGATAAATTTCATGAATAGATCTCTTGACGGCAGTTGCGGGGTGACGCCGGCTCGATGACGCGTCGCGCCACGGTGTTGCCCGCGCCGAAGTGACCCGTATTGTAATGGATGACCTCGGGGCTGGGCAGCAAGTGGCGGGATGGCGCACTTACGGGTGATTCGCGAAATGCAAAGACCGCACCGGAAGGCGCCCTCTTCTCAAACGATGGACGAAAAAAAAGCGCCCGAAGGCGCTTTTCCTGGTCTTTTGCCGACTGGCTTTGGCCGCTGACGCTAGCTATGCCACGCTGCAAGACGCACAGCGGAGCCATTAAAGGTCGTCATCCGGCTCCTCGGCCTTCAGCGGCTCGCCCGCGCGACGATCCACCCGCTCACGCAATTCCTTGCCCGGCTTGAAGTGCGGTACGTACTTCTCGGGTACCAGCACCTTCTCGCCCGACTTCGGATTGCGTCCGACGCGGGAGGGACGGCGGTTGAGGCCGAAGCTGCCGAAGCCACGAATTTCGATGCGATGACCTTTGGCAAGCGCCTCCGACATCGCATCGAGCATCGTCTTCACCGCGAAATCCGCATCTTTGAGAACAAGTTGCGGAAATCGCGTAGCCAGCTGGGCGACCAATTCCGATTTGGTCATACTGCAGCAGACCTCTCAGGCTTACTGGTTCTGGCCGTCGAGCTTGGCCTTCAGCAGCGCGCCCAGGTTCGTCGTGCCGGTAGCGGCTGCGCTCGAATCCGAAGCAGCGAGACCGCGGATGGCTTCCTGCTGCTCAGCCGAATCCTTCGCCTTGATCGACAGGTTGATGCCACGCGACTTGCGATCGATGTTGATGATCATCGCGTTGACCTTGTCGCCTTCCTTCAGCACGTTGCGAGCGTCTTCCACGCGGTCCTGGGCGATTTCCGAAGCACGCAGGTAGCCTTCGACTTCACCCGACAGCTGGACCACAGCACCCTTCGCGTCCACCGACTTGACGGTACCGTCGACGACCGAACCCTTGTCGTTCATTGCAACGTAGTTGCTGAACGGGTCGCCTTCGAGCTGCTTGATACCCAGCGAAATACGTTCCTTCTCGACGTCGATGCCGAGAACGATCGCTTCCACTTCGTCGCCCTTCTTGTACTTGCGAACGGCTTCCTCGCCGGTTTCGCTCCACGACAGATCCGACAGGTGAACCAGACCGTCGATGCCGCCCGGCAGACCGATGAACACGCCGAAGTCGGTGATCGACTTGATGGCGCCGCTGATCTTGTCGCCCTTCTTGAAGTTGCGGCTGAAGTCGTCCCACGGGTTCGGCTTGCACTGCTTCATGCCGAGGCTGATACGACGGCGGTCTTCGTCGATTTCGAGAACCATGACTTCGACTTCGTCGCCCAATTGGACAACCTTCGACGGAGCAACGTTCTTGTTGGTCCAGTCCATTTCCGACACGTGGACGAGGCCTTCGATGCCCGATTCCACTTCGACGAATGCGCCGTAGTCGGTGATGTTGGTGACCTTACCGAACAGACGCGTGCCCGACGGGTAACGGCGCGAGATGCCTTCCCACGGATCGTCGCCCAGTTGCTTGATACCGAGCGAAACGCGGTTCTTTTCCTGGTCGAACTTGAGGATCTTCGCGGTGACTTCCTGGCCAACCGACAGAACTTCGCTCGGGTGACGCACACGACGCCATGCAATGTCGGTGATGTGCAGCAGGCCGTCGATACCGCCGAGGTCCACGAACGCGCCGTAGTCGGTGATGTTCTTGACCACGCCTTCGACGATCGCGCCTTCCTTCAGCGTTTCGAGCAGCTTCGCGCGCTCTTCGCCTTGCGTTGCCTCGATGACAGCGCGGCGCGACAGCACGACGTTGTTACGCTTGCGGTCGAGCTTAATGACGCGGAATTCGAGCGTCTTGCCTTCGTACGGGGTCGTGTCCTTGACCGGACGCGTATCAACCAGCGAACCCGGCAGGAACGCGCGGATGCCGTTGACCATCACGGTCATACCGCCCTTGACCTTGCCCGTGATCGTGCCGGTTACGAGTTCGTTGTTGTCCAGCGCCTTTTCCAGCGACAGCCACGAAGCCAGACGCTTCGCCTTGTCACGCGACAGGATGGTGTCGCCATAGCCGTTTTCCAGCGCGTCGATCGCGACGGAAACGAAGTCGCCCGCCTGCACTTCTACCTCGCCCGCGTCGTTCAGGAACTCTTCGAGCGGGATGTAGGCTTCGGACTTCAGACCAGCGTTCACGACCACGAAGTTGTGGTCGACACGCACGACTTCCGCGGAGATCACTTCGCCAGCGCGCATGTCCTGCTTGGTCAGCGACTCTTCGAACAGAGCCGCAAAAGATTCGGTATTCGGGGTAGAGGTTTGCAGGTCGGACATAAAAATCAGAGTTTGCATGGTCTTCGGAACGCCTGGCTCACCGGACTGGTCAGCAACTGCGGCAAATACGCGAACGCCACGCGGGGTTAAAGGGTTAAAAAAACAACGCTTCGCGACCATCGCGAAGCACCTACCAACAACAGGACTGCCGCTGTGTGGCCACTACCGCGTGACCGTTTCAGTTACGCATGCGGGACCAGCGCTTCGTACCATTGCACCACCTGCTCGACCGCCTGGTCGACCGACAATGCGGAGGTATCAAGCAGCTTTGCATCCGCCGCCGGCTTGAGCGGCGCGGCCGCGCGCTGACTGTCACGCTCGTCGCGCTCACGCAAATCCCGGAGCAAGTCATCTATATTAGCAGAAAATCCTTTTTGGATCAATTGCTTATGCCGGCGCGTCGCGCGGGCCTCGACGCTCGCCGTCATGAACACCTTCAGCACGGCATCCTGAAAGATCACGGTGCCCATGTCACGTCCGTCGGCGACGAGCCCCGGCTCCTTGCGAAACGCCCGCTGACGCGCCACCAGCGCGGTTCGCACGGGCGCGTGCACGGCGATCGCCGAGGCGCGGCTGCCCACTTCCTCGGCACGGATTTCGGTCGATACATCGACGCCGTCGAGCTGCGCGAGCCCCTCGCGAAACGTGATATGAAGGTCGTCGATCAGTTTGACAAGTGCGTCGACGTCGTCTGCCACGATCTCGTAGCGCAGGCTCGCGAGTGCCGCGAGCCGGTAAAGCGCGCCGCTGTCGAGCAGGTGAAAGCCGAGATTGGCGGCCACCATCGCGGCCACAGTGCCTTTGCCGGAGGCGCTGGGGCCGTCGATCGTAATGACGGGCGTCTGGTGAAAGGGACGGATCGATTTCATCTAAAAATGTCGCACATCGGGCAATTCGCACGCGAATCTGGGTTGCATCAGGGTTGCGCGAGCGCCGTGAAGCGCTCGAAATAATCGGGGAACGTCTTGCCGACGCACCTCGGGTCGTTGATGCGGATCGGCACACCGCCCAGGCTCACGAGCGAGAAGCACATCGCCATACGGTGGTCGTCGTAGGTGTCGATCGCGGCATTCGGAATCAACTTTTCGGGTGGCGTGACGACGAGGAAATCCTCGCCCTCCTGCACCTTCGCGCCGACCTTGCGCAGCTCGGTCGCCATCGCGGCAATGCGGTCGGTTTCCTTGACGCGCCAGCTCGCGATGTTGCGCAGCGTGGTCGTGCCGTCCGCGAACAGCGCGGCGACCGCGATCGTCATCGCCGCGTCGGGGATCAGGTTGAAGTCCATGTCGATTGGATCGAGCTTGCCATGATCGTTGCCGACGCCGCGCACTTCGATCCAGTCTTCGCCCATCTGCAGGTTCGCGCCCATCTTGATCAGCGCATCGGCAAAGCCGACGTCGCCCTGGATGCTCGCGCGGCCCACCCCTTCCACTCTCAGCGGGCCGCCGCCGAGCGCTCCCGCGGCGAGGAAATACGACGCCGACGACGCATCCCCTTCCACCATGATCGTGCCTGGCGACCGATAACGTTGCCCCGCTGGCACCACGAACCGGTGCCAGCCATGACGCTCGACGTCGATGCCGAAGCGCGCCATCAGCTTGATCGTGATCTCGATGTACGGCTTCGAGATCAGCTCGCCGTCGACCTGCACGGTGGTGACGCCGCTCGCGGTGCGCAAGAGCGGCAGCGTCAGCAGCAGCGAGGTCAGGAACTGGCTCGACACGTCGCCGCGCACGCGGATCGGCGCGTCGGCCGTGATCTGGGCGGGACGGATGCGTAGCGGTGGATAGCCTTCGTTCTGTTCGTAGTCGATCTTCGCGCCGATCTGGCGCAGGCCGTCGACGAGATCGCCGATCGGCCGCTCGTGCATGCGCGGCACGCCGTGGATCCGGTAGTCGCCGCCGTTCACGGAGAGGGCCGCGGTCAGCGGACGCACCGCCGTACCCGCGTTGCCGAGGAACAGGTCGGCCGTGCGCGCGGTGAACGCGCCGCGCGTGCCGGTCACGACGCAGGTGTCCCCGTCGCGCTTCAGACGTACGCCAAGCTTTTCGAGCGCGGCGAGCATCACGCGGGTGTCATCGGAATCGAGCAGGTTCGTGATCGTCGTCTCGCCTTCGGCGAGCGCGGCGAGCAGCAGCACGCGGTTCGAGATGCTCTTCGAGCCGGGCAGACGAACCGTGCCGGACGCACGGGAAAAAGGTCCGAGATCGAGGAATTCCATGATGTGTCCAGTTTCCGGTTATTTGGACGCGTCGCTGGCGGCCACGCCAGCCGCGCGCTGCTCCTGCCACTGACTGCGCGCGACGCGCGAGCGCGCGAACACCGCTTCGAGCGCAGCGCCGTCGCCGGCCTCGATCGCCGTGCGCAGGCGCGCGAGCACCGCGGTATACGCGTCGAGCTCGTCGAGCAGCGCCGCGCGATTGGCGACGCAGACGTCGCGCCACATCTCCGGACTCGACGCGGCGATGCGCGTGAAGTCGCGGAATCCGCCCGCCGCGAACGAGAACTTCAAAGCGGCGTCGGGCGAATTGAGGATCTGTTCGACGAGCGCGAACGACAGAACGTGCGGTAGATGACTGACCGACGCGAACACGCGGTCGTGCTGCTGCGGCGTCATGTCCCGCACCAAGGCGCCAGTGGCGCGCCACATCGCCGCGACGCGCTCGACCGCTTCCGGCGCGTTCTCCGGCAGCGGGCACAGCACGACGTTGCGGTTCACGTACAGATCGGGCAACGCGGCGTCGACGCCGCTCGACTCGCGGCCGGCGATCGGATGGCCCGGCACGAACTGGCCGATCCGCGCACCGAGCGCCGCGCGCGCGGCGGCGACCACGTCGGACTTGGTGCTGCCCGCGTCGGTGACGATCGTGTTGGCGTCGAGATGCAGCGCGATGCGTTCGAGCAGCGGCTGCGTCTGCGCGACCGGCGCCGCGAGCAGCACGAAGTCCGCGCCCGCGAGCGCGTCGCGCAGCGCGGCGTCGTCGGTGAGCGCCGCAGCGCCGTCGATCACCCCGAGCGCCAACGCGCGCTCGCTCGACGCGGACGTCCGTCCCACCCCAACCACCGTGCGTGCCCCGCCAGCCTCGCCGCGTTCACGCAACGCGCGCGCGAGCGATCCGCCAATCAGGCCGACACCGAAAATCACCAGCTTGTTAAAAGAAAACGCGGCCACGTCGCTCACACAATACGGACAATAAGCGCGCCGCTCCTGCCGGCCGACGCGCGGGATCAAGGAGCAATGCTTACGCAGCGGCAGGCTCGGCAAGCGTCTTTTCGAGCGCCGCGAGGAACGCTTCGTTTTCCTCCGGCAGGCCGATCGTGATGCGTAGCCACTGCGGCAAACCGTAGTTGCCCACCGGTCGCACGATCACAGCCTGTTTCAGCAGCGCGCGATTCACCCGGGCGCCGGCTTCGTCGTCACCGCCGACGCGCACGAGCACGAAGTTACCTTCGGACGGCACGTATTCGAGACCGAGCTTGTCGAACGCCCCGGTCAGAAGCTTATAGCCCTGCGCGTTCAGCGCCGCGCTCTTTTCCAGAAATGCGCTGTCGTTCAGTGCTGCAATCGCCGCGGCCTGCGCGAGCGTATTGACGTTAAACGGCTGACGCAGTCGATTCAGCAGATCGGTCAACCCGGGCTGCGCGATCGCGAAGCCGATACGCAGGCCCGCCAGGCCGAACGCCTTCGAGAAAGTGCGCGACACCAGCAGGTTCGGATAGCGGCGCACCCAGTCGATCGAGTCATAGCGTTTGTCCGCCGACAGATACTCGGTGTACGCCTCGTCGAGCACGACGACCACATGGCGCGGCACTTTGCCGAGAAACGCCTCGAGCGTCGGACCGTCGACGAACGTACCGGTCGGATTGTTCGGATTGGCGACGAACACGAGACGCGTGTCGTCGTCGATCGCGGCAAGCATCGCGTCGAGGTCGTGACCATAGTGCACGGCCGGCACGACGATCGCGCGCGCGCCGACGCCTTGCGTTGCGAGCGCATAGACCGCGAACGAATACTGCGAGAACACTACCGCCTGGCCCTTCTCGACGAATGCGTGCGCGGCGAGTTCGAGGATGTCATTGCTGCCGTTGCCGAGCGTGATCCACCCGGCCGGCACGCCGTAGCGCGCGGCGAGTGCCGCCTTCAGTTCGAAACCGTTCGAGTCCGGATAGCGGCCGAGGTCGGCGATCGCCTGCGCCATCGCGCGTTGCGCGGATTCCGGCATGCCGAGCGGATTCTCGTTCGATGCCAGCTTCACGATGCTCGCCTCGTCGAGACCAAACTCGCGGGCCACTTCCGAAATCGGCTTGCCGGCGATGTACGGCGCGATCGCACGTACATAGGAAGGGCCGAAAGACGCTGTCATGAAAATCTCCGAACGACGATGGATAGTGAAATATGCGTTCGGGCAGCGCACCTGGTGCCGCCCGGACTGCGCTGCCAGCCCTTACCGGGCGCGCGGATACGAGCCGAGTATTTTCAGGAACGCGGCCTTCTCGCCGAGCCCGGCGAGCGCGGCGGCCACGGCCGGGTCGTCGCGATGGCCTTCGACGTCGATATAGAAGTAGTACTCCCACGTGCCGACGCGCGCCGGGCGCGATTCGAAACGCGTCATCGACACGCCGTGGCGCGCCAGCGGCTCGAGCAGCTTGACCATCGCGCCCGGTTCGTTCACGACGGACACAATCAGCGAGGTCTGGTCGTAGCCGCTCGGACCGGTCGGCTGCTTGCCGATCATCACGAAGCGCGTGCGGTTGTGCGGATCGTCCTGGATCAGCGCGTTGGTGACCTGCAGACCGTAGTGGATCGCGGCGCGATCGCCGGCGATGGCCGCGACGGTCGGATCTTCGGCTGCCATCCGTGCGGCTTCCGCGTTGCTCGATACCGCCTGGCGCTCGAGATGCGGCGCGTTGGTCGACAGCCAGCGCTGGCACTGCGCGAGCGCCTGGGCGTGCGCGCACACGCGCGTGACGCCGGCGAGTCCGTTTTGCGTGAGCAGGTTGTGATGAATCGGCAATGCGAGTTCGCCGCCGATGGTCAGTTGCGTTTGCAGCAGCAGATCCAGCGTGCGCGACACTGCACCCTCGGTCGAATTCTCGACCGGCACGACGCCGTAGTCGGCGGCGCCCGCCTCGACCGAGCGGAACACTTCGTCGATCGACGGGCACGGCAACCCTTCGATCGACTGACCGAAGTACTCGTGCATCGCCTGTTCGCTATAGGTGCCGACCGGCCCGAGGTACGCGGCCTTGATGGTCTTTTCGAGCGCGCGGCTCGCAGCCATGATCTCGCGCCAGATCGCGCTGATGTGTTCGTCCGCAAGCGGCCCCGCGCTCATCTCCTGCAGGCGCGCGATCACCTGCATCTCGCGCTCGGGCCGGAACACCGGCGCGTTGAAATGCTTCTTGACCTCGCCCACTTCGAGCGCGACCGACGCACGCTGGTTCAGGAGCGCGATCAGCTGCGCGTCGAGCGCGTCGATGCGATCGCGCAGAGGTTTGAGTCGTGTATTGAGTTCGTCGTCCATGCGTAAAACGGCTCTGCCGGGTAACTGCTGGAAAAGATGCCTGGAAAAGATGCGCACGCCTGCCGGTCAGTGTGACTCAGGCACTGCGCTGTTCGAATTCCTTCATGTATTCGACAAGCGCTTTGACGCCTTCGAGCGGGACGGCGTTATAAATCGACGCCCGCATGCCGCCGACGGACTTGTGGCCCTTTAGCTGCACCAATCCCCGCGCTTTCGCGCCGGACAGGAAATCTTCGTTGCGCGGCTCGTCGGCGAGGAAGAACGGTACGTTCATCCGGGAGCGCGAGCCACGCTCGACCTTGTTCAGATAGAAGCTGCTCGAGTCGATCGTGTCGTACAGCAGCTTCGATTTTTCGAGGTTGCGTGCCTCCATCGCCAGGAGGCCGCCCTGCTTCTTCAACCACTTGAACACGAGCCCGGCGATATAGATCGCGTAGGTGGGCGGGGTGTTGTACATCGAATTGTTCTCGGCGACGGTCTTCCATTCGAACGCCGACGGGCAGATCGGCATCGCGCGATCGAGCATGTCCTCACGCACGATCACGACCGTCACGCCGGCCATGCCGATGTTCTTCTGCGCACCGCCGAATAGCACGCCGTATTTGGCAATGTCCATCGGGCGCGACAGGATATGCGACGACGCGTCGGCGACGAGCGGAATATCGCCGAGGTCGGGAATCTCGAAGGTTTCGACGCCGTGAATGGTCTCGTTGGTGCACAAGTGCACGTAAGCCGGATTGTCCGACAGCTGCCATTCCGAGTGCACCGGCGCGCGAGTGAAGCCCTCGGCTGTCTTGCCGGTCGCGGCGAGATGCACGCTGCCGTATTTCTGCGCTTCCTTGAACGATTTCTCCGACCACGAGCCGGTGATGACGAAATCGGCGCGCGGTTTCGAGCCGAGCAGGTTCATCGGCACGATCGCGTTTTCGCCGAGTCCGCCGCCCTGCAGAAACAGGATGCGGTGGCTTGCCGGCACCTGCAGCAACTCGCGCAGATCGGTCAGCGCTTCCTCGTGGATCAACATGAATTCTTTGCCGCGATGGCTCATTTCCATCACGCTCATACCACTTCCTTGCCAATTCAGCATCTCGTCGGCTGCCTGGCGCAGCACTTCTTCGGGCATGGCCGCCGGGCCGGCGGAGAAATTAAAGACGCGCATGTGAGGTCCTGGAAGCGGGCGCGAAATAACGAAGTCGCGCGGGAATCGGCGAAAAGAACTGCGAAATGGCTCGCCGAAAAAGAAAATGGCCGTCTGCGCCAGTGCGCAAACGGCCATTATCGCATTGTCGCCGCCAACCCGCCACGCCGGGTGGCCCAACGGGTGCGACGACAGGCCCGCCGATCAGCGCAGCCTGCGAGCGGAATTTACTTGGCAGCCGGCTTGACCGATGCGACTTCCTTGTCGGCCTGGTCACGCGTTGCCTTGATCGATTCCGGCATGTACTTCTGCATCAGACCGTTCACGACGTCGCGGCCAACCTGGTCTTGCACCTGGATGAACTTGCGACCGGTCGGGCTCTTGTAGAACGTGGTCAGATCCTTGATTTCCGACGTGCTGTAGTACTTCGCGTACGCGTCGTACTGAGCTTGCATCGCGTCCTGACGGAAAGAGTCGGTCGCGAACACCTGGCCCGCGCTGTCCACCAGCTTCGGCACCGCGTTCTTTTGCAGCGTCGGCACGGCGGCTTGCTTCTGCTTGTCCGTCATCGTCTTGTTCTCGGTCAGCGCGTCCGACAGGATTGCCGGAACGAGCTGCTTGGCCTGCATCTGCGCGCTGTTGCCGATTGCGCCAACCAGCTTCTGCGCATCGATGGCGTCGAGCAGCTCCTTGATGGCAGCTTGCTTGGCCGGATCAACCGGTGCTGCAGCGGCAGCCGGCGCTGCAGGCGCCTGGTTCTGCAGCGCTTGAGCCATGGCGAAGGTCGGCACGATGGCAGCCAGCAACATCAGTTGTTTGAATCGTTTTTGCATCATTACTCCCTAAGAGAAATTAACTTGAACTGCACGCCATACGGGAAAGCGTACCGGCCCGGTACGCGGTGACCCGCAGCGTAGCTTCAACGTATTAACTGAGACTGAAAGCCGCTGGCACGGATCAAGCCGCGCCGCCGCCCTCACCGCCGTTATCACCTTCAGCGGAGCCGTCGGAATCGCTTTCCGACTCGCCCTCGGCCTCAGCTACCTGTTGCAGACCGGACAGCTTGGTCCCTTCGTCAAGGCTGATGAGTGTAACACCTTGCGTTGCGCGTCCCATTTCGCGAATTTCCGACACGCGCGTGCGAATCAGCACTCCCGTCGTGGTAATCAGCATGATCTGCGCTTCCGGGTCCACGAGCGTCGCGGCAACGACCTTGCCGTTACGCTCCGACGTCTGGATTGCGATCATGCCCTTCGTGCCGCGGCCGTGCCGCGTGTACTCGGTGATTGGGGTGCGCTTGCCGTAGCCGTTCTCGGTTGCGGTGAGCACCGACTGCTGCTCGTCGCCGGCCACCAGCAACGCGATCACGTTCTGGCCGTCCTCGAGCTGCATGCCGCGCACGCCGCGCGCCTCGCGGCCCATCGGACGCACGTCGTTTTCGTCGAAGCGCACTGCCTTGCCCGAATCCGAGAACAGCATCACGTCGTGCTGGCCGTCGGTGATCGCGGCGCCGATCAGGTAATCGCCCTCATCGAGACCGACCGCAATAATACCCTTGCGCAGCGGCCGGCTAAATGCTTCCAGCGGCGTCTTTTTTACCGTTCCCAACGCGGTCGCCATGAACACGAACTTGTCGGCCGAGAACTCCTTGACCGGCAGCACGACCGTGATCTTTTCGCCTTCTAGCAGCGGGAACATATTGACGATCGGCCGGCCGCGCGAATTGCGCGAACCCTGCGGCACTTCGTAGACCTTTACCCAGTACACGCGGCCGCGGTTTGAGAAGCACAGGATGTGGTCGTGCGTATTGGCAATGAACAGCGTGTCGATCCAGTCGTCTTCCTTCATGGAAGTGGCCTGCTTGCCACGACCACCACGTTTCTGGGCTCGATATTCGGACAACGGCTGCGATTTCACGTAGCCCGCGTGCGACATGGTCACGACCATTTCCTGCGGCGTGATCAGGTCTTCGGTGTTCAGCTCGGTAGCGTTCAACTCGATCTTCGAGCGACGCGCATCGCCGAATTCGGCCTTGATGGACGTGAGTTCGTCGACGATGATCGCCGAAATGCGCTCCGGGCGAGCCAGAATGTCCAGCAGGTCAGCGATCTGTGCCATCACGTCGCGGTATTCGCCGATGATCTTGTCTTGCTCGAGACCGGTCAGTCGCTGCAGGCGCATCTGCAGGATTTCCTGCGCCTGCGTATCGGACAGACGGTAGAGGCCGTCGGTCTGCATGCCGAACGACGGGTTCAGGCCCTCCGGACGATAAGCTTCGCGACCGCCCGCCGACGCGTTTTCCGACTCGGCGCGCGACAGCATTTCGCGCACGAGCGACGAATCCCACGCGCGCGACATCAGCTCCTGCTTGGCGATAGGCGGTGTCGGCGCGGCCTTGATGAGCGCGATGAATTCGTCGATGTTCGCGAGCGCAACCGCGAGACCTTCGAGCACGTGACCACGTTCGCGCGCCTTGCGCAGTTCATAGACGGTGCGCCGCGTCAGCACTTCCCGGCGATGCGACAGGAAGCACGTCAGCATTTCCTTCAGATTCAGGAGCTTCGGCTGGCCGTCGACGAGCGCGACCATGTTCATACCGAACGTGTCCTGAAGCTGGGTCGCCTTGTACAGATTGTTCAGCACGACCTCGGGCACTTCGCCGCGCTTCAGCTCGATCACGACACGCATGCCGCTCTTGTCGGATTCGTCGCGGATGTCGGAAATGCCTTCGAGCTTCTTCTCATTGACGAGCTCGGCGATGCGCTCGAGCAGCGAGCGCTTGTTCACCTGATATGGCAGTTCGTCGACAATGATCGCCATGCGCTGGCCACGGTCGATTTCCTCGAAGTGAGTCAGCGCGCGCATCACGACGCGGCCGCGACCGGTGCGATAGCCGTCGCGCACGCCGGCCACGCCGTAGATGATGCCGGCGGTCGGGAAGTCGGGCGCGGGGATGATCTCGATCAGCTCGTCGATCGTCGCTTCCGGGTTCTTCAGCAGATGCTGACACGCGTCGACGACTTCATTGAGGTTGTGCGGCGGGATATTGGTCGCCATGCCGACCGCGATGCCGGACGAACCATTGATCAGCAGATTAGGGATGCGCGCGGGCAGGATGGCCGGCTCGTTCTCGCTGCCGTCGTAGTTCGGCGCGAAGTCGACCGTTTCCTTGTCGATGTCGGCCAGCAGCTCGTGGCCGATCTTCGCCATGCGGATTTCGGTGTAACGCATCGCCGCGGCGTTGTCCCCGTCGACGGAACCGAAGTTCCCCTGGCCGTCGACGAGCATGTAGCGCAGCGAGAAGTCCTGCGCCATCCGTACGATCGTGTCGTAGACAGCGGTGTCGCCGTGCGGATGATATTTACCGATGACGTCGCCGACGATACGCGCCGACTTCTTGTAGGCGCGGTTCCAGTCGTTGTTCAGCTCGTGCATCGCGTACAACACGCGCCGGTGCACCGGCTTCAGGCCATCGCGGACATCGGGAAGCGCTCGCCCTACGATCACGCTCATCGCGTAATCGAGATACGAGCGGCGCATTTCCTCCTCAAGGGAGATTGGCAGAGTCTCTTTGGCGAATTGATCCATTATCCGTATCTTTTACGTGCGAAGGCGCGGTTTCGCCGCTTCTTCGCGTAAGCATTGCAGGCGCAACGCATCACGCGATTCTAACATGCCACGAATCCACGCCCGACGAAGGTACGTATACATATTAGAGGGGCACCCGCCAACACTTCGCCGATCGCACAATTTCGGTCTCGTCAGGCTCGATTCCTGCAGGGGACCGATTCGCCGCTCAGCCAGAGCCGGCGGACCACTCAGACGAAAACCTTTGTTGCGCATGCACCACAATTGGAGGGGGATTTGATCGGGGACGGATTTTTTTTTCGTCGGAAGGGAACGATATGGCAAAATGCCAACGCACAAAGAGTCGAGACGCTGCTCGAAGTCTACACAGACGGTTTTTGTTCCTCACCAATGTTATACTTCGAGCAATGTATGACTGGTCTTCGTCAACAGGCTCGCAGTAAACCTGCGGTAATCTCAATTTCGAGAGGAGAAATATGAATAAACTTTCAAAGCTCGCGTTCATTGCAGCTACCGCAGTTATGGCTGCATCCGCCATGGCGCAGTCGGTGCCGGCATCGCGACAAGCTACCAACGACAACTGGGTGAATGGTACTGGCGAATACGTGTGGATGAATGGCACGAACGAGCTTTGCTGGCGCGATGCATTCTGGACGCCCGCAACGGCTAACGCCAAGTGCGACGGCGCTCTGGTTGCTCAGGCACCGACCCCGCCGGCACCGGTCGCTCCGGCTCCGGCTATCTCCAGTGAAAAGATTACGTATCAAGCTGATGCGCTGTTCGACTTCGACAAGGCAATCCTGAAGCCGGCCGGCAAGGAACGTCTGAGCGAACTGGCATCGAAGATCCAGGGCATCAACCTCGAAGTCGTCGTTGCTACGGGCCACACCGACCGTATCGGTTCCGTCGCCTACAACGACCGTCTGTCGCTGCGTCGTGCTCAAGCTGTGAAGGCCTTCCTGGTCAGCAAGGGCGTCGAAGCCAACCGTATCTACACGGAAGGCAAGGGTCCGCGCAACCCGGTTACCACCGGTTGCAATCAGAAGAACCGCAAGCAACTCATCGCCTGCCTCGCACCGGACCGCCGCGTGGAAGTCGAAGTTGTCGGTACGCCGAAGCAGTAAGCTGGAAAATTACCGCAGTATCGAAAGCCCCGCTTCGGCGGGGCTTTTTTTATGCGCGGATGCCGCGACGGGGCGTGATGCGCGACGCAGGAGCGTCCCGCGCCGCTACTAGCGGCTCGCAGCTCGCATCGGCACCCGCTAACGACGCGCTTTTGCCGCTCTTTCTCTCGCCCTATATACTCACGGTTTATCCTCGAGCGTCCGCTCACCGCTTTCATCGAGGCAGCCTTCACCATGACCAACGCCGATCCCCACGAACTACAGAAATTCAGCGACCTCGCGCATCGTTGGTGGGACCCGAACGCCGAATTCAAGCCGCTGCACGAACTGAATCCGACTCGTCTAAGCTGGATCGACGCCCACGCCCATCTCGCCGGCAAGAAGGTGCTCGATATCGGCTGCGGCGGCGGCATCCTGTCGGAATCGATGGCAGGTTTGGGCGCTCATGTGAAGGGTATCGATCTGTCGACACAGGCACTCGGTGTCGCCGACCTTCACAGTCTTGAAAGCGGTGTAACCGTCGATTACGAAGAAATCGCGGCAGAGGCGCTGGCCGCACGCGAACCGGGCACCTATGACGTGGTCACTTGCATGGAAATGCTCGAGCACGTGCCCAGGCCGGCCGCGATCGTCGAGGCCTGCAAGAATCTCGTGAAGCCGGGCGGCTGGGTGTTTTTCTCCACGCTGAACCGCAATGTCAAGTCGTATCTGTTCGCGGTGATCGGCGCCGAATACATCGCGCGAATGCTGCCGAAGGGCACGCACGACTATGCGCGCTTCATCCGCCCGTCGGAGCTCTCCGGCTTCGTGCGCGCCGCCGAGCTGCGCACGACCGACATCAAGGGCATCGTGTACAACCCGCTCAGCAAGCATTTCGCACTGTCGTCCGACACGAGCGTCAACTATATGCTCGCCTGTCGCCGCGACGCCTGAATTGCCCGAACCGCCCCGATCCGCCGTATCCGAAACGAACAATGAGCGACCCGACTCCCCTGCCGCAACGCGAAGATAACGACGACACGCTCGGCTTTTGCCTCGCCGTGCTATTCGACCTCGACGGCACACTTGCCGACACGGCGCCCGACCTCGCGGCCGCCGTCAATAAGATGCGCCACGACCGGGGACTCGAGATGGTGCCGCTCGAGAAGCTGCGCCCGCTGGCTTCAGCCGGAGCGCGCGGACTGATCTGCGGCGCGTTCGGCATCGGGCCCGATCATCACGAATTCGCATCGATGCGCGAGGAGTTTCTCGCGAACTACGAAGCAGATCTGTGCATCGAGACAACGCTCTTTCCGGGTATCGCGGAAGTGCTCGACGAACTCGACGCGCGCGGCGTGCGCTGGGGCATCGTCACGAACAAGGTCGCGCGGCTCACCGAGCCGCTCGTCGCGCAACTCGGGCTCGAGGAGCGCGCCGGCTGCGTGGTGAGCGGCGATACGACCCCGCATTCGAAGCCGCACCCCGCGCCGTTGCTGCACGCGGCGCGCGAGCTGGACATCGCGCCGGAGCGCGTCGTCTATATCGGCGACGATCTGCGCGACGTGCAGGCCGGTTTTGCCGCCGGCATGAAGACCGTCGCCGCGGCGTACGGCTATTGCGGCAACGACATCCCGCCGACACGGTGGCACGCGCAACACGTCGTAGAATCGACGGCCGAGTTGCAAACCCTGCTGCGCGACATCGGCTGACAAAGTCAGACAGATCGGCTGAAGGGCGCGTCCGGCACTCCTGTTAACCATGTTGCACCATTCAGCGGCCACCGAGGATGCGCGACGCGGCTCTCGATCTATTGTAAAATCTCCTTTGGCTCACATATGTGAGCAACGAACCGCGGGGGCGACCTGGTTTCGACAGGGGTTGCGAAGCGGCTAGGGCATGTCGAGGACCCGTCACCTCGTTAATCAATGGGAAAAACGTAACTGCAAACGACGATACGTTCGCACTGGCAGCCTAAGGGCCGCCGTCCTCTGCCTAGTTCACTGACGGGCTAGTGTCGCAAGACCGGTAGCAATACCGACAGAGGTCATATACGTCAGTTAAGCCTTGGCGGCGTCACGACGTCCGGGTCGAAAATTTAGTGAATCGCCATAGCGCAGCGTGTTCGTCCGCGTCGCTACGGTTAAATCAAAAGACAGAACTAAACATGTAGAACTGGTCGTAGAGGACTTCTGGACGCGGGTTCGATTCCCGCCGCCTCCACCAAACACCTGGGACGTTCGCAATGAACGGCCCCGAAAAACCCCGTAGCGTAACGCTGCCGGGGTTTTTCATTTTCAGCACCGTCCGCGACGCTTTGTGGGCCGGCCACAATTCTCCGCTCGCGCTCGCCGTCCTACACGCCGGCGCCTTCGCCGATCCGCCCAATCTGTTCGACGGCCGCTTCGTCACCGTCGACGGCATGACGCTCTACACGTTCGACAAGGACACCACGCCCGGCGTCAGCGCCTGCACCGGCGGCTGCATGAGCAACTGGCCGGCGGCCACGGCGGCGCCGACCGACAAGCCGTCGGGGGCGACTGGACGCTGATCCCGAGCGCAGACGGTAAACAACAATGGATGTACAACGGCCATCCGCTGTATCACTACGCGGCCGACAAGCAGGCGGGCGATGCAAAGGGGGACGGCTTCAAGGAAATCTGGCACATCGCCAGGCCATAAGAAGCCACTCCGGCCGGCAACTGGGCCGCCATCGCCCTCGCCACAAAGCACAACGCCGACCCAAGGGCCGGCGTTGCGTCAGACCTCGAAGCTCGAGCGAAGCCCGAGCCAATTCTTATTCGTCTTTCGGGCACTGCAGATTGCAGCCATTCGGATCGCCCATGTCGCCACGCTTGCGCGCCTGCGAACGTTGGCCGTGCTGATACTTGTCCGACGGGGCGGACGCGGCGAACGGCATCTGCGGATGCTCGTTAATGCGGAATTCGTCGGTCAGGATGCCACCCGGCACGCCAGGCGAATTTTGCGCGTAAGCGACGGAGACGGTGGCACAGAGCACACCAGCCGCGGCAGCGGCGGCACATGCATGGAGAAGAGCTTTCATGTCGGTTCAGCGCGGCTTGTCGCGCGGTCAAGGCGGATACGAAGCCAAGAGAGTAGCCGAAACCGGCGCGCTGCGCAGCCGCGCACGCCGAGCGCCACCGCTTTTCTGGTTACAGGCTCTTACTCCGCCGTTACGCGAGCGCGCCGCCGAGCCCATCGTCCAGATCGACGAGCCTGCCGCAGTCGCACGGATCGTAGCCAGCGAGTTGCTCGACGCGTTGGTGAAACGCGCTGCCGCGCAACAGGTTGATCACCGTGGCGAGCGGCGCGCGAGAGAGGTGCGCGCGATCGCACGCGAAGTAATAGTCCTCGTCGACGATCGGAATGAAGTCGAGCCCGAAATGATGCGCGGCCGGTTCGACGCCGAAGCCTATGTCCGCCATGCCGCTCGCGACGAACGCCGCGATCGCCGAGTGCGTCAGCTCGGTCGACGCATAGCCGTTGACGCGGTCCGGGTCCACACCGACCTGTCGCAGCGCGAGATCGAGCAGCATCCGCGTACCCGAGCCCGGCTGGCGGTTGACGAAACGGATGTCGTCGCGCGCCAGATCGCCGAGCCCGCCGATCCGCTTCGGATTGCCCTTGCCGATGAACAGACCCTGCTTGCGTCGGGTCAGATGCACGAGCACATGGCGTTGCGGATCGAGCCAGCGCCGGTAGGTATCGGCGCACACCGCGCGGAACTCGCCGAGCGGCAGATGAAAGCCCGCCAGATCACACTCGCCGCGCGCGAGCGCACTGACCGCCTCGGCGCTGTCGCGGTACTTGATCTCGACCGGCAGATCGTTGGCGACCAGCGCCGTAACAAGCGCGGCCACCGCGTAACCGTGCGACGCGTGGATGCGCACGTCATCGGCGGGGGGCGCAAGCCAGCGGTTCAGATCGCTCGCCACTTCGCTCGCGAGCGCCTGCAAATTGCCGTCGAGCCGCTCGCCGCAGAGCCGCTGCCCGCGCAGCACCGCGTGACCGAGCTCGGACAACACCGAGCCGCGCCCACGCTCTTTCGCGATCAGAGGACCACCAAGCCGCTCCTCGATGCTGCGCAGCAAACCCCATGCGTGCCGATAGGACAAACCCTTAAGCGCCGCGGCCTGCGCAATGCTGCCAGATTCATCGACGAGTGCGAGCAGCGGCACCACGTCAGACAGGCTGGCCCCGCGGCCGTCCGCGCCCTTGACCACCAGATCGACCTGACATTCGATCCTGACCATATATGTTTGACTGTTTCCTATTGCGCGCGCCGGTCGGCGCGCCTATCTTTCGGCTATACCATATCGAATAAGCGAAGCATACGTGCATGCATTATGAATAACAAGTGCATATATCGCTTTGGAGGAGCTCCCCTTTGGACGATTCTCTCGCCACGGCGCCGGATCAGCTCGTGCAACGTCACGCGCAGCCGGGCCGCACACTCATCACGATCCTGCACGCGATCCAGGACGAACTCGGCTTTGTGCCACCCGCGGCGGTCGGACCGCTCGCCCGCGCGCTGAACCTGTCGCGAGCGGAAGTGCACGGCGTCATCACTTACTACCATCACTTTCGCACCTCGCCGGCCGCGCCCGTCACGGTGCAGCTTTGCCGCGCCGAAGCGTGCCGCAGCATGGGCACCGAGGCGCTTGCCCAGCACATCGAGGCGCACACCGGTTGTCGCTTCGACGCCGGTCACCATGACGGCGCAACGGTGGAACTCGAATCGGTGTACTGCCTAGGCCAATGCGCGCTGTCGCCGGCGATGATGCTCAACGGCACGCTGCACGCGCGCGTGTCGCCGCAAAAATTCGACGCGCTGTTCGCCGCTGCCCGCAAATGCGTGGAGGTACCGGCATGACGCGCATCTATGTTCCGCGAGATTCGTCGGCGCTCGCGCTCGGCGCCGATGCGCTGGCCGAAGCCATCGCCAGCGAAGCCGCGCGCCGCGGCATTGCGATCGAACTGATCCGCAACGGTTCGCGCGGGTTGCTGTGGCTCGAACCGCTCGTCGAAGTTGCGACGCCCGAAGGCCGCATCGGCTATGCGAGTGTCGACGTGGAAGACGTCGCCGCGTTGTTCGACGCGGGCTTCGTCGACGGCGGCGAGCATGCGCGGCGCGTCGGCGTGGTCGACGAGATTCCGTATCTGAAGAAGCAGCAGCGCCTGACCTTCGCGCGGATCGGCATCACCGACCCGCTGTCCATCGACGATTACGTCGCGCACGGCGGCCTCGAAGGCCTACGCAACGCCCTGCAAACCGACGGCGATGCCGCCTGCGAAGCGCTGATCGAATCCGGTCTGCGCGGCCGCGGCGGCGCGGCCTTCCCGGCCGGCATCAAGTGGCGCACGGTGCGCGGCGCGAAGGCCGCGCAGAAGTACGTGGTCTGCAATGCGGACGAAGGCGATTCCGGCACCTTCTCCGATCGTCTCGTGATGGAAAGCGATCCGTACGTGCTCATCGAAGGCATGATCATCGCCGGCGTCGTCACCGGCGCGACCGTCGGCTACATCTATGTGCGCAGCGAATACCCGCATTCGATCGCGACGCTCGAAGCTGCCATCGCCCGTGCGCGCACAGCCGGCTGGCTCGGCGACAGCGTGCTCTCGAGCGGGCAGCGTTTCGAGCTGTTCGTCGCGAAAGGCGCGGGCTCGTATGTGTGCGGCGAGGAAACCGCGATGCTGGAATCGCTCGAAGGCAAGCGCGGCATCGTCCGCGCAAAGCCGCCGGTGCCCGCGCTCGTGGGTCTCTATGGCCAACCCACCGTGATCAACAACGCGATCACGCTCGCCACCGTGCCGATCATCTTCGCGCGCGGCGCCGCGTTCTATAAAGACTTCGGCATGGGCCGCTCGCGCGGCACGCTGCCGTTCCAACTGGCCGGCAACATCAAGCGAGGCGGCCTCGTGGAACTCGCGTTCGGCGTGACCTTGCGCGAACTGCTCGACGACTTCGGCGGCGGCACCGCGAGCGGCCGGCCGGCGCGCGCGGTGCAGGTCGGCGGTCCGCTCGGCACCTATCTGCCGCCAAGCCAGTGGGACATTCCGATGGACTACGAGGCGTATGCGGCAGTCGGCGCGGTAATCGGCCACGGCGGTCTCGTCGTGCATGACGACACCTCGAACCTTGCCGAGCTCGCGCAATACGCGATGCACTTCTGCGCGCTCGAATCGTGCGGCAAATGCACACCGTGCCGGATCGGCTCGACGCGCGGCGTCGAGGTGATCGCGCGGATTCGCAACGGCGACACGTCGACGCGTCAGGTGCAATTGCTGCGCGATCTGTGCGACACGATGGTAGCCGGCTCGTTGTGCGCGATGGGCGGCATGACGCCGTATCCGGTGCTGTCCGCGCTCGATCATTTCCCTGAAGACTTCGGTCTCGCCGCCGATCCCACTGCCGACCACGCCACCAAAGCGGCCGCGGCCTGACTCCAGGAGTTCACCATGTCCGACCAGTTCAACTCCCCTGCCGGCGCCCCGAAGGAAGTCCCCCTGGGGGGCGGCTGCGGCTCAGGCAACTGCGCGTGCAAGTCGCAAGCCCTGGCACGCGCCGCCAACGCGTTCGCCGACGACACCGACTACGGCACCCCCGCCCGCCACTCGGACGTCGACGTGACGCTCGAAATCGACGGCCAGGCGGTGACCGTACCGGCGGGCACGTCGGTGATGCGCGCGGCCGCTGAAGCCGGCGTCAACGTGCCGAAGCTGTGCGCGACCGATTCGCTCGAACCGTTCGGCTCATGCCGCCTGTGTCTCGTCGAAATCGAAGGACGGCGCGGCTATCCGGCCTCGTGCACGACACCGGTCGAAGCCGGCATGAAGGTGCGCACGCAGACCGACCGTCTGCAGTCGCTGCGTCGCAACGTGATGGAGCTGTACATCTCCGACCATCCGCTCGATTGCCTGACCTGCCCCGCCAACGGCGACTGCGAACTGCAGGACATGGCGGGCGTGACCGGCCTGCGCGAAGTGCGCTACGGCTTCGACGGCGCGAATCATCTGAAGGACCAGAAGGACGAATCGAATCCGTACTTCACGTACGACCCGGCGAAGTGCATCGTCTGCAATCGCTGCGTGCGCGCGTGCGAGGAAACCCAGGGCACGTTCGCGCTGACGATCACCGGACGCGGCTTCGAATCTCGCGTCGCGGCCAGCGAGAACCAGCCGTTCATGGAATCGGAATGCGTGTCGTGTGGCGCCTGCGTGGCCGCATGCCCGACCGCGACCTTGCAGGAAAAGTCCGTCGTGATGCTCGGCCAGCCCGAGCACTCGGTCGTCACCACCTGTGCCTATTGCGGCGTCGGCTGCTCGTTCAAGGCAGAGATGAAGGGCAACCAGGTCGTGCGGATGGTGCCGCACAAGAACGGCCAGGCCAACGAAGGCCATGCGTGCGTGAAGGGTCGCTTCGCGTGGGGCTACGCGACGCACAAGGACCGCATCAAAAAGCCGATGATCCGCGCGAAGATCACCGACCCGTGGCGCGAAGTCAGCTGGGACGAAGCGATCTCGTACGCGGCGTCGGAATTCCGCCGCATCCAGGCGAAGCATGGGCGCGATTCGATCGGCGGCATCACGTCGTCGCGCTGCACGAACGAAGAGACTTACCTCGTGCAGAAGCTCGTGCGCGCCGCGTTCGGCAACAACAACGTCGACACCTGCGCGCGCGTCTGCCACTCGCCGACCGGCTATGGTCTGAAGACGACGCTCGGCGAATCGGCTGGCACGCAGACGTTCGCCTCCGTCGACAAAGCCGACGTGATCATGGTGATCGGCGCGAATCCGACCGATGGCCACCCGGTGTTCGCCTCGCGTCTGAAGCGGCGCGTGCGCGAGGGTGCGAAGCTGATCGTCGTCGATCCGCGCCGGATCGACATCGTCGATACGCCGCACGTGAAGGCGTCGCACCATCTGCAATTGCGGCCCGGCACCAACGTCGCGATCGTCAACGCGCTCGCGCATGTGATCGTCACTGAAGGCCTGCTCGACGCAGCGTTTGTGGCCGAGCGCTGCGAGACGCGCGCGTTCGAGCAGTGGCGCGATTTCGTCGCGCTGCCGGAGAACTCGCCGGAAGCGACCGAAACAGCGAGCGGCGTGCCCGCGCAGCAGGTGCGCGAAGCCGCACGCATGTACGCGACCGGCGGTAACGCCGCGATCTACTACGGCCTCGGCGTCACCGAACACGCGCAAGGCTCGACGATGGTGATCGGTATCGCGAACCTCGCGATGGCGACCGGCAACGTCGGCCGGGAAGGTGTCGGCGTGAATCCGCTGCGCGGCCAGAACAACGTGCAAGGCTCGTGCGACATGGGCTCGTTCCCGCACGAGCTGCCGGGCTATCGCCACATCAGCGATCCGCTCGTGCGCACTCAGTTCGAAAACGCCTGGAACGTCACGCTGCAACCGGAACCGGGCCTGCGCATTCCCAACATGTTCGACGCCGCGCTGGACGGCAGCTTCATGGGCCTCTACTGCCAGGGCGAGGACATCGTGCAGTCGGACCCGAACACGCATCATGTGGCGGCGGCGCTGTCATCGATGGAATGCATCGTCGTGCAGGACATCTTCCTGAACGAGACCGCCAAATACGCGCACGTGTTGCTGCCCGGTTCGTCGTTCCTCGAAAAAGACGGCACGTTCACCAATGCCGAGCGCCGCATCTCGCGCGTGCGCAAGGTGATGCCGCCGCTCGGCGGCTACGCGGACTGGGAAGTCACGCTGCTGCTGTCGCGCGCGCTCGGCTACGAGATGGACTACACGCATCCGGCCGAGATCATGGACGAAATCGCGCGGCTCACACCGACCTTCCACGGCGTGTCGTACCAGAAGATCGACGAAATGGGCAGCATCCAGTGGCCATGCAACGAGGACGCGCCCGACGGCACGCCGACGATGCACGTCGACACCTTCGTGCGCGGCAAGGGCAGGTTCGTGATCACAAAGTTCATCGCATCGCCGGAGAAGGTCACGCGCAAGTATCCGTTGCTGCTGACGACCGGACGCATTCTGACGCAATACAACGTCGGCGCGCAGACGCGCCGCACCGAGAATTCGCGCTGGCATGACGAAGACCGGCTCGAACTGCATCCGCACGATGCCGAGGAACGCGGCATCAAAACCGGCGACTGGGTCGGCATCGAATCGCGCGCGGGGCAGACCGTGTTGCGCGCGAAGGTGACGGAGCGGATGCAGCCGGGCGTCGTCTATACGACGTTCCACTTCCCCGAATCGGGCGCGAACGTGATCACGACCGACAGCTCCGACTGGGCGACCAACTGCCCCGAATACAAGGTCACCGCGGTGCAGGTGATGCCGGTCGAGCAGCCGTCGCAATGGCAGAAGGACTATTCGCGCTTCAATAGCGAACAGCTCGAACTGCTGAAGCAGCGCGAGCTGGCCAATGCGGCCGCGGCCGTCACCGCGGGCAAGTGAGGCGAGCCATGGACAATCGGAATCTGATCGACATGGCGAACCGGATCGGCGACTTCTTCGAGTCGATGCCCGACCACGAGGAAGCGCTGACCGGCGTCGCCGAACACATCCGCCGCTTCTGGGAGCCGCGCATGCGGCGCGCGCTAGTCGCGACGCTCGACGAAGCGCCGGACACGTATGACATCGCGCTATCGGACTTCACGCGCGAGGCGATCGTCAGGTATCGGGAGAAGTTGACGCCGGCGCAGGCCCAGGCGCCGGCGGCTTAGGCTCGAGCCGTTTCCCCCAATCAACCAGGCGCGGCGGCACGATCCGCTGCCGCGTGCGTGCCCATGCCATGTAACAGGCGGCGCCAATCACAACGTCGCCTGCTCCGATATCTCTCCCCCAACCGTGAACCACGCTTCGCAGTGCCGTACGAGACCGTGCAGGTCCGAGCCGGTGCGTCCGCGCGCGCTGATGTAGCCGTCGGGCCGCACCAGATAAAACGACGGCCGCGTGCGCCCATACGATTCGGACAACGCCGGGCCGCCGTCGCCGCTCGTATCGGTGACGCGCCAGATCCGCACCGCGTTCGGCAGCAGCCGCTCGACCTCGGCGGCGAGCTTTTCGACTTCGGGGTCCGGCGGTGGTGCATGTTTCGCGGCGGGATCGAGCGGCGTGCCATCGACGGGCAGCGGCGGCAACAGCAGAAACAGCGAGAAGAACGCCGGATCGTGCAGATCGAAAATGCAGCCGACGCCCGGCGCGCGCCCGAGCGGACCGTCGACGACGTGCACGAGCGCATCGGGTGCGCGCTCGCCCGCGCGGGGGCCGCCGTCGAGCACGCGTTCGAGCGTCAGCGGACTGCGCCGGTATTGGATCGACAGCTCGCTGATCGTCGCGCGTGCGGCATCGCGCAGCGGACCGAACGCGGCCAGCACCGGCATCACGCGCTCGCGCAGCAGCTTCATCGGTCCGTGATCGGCCTCGGCCATCTGCGTGATGAAACCGGTCTGCCGCAGCACCTCGCGCTCGATCGGATGTCGCTCGGCGTGATACGTGTCGAGCAGACGATCCGGCGCCGCGCCGCCGATCACGCGCGCGAGCTTCCAGCCGAGATTGAGCGCTTCCTGGATGCCGGTGTTCATGCCTTGCGCGGCCGCGGGGCTGTGTACGTGCGCGGCATCGCCGGCGAGGAAGATGCGGCCCACGCGCAGCCGATCGACCATCCGGCTGTTCACGTGGAAGTACGCCGACCACGCCAGATCCGACACGTCGACGCGCTCGCGTACGCGTCGCGCGATCAGCGCCTTGCATTGTTCGAGCGACGGCGCCGGCGCCCGCTCCAGCGGCGGCTCGCCGAGCACCGCGGGGGCCGGCGGCGCGGCACTGCCGGACGGCTCGACCGCATGATCGGCGATCAGACGATGGCGGCCGTGGCCCATCGGAAACAGCGCGACGAGACCGTCTCCCGACGCGAAGATATGGAACTCGTCGTCGGGCCAGTCGGTTTCGGCGTGCAGGTCGGCGAGCAGAAAGGTCTGCTCGAAGGTCTTGCCCTCGAAGTTCAGGCCGAGGCGATGGCGAATCGAACTGTGCGCGCCATCGGCCGCGATCAGATACGACGGGCGCATGGCTTCCGTGCGGCCGTCTGCGCGGCGCAAGGTCGCCTGAACGCTCGCGGAGCCTTGCATGAATGCCATGAGCTCGACGCCGCGCTCGACCTTCACGCCGAGCGTCGCCAGATGCTCGGTCAGGAGCCGCTCAGTCACCGACTGGTCGAGAAACAGCAGATAGGGATAGCGCGTGTGCAACGGGTCGAAATCGAGCTGCGCAAGCCGCATGCCGTTCGAAAACAGATTCGCCACGCGCGCGCGATGGCCGAGCTCGAGAAACGGTTCGACCAGCCGATGCTGCTCGAGCAGTTCGAGCGTACGTGCCTGAATGCCGATCGCGCGCGAGTAAGGGTTCGGCTGCGGCGCCTTGTCGATCAGGCGCACGGGGATGTGGGCGCGCGCGAGACTCATCGCTGCGGCAAGTCCGGTGGGACCGGCCCCGACGATCAGCACCGGCGACGCGTCGTAAGCGGCAGCGTCCATGCGGAACTCCGGAGGCAACAATGCGATCTAGTGTACGCCGCCGCTCTTGCGCACACGGGTGCGCTGCATCAATCGCGCGTCGGCAAGAGGGTCGCGCGGAGGTTCCATCCGTCGTTGCCATGAACTCACGCTCCGCGCAAATCCGGGCCACTTGCGCAAGTATGGGAAAATGCGCCCTCAGTCTGATTGATCCGAATGCCCTCCCCGTCATGCAACCTGTATTTGACCGCGCGTTCGCGGCGCATCGTGACGGCCGCCTCGACGACGCCGAACGCGGCTACCGCGCCACGCTCGACCACGACCCCAGCCACGTCGACGCGCTGCATCTGCTCGGCGTGCTGCGCCACCAGCAGGGCCAGCACGCCGAAGCCGCGGCGCTGGTGCGGCGCGCGGTCGATCTGCGCCCCGAAGACGCGGCGCTGCAGCTGAACCTCGGCAATGCGCTGAAGGCGCTCGGCCAGATCGACGACGCGATCGAGCAGTTCCGCAACGCGCTGACGCTCGCGCCGACCTTCCCGATGGCGCACTACAACCTCGGTAACGCGTACGCGTCGCTAGGCCGTCACGAAGACGCCGCCGATGCGTTCGAACGTTCGCTGCGCCTGCAGCCGAACGACGCGTCGTCGCACAACAATCTCGGCAACGCGCTGCACGCGCTCGGCCGTCACGCGGACGCGATCGCGTCGTTCCGGCGCGCGCTCGAGCTGCGCCCCGGTCACGCGGGCGCGCTGAACAACATGGGCATGTCGCTGAACGCGCTCGATCGACCGAACGAGGCGGTGCCCTGCTTCGAGGCCGCGCTCGCAGCCGAGCCGCGCTTCGTCGCCGCGCACTTCAATCTCGCGAATACGTTCGATGCGACCGGCCGCCATGCGCAGGCAGTCGCGTCATTTGAAGCGGCGCTGCGTCTGCAGCCGAACCTGCCGCCCGCGATCTATGGCATGGGCAACGCGCTCGCGTCGCTCGGCCGTGCCGAACAGGCGGTGCCGTATCTGGAGCGCGCGGTCGGGCTCGATCCGCAATTCGCGCTCGCGTGGCTTGCGCTCGGCACCGCGCACCAGGCGCTCGGCGCGCACGCGGCCGCGGTGCGCGCGCTCGACCAGGCGTTGCGGCTGCGCCCGGATCTGGCGTCCGCGCATATGAACCGTGCGCTCGCGTGGCTCGCGATGCGCGACTTCGAGCGCGGGCTGCCCGAATACGAATGGCGCTTGCAAACTGTCGCGCAACCGGTGATCCAGACGTTGCCGCGCTGGCACGGCGAGTCGATCGAAAAATACACGCTGCTGATCCATGCTGAACAGGGTTTCGGTGACACGTTGCAGTTCGCGCGCTTCGTACCGCTTGCCGCGCAACGCGCGGCGCGCGTCGTGCTCGAAGTGCAGCCGCAGTTGATGCCGCTGCTCGCCCCCGCCGCGAAGACGTGGCGCGTCTCGCTGATCGCGCAGGGCCAGCCGCGCCCCGCCGCCGATCTGCAGATTCCGCTCTTGAGCCTGCCGCTCGCGCTCGGCACGCGCTACGACACGATTGACGCGCGCACGCCCTATCTGAGCGTGCCGCCGACCTATGGCCGCAAATGGCGCGGCTCGCTCGGCGGTCAGGCGAAGCGCAAGATCGGGCTCGCATGGTCGGGGCGCATCCAGCGCAACGAAACCCGCACGATGCCGCTCGCCGCGCTGGAGCCGCTGTTCGCACTGAATGGCATCGACTGGATCGTGTTGCAGCTCGATCTGTCCGAGGACGACCGCGCGGCGCTCGACGCGCATCCGCGCGCGGCCGCGATCCATCGCTTCGACCACCGCATCGGCGACTTCGCGGATACCGCGGCGATCGTCGAGCGGCTCGACGCGGTGGTGTCGATCGACACGTCGATCGCGCACCTCGCGGGCGCGCTGCGCAAGCCGCTGTGGCTGATGCTGCCGTTCGCCGCCGACTGGCGCTGGTTCGACGGCGACTCGCGCAGTCCGTGGTATCCCGGCGCGACGCTCGTGCGTCAGCCGCGGCCGGGCGCGTGGGATGAAGTCGTCGAGGTGGTCGCTAACGAATTGCGGCACGGGTAGCCACAGACCACCCGCCGCAAACAAAAAACCCCGCTTTCGCGGGGTCTTTTGTTTTAAGAACACGAAGTGAACCGTCAGGCCGCCCGATATTGATTGCGCGCCTCCGGCGTGCGATACAGGAACAGCGTCGCGAGCAGACCGCAGATCGCCGCCACGCCGAGGACCAGACCCGGCGCCGCCTTGTTGCTGGTCACGTGGATCAGCAGCGTGGCGATGGCCGGCGTGAAGCCGCCGATCGTCGTCGCGAGACTGTACGCGAGCGAGAAGCCAGCGGTACGCACTTCGACCGGCATCACTTCGGTCAGCGCGACGACCATCGCGCCGTTGTAGCAGCCGTACAGGAACGACAACCACAGCTGCACGGCGAGCAGACGCGCGAACGACGGTTCGGCGACGAGCCATTGCAGCGCCGGATACGCGGTGAGGATCGTCAGGATCGTGAACGCGAGCAGCACCGGACGGCGGCCGATGCGGTCCGACAACGCGCCGGACAACGGCAGCCAGATCAGATTCGAGATACCGACGCAGACCGTGACGACGAGCGCGTCGATCGCCGACAGCTTCAGCACTTCCCTGCCGAAGGTCGGCGTGTAAGCGGTGATCATGTAGAACGACACGGTCGTCATGACGACCATACCCATGCCGCCAAGCACGATCGGGTAGTTCGCGAGCATCGACTTCAGGATCTCGCCCACGCTCGGACGATGCTTGCGCGCCGTGAACTCCTCGGTTTCCTGCAGCGAGCGGCGGATGATGAACAGGAACGGCACGATCAGACAGCCGATCAGGAACGGCACGCGCCAGCCCCACGCGAACATCTGGTCGGCGGGCAGAATCTTGTTGAGCCCCACGCCGATCAGCGCGGCGAATACCACCGCGACCTGTTGGCTGCCCGATTGCCACGAGCAATAGAAGCCCTTGTTGCCCTTCGTCGCGATCTCCGACAGATACACCGACACGCCGCCGAGCTCGGCGCCGGCCGAGAAACCTTGCAGCAGCCGGCCGAGCAGCACGAGCACGGGCGCCACGAGCCCGATGGTCGCGTAGCCCGGTATTCCCGCGACCGTCAGCGTGCCGAGCGCCATCAGGCTCAGTGTGAGGATCAGACCTTTGCGACGGCCGTGATGGTCGATGTAGGCGCCGAGCACGATCGCGCCGAGCGGACGCATCAGGAAGCCCGCGCCGAACACGGACAGCGACAGCATCAGCGACGCGAAATCGCTGCCGCTGGGAAAGTAGGTCTTGGCGATCGCGGAAGCGTAGTAGCCATAAACCATGAAGTCGTACATTTCAAGAAAGTTGCCGCTGACGACGCGGAACACTGTCTTGACCTTGGATTCTTCGGTGGTGGAAGCGGCGTGGGTCGCTGTAGACATGACACTCTCGGATAGGCCCGTCGCCCTGTCGGACGGATCGACGCGGACGGTGACGAGCGGGCAGTTGGAACGATCCACTGCGTTTGGCAAGCGGGTGCCGCAGGCGCACACACAGGTATAAGCAAGCGCGCCCGGGGGCGTCGCATTCTGCTGCTCACGGCGTTCATTCGATATCAGGGTAAACGCTGAGCTCGATGCCGGGCCGATGCCACGTAATGTTACTGCTGATAGGGTCGACGCGAAACGCATACAGTTTGCTTACGCGCGACACCCGCGGGCGACCGCAGACTGTCCGCGCGAGGCCATTCAGTCGATTACTCCGATGCGAACCACCCCTGCTCTTTCCCTGCGCCCCGCCACGCTCGAGGACGCCGCGCTGATTGCGTCGATCCACAGCGCCAGTTGGCAGGCGACCTATCGCGGTCTGTTGCCCGACGCGTTCCTCGACGGCGAAGTCACGCGCGAACGCGCCGCGTATTGGGAAGCACGTCTCGGCGCGCCGGGCGGCGAGCGCCGCATCGTGCTGATCGCCGAGCTGGCCGGCGAGCCGGCCGGCTTCGTATGTGTCGAGCGCCAACCCGAGTCCGCGTGGGGCGTGCTGCTCGACAACCTGCATGCGCTGCCCGGTTATCAGGGCATCGGCGTCGGCAAAACACTGATGCACGCAGCCGTAGACTGGACGCGCGCGCAAGGCGAGGCACAGCTGTATCTGTACGTGCTCGAGGGCAATACGGCGGCGATCGGCTTTTACGAACGACACGGCTGGCAGTTGGTCGGCGCGGAGCCCGATCAGATGGGCGGCGTGGACATCACCGCGTTGCGCTACGTGTACCGGTTGAAGGCTTGAACGCCGTGGTTGAGGTTGCGTGATGCGCGTGGCGTCGCGGGGACGGCGCGCGCCGGCGGTGTTCCTGTTTTCGGAGTCATCTGAACGGTAGACGACGTAGTTTCGAGGCATGATTTTCTGTTGCCGATGGCTTCATCGGCCCCCTACAGATTCCCTCACTGCCGCACCGGTGTGACTGTCCGAGACACCGGAAGAAACCGATGACCAGCACGCCGCTCATCCCGATCGAAGGCGCATTCGCGCTACCCCATCTCCGTGCGCTCGACCACCTGCCCGAACCGTTCGGCCGCGACTGGACGTTGCTGTCCGGCGCTCAGCGCTGGCGAACCGGGCTCGATTCGCTGTATGCCGCGCTGCTGCGCACCGTGTGCATCAGGGATCAGCAGTTGCTGTCGTATGGGCAGCGGGTGTCGATCGACGGCGTGCTGACCGACATGAAGCTGCCGGCAGAGACGCCCGTCGCAAACGCCACGCAGCCTGCCGGGGAACCGTCGCATACCGCGACGGCGGCGCATCCCGCTATGCAACGGAAGGTGCCTCAGGGTCCAATGCGAATCGCGCTCAAGGCCCGCTCGCCGCGAATCGCGCAGCGGCGCACTGTGCGGCATCGGCGAACGGTCGCGGCGAGTGCCGGCGTAATCGGCTGCGTCGCGGTGCTGGCGTGGTGGATCGTCGATCAGCCTCCGGCGCCGTGGCATATGGCCTCCGACATGCTGAAATCGGCGCAAGCTCTGATGCCCCGTCGTGATGCGCCGGCGCCGGTAGAAAAGCGTCGTGTGCAGCATCTGGTTGCGAGTCCCGAAGCACCGGTGATTGCGGAGGCCGTCACACCGGCTCCTGTGCTTCCGCCATTACCTGTCGACGTGGCCGCCGCCGCACCCACGCGCATCGCGGCTTTGCCTCAGCGCACCGCCACGCGACATGCGCCCACTCCGCGTGACGCGATTTACTCATCGCCTCCGCGTCGCGCGCTTCGCGTGCAAACGCATCCGCTTCCGGTAAATCGCCATGCCGCGAACGACCCATCGCATGAAGCGCGCGTTCGTGCCCGGTTCGGCGAAGACGGATACGCTGATATGACGACGTTCGCCATGATGTCTTTGCGCGACGTCGCGCTGCTGCCGCGCTCCACCGTATCGAACAATCTGCCGGCAAATAGCACCGAGTGGATGAACCTCATATCGCAGCGTCGCGTCACCGAAATCCCGGAACGATTCGCGCAATGAGCGCCGCCGTTACTTCGACGCAGGCAAACCCGCTTCCGTCTGCTGCTGCAAGCGCGTGACCGCGCTCTGAAGCTGACGCAATTGCGCCTGCGCGTTGTCGCGCTCCGCGCGCAGCGCGAGCGCCTCGTCGCGCGTCTGGCGCTGCCGGTCGTCGACCTTCGCCTGCCGCGTGCGGGCGACGTCGAGATCGGTCTGAAGCCGTTGCGCCTGCTGCTGCAATATCGCGATGCTGCCCTGCAGATACGCATTCTGCGCCTGCAACCGCGTGCGACGAATCTCGACGTCCGCGAGTTGCTGCGTCTGCTGCGCGAAACCGGCGTAGATCGCTTCCGCGCGCTCTGCCGAATCACTCCCGATCACGCGCCAGAAATGCTTGTTCTGAAACAACGCGACGTAGTACGTCATCCGCGGCGGATGGAAGTACAGGCTCGCACCGTAGCTGCCGTTGTAGGTCGTGCGCAGTTCGCTGAGGTTCGCGTCGTGAATCAACTGGATCAAATCGGCGACGTCGCCGCGCGCGGCGGCGGGCGTATTCGCGGACACCTCGGGCTCAGCGACGGACTGGGTGCCAGCCTCTCGCGGCGCCAACTCGCCTGGAGCCGGCCGCGTGTCCGCCAGCGGCGCGCTCACGCCGTCCTGCTGTGCCACCGCAACACCCGTATGCCGCAACGCGTAGGCACCGGCGAGCAACATAGCGCGCCGGATAATCAAGGAATACTTCATATGCCTGCTCCACGCCGCGGACTCAACCTCGACCGCGCACGCCGCGCCGACGCAAACCCGCGATGCTTAAAACCGCGTCTCCCGCGCGACCCGCAGGAACGTATCGAGCAACGGCGTGCAATCGAGCAGCTCCGGCCCGCCCGCGCGATGAAACTCCGGGTGCCACTGCACGCCCATCACGAACGGCGCGCGCCGGTAGCGCACGGCCTCGATGATGCCGTCCGACGCCGACACCGCCTCGATATTCAGATCGCGGCCCAGCGTCTTTACCGCCTGATGGTGAATCGAGTTGACGATCGCGTCGCGTCGCCCCGGGAACATGTTCACCAGCGTCGAGCCATCCGGAAAGTGCACGCCGTGCCGGTGCTGATCGTAGTTCTCGTTGACGTGAGCGTTCGCGGTCGGCACTTCCGTTGCGATGTCCTGATACAGCGTGCCGCCGAACGCGACGTTGATCAGCTGGCAGCCACGGCACACGCCGAGCACCGGCTTGCCCGACTCGATGAACTCGTGCAGCAGCTCGAGCTCGTACATGTCGCGCACGCGGTCGCCGGGCCATTCGTGGCTATTCGCCGCTTCCGCATAGGTCTGCGGCGACACGTCGGCGCCGCCTTGCAGCAGCAGGCCATCGAGATGCTTCGCATAGTCGCGCAGACGGATGTTGCTCGGGTGCAGCATGCCCTGATGACCGACGGTCGGGATCATGAACACCAGCACGTCGCGCGACATCACCCAGTGCGCGATCGACTCCTCCAGATACTGCAGCGTCTTGCCGCGCAAGCCCTTCGCGCCCGGTTCCGGGTGGAAGATGCGCGCCGACACGCCGATGCGCAGCGTGCGCTGCGTGATCCGCTGACCCGCGCGATCGAACAGCTGCCGCGCGCGCGCCGCGATGATGCGGCCGAACACGCTCCACGCCGAATCGCTCTGCCTCAGATAGCGCGGCGGCGACGGTGGCAGCGCGTTGGGCGGCGGCGGGTTGGTGGCGCTGAAATCGGGTGCCGCGCCGAAACCGCGCGGCGGCGAGCCGGGCGCACGCGCCGCGGGTGCGGCGGCTGCCTCGGTGGCGATTTCGTCGTCGGTGGCGATGTCCGCGGCGCTAACGCCGCCCGCGTGCGGCTCGCCGGCGGCCGCCGTCGGTTTGACGACTGGATCGGGTTTCACCGTGGTCGCGCCGCCGCTGTGCGTACCCGCGCGCCGCGCTTCGCGCTCCTGCACCGCGGCTTCCTGGCGCGCGGTCGATTCGGCGGCGGCGCTGCGTGCCTCGACTGCGTCGCGCAGCCGCGCCGTGCGCGGATCTTCAGGCGTGACCGACGATGCGCTGAGCGGATCGTCGGTCGACGACCTCGCGGTCGCCTCCTCGGCCGCCGGGCTCGTGTCTTTGGCGGCCGACTGGGTGGCATCTTCATGCGACGGAGGAAGCGAGGCGGCCGGTTCGGCCGGCGCGCTGCTCGGCGCGGGTGAGGCCGGCTGCGGACTGCCGGTCGTGCCGGCGTTTTCGGGTTTGTTTTCGCTCATGACTGTCGGACAGGCGCCTTACACGCGAACGAATGAATATGCCCTGATTATCCGTCAGTGCTGCAGCCCCCGCAAACCCGCACACAATTGCTCACATTGTTGCGAAGCGTTACACCGACCCCGATGCGTCAAGGATCTGGCTGCTCTTCGAAGGTTTCCCGCAACGCGATCTGCATCGACGCATGAATCTTCACGCACCAGCGCCACACGAGCGCGAGCAGCAGCGCGGCGCACACGAGCACCGCGACGAGCAGGCCAGTCGGCGGGAGGATGCTGCCCGACAGCGCCGCCACCAGCAGAAACACGCCGATCATCGACACGATCGGCACGAGATCGGCGATCGCGTGACGCAGCGCGCTCGTGAAGCGCCCCGCGGTGGTCGGCTGCACGCTGACTTCGGCGAGCAGCAGCGCGAGCGACTTGGTCTTGCGATACACGGCCACGAGAAAGGGCAGCGAAACGACGAGCGCGACGCTCCACTGCACGACGCGTTGCAGCGGCTCGTCGTCGAGCCAGTGCGCGAGCAGCCGGCCGCTATGCGGCGCGCTATACGACACGGCCAGGAAAATGGCCGCGACGAGCGCGAGATTCACCGCGATCTGCAATACGATGCGCCGCGTCATGCTCATGAGTGTCGGCTCGCCGCGCGCCGTGATCAAACTGCGCAGCCATTGCCCGTACATGCCGAACACGTTGGACAACGTGGCGGGCATCGCCTGCCCGATGCGGCGCGTGAGCGGATCGGCCACGCGGATCAGATATGGCGTCGTCAGCGTCGTCAATGCCGACACGGCGACCGCGATCGGATACAGAAACCCGCTCGTCACCTTCAACGTCAGACCGAGCGTCGCGATAATGAACGAGAACTCGCCGATCTGCGACACGGTCATGCCGACGCGCATCGAGGTGCGCGCGTCCTGCCCCGACAGAAACGTGCCGAGCCCGCACGACACGATCTTGCCGACGATCACCGCGAGCGTGATGACGGCGATCGGCCACCCGTAGTCGAGCATCACGGCTGGGTTCAGCATCAGTCCGATCGTCACGAAGAAGATCGCGGAAAACGCGTCGCGCAGCGGCGCGATCAGATGCTCGATCCGATGCAGATGGCGCGACTCGGCCATGATCGCGCCGATCAGGAACGCGCCGAGCGCGATGCTGTAATCGAGCTTGACGACCAGCAGACAGAAGCCGAAGCAGAAGCCGAGCACGGACACGAGCATCATCTCGTCGCTGCCCGTGCGCGCGACGTAGTTCAGCGCGCGCGGCACGAGCAGCACGCCGACCAGCAGCGACACCGTCATGAACAGCAGCAGCTTGCCGAGCGTGACGGCCGCGAGCCCGGCCGACAGCTGCCCGGTCTGCGCGATGCCGGTCAGCAGCACGAGCATCGCGATACCGAGAATGTCCTCGACGATCAGAATGCCGAACACGAGCTGCGCGAAGCTTTCGCGTTTGAGTCCGAGGTCGGACAGCGCCTTCACGATGATCGTCGTCGACGAGATCGCGAGGATCGCGCCGAGGAACAGCGAGTCCATCGGAGTCCAGCCGAACGCGCTGCCGATCTCGTAGCCGATCCACAGCATCAGCACGATTTCGGACAGCGCGGCGACGATCGCCGTCGCGCCGACCTTGAACAGCTTGCGCAGGCTGAATTCGAGGCCCAGCGAAAACATCAGGAACACCA
Organism: Paraburkholderia lebeckiae; assembly: GCF_014201005.1. NCBI lineage: Bacteria > Pseudomonadati > Pseudomonadota > Betaproteobacteria > Burkholderiales > Burkholderiaceae > Paraburkholderia > Paraburkholderia lebeckiae. The sequence goes on along the minus strand of NZ_JACHDK010000024.1, from coordinate 34,576 downwards.
CGCCCAGCTCGCCGAGCGTCTGGATCGTCTGTTCGTCGTGGATCAATTGGAACGGCGGCGTGTACGGTCCGATGATCACGCCGGCCGCGATATAGCCGAGCACCACCGGCTGCTTCAGGCGATGGAACAGCACGGTGACGACGCCGGCCAGCGCCATCACGACGGCCAGATCCTGGATGAAGCCGATGCCATGGTGCATGAGCGCTTTCCTTACAAACAGTAATCTCGGAAAGCGCAGTGTAGCAAACGACCCGGCCATCTTTTTGGCGAATTCGCGCGCCGCGCCGCGCCGCCAGTAGCAGGCCGCTCGGCCACAAAACCTTGCTCTACAATGCGGACGGACCTTCCCTTTGGCTCCGCACTGCCTCGCTCATGCGCCTGCGCTGCGCTCAACCGGATTTCTACCGACATCATGGCCACTGAATTCGCCCCCTTCCCGCCGCTTGCCCAGCTTGCCGCCGATCTCGCCGCCGGCCGCACGACGAGCCGCGCGCTCGTCGAAACCGCGCTGGACCGGATCGCCGATCCGGCCGGCCAGGGCGCCGCCGTCTTCATGCACGTCGACACCGACGCCGCGCGCGCCGCCGCCGACGCGCACGACCGCCTGCGCGCGGCCGGCACCGTGCTGTCGCCGCTCGCCGGGATTCCGGTGTCGGTCAAGGACCTGTTCGACATCGAAGGCCAGCCGACCCGCGCGGGCTCCGTCGTGCTCGCCGACGCGCCCGCCGCGAAGGCCGACGCGGTCGCGGTCGCGCGTCTGAAGCGGGCCGGCGCCGTGATCGTCGGGCGGACCAACATGAGCGAGTTCGCGTTTTCCGGACTCGGCCTGAATCCGCACTACGGCCATCCGCTGTCGCCGTACCGGCGCGGCCTGAAGGGCGACGAGCGGATTTCGGGCGGCTCGTCGTCGGGCGCGGCGGCCTCGGTCGCCGACGGCATGGCCGCGGTCGCACTCGGCACCGACACCGGCGGCTCGATCCGCATCCCGGCCGCCTTGTGCGGGCTGACCGGCTTCAAGCCGACCGCCGCGCGCATCCCGAAGCAGGGCGGCGTGCCGCTGTCGTCGACGCTCGATTCGTTCGGGCCGATCGGCGTGTCGGTCGCATGCTGCGCGCTGGTCGACCGGATGCTCGCGGGGCTCGAGCCGCGCATCCCGGCCGCGCGGCCGCTCGAAGGCGTGCGCCTCGGCGTGCTGACCAATTTCGTGACCGACGGCGTCGAGCCCGAAGTCGCGCGCGCGATCGATACCGCGCTCAAGCATCTGGAGGCGGCCGGCGCGATCGTCAGCGAGGTGCGCTTCGCGCCGCTCGACCGGCTGCCGGAGATCAACCGCTTCGGCTTTTCGTCGATCGAAGCGTATGCGTGGCATCGTCCGCTGCTCGACAAGCATCGCGAGCAGTACGATCCGCGCGTGCTCGTGCGCATCATGAAGGGGCAGCCGGCCAGCGCGGTCGACTATCTGGACCTCGTCGCCGAGCGCGACGCGATGCTCGACGAAGCCGCGCGCACGCTGTGGCAGCGTTTCGACGCGGTCGTCGCGCCGACCGTGCCGGTCGTGCCGCCGCGCCTCGCCGACCTGCTCGACGACGACGACGCGTTCGGCCGCACTAATGCGCTGATCCTGCGCAATCCGAGCGCGTTCAACTTCCTCGATAGCTGCGCGCTGTCGCTGCCGTGCCATCTGCGCGGCGACGCGCCGGTCGGCCTGATGCTCGCGGGCGCACCGCACGCCGACGACGCGCTGCTCGCGATCGGCCGCGCGGCCGAGGCAGTGCTGAAAGCGATCCGGTAAAGCGCGCCGGGGTTCGCCGCCCGGCGCGGTCGCCGCCGCGCAATGTTCAGGCAATAAGTGGCGCGGCCGGGGTTCGCGCTAGAATCGCGGGCACCCGCCCTTTCGTCTCCAGAGCAATCGAAGATCCATGACTAACGACTCCGCAATGCTGCGCCGCGAGCGCACCCTGCTGGTTCTGCTCGGCCTGATCTGCCTCGCCCTCGTGGGCGGTGCGTTGTATCTGCAGTTCGGCCTGCGCGAAGACCCGTGCCCGCTGTGCATCATCCAGCGCTATTTCTTCCTGCTGATCGCGATCTTCGCGTTCCTCGGCGCGCTCTTCAGGCACTGGCGCGGCGTGCGCCTGCTCGAAGTGATGGCGGCCCTGTCGGCGCTCGCCGGCATCGCGACCGCGGCGCGCCACGTGTACATCCAGGCGAATCCTGGCTTCAGCTGCGGCTTCGACGCACTGCAGCCGGTGGTCGACAGCCTGCCCCCCGCGCACTGGCTGCCGAGCGTGTTCAAGGTCGCGGGCCTGTGCGAAACCGTATATCCGCCGATTCTCGGGCTGACGCTGCCGATGTGGTCGGGCGTCGCGTTTATCGTCGCGTTCGTCGCGCTGGTGCTGAGCCTGGTGCGCAATCGCCATCGAGTGTCCTGACGGCGGGCAAGCCTGGTCGAGCGAGCTTCGAACACCGCCTGAAGCGCCGAACTCGCCGCCAGGGCGCTTACCGATTCGCATCGCAAATGACGCCCGACTTCGTGTTGCCCATGCTGGGCACCGAAGTCCGGCGTTTTTTCTACGCGACGTTCCGCGATCGCGCGCCGTTCCTGTCGGTCCCCGCTCCGGCGCACGCAACTTCTCGCCTCGGCGCGAATCGTACCGGGATCATGACCGCCGCCGCATGAGCTTCATGCGACACAGGAAATATTTTCGGGCCGGCGTAGTGCTATCTTTGGGTAAGGATGGCGATCTACGTGCGCGAGGCCGGCTTTTGCGACCCCATGCGTAACGCGCGCCCGGTCCGCACTGTCTTCCGATTCGCCATGACAACGCAAACCATCCGCTTCTACCACCAGGGGTCCGTCCGCGAGGTCGCGGGCGTTCCGGCGACGCGCACCGTGCTGCAGCACCTGCGCGAGGACTTACGCTGCACCGGCACCAAGGAAGGCTGCGCGGAAGGCGACTGCGGCGCATGCACGGTCGTGATCGGCGAACTCGATGCGCGCGGCGATCTCACGTTGAAGGCGGTCAACGCCTGCATCCAGTTCCTGCCGACACTCGACGGTCGCGCCCTCTTCACCGTCGAAGACCTGCGCGCCGCGAACGGCGCGCTGCATCCGGTGCAACAGGCGCTGGTCGACTGTCACGGTTCGCAATGCGGCTTCTGCACACCCGGCTTCGTCATGTCTATGTGGGCGCTCTACGAGAACCAGCCCGTCGCCGCCGGCCTGCCGACCCGCCATGAAATCGACGCCGCGCTGTCCGGCAATCTGTGCCGCTGCACGGGCTACCGGCCGATCATCGACGCCGCGCAGAAGATGTTCGACTACGCGCAGCATCCGCGCGTCGCGCTCGACCGCGAGGCCATCGCGGCCACGCTGCGCACGCTGCAACGCGAAGACACGTTCGAATACAGCGCGCCCGGCACCCGCGGCGCCGCGTTCGGCTCGCCCACCTTCCATGCCCCGCTCACGCTCGACGCGTTCGCGACGCTGCGCGCGCAGCATCCGGACGCGCGCATCGTCGCGGGCAGCACCGACGTCGGGCTTTGGGTCACCAAGCAGTTCCGCGATCTCGACGAGCTGCTGTACACCGGCAACGTCGCGGAGTTGAAGGCGATCGCGCACGATGCGCAAACGCTGACAATCGGTGCAGCGGTCACACTCGAAGACGCGTACGCGGCGCTCACCGCCGATTACCCCGAGCTCGCCGAACTGTGGACGCGCTTCGCATCGCTACCGATCCGCAATGCGGGCACGCTCGGCGGCAACGTCGCGAACGGCTCGCCGATCGGCGATTCGATGCCGGCACTGCTCGCGCTCGGCGCCGAGGTCGTGCTGCGCCGCGATCGCACGACCCGCGCCCTGCCGCTCGACGCGTTCTACCTCGGCTACCAGAAGACCGCGCTCGCGCAAGGCGAATTCGTCAGCGCGCTGCGCGTGCCTCGTCCGGCCGGCGTGCTGCGGTTTCGCACCTACAAGGTGGCGAAGCGTTACGACCAGGACATCTCGGCGGTGTGCGCGGCGTTTGCGCTGCACGTCGCGGAAGATGGCACGATCCGCGCGGCGCGGGTCGCGTTCGGCGGCATGGCGGCGACGCCGAAGCGGGCCGCGCATGCCGAAGCCGCGCTCAACGGCGCGGCGTGGAACGAACCGACGGCCCGTCGCGCGATGGACGCGCTCGCCGCCGACTACCAGCCGCTCACCGACATGCGCGCGTCGAGCGCGTATCGGCTGAAGATCGCGCGCAATCTGCTGTGGCGCTTCTACCTCGAAACGCGCGACGACGCGCCGCTCGCGCTCTGCGACGTGAACGCGTTCGCGTTCGAGGCCAACGCAATCGTCGTGAAGGAGTCGCCGTGATGAACCGGACCGATGCCTTTATCGAACGCGCGGGCGCGCGGGCCGATCAACGCGAGGACGCGTCGATCGGCGTACCACTGCCGCACGAATCCGCCGCGCTGCACGTGAGCGGCGAAGCGACCTACACGGACGACATCGCCGAGCTGCACGGCACGCTGCACGCGGCGCTCGGCCTGTCGCGCCATGCGCATGCGCGCATCGTGTCGATGGATCTCGACGCAGTGAGAAACGCGCCCGGCGTGATCGCGGTGCTGAGTGCCGACGATATCCCCGGCGAAAACAATTGCGGCCCGGTGCTGCACGACGATCCAATCCTCGCCGACGGCGAAGTGCTCTATCTGGGCCAGCCGGTCTTCGCGGTAATCGCCGAGAGCCACGAACTCGCACGTCGCGCCGCCGCGCTCGCGAAAAGCGACGACGTGATCCGCTACGAGCCGCTCGACGCGATCCTCACCGCCGCCGATGCGAAAGCCGCGAAGCAGTTCGTGCTACCGCCACTGCATCTGCGGCGCGGCGACCCCGACGCGAAGATCGCCGCCGCGCCGCATCGGCTCGCCGGCACATTCGAGGTCGGCGGCCAGGAGCAGTTCTATCTCGAAGGCCAGATCGCCTATGCGGTGCCGAAGGAAATGGACGGCATGCTCGTCTACAGCTCGACGCAGCATCCGAGCGAAATGCAGCAGGTCGTCGCGCACATGCTCGACTGGCCCGCGCATAACGTCGTCTGCGAATGCCGGCGCATGGGCGGCGGCTTCGGCGGCAAAGAATCGCAATCGGCGCTGTTCGCGTGCGTGGCCGCGCTTGCGGCGCAACGCCTGCGTCGCCCGGTCAAGCTGCGCGCCGATCGCGACGACGACTTTCTGATCACCGGCAAGCGGCACGATGCCGTCTACGAGTACGAAGCGGGCTTTGACGAGCAAGGCCGCCTGCTTGACGTGCGCGTCGAAATCGCATTGCGCGCCGGCTATTCCGCTGATCTGTCCGGCGCGGTCGCGACGCGCGCGGTGTGCCACTTCGACAACGCGTACTACCTGTCCGACGTCGATATCGTCGCGCTGTGCTGCAAGACCAATACGCAGTCGAACACCGCGTTTCGCGGCTTCGGCGGACCGCAGGGCGCGCTCGTGATGGAGGTGCTGCTCGACGGCATCGCGCGCGAACTGCGGCTCGATCCGCTCGACGTGCGGCTCGCGAATTACTACGGCGTCGGCGAACGGGATACGACGCCGTACGGACAACGCGTCGAAGACAACATCATCGCGCCGCTGACCGACGCGCTGCTAGATTCGAGTGACTACCGCGCGCGTCGCGCGGCACTCGCCGAATTCAATGCGAAGAGTCCCGTGCTCAAACGCGGCCTCGCGTTTTCGCCGGTCAAGTTCGGCATCTCGTTCAACGTGCCGTTCCTGAATCAGGCCGGCGCGCTCGTGCACGTGTACAAGGACGGCTCCGTGCTCGTCAATCACGGCGGCACCGAGATGGGCCAGGGGCTCAACACGAAAGTCGCGCAGGTGGTCGCGAATCAGTTCGGCTTGCCGTTAGCGCGCGTCCGGGTGACCGCGACAGATACCTCGAAGATCGCCAACACGTCGGCAACCGCGGCCTCGACCGGCAGCGACCTGAACGGCATGGCCGCCGAAGCCGCCGCGCGGACGATCCGCGCGCGGCTCGCGGAAGTCGCGGCGCGCCAGCTCGGCGGCAACGCCAACGACGTGCAATTCGCGCGCGGCAGTGTGTCGGTGAACGGCGGCGCGCTGCCGTTCGAACAGATCGTCAACGCCGCGTATCTCGCGCGCGTGCAGTTGTGGTCGGACGGCTTCTACGCGACGCCGAAAGTGCATTGGGATGCGAAGTCGCTGACCGGTCATCCGTTCTATTACTTCGCGTATGGTGCGGCGGTGTCGGAAGTCGTCGTCGATACGCTGACCGGCGAGTGGAAGCTCCTGCGCGCGGACGTGCTGCACGACGCGGGCCAGTCGATCAATCCGGCGATCGATCTCGGCCAGATCGAAGGCGGCTTCATTCAGGGCATGGGCTGGCTCACCACTGAAGAGCTATGGTGGAGCCGCGACGGCCGCCTGATGACGCACGCGCCGTCGACGTACAAGATTCCCGCGGTCAGCGATACGCCCGCCGCGTTCCACGTTCGGCTCTACGACCACGGCAACGCCGAGCCGACCGTGTTCCGCTCGAAGGCGGTCGGCGAACCGCCGTTGCTGCTGCCGTTTTCGGTGTTTCTCGCGATTCGCGACGCGATCGCGGCCGCAGTGCCGGGCGCGCGACATGCTCCGCCGTTGCGCGCGCCGGCGACGCCCGAAGCGATACTCGACGCGCTGGACGCTCTGAATGCGTCGGACGCGTCGCAGAACGCAAGCCCGGTCGAACCCGTCACGCACCCCGACAGCGCCGCCCCCCACACGCCACCCGCCGCGCCGACACCTGACGCGGCCCCTCACGGAGAATCGCCGGATGCAAGCCTGGCTCACTGACCTGCAACATCTGCTCGCGCATGGCGACGCCGCCGTGCTGGTGACGGTCGCGCGCGTCGAAGGTTCGGCGCCGCGCGAAGCCGGCACGAAGATGATCGTTACGCGCGAGGCGGCCAGGCATACGATTGGCGGCGGCCACCTCGAATGGAAGGCGATCGAGACCGCGCGCCAGGTGCTGCGCGACGGCATGCGCGCGCCGCATATGCGGCGGCTCGAACGCTTCGCGCTGGGGCCGAGCCTCGGCCAGTGCTGCGGCGGCGCCGTGATCCTCGCGTTCGAGCGGCTCGACGTCGGCGATCTCGGCTGGCTCACGTCGCTCGCCAAGCGCCTCGCGGCGGGGCAATCGACGGTGCGTAGCGTATCATTCGGCCCCGCGCCGGATGCGGTGATGCTGTCCGAGCCCGAGCCCGGCATCGACGGCGCCGACTGTCTGCTGTGGGACGGCGCCGGTTTCGACGACAGCAGCGCGCTCCTCACCGAAACCATCGCGCCGGGCGAATTCGCCGTCGTGCTGTTCGGCGCCGGTCACGTCGGCGCGGCGCTCGTTCGCGTGCTGGCGACACTGCCTTGCACGGTGCGCTGGGTCGACGAGCGCGACGCGCAGTTTGCGTCGCTCGATGCGCTGCACGCGGCGAACGTGACGATCGACGCGAACGACGCACCCGACGAGGCGATCGATCAGGCCGCGCCGAACACGTACTTCGTCGTGATGACGCACAACCACGCGCGCGATCTCGAACTGGCCGAACGCATCCTGCGGCGCGGCGACTTCGCGTTCTTCGGCATGATCGGTTCGCATACCAAGCGCAAGCAGTTCGAGCATCGGCTCGCGGCTCGCGGCATCGATCCGGCGCGGATCACGCGGATGAAGTGTCCGCTCGGCGTCGACGGCATCGTCGACAAGTCGCCCGAGGTCATCGCGATCTCGGCGGCCGCGCAGGTGTTGCAGGCCGTCGAGGCGAACGCGGGTGCGCGCCACCCGACGCAGGCGGTTTGATACGCGGCCGGCGCCGCTCGTTACCCACCACACAATTCCAAACCACGATGAACCCGACAACCGCTACCCCTGTTTCCGCCGTTACGCTCGCCGACAAAACCGCGCGCGCACCGAAGGCCGAGCTGCATATCCACATCGAAGGCTCGCTCGAACCGGAGCTGATTTTCGCGCTCGCGCAACGCAACGGCGTGAAGCTCGCCTACGACTCGGTGGAAGCCTTACGCGCCGCCTATGCGTTCACCGACCTGCAATCGTTCCTCGACATCTACTACGCGGGCGCGAGCGTGCTGCTGCACGAGCAGGACTTCTACGACATGACGATGGCCTACGTCGAGCGCTGTCTCGCCGACAACGTCGTGCATAGCGAAATCTTCTTCGACCCGCAGACGCATACCGAGCGCGGCGTGCGGATCGCGACCGTCGTGGCCGGCATCGAACGCGCGCTCGCCGACGCGGAGAAGCGCGGCATGTCGAGCAAGCTGATCCTGTGTTTCCTGCGCCATCTGTCCGAGGACGATGCGCTCGCCACCTTCGACGAAGCGCTGCCGCTGTTCGAGCAGTACGAACATCGGCTGATCGGCGTGGGGCTCGATTCGTCGGAACGCGGCCATCCGCCGTCGAAGTTCGAGCGCGTGTTCGCGAAGGCGCGCGCGCTCGGTCTGAAGCTCGTCGCGCACGCGGGCGAGGAAGGCCCGCCGTCCTACATCTACGAAGCGCTCGACGTGCTGAAGGTCGACCGCGTCGATCACGGCGTGCGCAGCATCGAGGACCCGGCGCTCGTCGCGCGTCTCGCCGACACGCGCGTCGCGCTGACCGTGTGCCCGCTGTCGAACCTGAAGCTGTGCGTGTTCGACGACCTGACCAAACACACGCTGAAAGACCTGCTCGATCGCGGCGTCGCGGTGACCGTCAATTCCGACGACCCGGCCTATTTCGGCGGCTACGTGAACGCGAACTATCTGGCGACGATCGACGCGCTGAAGCTCGACGACGCCGAGGTCTACACGATCATCCGCAACGGCTTCGAGGCGTCGTTCGTGACGCCCGAGGAACGCGCCATGCTGATCGGTAAGCTCGACGCGTATTGGCGGCACTGAGTGCCGGCACTGAGCCGCGCGCCGACGGATTCCAACTGACGGACCTCGACCGACGTCGGCGGCCGGCGGCTTCGCTTCGTTCGGGCAAACGGCGACGACCCGAACCGGGAAGCCGCTGCCGCTGCCTGCGCCGCCCAGCTTTCAACATTCGGAGACAGCTTTTCCATGACTGAATCGGCTCATACCGCGCAAGCGGCGCAAGCGGCATTCCGCGCCCCTCTGCTGACCTTCAACGGCGATCCGGCGCACGCGCCGAACGCCGTGGTGTTTCACGAGGACGGTCTCCTGATCGTGGAAGACGGCCGCGTCGTCGCGGCGGACGCGTATGCGGCGCTCGCGTCGCGGCTCGCGCCCGGCACACAGGTCGTGGAGCGGCGCGACAAGCTGATCGTGCCGGGCTTCATCGATACCCACATCCACTATCCGCAGACCGACATGATCGCGTCGCCGGCGCCGGGTCTGCTGCCGTGGCTCGACACGTACACGTTCCCAACCGAGCGCCGCTTCGCCGACATCGCGCACGCCCGCGACACGGCGAGCTTTTTCCTCGACGAACTGCTCGCCTGCGGCACGACGACCGCGCTCGTGTACTGCACGGTGCACAAGGAATCCGCCGACGCCCTCTTCGCCGAGAGCGAAGCGCGCAATCTGCGCATGGTCGCGGGCAAGGTGCTGATGGACCGCCACTGCCCCGCGTTCCTGCGCGACACCGCGCAATCGGGCTACGACGACAGCGCCGAGCTGATCGGCCGCTGGCACGATCGCGGCCGCCAGATGTACGCGCTGACGCCGCGCTTCGCGCCGACCTCGACCGAGGCGCAACTCGAAGCGTGCGGCGCGCTCGCGCAACTGCATCCGGACGTGTTCATTCAGAGCCACGTCGCGGAGAACACCGACGAGGTGAAATGGGTCGCCGAGCTGTTCCCCGGCCACCGCAGCTATCTCGACATCTACGATCGCTACGGGCTCTTGCGCCGTCGCGCGGTGTACGGCCATTGCATCTACCTCGACGACGAGGACCGCAAGCGCATGGCGCAAACCGGCGCGCTCGCGTCGCACTGTCCGACCTCGAACCTGTTCCTCGGCAGCGGCCTGTTCGACTTCGACAAGGCCGACTCGGCCGGCATGCCGATCGCGCTCGCGACCGACGTCGGCGGCGGCACGTCGTTCTCGATGCTGCAGACGATGAACGAAGCGCACAAGGTTGCGCGCCTCGGCGGCCATCATCTGACGGCGACGCGCATGTTCTATCTCGCGACCGCCGGCGCGGCCGAAGCGCTCGATCTCGGCGACAAGATCGGCACCCTGAGGGACGGCTCGGAAGCGGACTTCGTCGTGCTCGATCCGCAGGCGACGCCGCTGCTCGCGCGCCGCGCCGCGCGGCGCGAATCGCTCGAGGAGCTGCTATTCGCATTCGCGCTGCTCGGTGACGATCGCGCCGTGTATGAAACGTATGCGGCCGGCAAGTGCGTGCATCGCCGCGACGACGCGCGCCAGCGCGTGCCGGGGCGCGTCGCCGCGGCCTGAGGTTGGCTGGAGGCCGGCTTCACGCCGATGCGAACCGGGCCGCGCCTCAGCCCGGCTTGCACACCTCATGCAACGCGTTGAGCCGCCGCACCGGGTCCGCGACATACGGATTCGACTCGTCCCACGCATAACCGGCGAGCACCGCGCAGATCATGCGACGAATCGTCGGTGTCTGCTCCGGGTAGTAGATGATGTCCTGCAGCTCGCCCGTGTACCAACGCTCGACGAACGCGCGGAACGTATCGATGCCCTTGCGCAACGGCACGTCGTAATCGGCTGACCAGTCGACCGTGTTGCCGTCGAGCTGCCGGTTCAGCGTGCGCGCCGCCAGATGCGCGGAGCGCAGCGCGATCGTCACGCCCGACGAAAACACCGGGTCGAGAAACTCGCCCGCGTTGCCGAGCAACGCATAGCCCGGCCCATGCAGGCTCGCGACGTTCGCCGCATAACCGCCGATCTGCCGCACCGGCATCAGGAACGGCGCCTGGCCGATCAGCAGGTTCAGCGTCGGCTCCTGCTGGATCAGCGCACGCAGCGTCGCCTCGCGCTGCGCTTGCGGCACATCGAGAAAGCTCGCCTCGGCGACACACCCCACCGAAGCACGGCCACCCGCGAGCGGAATCATCCAGAACCACACGTCGCGACGCTCGGGATGCGTGGCGATGCAAATCTTGTTGCGATCGATGTCGTCGGGAGCCAGACCATCGCGCACATGCGTGAAGAGCGCGGCGCGCGTCGGCATCCGCGTCGGCGTCTCCAGCTGCAGCAGGCGCGGGAGCACGCGCCCGAAACCGCTCGCATCGAGCACGAAACGCGCTTCGACCTGATACGCGTGCCCCGCTTCATCGGAGACGTCAAGCAGCGGCGCCGTATCCGTGCACACCGCGCTCACCGTGTGGCCGAAACGCACGTCGGCGCCCTGCGCGGCCGCGCAGCGAATCAGCACGTCGTCGAACAGCGCGCGCTCGACCTGATACGTGGTGCCCCAGCCCGGCGAATACTTATCGCGAAAGTCGAACGACGAGCGCTGGTCGCGATACACGAAATACGCGCCGTTCTTGTACTGGAAGCCCGCCTCGACGACGGCCTGCAACATGCCGGCCTCTTCGAGGTACGCCATGCTTTGCGGCAACAGGCTCTCGCCGATCGAGAAGCGCGGAAAGTGCTGACGCTCCAGCACCAGCACCGAGCGGCCTGCTTGACGCAACAGCGCGGCAGCCACCGAGCCGGCCGGACCGGCACCGATGATCGCGACATCGACCACGGTCCGCATTGAAGTATCGCTATTCAATTCACTGCTCCAACGGTTTGCACGCGTTGCTGCAACGCATGCGGGGGGTTCGCGCACCGCGCAACGTCGCGCAATGCAGCGTCTTGTCGATACAATCCTTCCTCCACAGCAACAGCGACGTTTCGCCGGGGAGTGCATCGTGCCGTCATCCGAACTGTCCAGTGTGCCCTTTGTGCCGGAGACGGCCTTTGGCATCTGGTTCCTGCGCACGCACACGTGGGAGCACCACGTGTTGCGGGTCGCGATCAACGATCTGAAGCGCCTGATCGATGCGCCATTGCCCGAGGCGCCGGTCATCGTCGATGCGGGCTGCGGGCAAGGCATTTCGTTTCGCCTGCTCGCTGAGGCGTTCCGACCGCGCCGCATCGTCGGCATCGATTTTCATGCACCGTCGCTGACGCTCGCCGCGCGGGCCGCGCACGCCTGCCGCGAGACGCTCGCCGACATCGAACTGCTGCATGGCGACTGCGCGCAACTGCCGCTGCCCGATGCGAGCGCCGACATCGTGTTCTGCCATCAGACCTTCCATCACCTCGTCGAGCAGGAGCGCGCGCTCGCCGAGTTCCACCGCGTGCTCAAACCCGGGGGCGTGCTGCTGTTCGCCGAATCGACCGATGCGTACATCAAGTCGTGGGTGATCCGGCTGTTGTTTCGTCATCCGATGCAGGTGCAAAAGAGCGCCGACGGCTATCTCGACATGATCCGCCGCGGCGGCTTCAGCTTCGGCCCTCACCATGTTTCGCTGCCGTACCTGTGGTGGAGCCGCGCGACAGACTTCGGTCTGCTCGAACGACTCGGTTTGTACCGGCCGCAACCCGGCAAGCGTCGCGAGACGCTGGTCAATGTCGCGGCCGTGAAAACTGGCGAAGCCTGACTCAAAGTCAGCCCGCGTCCAGCACCACCAGTTGGCCGCGCACCGCGATCGCGGCCGCGCTCGGGCTCACGCCGCAGGTGAAGTCGCTCGACGAGTCGGTTTCGGTGCTATGAAAGCGCGTCGACACGTCGATCACCGCATTCGCGTGACGCTCGCGCGCCGCGGCGCGCAGCTTGCCGACCGCTTCGGCGAGCGCCAGCTGGCACGCTTCGTTCGGCTCGGACATCTTGCGCGCAATGCGCACCGAGTACGACACTTCGCCGAGCCGCGTCTTCACCGGCTGGTGAGGTTGATCGCCGAAGTACACCGGCACCTCGCCGCGCGATTCGCCACCCGACGCCGTGAACGGCAACGATTTCACTTCCGTGCCGCAGCCGGCCTGCGTCAATGCCACCACCAACATCGCACCCACCAAAGAAAACTTTTTCATTCTTATCCTCTTCCCTGTCTACGCATTTGCGGCCGCTCACGCGTTGCGCGGCCAGTGATCGTGGCGAGTCGGTGCAGCTGACTCGAACGCTCGCCACGCTTCGAACATCAGGCTCGCGCAACTGCCGCCGAACCCGAATGAAATCGACATCGCCGTGTCGATGCTTGCATCGCGCGCGGTGCGCGCGAGCGGCATGTCGCGCACTTGCGGCTCCGGCGCGTCGACCTCTGCCGTCCCCGCGATAAAACCGTCGCGCATCATCAACAGCGTATAGATCGCTTCGTGCGCGCCGCACGCGCCAAGCGAATGCCCGGTCATGCCCTTGGTCGACGAAAACGCCGGCACCCCTTGGCCCGATGCGCCGAACACGTCGCGCAACGCGTGCAGTTCTTCGAGATCGCCGAGCGGTGTCGACGGCGCATGCGTGTTCACGTAGTCGGGACGGCGGCCCGCCGGTCCGAGCGCACCGCGCATCGCGCGCGCGATGCCGGCCGCGCGCGGCGCGACCATGCCCGCGCGATCCGTGCAATCGCCGAAGCCCGTCAGCTCCGCGTAGATGCGCGCGCCGCGCGCGAGCGCATGATCGAGCGCTTCGAGCACCAGCACGCCACCGCCCGACGCAATCACGAAACCGTCGCGCTGCGTGTCGTACGGCCGCGATGCGCGGTCAGGCGTGTCATTGAAGCGGCGCGACAGCGCGCCCATCGCGTCGAACATCAGCGTCATGTTGTCGTGCAGCGCTTCGCTGCCGCCCGCGAGCACGATCTGCTGCCGCCCGGTCTGGATCAGTTGCATCGCCTGACCGATCGCGAGCGCCGATGTCGTGCATGCCGACGATGGCGAATAGCTGACGCCTTCGAGCCCGAATGTCTGCGCGACGTTCGCCGACGCGGTGCTGCTCATCGCATGCGGCACCGTGTACGGCGGCACCTTGTCGACGCCGCGCGTTTGCGCGATCGCGAGCGCCGCGTCGTAGCTCGCCATCGCGCCGACGCCCGAGCCGATCACGACGCCCGCGCGCGGCGACTGCAAGGCCGCGACGGCGAGCCCGGCATCGTCGATCGCACGTTGCGCCGCGTGGCACGCGAAGCGCGCGGTGTCGCCCATGAAGCGTTCGAGCTTGCGCTCGAATGGCGCCTCGCGCGCGACCGACGCGACGCCGGCCACCTGCGACGCAAACCCGCGCTCGCGCCACGCATCGATCCGCTCGACGCGCGAGCGCCCAGCGCGCAAGGCAGTCGAGACATCGTCGAGCGTATTGCCGAGGCACGACACGATGCCCATGCCGGTCACGACTACGCGTTGCAGGCTGACGCTCATCGAACGCGCCGGAAAATCAGCGACGTGTTGATGCCGCCGAACGCGAAGTTGTTGCTGATCACGTACTCGGCGTCGATCTCGCGCGCACCGCCGACGATGTAGTCGAGCGGCGTGCAGGCCGGATCGACGTTCTCGAGATTCAGCGTCGGCGCGTACCAGTTGCGCTTCATCATCTCGATCGTCCACCACGCCTCGATCGCGCCGCACGCGCCGAGCGTGTGACCGATATAGCTTTTCAGCGAGCTGATCGGCATGCGCGCACCGAAGGTCTGCGCGGTCGCGTGGCTTTCGGCCATGTCGCCGCGATCGGTCGAGGTGCCGTGCGCGTTCACATAGGCAATCGCCTCGGGCGGCAATTGCGCGTCGCGCAGCGCGAGTTGCATCGCGAGCGCCATCGTGTCGGCGGTCGGTTGCGTCATGTGCGCGCCGTCCGAGTTGCAGCCGAAGCCGACGACCTCCGCGTGAATCCGTGCGCCGCGCGCCAGCGCGTGCTCGTATTCTTCGAGCACCAGCGTCGCCGCGCCCTCGCCGACCACGAGGCCGTCGCGCGCGGCATCGAACGGACGCGGCGTCAGATGCGGCTCGCCGTTGCGGGTGCTGGTCGCGTACAGCGTGTCGAACACGGCCACCGCCGGGCCGGATAACTCTTCCGCGCCGCCTGCCAGCATCAGCGTCTGCTTGCCGGACTGGATCGCCTCGTACGCGTAGCCGATCGCCTGGCTGCCCGACGCGCATGCGCACGAGGTCGGGATGATGCGGCCTTTCAGATCCCAGAACAGGCTCACGTTGACGGCCGTCGTGTGCGGCATCATCTGCACGTAGCTGTTCGACGTGACGTTGCTCATCGAGCCGGTTTCGAGCATCGTGCCGAACGCGCGGATCGGCTGCACGGAACCCGACGACGACCCGTACGCGACGCCCATGCGGCCGTCGGCGATGCGGGTGTCGTCGGCAAGGCCCGCGTCGGCGAGCGCGAGTTCGCTCGCGCGCACCGAGTACAGCGATACCGGGCCCATCGAGCGCACCTTCTTGCGCGGGTAATGGGCGGGGGTCGTGAACTCGGGCAGCGGACACGCGAGCCGCGTATGCAGTGACGCGAAGTAGTCCCATTCGGGCATGCGCCGCACCGCGTTCTCGCCGCGTTTCAGGCGGGTTTCGACCGCGTCCCAGCTATCGCCGAACGCGGTCACGCCGCCCATGCCGGTAATGACGACGCGCTTCATCAGATCATCCCGCCGTTCACGCCGATCACCTGGCGCGTCAGGTACGACGCGCCATCCGACATCAGAAAGCTCACGACCGACGCGACCTCGGCCGGCTGGCCGACGCGGTTCATCGGCACGGTCTTCAGCGCGTGATCGAGCGTCATCTGTTCGAGCATGCCGGTCTCGATCAGCCCCGGCGCGACGCAATTGACGGTGATATTGCGCGACGCGAGCTCGACCGCGAGTGCCTTGCTCGCGCCGATCAGTCCGGCCTTCGCCGCGCTGTAGTTGACCTGGCCGCGATTGCCCATCACGCCCGACACCGACGCGATCGTCACGATGCGTCCGCCCTGGCGCGCGCGCACCATCGGCATCGTCAGCGGATGTACGACGTTGTAGAACGCGTCGAGGCCGGTTTCGATCACGACGTCCCAGTCTTCTTCGGTGAGTGCCGGGAACGCGGCGTCGCGCGTGACGCCCGCGCTGCACACGATGCCGTAGTAGGGACCGTGCGCGGCCACGTCCTCTTCGAGCGCCTCGCGGCACGCGGCGCGCTCGCGCACGTCGAATTGCAGCACCCGCGCCATGCCGCCCTGCGCGGCGATGCCCGTCGCGACCGCGTCGGCTTCGCCGCGTCCCGTGCGGCAATGCACGGTCACGGCGAAGCCGTCGGCGGCCAACTTGTACGCAATCGCGCGGCCGATGCCGCGGCTTGCGCCGGTAACGAGAACTCGCCGGTTCATGAACTGACACTCCCTTCGATGAATGACTGAAAATCGGGCGGTTGAAACACCTTGATCACGGCTTCGGCGCAGCGCACGCCGCCGTCGTCGTCGAGCGTGCATTCGTAGGCGCCGTGGCCTGCTTCGCTGCGAAGCAGCTCGCTAACATGAACGCGCAAACGCGCGCCGCTTCGGAACGCCGGTTGCAGCGCCCGATAGCTGCGCGAGCCGAGCAGCACGCCGGCACGCGCGTGGCCGCCGGCGCGCATCGCGACGAGCGCGACGTGCGCGGCGATCGCTTGCGCCATCACCTCGATGCCGATCCATGCGGGCATCGCGCCGGCGGCGTCCGCATACCATGCATGCGGGTCGACGTTGGCGAACGCGCTCAATGTGGTGTCGGCGAACCTGTCGATCGCATCGAGCAGCAGCATGCTGCCGCGATGCGGGATCATCGCCTCGATCGGTTGCCGCGCGAGTTGCGCGTCGGTCAGGAGAGGAGTCGTCATGCGTGTTAACGGGCCAGAATCAGGCTGACATTGCTGCCGCCGAATGCGAACGAGTTGCTCATTGCGTACTGCGTGGCCGTGCCGCGCGGCAGATAGCGCGCGCCGTCGACGAGGTCGAGCGCGGGCAGCGCGGGATCGGCCTCGCCGTCCCACAGATGCGGCGGCAACGTCGCGTTCTCGCGCGCGAGCGTGAGCCACGCGAAGCCCAGTTCGGTCGCGCCGGCCGCGCCGAGCTGGTGGCCGGTGAGCGGCTTGGTGCCGCTCGCGGCGACGCCGTCGGGAAATACGCGCGCCATCAGCTGCGCTTCCATGTCGTCGTTCTTCTGCGTGGCGGTCGCGTGCAGATTCACATAGCCAACCGCCGACGCCGCGATGCCCGCGTCCGCCAGCGCCTCGCGCAAAGCCATTTCGCCGCCGACGCCGCGCGGGTCCGGCGCCGAAATATGATGCGCGTCGCTCGATTCGCCGAGACCCGCGAGCCGCACCGCCGCTTCATCGCGACTCATCAGGAACACGGCCGCGCCCTCACCGACGTTGATGCCGCAACGGTTGCGGCTCATCGGATTGGTGCGCACGCGGCTGGTCGATTCGAGCGACGCGAAGCCCTGCACGGTCAACTCGCATAGCGAATCGACGCCACCGACGACAACCGCATCGCACAACCGCAATTGCAGCAGCCGACGCGCGGACGCGAACGCCTTGGCACTCGACGTGCAGGCGGTCGAAATCGTGAACGCCGGCCCCTGCAGGTCGAGCGCGGCGGCCGCGAATGGCGCGGCGGTGCCGATTTCCATCTGCCGGTAGTTGAAGCTGCCCGGCAATTCGCCGGCTTGCGCGTGATAGACGAACGCGGTCTCGGCCGCCTCGATGCCCGACGTGCTGGTGCCGAGCACGACGCCGATGCGCTCAGGGCCGTAGCGCTCGCGCGCGGCTTCGATCGCGGGCGCGATCTGCGCGAGCGCCGCGAGCAGCAGCCGGTTGTTGCGGCAGTCGTAGCGCGCGAGATCGGCGCGCGGCGCGAGATCGAGCGGCGCAAGCACACTGCCGACGAACGCATCGCCGATGCCGGTATGCACGTTGCCCATGCCGCGCGAGCGCGCGGCGGCGAGCGCCGGCACGATCTCGTCGACATCGCCGCCGAGCGCGTTGATCATGCCGAGCGCGTGCAAATAAACTGATGGCGCGTTCATGCCGCCCTCCGTGATTCCGATGGCATGCCGATAGGCGCAAGCAGCACCGCGACCGCGATGCCGAGCGCGAGCGTCATGCCGAAGCTTCTGAGCGCGGGCATCGCGCTGATGCCGAGCATGCCGAACGACAACAGCGCAGTGGCCGCCGACAGCAACACGCCAGTCCACACCGCGCCGAGATTCGCATCCGCGCGCGAACAGCCTTCGCGCAGAAACACCGCATAGTTTGCGCCGACGCCGAGCACCAGCATCAGCGCGAGCCAGTTGAACAGATTGAGCGGCACGCCCGCATAACCGAACACCGCCAACGCGACGCCGAGCGCGAGCAGCACGGGCAAAGTCGTCGCGATACCGCCGCGGGCTCCGTAGCGCAGCATCAGCAGCACGCACACGAGCGCGAGCGCGCCGCCCAACCACCAGCCGGTGTCCACGCGATACGCGCCGAGCAGCTTCGACACGCTCGCGGCCTTGTCGACGAACACGATGCCGGGTAAGCCGTGCGCGAGCGCGATCAGCGCAGGCTCGTTGCGCGGCGTCACGCCTTGCGGGATCACGACGGCGGCGTAGCCTGCCGGCGCATGCGCTCGGTTCGCCCGGTTCGATCCCACCGCGCCGAGCCACAGATGCCGATACGGCCGCGACCAGGGCGCCGCGAGCCAGCGCTCGACGGTGAGCGGCGCTGCCGGCTTCGCGAACGCGGCGAGCCACGCATCGGCGACTTCGTCCTTGAAGCCGGCTTGCAGCAGCGTCGCGCGCAAGGCGGCGGGGTCGTGGAACGCGTGCTGCGCGAGCAGCGCGCGATCGTCGTTCTGACGCTGCGCGGACGGTACGAACTGCGCGACCGACTGATAGCCGCCGACGCTATGCGCGGTGCCGTTCAGCGCATCGAGCTGCGCGCCGAGCGCTTCGGCGCGTTGCAGCACCGCTTCCTGCGTCGCGCCGCGCACGACGAAAAACTGCGCGCTGTTATCGACGCCGACCGCTGCGCGCACCGTGTCTTCCTGCGCGACCAGCGACGCGTCGCGCTGAATCAGCAGATGAACGTCATCGTCGCTCGTCAGACGCAGCCAGCCGGGCACCGCCGCGATCAGCAGCAGCGCCGCGACCAGCCACGCGCGTTTGCCGCCGAGCGCCTGCTGCCAGCGCACGAGCAGCCGCGCCGCGCCCGCGAACACGCGTTGCGGGCTGCGCTTCGGCGCGCGCGTGAGCAGCGCGGGCAGCAGCGACAGCACCGACACGAACGCGGTCGTGATGCCCACCATCGCGAAACACGCGATCTGCTTCAACGCGGGGAACGGCACCCAGATCAGGATCGCGTAGCCGAGCAGACTCGTCGCGAGCGCAACGCTGAGCGCGGGCCGCACCGTGCGCGCGCCGCGCCGCGCCTCCCAGTCGCGGCCCGCGCCGAGATAGACGACGAAATACTGGATCGAATAGTCGACCGCCTCGCCGATCAGGCTCGCACCGAACACGAGCGTCAACAGATGCAGCTTGCCGAACACCAGCAGCGTCGCCGCGAGCGCACAGACGATGCCGAGCGCCGTCGATACGAAGCCAAGCAGCAATAGACGCGGCGAGCGGAACACCCACGTCATCAGCAGCGCGATGCCGCACAGCGACGCGATACCGATGACGTGCACTTCGCGTTCGGATGCGCTGCGCGCGGCCTCGGCATAGAACACGGCGCCGGTGCGCGCCAGCGATACGTCGGGGAACGTCTGACGCAAGCTGCTTTGCGCATCGGCGAGCACCGCGCGCACCGCCTGCTGCGTCTTCGTTTCATAGGCGGAGCCGGGCAGCGTCGCGACGATCAGCACGCTGGTCGTGTCGCCCTGCGCGTCGTGACGGTGCGCCACGAGCAGGCCGTCCTCGACTTCGAGATTCGACGTCGCGAGCGGCAGATTGCCGAGCCAGCGTTCGAGCCAGCCGAACGGATCGTCGGCGAGCTGGGTGCTGAGGCCGCCTTGCAGCGGGCTATAGATGCGTTGCGCGAGCAGGTCGTGCAGCGTCGTTGCGCTTGCGCTCGCAAGCGCGCTGCGATCGGCCGGCGCGAGCAGGCCGAAGCGGTACGGCAGATACAGTGCCGCGATCTGTGACAGGTCGAACGGCGGCAGCTCGGCCGTCACCGATGCGAATGCGCCGCTCTTTTGCAACGACGCGCCCAGTTGCTTCGCGGCCGCTTTCGCGTGTGCATCGTCGCGGCTCGTGACGAGCAGCACGGTGCGATCGCCGAGCGCGCTGGCGAGCGTGTCGACCGCTTTTTCGGCGACGGGGTCCGCTTCGGTCGCGGGCAGCAGCGCGAGCAGATTGGTTTCGAGCGGCGACGCTCCCGCGAAGCGCCAACCGCAATAGAGCGCCGCCAGCAGCGCGAGCGCGAGCCATGCGGCACGCACGCCCCATGCGCGCTTTGCGGCTTGTTTCGCAGCTTGTTTCGCGGCTTGTTTCGCGGCTCGCTGCTGCGGCACCGCCATCACGGTGCTCCGAACAGGCTGCGCTCGTCCGGCGTCGGCTCGGCGACGGCCGTGCTGTTGGCGAACTCGAGCTTCGTCACGTCGCCGGTCGCGAGCGTGATGCGCAGGCTTTGCAGATAATCGCCGCCGCTCATGTCGAGGGCCTTGATCGACTGCGCGAGCTGCGGTTGATTCGGCGTGAGTCGCATGCGCCATTGCGCGGCGTTGCCTTCGGCACTCACGTCGAACTGCGAGTACAGCGCCGACAGATCGCCGCCGAGCATCGCGCGCATCATCTTCGACACCTGCGCGACGCCGCGCGTGGCCTGCGCGCTATGGGTGCTGACGCGATGGCCGCTGGCGTCGAGCTGCGCGACGTTAGCGTCGGTGATCACGTAAGTGGCCTTGTAGGGCGTGTCGATCTGCCAGATCACGCCGCGCTCGCGGAAGAACAGCAACGTGCCGTTGCTGACGAGCGGCTGCTTCATCGCGGCGAGCGTCTGCGTCTGCGTGAATCGCGCGCGCACGCCCTTGGGTTGCGCGAGATGCGCGGCGATCTGCGAGACCAGCGCGGCGTTGGCGTTGTTGGCGGCACTGTTGGCGGACTCGTTGGTCGGGGCTGGGTTGCTTGCGGTAGCCGCAGCGGCCGACCCCGCGGGCAATGCGAGCGCCCCCATCACGCCGATCACCCCCGCGAGCCGTGACACGACCACTGTCAGCGCACGGCGATTCATCGTCCCCATACACGCTCCAGCTTGTCGAATACGACCGGCGGCGACACGAACTGCAATTCCTCGGTGGCGGCATCGACGGCGACCTGGATTGTATAGCCCTTCGTGAGCCGCGTGCCCGACGCGCAATCGACGATTTCATAGCCTATTTTCAGGCGGTTTTCGTATTCGAGCAGTTGGGCGCGCACTTCGAGCGTCTGTCCGTACACGGCGGGCCGCACGTATTTCAGATGCGCCTCGACGATCGGCCACAGATAGCCGGATGCCCGCATCTCGCGATAGTCGTAGTCGAACGCGCGCAGCAGCGCCGCGCGGCCCATCTCGAAGTACTTCAGATAATTGCCGTGCCAGCACAGGTTCATCGCGTCGACGTCGTGAAACGGCACTTCGAGCGTCGCGCTGGCAGTCAGCGCGTGGTTCGGTTTCGCGGCGTCGCTCATGCGTTGGCTCCCTCGCGATAGTCGTCCATGTCCAGCAGTTCGCACCCGGCAATGCGCGCGGTCAACGCGCGCAACTCGCCTTCGAGCGCGCGGTCCTCGGCAACGAACGGCGAGCGCGCGCCGACGTCGTCGACAAACGCGCGCAGCGGCGCGGGCACAGGTGTCGCGCTGTCGATGCGCAAGCGCAAATGCACGGCCTGCACCGTCGCGAGCGTGTGCGCGGCGGCGACCTGCTCCGTCAATTCGAGCACGCGCAGGCAATCGCGCGCGGCGATCGTGCCCATGCTGACCTTGTCCTGATTGTGCGCCTCGGTCGAGCGCGAAAACACGCTCGCGGGCATCGTGTTCTTCAGCGCCTCCGCGGTCCACGCGGACGACGAAATCTGCACGGCCTTGAAGCCGTGATTAATCGCGGCGCGTTCGGGCGCTGCGCCCGACAGATTGCGCGGCAAGCCGTTGTTGAAGTTGACATCGACGAGCAACGCGAGCTGCCGGTCCATCAGATCCGCCAGATTCGCGACGGCGACTTTCAGCGCATCCATCGCGAACGCGATATGGCCGCCATAGAAGTTGCCGCCGTGCAAAATGCGTTCGTTGTCGGGATCGATGAGCGGATTGTCGTTCGCGCTGTTCAGCTCGTTTTCGACGTCGCGGCGCACCCAGCCAAGCGCATCGCGCGCGACGCCGATCACGTGCGGCGCGCAGCGAATCGAATAGCGGTCCTGCAGGCGATGCCCGGGCGTGTCGGCGCGGCCGGCCAGATCGGCGCGGATCCATGCGGCCGCTTCGGCCTGGCCCGCGTGCGGCTTCACCTCGAACAGCGTCGCGTCGAAGTGCGCGGCGCGGCCGTCGAGCGCGACGGTCGACAGCGCGGTCAAACGCGCGGCAAGCCGCGTCAGGTGCTCAGCGCGCGCCACCGCCAGACAGGCGAGGCCGGTCATCACGGCCGTGCCGTTCATCAGCGCGAGGCCTTCCTTCGGCGCGAGCGTCAGCGGCTCGACACCCAGCTCGGTCCACACCTCACGCGCCGCGCGCAACCCGCCGGCGTACTGCACGTCGCGCTCGCCCGCGAGCGCAGCCGCCACATACGACAGCGGCGTCAGATCGCCGCTCGCGCCGACCGAACCCTCGGACGGAATCAGCGGCAACACGCGATGATTGATCAAGGCCGCGAGGCGTTCGAGAAGCACCGTACGCACGCCCGAAAATCCATAGGCGAGGGAATTGAGACGCGCGGCGATCACCGCGAGCGTTTGCGCTTCGTCGAGATATGCGCCCATGCCGCAGCCGTGATACCGCGTCAGTTGCAGCGGCAACGCCTCGACGAGCGCCATCGGCACGTCGACCACGCAGGCGTCGCCGTAACCGGTGTTGACGCCGTACACGGTCGCGCCGGCGGCCAACTGGCGGCGCAGGAACGCGGCGCCGCGCTCGATGCGCGCGCGCCATGCGGGATCGTCACTCAGCGCGACAGACGCCCGCCGTCGCGCAATCGCGACGACCTCTTCGATCGTCAGCCGGCGTGCACCGACGACGATCGGCGTGCAATCGGCATCCGCAGCCACATCGGCATTCGCAACGCCGCGTGCGTGCCGCACATCGTTCAGATCATGTTCGGCCATTCGCGCCTCGCTTGGGCTGGCCCCAGAAATCGAAGAAGTTGAACCATTGATAAGGCGCCTTGCGGCAATAGTGTTCGAGGCGCAGCGCGTAGCGTTGTGCCCACGCGGCCAGATGCTGCGTGCGTTCGCGGCGCGGCAGCTCGATGCGTTGGGCGAACGGCTCGAAGTACATGCGATAGCCGTCGCGTTCCTTCAGGCAGAAAAACAGATAGACCGGACAGCCTAGCGCATGCGCGAGCACGTACGGCCCTTGCGCGAACGGCGCGCTCGCGCCGAGAAATTGCGCGTCGGTGGTGCGTCCCGCTTCGCGCGCCGGCACCCGATCGCCGACGATCACCAGCAGCTCGCCCGCATCGATACGTTGTTGCATCAGCACCGCCGTCTCGGGACCAAAGTCGCCGACCTCGAGCAGATGCCGCGCGAAGTCGCGATTCGACGACGCCAGCACGCGATTGAAGCGGCGCGCGTGCTCGGTGTAGACGACCGCCGTGACCTTCGCGTGCTCACCGCGCACGGCGAGCGCGCGCATCATCTCCAGATTGCCGAGGTGCGCGCCGATCACGAGCGCACCGTTGCCGCTCGCGATCAGTGCTTCGAACGCCGAAGGATCGTCGAACGTCACATCGGTTTCGTTGACGCGGCCGCTCCACGCGGCGAGCTTGTCGAAGCCAGACTGCGCGAACGCGAGCATATGGCGATACGCGGACAGCCAGCCCGGACGCGGCGTATCCACCGACGGCGCCGCCGCGTTCAGACGCGTGAAGTAGTTGCCCGACGCGGCGCGCGCGGCGCGGCCCGTCAGCAGAAAATACGCGACGATCGGATGCAGCCACAGCGCGGTGAAGCGGCGCCCGAACAGCTTGCAGCTGAGCGCGAGCAGGCTCATGCCGAGGTGGCTGCCGCGTTCGGCGAGACGCCACCATGCTTCGGGCTGGGCTTCATCGATGTCGTCGGCCACCACGCCACGGCGCGGCATCACCTTGTGCGCGAGCAGCATCGGCAGGCGCGACAGCATGCCGAACACGAGCCGCGTATGGCTGCGGCTGATGCGCACGTTGTCCCACAGCACGTCGAAATGCGACACGCCGTCGGACGCATAGGTGACGCGCGTCGCGATCGAGCGGAACGCGGCGCGCCGCCAGTACAGACGCACGAGGATCTCGATGTCGAAGTCCATGCGCGTCGGCAGCTGCACGCTGTCGATCAGCTCGCACGCGAGCGCGAGCGGATACAGACGAAAGCCGCACATGGAATCGCGGATCGTCAGCGACAGCGTCTCGATCCACACCCACACGTGGGTCAAGTAGCGGCCGTACAGACGTGCCTTCGGCACGCTGTCGTCGTAGATCGGACGGCCGAGAATCACTGCAGCGGGTTCAGTGCGCGCCGCATCGATGAAGCACGGCACGTCGGCCGCGTCGTGCTGGCCGTCGGCGTCGATCTGCAGCGCGTGCGTGTAGCCTGCGGCGCGCGCCGCGCGCAGGCCCGCCATCACCGCCGCACCCTTGCCGCCGTTTTCGAGCAGACGCAGCAGCGTCATCTGCCCGGCGTACTGCCGCGCGAGCCCGGCAAGCACCTGCTGGGTCGGCTCGTCGCTGCCGTCGTCGACGACGAACATCGGCAGGCCGTGCACCGCGAGATGCGCGACGGTCGCGCCGATCGCGTCCTTGTGGTTGTAGATCGGAATGACGATGCAGGGCGCGAACTTCATCATGCGTCCTCCCGATGCACGAGCACGCCCGACGCGCATTCGCGTCCGTCGAGCCGGTACGCGAACTGCACGCGCCGGCGCTCGAGGTCGTACGCGAGCGTGAGCTCGAGCACCGCACCGGGTGACACCGGCGCCATGAACTTCAAGCGGTCGACCGACGTCACCTCGCGCACCCGCGGCCAATGCCCGGCCGCGATTCGCGCCGCCCAGTCGACCTGCACGACGCCCGGCAGAATCGGCAGGCCCGGAAAGTGGCCGGCGAAATGCACGAGCGACGGCGGCACGCGCAGCACGTAGTGCAGCGCGTCGCCGACGCGCGTTTCGGCGAGCACTTCCATGCCCTCGGCGCGCGGCGCGAACGCGGCGGCCACCGCGCTGGCGGGCAGCTTGCCGCGCGCGTCGAACGGCAGACTGATGCGAAAACGCCAGTGACGCGGCAGCACGACCGCATCGAAGTAGTCGGCCAGATGCCGGCGCAGCGTTTTCGCGAGCGCGACGCGGCCTTCGTCGCGCAGCGCCGCGCTGCCCGCTTCGCTCAGCGCGACCACTGCGCCGACCCGTTCGCGCGATGCGCCTTCGAGCGGCACCAGCGCCGCTTGCGCGACATACGGATGCAGCGCGAGACGCGCCTCGAGCTCCGGCAGCGAGACGCGCTTGCCGCCGAGCTTCAGCACGCGGTCGAGGCGCCCTTGCAAACGGAAGCGCCCGTCGGCATCGAACGCGATGCGGTCGCCCGTGCGATGCCAGCCGTCGTGATCGAGATGCGGTGAACGCACGCACAGCGCGCCGTCGTCGTCGCGGCGCAGCTCGGCGCCGGCGACCGGCTGCCACGCGTCGCCCTGATCCTGGCGCCGCCACGCGATCCCGCCGGTTTCCGTGCTGCCGTAGATTTCGAGCGGCGCCGCGCCGAAGCTCGCCGCATAGGGCTGCGCGGCGTCGGCCGCGAGCGGACCACCCGACGAAAAGAACGCGCGCGGCGCGGGCGTCAGCGCGGCGAAGCCCGGCAACGCGGGCCAGCGCGATAGTTGCGCGGGTGTCGACACGATCGCCGTCGCGCCGCATTGCGCGATGCGCGCCTGCAGCTGCTGCGGCTCCATGCCGATCGCGCGATCGAACGCGCGGCCGGCCGCGAGCGGCCACAACACGCGAAACAGCAGGCCGTAGATGTGGTGATGCGGCACGCTCGCGAGCATCGTCGCGTTGCCGAGCAACCCACCCCACTGCAGTTCCAGCGTGTGCACTTCAGCGTTGAATTGCGCGAGCGTCTTGCGAATCGGCTTCGGCGTGCCGCTGCTGCCGGACGTGTAGAGCGTGAGCGGCGCGTGCGGGTCGATCGAATAGGCGGTGCTAGCGGCGGCATGTGCATGCGCCGATGCGACGAACGGCGGCAGATCCGCATCCGTCAGCATGAAGTCGTACGCGCCCGCGAGCTCGGCGAGATAGCCCGGCGTCGCATTGGCCGGGATCACCGGCTCCTTGCCGCACGCGAGCAGCGCGAACAATGCGCAGGCGAACTCGAACGGATCGTCGATACAGACCGCGCAGCGTGGCGCGTCGTGCATGCGCACGAGCTCGACCAAGCCCTCGACGCGCGCGCGAAACGCCGCGCGATCGAGCAGCACCGCGCCGTCGCGGCACACCGGTGCGGCAAGCGCATCACCCGCGACGAGCGCGGCGTCGGCCGACAACAGATCGTGCAACGCGATCATCAGGCCGCCTCCGAACCCGCCCGCGCGGCGCGCGGCAGCATGAAGAGGCGCCGCCACACGTACTCGCCGGCAAGCAGCGCGCCGATCAGCCCATACGCGACGGCGCCGTTGTACAGCGACCAGCTCGCGCGGCTCCAATCGAGCGCGGTATAGGCGGAAAACACCCCGTTCAGCATGAAAAAGCCGCACCAGACCCGGGTCACGCGCCGCGTATAGCGCACCGCGTCCGGCGGCAGTTCAGGGCTGCCGAGGCGCGCGAATTTTTCGATCATCGACGGCCCGCGCACGAGCGTCGCGCCGAACGCGATCAGCAAACCGAGATTGACGAACGACGGATAGAAGCGCAGCAGCAGCTCGCTATCGGTGACGACGATCGCCACCGACGCGCAGCTCAGCAGCATCACCACGCCCCAGTCGAGCGCGGACAGCTGGCGCAGCGGCATCGCGACCGGACCGCCGCCGGCCCAGCGCTGCAGCCATACAGTCGCGAGCAGCAAGCAGCCGACGAGACGCGGCGCGTCCCAGTGCCATGCGCACAAAATCAGCGCGGGGTAAGCGAGTCTCAGCGGCACCTGCAAGGCGGTCCTGCTCCAGTGAAGGCGCGTGCCGGATTCGCTTGCGGCGGGGCGTGGCTTTAACATCTGCGGGCGCGGGCGCGCGGGCGGCATCAGCCTTGCGCCGCGAGCAGCGATTCGACCGCGTCGATCACGTCGCCGACCGTGCGCACGGACTTGAAGTCCTCCGGCTTGATGCGGCGGCCGGTCATTTCCTGCAGCTTGATCGCGAGATCGACCGCGTCGATGCTGTCGAGATCGAGCTCGTCGAACAGGTGAGCGTCGGGTGTCACGCGCTCCGGCTCGATCGCGAAGTTTTCCTTGAAGATCGCGCGGATGCGCTCAAGAATCTCAGTCTCAGACACGGTTAATCCCCCTTCCTTGTGGTTTCGTTCGCAGCGTGCGCCGCTTCGCGCTGACTCTCGACCAACGCGGCGAGCGTGTTGATCGAGCGAAAGTACTCGCGCGTGCGTTCGTCGTTCGCCGCGATGGTCAGTTGGTATTGTTTGCGCAGCACGATGCCGATCTCGAGCGCGTCGATCGAGTCGAGACCGATGCCGTCGGAACCGAACAACGGTGCATCGTCGTCGATATCGGCCGGGCTCAGGTCTTCGAGATCGAGAGCTTCGATCAGAAGCTTTTTAATTTCCAGTTTTAAAGAATCCATAATCGAACAGGTGCTTGGTAATGTGGGCTTCGACGGCATTCGTCACGCTGCGCGCCGCGATGGCCGCGCTCGTGTCGTGCGCGGCCAATTCGGCGATGCCGAGCGGCGCGAGCACGTTCACGCGCATCCGGAAAGCGCGCGCCGGCACGTCGTACCAGCGCATCTGCCGCGTGAACGCGGGCGGATCGCAATCCATCAACACCGGCACGATCGGCGCGCCGGCCTTCAGCGCCATATGCGCGAAGCCGCGCGAAAACGCGTGCAGCCGGTTCGGCGCGGGGCTGCGCGTGCCCTCGGGAAAAATGATCATCGTATAGCCGGCCGCGAGCTGCTTCGCGCCCGCGTCGACCAGCGCGGTCGCATCCGCGTTGCTCACGTATTCGGCCGCTCGCACGATGCCCCAAAAACACGGGTTGCGCCAGTGCGCGTGCTTCACGACACAGCACGCGCGCGGCGTCAGCGACAGCAGGACCATGACGTCGAGGTAAGTCGGGTGATTCGCGACGACGATCGCCGGCTCCCCGGCGCGCAACGCCTGTGCACCGGACACCTCGAGTTCCATCACGCCGAGACCGCGCAGCACCGCGACGAGCGCGCGGAAAAACCAGTGGATCACCGCGCTCACCGCGTGCTGCCGCGACGCGCGATGCGGCCAGAGCCACGCGAACGGAAACACCAGTACCGAAAACAGCACGCCGCACACGCCGAACCCGACGAAGGCAAGGCCGGTTGCGCAAAGACGCCATGCGTAATCAAGCCGCCCGGTCATCCCACCTCCAATGCCATACCGCGCCGGCGCCGTGCCAGCGCGCGGGCTCGCCGGTGTCGAGGCAGTGCAGCAGCGCCTGGCTCTGGGTCGGAAAGCTGGCGGCATCGCTCGAGGCGGTCCGGGACGCATCCCGGGGGTCGCCCGCATCCTCGTCAGCGCGGCTCAGCGAGCAGACGATGTGCCCGGCCGACGCATCTTTCTCCAGCAACAGCGCGATCGCGCCGCCCTGCACTTCGTCTTCGATCGTGCCGTACGCGAGATCGGCCGGTTCGTCGGCATACACGAGCAACACCGGCGCATCGGCATGCGTCGCATATTGCGCATACGCTTCCAGCAGCGCATAGCCGAGCGTTTGCGCACCGGCCGACACCGCGCTCGCAGCCGAACGGTCGCCGCGCGCGATGCCGAACACGCCGGTCATCGCGTTCAACACCGACAGGCTGAACGCGGTCGGCGACACCGGCTCGCCCGCGCTGATGCTGCGCAGGATGTCGGTGGTGCGCCGCAGTTCGCCATGCCGCGAGGCGAACACCACGCGCGCCGGCTCCTGCGCCACACAGTCGTGCGCGACCTTGAGCGCCACCTTGGACAGCGTGCTGAGACGCCGCCTCACGATCGGCTCGATAAAGCCGATGTCGGGTGCGGCAGATGCGGCCGCCGGCCAGCTAGACCAGCGACCGACCGGAATGGTCCAGTGCAGATCGGGCATATCGGTGTTCGCGCGTAGAAACGAGGAAAGGACTCAGGCGCCTGACGGAATACGCAGCCGTCACAGCAAGCGGCGCCGCGCGGACCGGAAACTTTCAGCCGGATCGAGCAGTCTTCTTTGCGGGAAATACAGGATTATCGGCAATCGGCCCCAATCATTTAGGCTCCGCTGACAATCGTGCGCACGGATTGTGGCCCGGGCTCCTTTTGTGGCCGAAATAATACTGAATATTCTGGATTAAATCAGCCAGAAAAGACGTATCCATCTGTATCCGCGTCCGCGAAACAACGGAATGTCAGGCGATTTGACGCCGCCGCCGACAATCGGCGAAACCCTTCATTCGACTTTCAGCGCATCTGTTACAGAGCGGTACGGCGCGATACCGGTGCGCCTGCGCAAGCAATCTTCGCCGCAACGGTACGTCCGCGCCTGCTATACTCCGGCCCTCATTGGGGAGTAGCCGCCCCGCGGCACGTCCGCACCGCTTCGCCGGTGCGTCGCACGTGTGGTTCGCGGGGGCGCCTGTCAACAGACTTGGCCTGCACGGCCATGGCAGTCGCAGCCTCTGGCCTGGCGAGACCGATGATCCACACGCGCCGCAACAGGGCCCGGCGTGTCGTGGGTCGTCGCTCGTTCATCTTCGGCCCGAGGAATCCATTCAACGTGAATCAAGCTTTTCTGATTTCGACCGGAGCGGTCGCGCTCGCCGAGATCGGCGACAAGACGCAACTGCTGTCGCTCGTGCTGGCCGCGCGCTATCGCAAGCCCGTACCGATCATTCTCGGCGTGCTCGCGGCGACGCTGATCAATCACGCGGGCGCCGGCGCGCTCGGCGCCTGGCTCGGCTCGATGCTGACGCCGACCATCATGCGCTGGGCGCTGGCGGCGTCGTTTATCGGCATGGGGCTGTGGATTCTCGTGCCCGACAAGCTCGACGACGAAGAAGCCAACACGAACCGCACGCACTTCGGCGTGTTCGGCGCCACGGTCGTCACCTTCTTCCTCGCGGAGATGGGCGACAAGACGCAGATTGCGACGGTCGCCCTCGCCGCGCGCTTTCACGATTTCTTCGGCGTGGTGGCCGGCACGACGCTCGGCATGATGATCGCGAACGTGCCGGCGATCCTGCTCGGCGACCGCTTCGCGCATCGTCTGCCGACCACGCTCGTGCACGCCATCGCCGCGGTCATGTTCGTCGTGCTGGGCGCGATGGCTTTGTTCGGGGT
Source organism: Paraburkholderia lebeckiae (assembly GCF_014201005.1). Classification (NCBI taxonomy): domain Bacteria; kingdom Pseudomonadati; phylum Pseudomonadota; class Betaproteobacteria; order Burkholderiales; family Burkholderiaceae; genus Paraburkholderia; species Paraburkholderia lebeckiae. Next base: position 3,983 of record NZ_JACHDK010000024.1, on the reverse strand, counting down.
CGGGGTCTGAGCTACTGCGCGGCCTTCGGCGCCGACGCCGCGCCCCCGGGCGGCGCCGCCGCCGGCAGCGAAACTTCGTTCGCGTCCGCGCCGCCACCGCCGCCGAGCGGAATCTTCACGGTGTGCACCGCGCCGTTGGCCAGCGGGAAATCAGCCAGCGCGCTACGCGCAAGATATGGCATTGCCCGCACCAGCGACGACTCCTCGCCGACATTGCGCGCCGTGACGTTGTAGACCTCCCGGCCGCTCGCGCGCTCGGTGATCCGGATGCCGAGCAGATGCGTGAACACCGGGTAGCTCTGGTTCACGTACGTCGCCGGGAAAGGCCCCCACGGTCCCCACGGATCGAACGGCCGGCCCCAGTAAGGACCGGGCCACGGGTTGTAGTAGACCGGCTGCGCGACGGTCACGATGTCCGAGCGGATGCCATAGGCGAGCTCGACCAGATAGCGCGCGTCGTCGTGCGCGACTTCGCGGAACGCGTGCAAGGCGAGTTCGTTCGCGACGATCCGCTCGTAAGCGCTCAGTTCGAGATTGTTCTTCTGATCCTCGTGCCGCGTGAAGGCATAGGTGCGCGTCGCGTCGCTTCCGCGCCAGTCCGAGAACGCCGTGACCTGCGTGGTCACGTAGGTCGTGCAGCCGGATAGCAGCACCGTCAGCGCGACGAACAGCGGCGCGACGCGGCGGGTCCATCGATCGATGTTCATGGTTTGCCTCGTGATGCCTCTGATTGCATCTATTCTGCTTCAGTTAAAACTCTGCTTCAGTCGAGATTATTCCGTCGCGCGATCCGCTGCCCGGCGGACGATCCCGGCGCTCCGCCACGCGCGGCGCCCGATAATACGCTGACCTCGCCAGCCGGTAAAAGGTTCTTCCCCTGTCCGTCGAAAGCGGCAGCGCTACCCGGCGCCGAGACTCCGCTACCTTCCCTTCCGCACGATTGCCCGAGGCTTTGTACAATGAGCCGACCAAGCCCGGCTCGCGCGCCGTTTGCGCGCCCGACCGCTCGAGTACACCACTACAGAACGCCATGGCCGATACCGCAACGCCCAATGTGATCCGCCGCGCCGATTACGCGCCGCCCGCCTTCCTGATCGACACCGTCGCGCTGGAGTTCGATCTGGTTCCCGAACGCACGGTCGTCAGGAACACCATGCGTGTTCGCCGCAACCCGGATGCGTCGCGCGCCGCGCATCTCGAACTGATGGGCGAGCAACTGGAGTTCGTCAGCGCCGCGATCGACGGCAAGCCGTTCCCGAACGCGCACCCGCACGAGCACGGCCTGCTGCTCGACAATGTGCCGGACAGCTTCGAGCTGACCCTCACCAGCATCTGCAATCCCGCGGAAAACACCACGCTGTCGGGCCTGTACGTCTCGAGCGGCAACTTCTTCACGCAGTGCGAGGCCGAGGGCTTTCGTCGCATCACCTATTTCCTCGACCGCCCCGACGTGATGGCGAGCTTCACGGTTACGCTGCGCGCGAGCAAGGCCGACTATCCGGTGCTGCTGTCGAACGGCAATCTTCTGGAACAAGGCGAGTTGCCCGACGGCCGCCATTTCGCGCGCTGGGAAGACCCATTCAGGAAGCCGAGCTATCTGTTCGCGCTCGTCGCGGGCAAGCTCGTTGCGCTCGAAGAACGCGTGAAGACCGGCTCGGGCAAGGAAAAGCTGCTGCAGGTGTGGGTCGAGCCGCACGATCTCGACAAGACCCGTCACGCGATGGATTCGCTGATCCACTCGATCCGCTGGGACGAACAGCGCTTCGGGCTCGAGCTCGATCTGGACCGCTTCATGATCGTCGCGGTCAGCGACTTCAACATGGGCGCGATGGAGAACAAGGGGCTCAACATCTTCAACACGAAGTACGTGCTCGCGAACCCCGAAACGGCCACCGACAACGACTTCGCCAACATCGAGGCGGTGGTCGGCCACGAGTACTTCCACAACTGGACCGGCAATCGCGTGACGTGCCGCGACTGGTTCCAGCTGAGCCTGAAGGAAGGCCTGACGGTGTTGCGCGACCAGGAGTTCTCGGCCGACATGGCGGGCGGCGCCACCGACGAAGCCGCGCGCGCGACCAAGCGCATCGAGGACGTGCGAGTGCTGCGCCAGATGCAGTTCGCCGAGGACGCGGGCCCGATGGCGCATCCGGTGCGCCCGGAAAGCTACGTCGAGATCAACAACTTCTACACGATGACCGTCTACGAGAAAGGCTCGGAAGTCGTGCGGATGTATCAGACGCTGTTCGGCCGCGACGGCTTTCGCAACGGCATGGACCTGTACTTCAAGCGTCACGACGGCCAGGCCGTGACCTGCGACGACTTCCGTCACGCGCTCGCCGACGCGAACGGCCGCGACCTCGCGCAGTTCGAGCGCTGGTATAGCCAGGCCGGCACGCCGCGCGTGTCGGTGCGCACGCGCTACGACGCCGCGCAGCAGCGCTACAGCGTGACACTGCGCCAGGGCTACGGCGATGCCGTGCCGGCCGCGCGCGAAACGCAGAAGGGGCCGCTGCTGATTCCGTTCGCGATCGGTCTGATCGGCAAGGACGGCCGCGACCTGCCGCTGCAGCTCGACGGCGAGGCGAAGGCGTCGGAGTCGACCACGCGCGTGCTCGAATTCACGCAGACCGAGCAGACCTTCACGTTCGTCAACGTCGGGCAGGAACCGCTGCCGTCGCTGTTGCGCAATTTCTCTGCGCCGGTGATCGTCGAATACGACTACACGGGCGAACAGCTCGCGTTCCTGCTCGCGCACGACAGCGATCCGTTCAACCGCTGGGAAGCCGGCCAGCGGCTTGCCACGCGCGAGTTGCTCGCGCTGGCCACGCGCGCGGCCACGGGCGCGGCGCTGCAGTTCGACGACTCGGTGGTCGCCGCGTTCGCGCGCGTTTTGACCGACGAGACGCTGTCGCCGGCGTTCCGCGAGCTCGCACTGATGCTGCCGTCCGAAGCGTATCTCGCCGAGCAGATGGCCGAATCGAATCCGGCCGCGGTGCACGCGGCACGGCAGTTCGTGCGCAAGCGCCTCGCGAATGCGCTGCGTGACGACTGGCTGAAGGTCTACGAGCAGCATCGCACGCCGGGCGCCTATGAAACGACGCCCGAGGCCGCCGGTCATCGCGCGCTGAAGAATCTCGCGCTGTCGTATCTGACCGAACTCGACGACTCCGCGGACGCCGTGCGCCTCGCGGCCGCGCAATATGAAGCGGCGAACAACATGACGGACCGCGCGGCCGCGCTGTCGGCGCTGCTCAACGCGGCCGCGCCGCAAGGCGGCAGCCCCGAGGCGCAGCACGCGCTCGACGACTTCTATCGACGCTTCGAGAAGGAGCCGCTCGTCATCGACAAATGGTTCGCGTTGCAGGCCACCCAGCGCGGCGGCGCACGACATCCGGTGATCGATACGGTGCGCAAGCTGATGACGCATCCGGCCTTCAACCTGAAGAACCCGAACCGGGCGCGTTCGCTGATTTTCAGCTTCTGCGCGGCGAACCCCGCGCAGTTCCACGCGGCAGATGGCTCCGGCTACGCATTCTGGGCCGAGCAGGTGATCGCGCTCGACGCGCTCAATCCGCAGGTGGCCGCGCGCCTCGCGCGCTCGCTCGAACTGTGGCGACGCTTTACGCCGGCGCTGCGCGACAGCATGCGCGCGGCGCTCGAGAAAGTGGCCGCACAGGTCAAGTCGCGCGACGTGCGCGAGATCGTCGAGAAGGCGTTGGCGTGATGCCTCTCTGAGTTCTCGAGTCACATCGGAAAGCCGGCACGCGTTGCCGGCTTTTTTTCGCGTTGTTTTCAGCTGCGTTCACGCGCTCGTGTCGCGCCGTTAGCCGCTTGGCCGACTGTTCATCGGACCTCGCCGGGCAGAAGGTATACGTGCAGGTTTGACTTTCAATTACCCACATTTCTACAATGAATCCTGGTAACCTGGCGTGCGTCATGACGAGCGCGCGAGCAGAATGGCCGGGAAACGACAAGTAGAA
>NZ_JACHDK010000023.1:0-83831 GCF_014201005.1 Paraburkholderia lebeckiae | reverse complement strand
TCATCCTCGTGAGTCCGTTCTGTGAGCTGCCTTCTATAACGTCTTCGGCTACGTGAGCGATGACCGCCGAGCTCCATTAATCAGCGTTTCCCTAGCATGCGTGTAACGCTGATTACCCACGCCCCTGCATCCGGCGTCGTATATGCAGCCGCCCCGGCGGCTCGAAATACGTGCCGAAGCGCACGAGCCCGGCCTTCTTCAAATGACATGTCATTTCGAAGCTGACCAGCACGCCGGGGTCGTCGTCCTCGAGGATGTCGATGTCGATCGCGCGAATACGAGGTTCATATTTCAGCAGCGTCGCTTCCATCTGCTGCTTCAGCGCGTGCGCCGACGACGGCAAGGCCTTGTAGATGTTCGTCATGTCCGGCAGACCGTAATCGGGCAGGTGCTTCAATGCGCCCGCGCGCGTGTTCAGAATGCGCTGCACGTTCTGCTGCACGCTCAGGCATTCGAGCGTGCGGTCGTCGTATGCGTCGAGCGGCTCGCCGCCGATCTGGCCGAGCAGCATATCGTAGAGAGACGGTCCCGCCGGCATCGAGTGGCGCTCCGTTAGCCGTTCGCCGCATGTTCAGCCACGGCGTCTTCGCGATCGATGAAATCGATCGTCAGACTGCCTTCGGGTGAACCGGTCAGCAGGATCCTGGCGGGCGCGATTCCATGTGCCATGCGCGCGAGCAGTTCGCGCGACACCGTCGGCAGAATACGCTGATTGACAAACGCATCGACGTTGCGCGCGCCCGATTCGCGCGCGAGACACAACGCGGCCATCGCATCGATCAGCGCTTCGTCGCAGCTCAGTTCGACGCCGTGCTGGCGGTGCAGACGCTGCGCGACGTTACCGAGCTTCAGGCGCACGATCGAGGCTAGCGCACTCGCATCGAGAGGGCGGTACACGAGCGTCTGGAAGCGCGCGAGCAGCGCCGGTTGAAAGTGGCCGACGAGCTGCGGATGAATCGCGTCGAGCAGTTCGTCGTGCGAGACCTCGGGGCTTTCCGCGGTCGTCTCATCGATTTGCGCGCCGCCGAGATTGGACGTCATCAGGATCACGCAATTGCGAAAGTCGATCTCGCGCCCCTCGCCATCGCGCATCATCCCGCGATCGAAAACCTGATAGAACATGTCGAGCACGTCGCGGTGCGCTTTTTCGACTTCGTCGAGCAGCACGACGCTGTACGGACGCTGCCGCACCGCCTCGGTCAGAATGCCGCCGCGTCCATAACCGATGTAGCCGGGCGGCGAGCCCTTCAGTTGCGAGACTGTGTGCGATTCCTGGTACTCGGACATATTGATCGTCGTGAGCGCGGCTTCACCGCCGAACAGCAGGTCGGCGAGCGCGAGCGCAGTTTCGGTCTTGCCGACGCCCGATGGTCCAACAAGCAGAAACACGCCGAGCGGCGCGTGTTCGTTCTTGAGCCCCGCCTTGGCGGTCCGCAGGCTTTCGGATAGGGCGGCGAGCGCGTCGTGCTGCGCGACGACGCGTGTCGCGAGCTGCGTTTCCAGAGTCAGCAGGTTTTGCAGTTCGTCTTCGACGAGGCTGCCAACCGGCACGCCGGTCCACTCGGCGACGACGCGTGCGATCGCCTGGGCGTCGACGTCGGCGAAGATCAACGGGGCCTTGCCTTGTGCTGTCGTCAATGCGCGACGTGCTTGCGCGAAAGCGGTGGCATCGCGCGAGACGGCGTCGCTGTCGCGTTGGCGGTGCAGCGTCTGGACGAGTTCGAGCTCCTGTTCGTAACGTGTTTGCAGCGCCGCGAGTTCGGCCTTCGCGTTCGCGAGTGCGGCGTCCAGTGCGCCGCGGCGTGCTTCGCTATCGTCGACGCCGATGCGTTCGTCGTCTGCGAGCGCCGCGTGTTCGAGCTCGAGCGCGGCGACCGCGGCCCGCGCACGTTGCAACTCGGCCGGCGGTGCTTCGAGGCCCATGCGTACGCGCGCGGCGGCCGTGTCGATCAGATCGACGGCTTTGTCCGGCAGTTGCCGCGCCGGGATGTAACGACGCGACAGCTTGACCGCGGCGACCAGAGCTTCGTCGCGAATATGTACATGGTGGTATCGGGCGTAGCGGCTTTTCAGGCCGCGTAGCATCAAGCAGGCCGCGTCGTGGTCGGGCTCGTCGACCTTGATCATCTGGAAGCGGCGTTCGAGTGCCGCGTCGCGCTCGAAGAATTCCTTGTATTCGGACCACGTGGTCGCCGCGATCGTGCGCAATTCGCCGCGCGCGAGCGCTGGCTTCAGCAGGTTCGCGGCGTCGGCGCCGCCCGCCGCGTTGCCGGCGCCGATCAGCGTGTGCGCTTCGTCGATGAACAGCAGGATCGGCACGGGCGAAGCCTGCACCTCGTCGATCACGGTCTTCAGGCGTTGCTCGAATTCGCCTTTCACGCCGGCGCCCGCTTGCAGCAGGCCGAGATCGAGCGTGAGGATGCGCACGTCGCGGATTACGTTCGGCACGCTGCCTTCGGCGACGCGCAACGCGAGCCCTTCGACGAGCGCGGTCTTGCCGACACCCGGTTCGCCGACGAGGATCGGATTGTTCTTGCGACGGCGCGCGAGCACGTCGACCATCTGCTGGATCTCGCGCTCGCGCCCGAACACAGGATCGATGTCGCCGCGGCGCGCCTTGTCGGTCAGGTCGATCGCAAAGCGGGCGAGGGCGTCGGCGCTGGCAGGTGTGGTTTCTTTTGCGCGAGAAACGCTGTTCGCCCCGGGAACGCTGGCGGAACGTTGCGGCGTTTCGGATTCCTGTTCCTCAGTTTCGCTTTCAATTTCACTTTCGCACGACCGATGCGCAATTCGCGGCAGCAGACGCTCGATCTGCGCACTGCTGACGGCAAGCAGCGGCCACGCATTCTGGGCGCGCAGGATATGCGGCGCATCGACGATGGCCTGCAGCAGATTGCCGGAGCGGATTCGCGCATCGTCGCGTTCCGACGACACATGAAGCCAGGCGTCACCAAGCATCGCCGCCAGCTGCGGCGACAGCGCGGGCTTGCCGCGCAGATTGCGCGGCAGACGGTCGATTGCACCGAGCAGCGCATCCCACAGCGCGTCGATATCGATCGCGCAACGCCGCAGGATAGCGGGGATGTCGCCGTCGCCGGCTTCGATCAGCTTCAGCAACCAGTGCTCGACCGTGATCTCGTCAGCCAGCCGCGTCTGGCAAAGACTCGCGGCCGCTTCGAGCGCCTGCGCACAGTGCGGGTTGAGTCGGCGCAGCAGATGAGTGGTGTCCCACAGGGCGCTTCTTCGGTCGTCGCGCAAGGTCATGTCGGCAGTCCGGTGACGGAGGTAGGCGACAAGTGCGCTGTGCACTCGCCGATGAAAAAGGACCAGCCCGCCACGCGGACCGGTAAAGACGCGTCGACGCGCGTCCCGAGACCGCCGGCACGCCGGTCTCGCGTAACACGCGGAAATCAGGAACGCTCGTTCCAGGTGTCCTTGTGGATGATGTTGCCGTCCTTGTACGACCACGTGATCGTCTCGTAGCGCAGCTCGACGTCTTCGAGGTGGTTGTGCTTCTCGTAGTCGGGGTTCTTGATGTCGAACATCTTGGGCTTGACCGCGACGATCTTCACGTTGTCCAGCTTCGTGTTGAAGTACTCCTTCTCCTTGCCGGCGTCGTCGATCTTGTACCACTTGATCTCGACCGACTTCAGCGTCTGACCGCTCGTCACTGCCTTGTACAGATACGGCGTCGACGCATCGGTTTCCTTCGTCAGCGCGATGGGTTTGTGCACGCGCGTGCCGGTCAGCTTGCCGGTGTTGCCGTCGGTCGGGATATGCACGCCGTGATCGAACGCGACGAGCTCGACGCTGCCTTCGCGGCCTTGCACCGTCACCGAACCCTTGATGTCGGCGCCGCCGTCGTCCTTGAGCCACATGTAGGCCGGAATTGCCATACTTTCTACTCCTTGATTTATCTACTGCTGCGACAACCGCCCGGAGCAGCCCCCGAGCGTCTGGATCCCGAAGCGCGATGCTTCAGGGGCGAAACACTGCGATTTTTTCGCCTATTGGTTTGAAGGAGCGTCCGGCACGAGCGTGATTTCGACTCGCCGGTTCTTCGCGCGTCCGTCGTCGGTAGCGTTGCTCGCGATCGGCCGCGTCTCGCCATAGCCCTGAATCGCAAACTGCGACGCCGTGAGGCCCGACGCGTTGATCAGCCAGTCGCGCACGGCTTGCGCGCGAGCCGTGGACAACTTCAGATTGCTCTGCGGATTGCCGACGTTATCGGTGTGCCCGGCGACCAGAATCCGCTTGTCTGGATTCGTCTTGATCATTTCGAGTGCACCGACCATCGCGCGCGTCGAGCCGGGCTTCAGCTGAGCGCGGCCGCTGTCGAATAGCGACATGCTGTCGAGCGTGACGACCGCCGGCGGCGGAGCAGGCGGCACGTACGACGCGATCGCGGTGTCCAGCGCCGGCAGCAGTTGCGCACCGCGATACATGCCGAGCGACAGTCGCAGCGGCACTCCGATGCGCGCGTAACGGTCGAGCTGATCGCGATCGGCGACGAGCGCTTGCAGCGCGTCGCGTTTGGCGTTGTCGTGCGCGGCTGGAATCATCGAATAGCGGCCGAGGTCGGTGCCGATGCGATCGAGCAGCGTTTCGTTGTTTCTCGCGGCGGACCACGACGCGACGGCGGCAGCGCAAGCGAGGAACGCGAGCGCATGCGCGCAGGCAGTGCGGCGCGGCGACATCCAGTAGCGCCGCGGTGCTGCTTCGATCAGCGCTTGCGGTAGCGGCCACGGCAGCGGTGATGCACCGACGGCGGCGCGGCTCACACAGGTTTGCATCTGCACGTCGCGTTCCCACGGATCGGCCGAACCGGTTGCTGAACCGCTTGCTGGACCGCAATCGATCCAACCCGCGCCGAACAACGCCCACGGTGTGGCGGGCTGCTGCGGGTCGGTCAACGTGCCGATCACGACCCGCTGCGTCCAGCCGACGAGCGACGCGAGCGCCGCCGCGCGCGCGGCACCCGTTGTAGGCGTGGTACTGCCCGCGTCGCCAGGCATGCGCTGAGGCTCGGCTTCGGCCGCGCGGACCACGAGTTCGAAACGCTCGGCATCGACGATTCGCGTCGCCGACGACACCCCGTACCATGCAGGCACCGACAGACCAGGCGGGCTCGTGGTCAATCGCTGATAGACCGCGACATAGCCTGGCAGCCGCGTGCCGAGCGTGCGAGCCGCATCGGCGACGCAATGGCGCACGACGCGCAGCTTCTGCGTGAGCATGTCGGCCCCGACATGCAGCGCGGGCGCCACCGACAGCACGACGCCATCGGGCGCACGTCCGTCGCGCCACTGTCTGACCGCGACCGCGAGACGCGGCAACTCCTGCGGCTGATCGACTCGCAACCAGATCGCGCCGTCGCCGACATGCGCGAAGCGCTCCTCGTGGTTGCGATCGAACAGAGCCGGCAGACCGTCGCCGGTAACGAGCACGAGCGGCATGCGCGTGCGCAGCTTCGGCGGAATCCCGGCGGTCGAGGCGCCGAGCGCGGCCAAGACCTGCGCGCTCTGTTCGCCCGCGCGGGACAGCCAGAGCGTGCGCCATACGACGAGTACGCCCACGAGCAAGCCGACGACCGCCGTCAGCGCCCATGCGATGCCGCGTCCGCCCGGCAGCACGAACCAGATCACCGGGAGCGCCAGCACGGCCGTGAACACGAGCATCGCGCGCAACGGGTAACCGAGTCTCTCGTACGCGCGCTCGGGCGTGCGCGTCGGGGTTGCGGACAGGATACGCAGATCGGACTTCACGGCTGCGTGAGCTTCGCGTGCGCGAGTTGCGCTAGCGGGCTGTCGAGCACGGTCGACCAGACCAGCCAGACGATGGCGGCGACCACGCATGCGAGCGCTGCAACCGCCCACGGGGAGAGCCGGTAGAACCAGTCCGACAAGCGGCGGCCGGGGCGATCGGCGATGAAGGTGCGTGCGGGCGCTGGGCGAAGTTTTTCCAGCTGCGCATGCAGCGCTGTAATCAACGCCGTGCGTTTCGCTTCGCCATCGCGCGCGAAACGGCCGATCAAGCCGAGGCTCAGAATCGCCGCGTAGCATTCGAGCAGGTCGATGTGCGGCGACGCTTCACGCATGCGCGCTTCGAGCCGTTCGAACACGCGCTCGCCCGCGTCGTGCAGGTTGAACAACTCGACTTGCAGTGGTTTCAGTTCCCACCCCGCACGGCTTTCGGGCGGCAGATAGCGCAGCGCGACTTCATCGAGCAGCCCGCATTGCGCGAGTAGCGCTTCGCGCCGTACGTCGTCGGGATAGCCGCGCCGCTCGAGTGCATTCGAGAAGTTGGCGATCAGCGAAGCGCAACGATTGCGGAAGTCGATTGCGTGACCCGCGTGGCCGCCGGGCGTAAGCGTCGTGACGAGCAGCGCGGTGTCGCGCAGCAGGTCGCGAATGCCTTCGCGCGACGCGCGCGTCGCGCCGAGCGCGCTGTCGAGCAGCGCCGCTTCGTTGGGGCTTCGGGGCAGGGCGTTCATGAGCGTAGTACCGCGTAAAGTTCGAGCGATGCGTCGACCACCGACGCCGGCAGATAGATCTGGCAGGCGCGCGCGGCGAGCATTTTCGCGTGCGCGGCGTTCGCCGGGTCGAGCGCGAAGTACTGATTGTCGAGGCGCACCGGAATCGCGGCCGGCACGCGCGCTACCGCCTTGAGCGGGATGCCGAGCAGCGCCGAATTGATGATGTGCTCGACGTCGTCGGGCGCGCCGATCTTGCACAGGCGCGGGAACCGCTCTGCGAGCTCGAACGCCGGCATCGGCGCGTTGACCGACAGATACCAGTCGGCCGCGCCTTCCACGATGCGCTCGTCGAGGAACTGACCCGCCCACGTGGTCGCGCTCTTGCGCGTGAGGCCGATCGACACGACGCGCGACGGAATGATCGCGTCGAGCAATTCGCGGATCATGGCCTCGAGCTTCGCAAATACCTCGTCGGCGCGCGCGTGGTCGTAGGCGGGAATGTCGGTGAGTTGCACACGCGTCGAGAACGCGATCAACGCGCTGACCAGTTGCGCGAGCGTCGTGTAGAGCTGCTCCGGTGAGCGGCGCGGATGCGCCGCGTAGAGCCGCAACTGCGGCCACGCCGCGTGAATGCAGTGCAAAAGCCAGAACAGCTGCACGTCGGCGACGCCATATTCGGCGACCTGTTCGAGCCGTTCGCTACGACGCGCGCCGAGCGCAACGCTCTTCGCCTGCAGGATATCGGCGAGGCGACTGATGCGCTCGACATGCAGTGGGTGGCTGTCGAGCGTCAGGCACGGCGGCACGAAACGGTGATCGACCTGGAACTGGCCGCTCGTGCTGCGCGTGAGCCGCGCGATGGCGCAGACCGTGTCGTCGGCATGCGATTCGAAATCGAACAGCAGACGCAGCGCGTGACGCTCGGACGCGATCTCGGTTTCGCTGCCGCCGTTCAGATCCACGACCTTGACGAATTCGCGATACGTGCGGCGTGGACGCGCAAGCGACGTTTCATCGAACCGGCAGTTGTCGCCGTTCGCATCGGGCAGCGCGAGCGCCGCGAACACGACGACGCTTTGCAGATCGGCGGGCACGCCTTGCGTCAGATCGCGCGCGGCGGGCAGAGCGTCGGTGAGCGTCGTGTCGACCGGCGTGCCGTCTGAAAAGCGCAGCTTGAGCCGTGTGAGCTTCAGACGGCCGGTGGCCAACGCCTCTTCGTCGACTTCGACGCCGAGCGTGCCCCACGGCTGCGCGAGCGCGGACGTGGCGAGCTGTTGCAGCGCGAAGCCGGCCCATCGTTCTTGTTGCTGAAAGTGCTGCTGCGTGAGGATGAGGCCCTCATGCCAGAGCGGTTTGTCGATCCGCATAGGTATTTTGGTCTGATGCTGGTTGCTGATTTAATCTGGATTACCCGAGATTTCGGATTCTATATGCCGTATTCGCTATTCGTATACCCATATTTCGACTGGCGTTGAAAATATGACAAAAATTGACTAATTCAAATTTGAGATGCAGTTTAGATTTATTCTGAGAAGGCGAAATTAAATTTGAGATTGTGTCAAATAAATGCGTGGCGAATTAACAAAATATAATAACTGTTAAATTTCGTTGATTCCTCGTTTTCCGCTCTGGGCGGTGCGGCGACGAGAATCGGCGAAAACAGAATTTATTTAACCATTGTTCACACTGTTTGATTCCGCGTTTCGGTCAATATGCTTTGACCTCATGCGGAAAAACCTGCTTTAATATCGTCTGAATTTAAATGAGGTGCACGATCCGAAGTCGTGCAATGCGGTATCGTCGTTGTAATTAGCATTGCGAGTCGCGCATATCTCTTTAAACGCGCTCGCGGGCATGCGCAAATGGAGTCACCGCATCGCCATGGGCGAGATCTGCGGGTTATGTCGAATCGGATTACATGAGGAGTATGAATGGACAGCTTTCAGCGCGAAATTCCGAAGAGTCGCGTCTCGATCACATTGGACCTGCACACGGGCGGCGCCCAGAAGAAGGTCGAACTGCCTCTCAAGCTGCTGGTCGCCGGCGATTTCAGTGCGGGCCGCGAGCAGGCGGCACTGGCGGAGCGCAAGAAGGTCAACATCGACAAAAACAATTTCGACGCGGTGCTCGCCGACTACGCCCCCGACCTGAAGATCGCGGCCGAGAACACGCTCGCCGACGACGGTTCGGAGCTACCGGTCAAGCTCGCGTTTCGCTCGATGAAAGACTTCGAGCCCGAGCAGGTGGCGCGTCAGATTCCCGAGTTGCAGGCGCTATTGGCGATGCGCAATCTGCTGCGCGATCTGAAGTCCAATCTGCTCGACAACAGTACGTTCCGCCGCGAGTTCGAAAAGGTCCTGAAGGACCGGCGCCTGTCGGACAAACTGCGCGGCGAACTCGCGCAGATCGCGACGGCTGCGACCCAGCCGGAAGGCCATGCCTGAGCGGGAACGGGCGAAGCAAGCCGTCACCGCCTTGCGCAACCACATTGCTGCAAAAACGCAGACAGGAAGAGAAATGGAACAGAACGAATCCCGTCAGGGCGCGACCGAGACCGTTGTGCTCGATGCCACGCAGGACATGTCCTGCGCCGGCGACAGCGTCTATGCGTCGCTGTGCGACAAGATCAACCTGAAGCCCGTATCCGCGGCGCGCCCGCTCGAGGCCTTCCGCGATAACGACATGCTGTCCGAGGCGTCGGCCGACGAGCGCATCGCGCGTGGTATCGGCGCGTTTCTCGAACTGGTCGCGCAATCGAGCCAGCCGGTGGAGCGTCTCGACAAGTCGCTGCTCGATTTTCATATCGGCCAGCTCGATCGACAGATCAGCCGCCAGCTCGACGCCGTGCTGCATACGCCCGAGTTTCAGGCGCTCGAGGGCCGCTGGCGTGGCCTGAAGATGGTGGTGTCGCGCACGGATTTTCGCAAGAACGCGCGCATCGAAGTGCTGGACGTGTCGAAGGATGCGCTGCAACGCGACTTCGAAGACACGCCTGAACTGATCCAGAGCGGCCTGTATCGCCTCGCGTATATCGAGGAGTACGACACGCCGGGCGGCCAGCCGATCAGCGCGTTGATCAGCGACTTCGAGTTCGCCAATTCGCCGCAGGACGTGGCACTGCTGCGTAACATCTCGAAGGTCGCGGCGGCTGCGCACATGCCGTTCATCGGCTCGGTCGGCGCGGCATTCTTCGGCAAGAAGTCGATGGAAGAAGTCGCGGCGATCCAGGATATCGGCAACTACTTCGATCGCGCCGAGTACATCAAGTGGAAGAGCTTCCGCGATACGGACGACGCGCGCTACGTGGGTCTCACGATGCCGCGCGTGCTCGGCCGCCTGCCGTACGGCAAGGACACGACACCGGTGCGTGCGTTCAACTATGAGGAAGCGGTGAAGGGACCGGACCATGACCGGTACCTGTGGGTCAACGCGTCGTTCGCGTTCGCGGCCAACATGACGCGCAGCTTCGTGAACAACGGCTGGTGCGTGCAGATCCGCGGCCCGCAGGCTGGTGGCAAGGTGGAAGACCTGCCGGTGCACCTGTACGACCTTGGCACCGGCGTGCAGCCGAAGATCCCGACCGAAGTGCTGATTCCGGAAACGCGCGAGTTCGAGTTCGCGAATCTCGGCTTCATTCCGCTGTCGTTCTACAAGAACCACGACTTCGCGTGCTTCTTCTCGGCGAACTCTGCACAGAAGCCGGCACTGTACGAGACCAAGGAAGCGACGGCCAATAGCCGTATCAACGCGCGGCTGCCGTACATCTTCCTGCTGTCGCGTATCGCGCACTACCTGAAGCTGATTCAGCGCGAAAACATCGGGACGACCAAGGATCGACGTCTGCTGGAGATCGAGCTCAACAACTGGATCAAGGGTCTCGTGACCGAGATGAAAGATCCGGGCGACGAGTTGCAGGCGTCGCACCCGCTGCGTGAAGCGAACGTGACCGTCGAAGACATCGAGGACAACCCGGGCTTCTTCCGCATCAAGCTTTTCATCATTCCGCACTTCCAGGTCGAGGGGATGGACATCGGTCTGTCGCTGGTGTCGCAAATGCCGAAGGCGAAGAGCTGATCCAGACGTTTTCTGATTGAGTCTTCGCACGAGCTGCCGAGGCAAGCGTTAGCAGTTGCCTCGGCAGCGCTGTGATATTGGCGTAGTCGAGAGGAATTCAATGTTGATGGTATTGCCGTTGCAGGCTTATGAATTGAAGCTGGCGCCGCATCCGGCGCCGTTCTCGATCCTGAAGTTCACGGGCGTCGATCGCATCAGTGAGCTGTATGGCTATGAGATCGAATTCACAAGCCCGGTAGCGGGAATTCCGATGGATCAGGTGCTCGGGCGCCCGGGACGGTTCACGATCGAACCGGGCGATCCGAATATCGATTATCTGCGCAAGATGTTTGGCGAAAACGCCGAAAGGTTCAGCACGAGACCGCCCGCGCATACGATTCACGGCATCGTGACGAAGTTCGACGAGTTCGAGACATCGGCCGATCAAACGCGCTACAGGGTCGTGCTGGAGCCGAAACTCGCCGATTTCGATCGCGGCGTGACGAGCCGGCTGTTTCAGAAGCAATCGGTCGAGGAGATCATCACCGATACGTTGCGGCACTACGGATATCGTAGCGGAGTCGACTTCGTGTTCCAGTTGCGTGGGCAGTACAAGCGGCATGAGTACATCACGCAGTATCACGAGACGCCATTCAGGTTTATCCAGAGGCTCTGCGCGCAGGAGGGAATGTGGTTCCGGTGGGAGCAGAAGAAGGATCGCGCGATGATCGTGTTCGGCGACGATCTCGATGCGTACGCGCGTAAGCAGCGTAGGGTGCCGTACCGGCGTAATGCAGGAATGGAGGGTGCCGGAGCGGAGGCGATCACGGCGCTCGAGAAAAGGATGCAGCGCGTTCCCGAGTCCGTGCGTCTGCACGACTATAACCATCGCCAGGCGGGAGTTTCGTTGCTCGTGGAAGAGAACACCGCGCGCGGCGACAGCACCACGAACGCAGTCGATTACCGTTGGGGCGAGCATTACGAAACGCCCGACGAAGGTCTGCGCATTGCCCGGTTGCGGCATGAGGCGCATCTGGCCAGTCAGATTGCGTTTGTCGGCACGGGCAATCCGTTCTGGCTCGAGGCGGGCGAGGTGATGTCGATCGATCCGAATCCGGCCGATGCGAAGCACGGGATTTTCGTGACTTCAGTGAAGTCGCAGGGCGCGCGGGATCAGGCGTATCAGGTGACGTTCGAAGGGATACCGTCGGATCGAGTGTGGCGGACTTCGATGGAATCGGTTCGGCGGCCTACCATCGATGGAATCTTGCCCGCGCGGGTCACGTCGCCGGGGAATTATAAGTATGCGTATCTGACCGAGCAGGGCTGGTATGTGATCGTGCTGCCGTTCGATCTCGATAAGTGGAGTCCGGGCGGGACGAGCCGGCCGGTGCGATTTGCGAAGCCGTATAGCGGGGATGATTATGGTCATCACTTTCCGCTGATCGACGGGGCGGAAGTGGCGATTGTGTTCACGGCGGGGGACCCGGATCGGCCTGTGATCATCGGGGCGATGCATGACAGCTTGCACCCGGATCTCGTTAATAACCTTAACAACACGCGCAATATCGTTCGCACCGCCGCTCGGAATGAGATGCGGATGGAGGATAAGGAAGGGGGTGAGCATGTCCATGTCGCCACGCCGTTTCAGAGCAGTGAGCTCAATCTGGGGCATATGGTTGATGGGGAGAGGAAGGAGCGGGGGCGGGGGGCGGAGTTGCGCACGGATGAGCATGTAGCGGTTCGGGGTGGCAAGGGCGTCTACATTTGCGCCGATGCACAGAACGGCGCCGCTGGCAGCCAACTCGAGATGCGCCCTGCGCAGCGTCTGCTTGAACAGGCGCTGCAACAGATGCAGTCACTGGCTGAAGCAGCGCAAGCGTCCCAGGCGATCGCGGCCGACTATGAGAAGCAGAAGGCGCTGTTTGACGGGACGCTAAACGAACTTAAAAAGGCCGGTGTTTTGATTAGTGCGCCTGCGGGCGTCGGAGTGACATCGGGCAATCACCTGCAGCTCACAGCTAGTGGGAATCTTATTGCGACTGCGGGTGGCAATGCGGATATCGGCGTGCTCAGGCGATTTACGGTAGCGGCGGGCGAAGCGGTATCGATGTTTGCCGGCAAGCTCGGGATGAAATTGTTTGCGGCAAAAGGGAAGGTGACGATCCAGGCACAAGCCGACGAGATGGCGCTGGCGGCACTCAAGGATATGACGATCACGAGTTCTGAAGGCCGGGTAGTGCTCACGGCGGCCAAGGAGATCTGGATTGGGGCGGGTGGTTCCTACATCAGCATCAATGCCAACCGGATCGAGAACGGTACACCCGGCGACATTCTCGAGAAGTGTGCGTCGTGGAGCAAACAAGGATCGACCAGCGTGCAGTTGCAACGGCAAACGTTTTTTGACAGTCAGCGGGAGCTTCAATTCAGCCAGCAGCTTTGCGTTGACCCTGCACTGCGCAAATTCACCGAAACCGGTGTACCGGTCAAATACCAGTTCTTCGACGAAACAAACGTGCTGCTTGGCGTGGGTGTGCTCGACCACGCTGGGAAGACCTTGCGGGCATTTACTAATACATCGCAAAAGGTAAAGACGGTCATCGACCTTCGCGAGGGTCGATGGACCAAAATGAAATACGACGATCCGTTCGACTTTCCGCTAGAAAACCTCGACGCCCAGCATCTCGCTGTTTTTGACTACGAGGATCATGACGAGTTCGAGGTCGCGACAACCGACGGCGGACAGGAAGAACGCTCGCGCAACTCGTTGGATATCTAACGCCACGTCGCATCGCCTAGAGAGGAATACACGAGATGAAGTATCGAGTCGCAGTTCTATCCTTAATGCTGGCAGCGACATTTGGAATTATGACGGGTTCCGCACGTGCGCAGGAGGTACCGCTAGGCGCGCCTGCCGGGTTCATCGCATCATCGGTTGTCAGAGTCGGTGACGGACAATACTGCGTTAGCGGACGGTCTGTCGATGAGGCAGTGCCCACAAATACTGCCTGGCTCGCGCTAGTCGATGTTGGCGCGCGGGAAGTCGTGTGGAAGATTAGTCTTCCGTTTCAGCGGCCGTACGTCGGCAACTACGCGCTGTATTGCGCACGAGGCCGCGACGGGTATTTTGTGCTGACTCAGGAGCAGACGCATACAGAGGCGAGTCTCAACCAAACCAAAGTGTTCCTCAACAAGCTTGGACAGGATGGCAAGCTGTTGAGGCGGCAGTCAATAAATGCGGGTTTCGACGAATGGTCATATCTGCTTGGCGTCAACGGTGACGCGATCGCCGTCGCGGGCGGTATCAGCGATGAACCGGATCGCAAAGGTGTGCTGGGTACCTACGTCGCAAAATTCAATGGGCAACTCGAACGTACAGACCTGGTGGTGATGCGTAGTGGTGCTTTTTGGACCGACGCAAATGCCGCAATAAGTGTCGGCCGGTTGAGAGTTGCAGGCCAGTTCTATCCGAATACCGATGACAAGTCGGGTGGACAAAACGCCTTCGCAGTCTCAGAAATCGATTTCGCCCGAAAAAGATACGTGTTCTCGACGTATTTCGTGCAGCCAGATGGGCGCGCCCACGCCACAGCGTTCGGGCCTGACGGTAGTGCATATTTTGTCGCGACGACGCCGACACGACTTTTCGTAGCGGTTGTTTCACCTGTTGGCAAGTTGACACAACACTTCGCGACCGAGAAGGTCGTCTGCGATCTCACATCGATCGGCGTGCGTGGTTCGACGATCGATGTAATTGGGGCGACGTGTGACAAGCCGCGTGTGAGTACGCTCGCTTCAATCGACGTGCCAACTCAGCGCGCCGTTTTAACTCGCCGCATTGCGGGGAGCATAAGTGCTGCCCGCGTCGACCAAAAGACGTGGGCAGCAGTGGTGGATACCGGCGATCGCGGCATTGTGCTGCGGCGTGACGCACTGTGACGACGCGTCGCCTCATGACAGAATACACATACGAGGACAAGCTTCTTTTCGTAAAGAACCTTTATTGCCCTGCACGACAGGTGGCCGCGGAAACAGGTTGTTCGTGGGAATTGATTCTCGCACAGGCGGTGCAGGAAACCGGCTGGGGGAAGAAAGTGCTTCCGGGGACGAACAATATCTTCAACATTAAGGCAAACGCGGGTTGGAGCGGCGAGTCGAAGATGTTTCATGTATCGGAGATAAACGCGAACGGCGAGAAGATATGGGTCGACGATCTATTTCGTGTCTATTTGAGCGTCCTTGATAGTCTGCGTGATCGGCAGATTTTTCTCGCAGCTAACCCACGCTTCGCTCGCGCGGGCCTGTTTGACGCGGACGTCAAAGGTGACCTGGTGAGCGAAGCGAGAGCGTTGCAACAGGCGGGCTACGCGACCGATCCTAAGTACGCGTCCGAGTTGGAGGACGTATACAAGGGCAAAACGATGCAACGTGCAATTGCGGCGGCGAAACAGGAAGGTTGCGCCGGGTGTTTGCCGGTGATCAACGTGCGAGTGCTCGATGCCGCCCGGCAACCGATCGTCAATGCCAAACTCAAGGCGACGCAAGGCGCGAAGACCGCGGAATTTGTGACAGACGAGGTTGGCTATGCGCAGATTAAGGCGGCGCAAGCGGGCGGCCCTGTGTCTGTCCGGGTTTGGTCCGAGCGAGATCGTCAATGGGTAACCGCGGATGGGACCTTGACCCCGTCGTCTACATCGATCGCCGTGACATTGATGGCGCCGACGATTACGGTCACTATGTCAACCGAGTTGCACAAGCAATCCGGAGCGTTGCCAGTTCCGAACAAGGATGCGACAACGGGCAAGCCTGAAGTCCATCCACGTAATGCGCAATACGACACATATACGATTAAAAAGGGCGACTCACTGAGCGGTATCGCAAAGGCTCATTCGACGAGCTATGTTAACCTCGCCCGCCTGAATGGAATTGTGTCGCCGTACTGCATTTATCCGGGCCAAATCATTCAGGTTCCTCCGAGAAACGCTGGTTCCAGTCTGGCGAACGTCGTCAGTCAATCGATGCAAACAAAGGAGAAGTCGACCATTGGTGGGGTCTCTTCTGTTTCTTCAATAGCCCGAACGAAAGAGCAGCCCGACTCCGTTGCTGCGGTACAGCTACGGGATGGAGAGAAGCCGGAAAACGTGCTTCATGTGATCCAATATCGGAGCGAGACGGATCATCCGCAAACCGATTTGATGGCGGGGCGGCATGCGCCGTGGATGCAAATTGCCGAACGGGAGTTCAAAGCAGGCGTTCGCCGGCGCGGTACAAAACATCCGGATCAGCACATTATCGAGTACTTTACCGCGACGTCGGTCGGTCGACAGAAGACTGACATGATTGCATATTGCGCCGCTTTCATTAACTGGTGCATGACTCAATGTGGATACGACGGAAGCCATAGTGCCATGGCCAACTCATTCGCGAAATGGGGCCGACCAACCCGCGAAAACATGCCGGCATACGGTGCTGTTGCGCTGGTGCACTTTCCCGAAGGCGGATATCACGTCACGTTTGTGAATGGTCGACCGTCAAACATGGCCCATGGACCTCTCATCGCTACGTTAGGGGGAAATCAAGGACGTGATCATGAGGTGAGCCACAGTAAGTTGCCGGCATCGTGGGTCACGCATTATCGCTTCCCATACGGCTATGAGGAAATAGACGAGGATTATGAACTGAATGCCGTTCAAGTTGATTCTGCCAGGATGAGCGCCGCTTCGACACGTTGAACCTGGGTGGTCGGTAACTGGAAAAACAACACGTGGCGTTATGAAAAATACATTGCTTTCTGCAACTCTTATCACGTCAGTCATGGCTTTTCCTGCAACGGCTAACGCATTCGTGACCACGATGCTAAAAGCGTATGAGTCGCCGTATCCGGCGACCATTTCTCTTCAGGACGTCGGTCGTGCCTTATCGGGTAGGCGCGCGATCGTCTACCGAATTTCCATTAGTACTTCTGGTTGTGCGGCAACGCTGGAAGGAAGGGCTGAGTTCTTTTCGCAGGTTGATGAGCAACTGGATAATTCCGCTTTTTTGCGCAATGGTGATGTGGTGAAGACGAATATCTTCAAAGGAACCGGACCGGACGGCGATATCACGATCACGATGGACGTGGAATCGAGCAGGCCGAAATATGCGGACGTTGTCATAGATCAAAGATCCGCTGTTGCGGATGGATGTTTCCGAAACGGGAAGATGGAAATTCTCTTTTTTTAATGGACGAGTAGTTCATAAACGTTGAATGTCTTGTGGGTGTTTCATCATGATCGATGTGATCCGTCTGGGAGACGGTACGGACCATGGAGGCAAGGTTATAACGGCATCACCTTCGATGTGCTTTGACGGCAGATTTGTTGCCCGTAAAGGCGACGAGGTGACATGCCCGCAGCATGATACCCGGCCCAATCTCATTGTAGATGGAGATGAGACGGTGTTGGATGACGGGGTGCCTATCGCTCGGCACGGCTATCGGACCATGTGTGGATGTCATCTTATTTCGAGTCTGCTGTGACGGGATGGCTATGCCGGTAGATCTACCCGGACTCGACTCGCCTGAAGCCGTCCCGGAGCCGCCGCGTGCGATTGTCTGGCTCGGTACATTTGTCGTTGTGATGTTCGCGGGAGGGATGATCGCCCTGTTGACGTGGCTCCGAGGCGAACCTACCGATACCTTGTGGTTTTGGGTGCGTTTGTTCGTGTTTCCCGCGTTGCTGTGGTGCACGCTATTCGGTTTGCGTTTGCACTACTACGATGAAGAAATGCAGCGACTTCAGGCAGAGCGCGAGGTTCGCGCAACGGACAGAGACGCGGCCCTTCTATTCGGCAGTGAGCCACTGGCGGTTCTGGGGTACGCATATCTGACGGCGCTGGGCTGTGAGGACATCGCTGGGAAAATCGTCGATGGCGAATCTGTGTTGAATGCGAGGACATCGCTGGACGGCGTTGACGCAGTGCGGCACACCGCACTTACTCTGGAAGCTGCGGACATGCTATCGCGTTACCGCGCTTGCTTTGACGCATTGCTGGAGCGAATTGGCAATGCCGTCACGGCGATACCGCATACGGTGCCGTTCAACGTTCGCTTGCACTTGCCCGGTGATGGAGATAGAGAATCTTTGCTCGCCGCCTGGGACACGTGCTGGGCTGAAAAGAAGCTTCGGGCCATCACGGCAGAGCCGTTAGACGTGGATCAAGGCGCGATGGCGCTCGATGAATGGCTTGATATTCACGGCGGTTCAGCCTTGGAAAAAGTTACGTTATATGTTTCGGTGCAACTGCACGAGCACCCGTCACAATCGAGTGCGGAAGCAGCCGTGTGCGTGCTGCTTGCGTGGGCACCGCTTGCCGAACGGTGTACGTTGAAGTCGCAAGCATTGCTGCATAGGCCTGTTGAAACTGGAATAGCCGGTTTGAGAACCGGAATTTCGCGTGTCTTGCTTTGGGGCAAGACGACGTCTGCGGAGATCAAAGATCTTTGGCAGACCGGTTTGCCTCGAACGTACAAGGGAGAACTGATTCGGGTTGCATCGGAAATGAGTCTAGGTGTGGCAAAAACAGTGGGATTCCCGGGTGTGCACGATATAGATCGGGCAATTGGTTTTCCCGGCGTCTGCGCCGGGTGGCTTGCAATTGCGCTCGGTATTGAACGTGCGGCGCAAACTGGTGAACCTCAACTAATCGCGTGGCACGAAGCGACAGTCAAATTCGCTGTCGCCAACGGGCCTTGCAGGCAAGACGATATGGTAGTGAAGGTATGACTATTCGCAAAATTCAGGGGTACTGGATTTTCGTTCTGGCAACGACAGCAATCGCGGCCGTCCTCGCGTATTTCAAAGGCTTCAATCCTGATCCATCACCGTCGCATCGGGTGATGGTCGTATTGCTCATCGGGGCGGCTATTCTGCTGTTGCGAGCGCCGCTTGCCAGCGCTTGGAGGATTTTCGCTCGCAATGCGCCGGGCCGCTTTGCGAAGCAGTACGATCGCGACCCTTTTGCTCGCGTCGGTGCAGTGAAACCCGAAGTTGCGGTCGACCTCAATGCATACCGCGGCAAAAGACTGCGGGAAGCGCTTCACGATCGCTACGGCCGTTTTTGGCGCTATCGAACTCGTTGGCTACTCATCGCAGGCGACCTCCCTCTAGTCAAACGCCTCGCCCCAACCCTCACCGAAACCGGCTACGCCATCACCGGCAACACAGTCCTGCTCTACGCGACACAAACCGGCACGACCCTCGACACGACCTGGCTCACCGAAATCCGCCGCCTGCGCCGCCGCCGCCCGATCGACGCGATCGTCGCGGTAACGCGCAACCGCAGTTCAGGCAACGCGCCATTCGACGCCGCCGCATTATCCCAACGCCTCGCCCGCCACGCCCGCGCGCTGCACTGGTCCGCGCCTGCCTATCTGCTGAACGTGACCGATTTCAGCGCGGAACCAAAAGGCGAGGACGAAGCCATCGGCTTCACATGGTCGAACGCGCGCGTGCAAGCCAACGACATAGACGACTCGCTGCAAAACCTCACCCGCAATCTGGCCGATGCCGGCGTGCTGCGTATAGCCGAGGACTCGAACGATCGCTATCCCGCGGAGCTGTCGCAACACGTCGAAAGGCTGTCCAGCGCATTGTCGGGACTGGTCGCGCAGACGGCGCATTCGCGCTACTGGCGCCAGGCCGTCCACGGCCTGCTGTTCGCACCGCTTTTCAAGGAGCGCGAACTCGCTCCGCCCGCAGCCACGAACGAAGATACCAACACGGACAAGGCGGACGAAAACGCGCGAGACAATCACCTCACCCCCCAACACCGAACGATTCCCCAAGGGGACTTCCTTCGGGGCGTTTGGCAAACCGTCGCCGACCACAGCCGCAAGCTCCACGGCCGCCGCGTCGGCTTCTCGTTATCCGCCGCCGCCGCATGGACGAGCACCGCGGCCATCGCGCTATGGATCACCGGCACCATGTTCTCCGGCTTCACGAACCGCGCAACGATCCACACCACCGGCGATACCCTAACGAAACTCGCGGGCATCCAGGACCCAACCCGATCGATGCAAACGCTCGACGCGCTCGACAAGCAGATCGACACACTCGAATCGCACCAGCGCGAGGGCGCCCCGCGTCTCACGCGCTTCGGTCTGAACCGCGACGCGGCACTGCTCGATGCGCTATGGCCAAGATATGAAAGCGCCGCCGGCAGCATCCTCGTCGGCCCGATCCGCGAGAAGCTCGAAGCCCGTCTGCATCAACTCGCGTCACTGACCGACGCCGAAATAGCGAGCGGCGGCAGCGGCCAGGTACAAGCCGCGTACGACACGCTGAAGACCTACCTGATGCTCGCCAAGCCCGAGCGCGCGGTCGCCGCCTTCCTCGCCCCGCAGCTCGCCGCGACGTCCGCGCCCGCGCGTCCCGACAACTCGCCGCTATCGGCCGGCACATGGGAAGACCTGCGCCAGCACACAATCGACTTCTTCGCGCATCACCTCGGCGAGCGCGTATCGACAAGCGGTTCGTCGCTCGCAATCGTCCTCGACAGCGGACTGATTTCAGCAACGCGTCAAACGATCATCGGCGTGCGCGGCATCCAGAACTCGACCGACACGGTCTATCAGCGGATCCTCGACGACGCCACAGCCAAATACCCGCCGATTTCCCTCGCGACGCTGCTCGGCGATACGCAGAGCAGAGGCCTCTTCAACTCGACGGCGACGGTCCCCGGCGTCTTCACACGCGCCGCGTGGGATGAGCGCATCGCGAAAGCGATCGACGACGCGAGCGAGCAGAGCAACGTCGCGGGCGACTGGGTGCTGTCGGACGTGAAGAGCAAAACCGAGCCGCCGTCGTCGCTAAAGTCCGCGCTGCGTCAACGCTATTTCGACGACTACGCGCGCGCGTGGGCGCTGTTCCTGAATAGCCTGCGCTGGCAATCGGCCCCGACGCTGTCCGCGACGGCCGATCAACTGACGCTGCTCGGTGACCCGCAGCGCTCGCCGCTCCTGATGCTGATGAACGCGGTCGTCTATCAGGCGGGCACGGGCGCCAGCACGCAATCGCTGTCCGACTCGTTGATCAGCAAGGCGCAGCAACTGGTCGGCGCCGACGAGAAAGATCCGTCGAAGCAAACCCCGCCGCAGCTTGCGCCGCTCGCGGTCGCGTTCGCGCCGATTCTGCGTTTGACCGGCAGCGATGTCGCGTCCAGCGCCGCGCCGGCGAACGCGAAGGCCGTGGCGCGACTTACGTCGACTGGCGACCTGAGTCTCGCGCGCTATCTCGAACGCGTGAGCGCGATGCGTCTAAGGATCGAGCAGATGGTGTCGAGTGCGGACACCGATGCGATGTCGCGTGTCGCCGCGCAAGCGGTGCTGCAAGGCAAGACCTCGGACATCGCCGACAGCCGCGACTACGCGAGCCGCGTTGCCGCGAGTCTAGGCGAGCAGTGGGCCGGGTTCGGCGAGCTGTTGCGGGCGCCGCTCGATCAAACCTGGCAGGTGCTCGTGCGGCCGGCCGCGGCGAGCCTCAACGAGATCTGGCGCACGGCGATCGTCGCGGACTGGAACGGCGCGTTCGGCGGCCGCTATCCGTTCGCGGATTCCGATAACGACGCGTCGTTGCCCGAGATGGCGCGCTTCATGCGGCCCGACAACGGCGTAATCGCGCAGTTCGTGATCACGCAGCTGGCCGGCGTGGTCGAGCGGCAGGGCGATCGCTGGGTCGCCACGCAGGGGGCAAGCCACGGCGCGTTGACGCTCGATCCCGCGTTCCTCGACGGACTAAACAGAATGACGCGCGCATCGACGGTGTTGTTCCCATCGGGCGACGCGCACGTGCGCTACGAGTTGCGCGCGGTGCCGACGCCCGGCGTCACCGACATGCGCTTCGTGCTGTCGGGCCGCGAACTGCATTACTTCAATCAGAAGGAGGAGTGGACGCCTTTCCTGTGGCCCGGCGACTCGCTCGACAACCTGTCGCATATCGAATGGCAGACCGAGCACGGCGGCCTGCGTTCTGCGCTCGACGCCCAGGGCCGTTTCGGCCTGATCCGGCTGCTCGAACGCGCGCAGGTGTCGCAGCAGGACGGCGCACGTTACCTGTTGTCGTGGCAGCCCGATCAGAGCGAGGGCATTGCGCTGCGCGTGCAGCTGCGCGGTGAGGCGGGCTCAGGGCCGCTCGAAGTGCTCGCGTTGCGTCATTTCAGGCTGCCCGCGCGCATCTTCGTGACTGGTGCGGCAAAAGGCGCACCGAAGCTATCCGGGGCCAATCCGCCGCCGTTGCCGCCGGCGGCGCTTGCCGCGGCGAAACGTGCCGCAGTGTCGCTGCCCAAAGGTTCGCTGCCGGAGGTCGAATAAATGCTGTCGAGTTTGTTGAAGACGCTGTTCCCGTCGCGTGACGACGAACAACGCGTGCGCGCGCGTGTCGATGCGTGGAGCGCATGGCTGCAACCGCTGCCGGGCGAACAGGGCTGCGGTCGCGACCCGGGCTACGAAGACCTGTTCTTCGAGTTGCGCGAGGAAACGCAGAAGCTCTCCGGTATCGACGATGGTCTGATCGTCCGCTCGTGCGAGCAGTTGCTGAAGGAGACCGGCAAGGATCTGCGTCTGGCCGGTTACTACGCGTTCGCACGTCTGCGCATGGACGGTCCTGTCGGCTTCGCGGATGGTCTCGAACTAGCGGCATCGCTTGTCGAGCGTTTCGGCGAGAACGTACTGCCTGCGCGCGCCGAAGCGAAGAAAGGCGCGCTCGACATGCTCGCCACCGCGCGCATCATCGAGCTGCTCGATAGTCGCGGCGAGTTCGCGCCGGCCGATCTCGAACGCGCGATCGCCGCGCTCGATCTGCTCATCACGGCCACGGCCGCGTGGGCCGACGCGGCGCGGCCGCATCTCGGCGCGCTCGTCGCGCGCTTCGAGCGCAACGACGCGTCGGTGCCCAGGAGTGAGTCCGATACGGCAACGTCACCCGCGTCGGCCGGCGCGGCCTTTAGCAGCAGTCCAAACGTATCGATCGCATCGACGCGTGATCTGCTCGATCAGACCCGCTCGATGGCGCTGTGGCTTCGCGATCAGGAGAGCGGCTATCTACCGTCGGTGCGGCTGGTGCGCACCGTTCGCTGGGACACGCTGCACGAAGTGCCGCCCGCCGATGCGGCGTCGCGCACGCGTCTGATGCCACCGCGTGGCGAGCTGCGTCAGCAGATGAGGCGGCTCGTGCTGCAAAAGCAGTGGCATGAGCTGCTCGAACGCGTCGAGGGCGCGTTCATGGAAAGTGTCAATCATCTGTGGTTCGATCTGCAGTATTTCCAGCACGTCGCGCTCGATCACGTCGGCGCTCCCTATGGCGGATGGCGCGAACAGTTGCGCGCGGATTTCGCGCTGTTTCTCGAACGCTTGCCCGGCGTCGAACGTCTCGCGTTCGACGACGGCACGCCGTTCGCCGAAGACACGACGCTCGAATGGATCGCGCGTCACGCGGTCGTGCGCAATCTCGACGCGGGCGAAAGCATCGCGCCGCTGCCGGTATCGGCCAGCAACGACGACGATGCGACCGGCGATTGGCCCGAGATCGAAGCGCAGGCGCGCGACCTGGCGGGGCAGCACGGTATCGAGGCCGCGTTCGCCTGGCTCGAAGCGTTGCCGGGTCTGCGCACCGATCGTCATCGCTACCTGCAACGTCTGGTGATGGCGCGCCTCGCCGATCACGCAGGTCGCGCGGACACGGCGCTCGCGCTACTGGCCGAACTTGACGCGAGCGCGCGCTCCCTGCCGCTCACCCGCTGGGAGCCCGCGCTCGTCTTCGAGGTCAAGCAGCAACTGCTGCGCGCGCTCAAGGCGCTGAGCAGTCGTAAGGATGCCGATAAATCCGCGCTGGCTCGCCGCGTCGGCGAACTGCAAGCGGAGCTGACCGTGCTGGACCCGGCGCGGGCGCTGACTCTCTGATAACCATACCTAAGCATGGAACACTACGACCCCATCCTGCACTACTACGAAGCCGAAATGCGCTATCTGCGCGAGTCCGGCAAGGAATTCGCGAAGGCGCATCCCGACCGCGCGCGCATGCTGAATCTCGATCGCGTCGGCGATCGCGATCCCTACGTCGAGCGGCTGCACGAAGGTTTCGCGTTTCTGACCGGACGTCTTCAGCAAAAGCTCGACGACGAACTGCCGGAGCTGACCGAAGGCCTCGTGAGTCTGCTGTGGCCGCACTATCTGCGGATGATTCCGTCGCTGTCGATCGTCGAACTGTTGCCGCTCGCGGAGAAACTGCAGCGAACCGAGGTCGTGCCGGCCGGCGTGCCGGTGCGCTCGGCGCCGATCGCAGTGCCGAACGCGGCGGGTGTCGAGAGCACGACGCCGAAGACCGTGCAATGTCTGTACCGGACCACGCAGCCGGTCACGCTGCAGCCGCTGTCGATCACGCACGCGGGCCCGGCAGTGCGCCACGATGGCCGCTCGATCATCCGGCTCGGCTTCGAGCTCGATCAGTCCGCCCGTCGCAAGGAAACCGATCTGTCGCGGCTGCGGGTGTATCTGAGTGCCGATCTGCCGACCGCGTTCGCGATGCATGTCGCGCTCACGCGCGAGGTCGATGCAATCCACTGGCGTATTCCGGAAGTGCGCGACGGCGAAGCGCTGCCGCTCGCCAACGTGGCGATCGAGCCCGCTGGCTTCTCGGCCGACGAGAGGTTGTGGCCGAAGGCCGATGCGGCGTTTTCCGGGTATCAGTTGCTGCTCGAATACTTCACGTTCCGCGAGAAATTCCTGTTCGTCGATCTGTGTGGACTCGACGTGACGAAGCTACCGGAGAAGTCGACGCGCTTCGAACTGGAGATCTTGCTGAAGCACGCGTATCCGTCCGATCAGCGTTTCAGCGCGGAAAACCTGCGGCTTTTCTGCACGCCGGTGATCAACCTGTTCGAACTCGATGCCGAGCCGATCGAGATCGACCATCACGAAACGGAATACCGCGTGTTGCCGGCCGGCCATCAGGGCGAGCACATCGAGACCTATTCCGTCGATGCAATCGAGGCGTTCGACCACGAAACAGCCGAACGATATCAATACGTGCCGTTCGCGACGTTCCGGCATCGCGGCGGCATGCTGCGCCACGAGGCGCCGGAACGCTACTTCCATGCGCGTGTGCGGCCCGGTGTCGCGGGTCTGCATCAGACGTGGGTCGTGCTCGGCGGTCACGCGTGGGACACGATGGACACGCTGCCCGAGGAAAGCCTGTCGCTGCGCGTAACCGGCACGAACGGCATGCTGCCGCGCAAGGGGCTGCGCGAAGCCAGCATCGCTGAGCTGGCGGCCAGCACGCCGAATGTCATCGGCGTGAAGAATCTCGTCGCGCCGACCCTGCCGCTCTATCCGCCGACCGGCGACCGCTTCCAGTGGCGCGTGCTGTCGCATCTCGCGCCGAACTTCCTGTCGATGATGAACGCGGAAGTGCTGCGCGGCGCGCTCGCGCTCTACGACTGGACCAGCGACGAACTGAACCGCCGGCGCCTCGCGGGCATTCTGTGGGTGTCGCAGGAATTGCTCGAGGAGGTGTCGGGCGGCTCGGTCGAGCGTGGCGTGCTGATCGAGGTGACACTCGATTCGCATGCGTTCGCGGGCGACGGCGACGTGATGTTGTTCGGCGAGTTGTTGCAACGCTTTTTCGCGCTGTACGCGGAGATCAATCTGTTCACGAAGCTGTCGATCGTCAGCCTACCGTCGCAGACCCGCACGGTCTGGCCGCGCAGCAAGGCGCAGCGGGCTCCGCTATGAGCGCGTACGCTAACGCTTGCGAAGCGCGCAATGACCCGCCCAATTTCGACCCGCTCGTCGCATCGCTCCTCGCGCGCGCGCCGCGGATGAACTTCATGCAGTTGTGCCGGCTGCTCGAATTGCGGGTGCCGCGGCAGCCGGGCTTCGGCACGCTCGATACACCGGCGCATGAACCAGTGCGCTTCCGGCCACGCGCGCGCACAGGCTTTCCGGCGGGCGAGATCGCCGCAGTCGAATTCGATGCTGACCCGGATTCCCTGGTCAGTGCCGCGGCGCCGACCGTGCGCACGACGTTCATGGGTCTTTACGGCGTCGACGCGGCGATGCCGTCGCACATGATCGACGAGATCGTGATGCGCGAGGAAGGGCACGAAGCGGTCGAGGCCTTTCTCGATCAGTTCAATCATCGTTTCGTCGCGCTGCTGTATCGGGCGTGGAAGAAGTACCGCTATCCGGAAAGCTTTCGCGCGGGCGGCAGCGATGCGCATTCGCGCAATCTGTTGTGCCTCGCCGGCTATGGCTGGGGTGACAAGCCGCAACGCGCCGGCTTGTCCGATTCGCGGATGCTCGCGCTGCTCGGTCTGCTGATCCAGCGAACGCGCACACCTGAAGGGCTCGCGGGCGTGATCGCGCTCGCGGTGCCCGGCGCGGACGTGCGCGTCGATGAGTTCTTTCCCGCGCTCGCGCGCGCGGGCGAGGCGCACCCGCTGATGTCGTCGGCCGCTCGTGCCGGTGCGGTGAACGAGGGCGCGTGCCGCGGCCTCGCCGGCGGCTATGTGCTCGGCAAGCGGCTTGCGTATCGCAGTCGCGCGGTGCGCGTGACGTTGCGGCCGGCCCATGCCACGCAGGCGCACGATCTGTTGCCGGGTGCGTGGCTGCATCGCGAGTTGATGGCGTTCGTGCAGTTGTATGTCGGGCTGAAGGCCGACGTGCATCTCCGAATGGAAATGTCGTCGCGCCTCGCGCCGCAGCCGGCGATCAACTCGCCCGGTCCGGCCGCTGCCGGATCGGCCGGACCCGCGCCGCGCCTCGGCTGGACGACCGTGCTGCCTGCCGTGAACGAACGTCTGATCGACGTCGCACTCGGGGTCTATCGGGCGCTTCCGAAGCCCGTGGCCAATCCGTACCTGACTCATGCCGCGTCATGAACGACGCGCCGAAAGGACCATTGATGAACCTTCGTTTTACCGTTTCCACCGTTGCGTCCGTCGCGCTGCTATCGGCATGCGGCGCCTGGCAATCCGTATCGGACGCGTCGTCGAGCGCTTATCACGCGGTGTTTTTCAAGCAGATCAAGGTGCTCGACATCGATCTGTCCGCGCGCGAAGCGCTGAACCCCGACGATGCTGGTCGTGCGACATCGGTCGCGGTGCGCGTGTATCAGCTGAAGGACCGCAAGACGTTCGATGGAGCGTCGTACGAGGATCTGCTGAAGAACGACCGCACGGTGCTCGCGCAGGACTTGCAGGCGAGCATGGCATCGGTGCTGAATCCCGGTGCGTCGGCAAGCCTGTCGCAGCCGATGCGGGCCGACACGAACTATGTGGTGGTCATCGCGTTCTATCGCAATCCGGGTAGCGGGGATGGTTGGAAGTATGTGATCGAGAAGAAGAAGCTCGATGCGGACAAGCCGTTGAAGATCTCGTTGATGGATCAGTTTCTAGTGCCGGCGGGCAGTGCGGCCCACGATTAAATGGGCCGCCGACTCAATCCGTGCGACCGAGATAGCCCGGTAGCCCCAATGCAGAGTCGCTCCTGGCCAGCTTCAAGGCTTCCTTGAGCAAAGCTGTGAACTTCTCGTCGCTATCGGGCCGCGGCAACGTCGCGCGAAAGAAGTCGGCCCAGCGAAATTCTTCCAGCGGGACACTGGTTTTTTCATAGCCGCCGGCATCGCGGACCGCTGCCGCGAGGCTTCTGTATTCATCGTCCTTCATTTCCCACACGTGCTCCGCCAATTCGGCAAACGGCCGGCGCACACCTTGCGCGTCATACGGAAAGGTCCATCGTTGGTTCTCCATGCTGAGCCAGAACGACGCCCACGTGTACGACGAGAGATCCCGCACCAGCACGACCGGAACCGCGCGCACGCCCACCTGCCACAGCGCCGCCGCCACATGGTGATGATCGATCGCGAACGGTAAGCCGTTGGGGCCGCAGACGACCGGTATCGGCTTTTCGGCGATCGCCATCTCCAGGTCATGGCTGCCCAGGGACCGGTATTGGCGGGCTTTTTCGCGGACTTCCCGCGCGCCGTGGGTCATTTGTGTGGGACGGAGCTCTTCGATTTGTCGCGTGTCCATGTCGGTCTCCTTGTCTGAATGCGATGACGCGGCTCCCGCAAATTTCATGCCTCCGGGCGAGCCGTCGCCCACTTTCCGCCAGACGTCTACGGCGCATCGTCCATACACAGCACCGGATCGCTGACCAGACAATCCGCATCAGACGCGGCAGGTCCGCCGCCGCGCGTTTTCAACGACGTCTGCTGCGCGGCGATGCGCAATCCCTTGGGCAGCAGCACCCACATGCGCAGCCGCTCTTTGGTGTGGCTCGCCTGGGTCTGCGCGGTTTGACCGAAGCCGTAGAAGTAGTCGGCTCTGACGGCGCCCTGAATCGCACCGCCCGAATCCTGCGCGAGCATCAGGCGGTTGATCCCTCCGGGTGCCTGAGGGTCGTCACGCGTGGACACGAATACCGGCGCGCCGAGCGGCGTGGTGCGCGGATCGACGGCCACCGAGCGGCCCGCCGACAGCGGCACGCCCAACGCGCCCAGCGGACCGTTCGGTGAATCGGGGATCACACGAAAAAACACATAGCTCGGATCCGAAACCGCATACACGGGATGAGGTTTCGGCGTGGTCGTCGCCAGGGTGAAACCGCGCAGCAACGGCGACGTGGGTTCGTCGTCGTCACCGTCGGCGGGCGCCGCGTTGCCTTCGTTGCTCGCAGCGGGCGCGCCGTCGTCGCTGATGTCGACCTCCATCTCCATGCCGCGCACGACGAGCTTGCGCGCGCCGGCCGTCGCGTTGCCGCTGTGCGCGAGCGGCGGCAGGAACGGCCGGCCGTTCTGTTCCGCATAGGCGAAGCGGCGTATCGAGCCGTCGCTCATGCGGACCTTGCCCGCGCCTTGCAGCTGCATCGAGTACAACATCACGGGGTCGTCGACATAGGCGAGGATCGGCGCCTTCAGTGCGCCGCGCTCGATCTCGGCGCGGGTGTAGTACGGCACGATGCGCCCGCCATCGAGCCGCAGTCGAATCTTCTTGTCGCGGATATCCGGCACGCTATCGCGCAGGTCCAGCGCGTAGACGCCTTTGAGGTCGCCACTCATCGTATCGCTGAGCGGGATCACGTTATGTCCATCGATGCGAGCCGCGCTCACGTCACCTCGCGCGCGGTCCGGCAGGCGCCGCGCGTCGAGGTAGAGCATGTCGGCCGGCGTGCCATAGACCGGATAGAGGTAGGCGCCGCCGTACTGCTGGCTGCCATTGAGCAGCGGCTCGTAGTAGCCGGTCATCGTACCGTCGAGCGAGCGGTCGGGATTGCGGATCTGATACGCGTTGAAGTTCGTTTCGAAGAAACGCCGGATCGCCGCGACGTCGCCAACGTCCACCGCTCGCGCGGCATTGCACGGTTCCGACCAGCCGCTGCGCGCGCCGAGCACGGTGCAACTGCGGCGAAACGCCTCCCATGACGCGGTGACGTCGTCCGTGTCCCACCCGGGCAGGTCGGCGAAAGCGATCGGCTCGTAGTAAGCGTGGCGCGTGGCGAAGCCGCCGCTCAACGCAGCCTTGGGACGCGGGTTATTCGAGCCGGTGGACGTGCCCGAGACCGTCGCGTGTGTCGTTACGGGAGCCGGCGTGGGCCCAGGCATCGTCGGCGGTCGCGCGGGTGGCGATGCTTGCGCCGTCGGCGCCGCCTGCTCGACCGGCGACATCGCCGTGTGGCTCGTGTCCCCCAGGATGACGCTGGTCGCGGGCGTGTTGCTCGCGCAAGCCGCGAGCGTGGCTGTCAGCGCAAGCAGGAGAAGCTGAGCCCTTTGCATGCGGCCTCCTTGCGGACCATCGCGAACGTCGCGCGCGCTAGCCGGGCGGCTTGACGGCATCGATGGTGAACGTGGCGGCGCCGAACGCGCCGGCGCAATCCGCCGTGCCTGCCGGGCAACGCGGCTTGCCCGCGAACGGCGAATAGCGCGGGCCGCGACGCGCGGCCGCTTGCTGCTGGGCATCAGCGGGGAATGACTGGAACGGCGCCGCGGACTTCAATCCACCGTCGGAAAAATCGCGCGGCGTCGTCGATACCAGCGTCAGAAAGTGGTTGGGACCGGGCGGGTTGCCCGCCAGCATCGGCCAGCTGGCGCGCGGCAACGACAGCGTCTGACCGGCGGCGATCCGGTTGTTGCGATCGAGTCCGTTCGGAAACAGCATCAGGTACTGACCGTCCGGATCGACCATGAACACATACACGTAGCCCGCGCGGTTGCTGTCGAGTTTGAATTGCAGATAATCCTTGCCGATCGTGGCGGACGTGCTGCGCGGTGTGGCGGTGATCTGAATCGATGGATCGGCCAGCGTCACGATTCGCTCGAGTTCGCTCGCGGGGGTGAAGGGCGCGAGGTTGTCGGCCTGCGCGGGTGGTGTGGCGGGCGCGGCAACCGTGGCGGGGGAGGCAGGAGCAACCGGGGCAACAGGGACAGCAGGGGCAACAGCAGCAACGGCTGCCGGGCTTTGAGCGGCATTGCCAGGCGTCGGCGCAGCCGTGTCGGCCGCCGGCCTCGGCGAAGCCGTGTCGCGCGCATCCGTGCTTGCCGTGACAGCCGGGCTCGCGGCCGGTGGCGAACGCATGGCAAACCACGTACCGACCGCCGCGAGCGCCACGACGCAAACGGCACCTGCTGCGATCAAGCCCGTGCGATTCTTTTGACTACCGCCTGGCGCAGGAACGGCCGCTGTGCCTAGCTCATTGCGCTTCGCCTCGGCTGTCGCGGCCGTCGTTGTTCGCGGCGCATTGGTACCCGCTGTCTCGACGGAAGCGCGAGTCGTGGGTTCGATCGCCGCATCGGCGTCATCACGCGTATCGACGGCAATGCCCAGTTCGTTCGCCAACGCCTGAACGCTTTGCGGGCGCTGTTCGGGGCGAACCGCGAGCGCATGGTCGATCGCGCGCAGGAACCGCTCGCTATAGCGGCCGGCCGCCGCCGTGGCGAGCGGCACATACGTGTCGCTCATCAGTCTGCCGACCGACGGCGGCGGTGTCTTGCCCTGAATCGCGAAATAGATGACCGCGGCGAGTGCGTACACATCGGTCCACGGCCCCTGTTTCAAAGCCGCCACTTCGGCATATTGCTCGACGGGCGCATAGCCGGGCTTCAGGATCACCGTCAAGGCCTGGGTCATGTCGCCGATCACGCGCCGCGCCGCGCCGAAGTCCAGCAGCACGGGGCGGCCGCTGCCCTTGAGCAGCATGATGTTGTCCGGCGCGATATCGCGGTGATAGCACTGCGCCGCATGCAATACCGCCAGCGCTTCGAGCAGCGGCGCGAGCAGGGCGCGCAGCCATGCTTCATCGGGTGGGGTACTCATGCGGCGCAAGCCGTCGCGCAGCGTCACGCCCTCGTAGTACGGCATCACCATGTACGCGGTGCCATTGGCCTCCCAGAACCGGTACACCTTGACGAGCGAATGATGATCGAAGCGGGCGAGCAGCCGAGCCTCGTTGATGAAGCTTTTCAGGCCGGCGCGAAAGGTGTCTTCATGACGTTCCGAGCGGACCGACACTTCGGCCGCGCCGACGCGCGAGGCCAGCGCAGCGGGAATGTATTCCTTCAGCGCGACGTGACGTCCTAGCTGGGTGTCATAGGCGAGATAGACGATACCGAAGCCGCCTTCGCCAATCAGATCGACGATCTCGAACTCGCCGAGCCGTGTGCCGGCGGGCAGCGCATGTTGCGCGTTCGAACCCTGCGCGGCGGGGCGGGTGACGACTGTACGATCGGCGTGCGCCGCTTCGGCGGGGTTCTGCTGGCCGTCCGATCCGGACGCCCGTTGCACGATCACGGTTTTGTCGTCGGGGCTGCTCATCGGCTGTGGCTCCCTGGAGGGTACGACGGCAGAGCCCGGCACACGCGAGCGCCACCCTCACGCGCAGGCGCGTCCGTCTTTAAGACGAACGAGCGGGTCATTTTTTGAAATCAGGCGGGCGCGCGTGCCTGAGCGGTGGTCCGCGTGCGGCCGCCGGTTTCAAAATCGGCCTGCCGGATTCGTCTATACGGTGTTAGTCAACCGCTGCGTGCAGCTTGCGGGTTGTACGCGCATTCCATCCCAGCCGCTTCCTTTTGCCTTCTTGCAGGAAGTTAAAGTGAACGAGCGCCAAGGCTTATCGAGCGGGATGGCACACCGGATCGATGCCGCGTGGGTCACGGGCGCGCTCGTCATGGGCTCGATGCTGCTGGGCGCGGCGGGCAATACGCTGGCCGCTGGCACGTCCGCCGCCGCGGCGCGGCCCGCGAGCGCCGTGGCCCTTGCGCCCGAGTCGTTCGGCTTTCGTCAGGCCGATGAACGCGAACGCGACGCCGAAACGATCAACACCTTGACGGCCGAGGGACGTCTGCTGCTGTCGCGAGACCGCGTCAAACTCCCTGCCTACGACTATTGCAGCATGTCCGTCGCGGCCGCCGAGCGCGGCGACTTCCGCGACAGCGTCGATGCCGCGGCGCGCGCTCTGGTGGTGGCAGGGCAGACCAACAATGCGGACCTGGCGGCCCTGTCCAAACGCGATCTCGCGATCGCCTACAGCTATGCCGGCGACCTTGACAATGCCGAACGCTACGCCCGCGATGCGCTCGCTTCGACGCCGAAGGCGCCCGAGCAGGTCTTTGCGCCGGCCAACAAGGTGCTCGGCGATGTCGCGTTGCGCCGGGGCAAGCCGCAGCAGGCGCTGGCCGCCTACGAAGACGCGCTCACGACCGCCTCGCCGCGTTACAAACCGCTGGTGCTGATGTCGATCATCAACGCGCAGCTCGCCGAGGGCGATACGCCTGGCGCGCGCCAAACCTTCGATGCTGTCGGCGCACCGGCCACTGCGGAACTCGCGCCCGCCTACCGGCGCATCGAAGGCAATCTGCTGCTGGCCGAAGGCAAGCCCGAGGATGCGAAACACGCGTTCGAAGCGCTGTTGAGCCAAAGCGGCAATTCCAGCGACGCCAACTACGACCGCCTGTGGGCCCACGAAGGAATCGGCCGCGCCGAGCTCGCGCTCGGCGACAAGCCGCATGCGCGCGAAGCCTACCTGCTGGCCGTCGACGACTCCGAGAAAATCCGCACGCGGTTTCGCAGCGACGAGTTCAAGACGGCGCTGTTCGGCGACACGCAAACGGTATTCGAAGAGGCCATCGCGCTGACGGTCGAAGCCGGCGACTACGGGAGCGCATGGAGTCTGTCCGAACGCAGCCGGGCGCGTGCGCTGCTCGACGTCGTGCGCAACCGCGTCGACGCCGGCGTCGACGACCGTCAATTGAACGGGCAGGTGCCGAGTCTTGCCGCGACGCGCGGCGCGCTCCGGCCCGACGAGGCGATCGTCGAATTTCACAGCCTGCCCAACGAGCTGATCGTCTGGGTGGTGCGCAACGATGGACTGACCGGCCACACCTTGCCGGTTGCGCGCGCGGACATGGATGCCGCCGTGACCGACCTGCGCAATGCGATCGTGCGCCGGCGACCGGCCGCGCTGACCTATGGCGACAAGCTCGATGCGTTGCTGATCGCGCCGCTCGGCTTGCGCGCCAACGAGCGGCTCATCATCGTGCCGCACGGCGCGCTGCACTATCTGCCGTTTCAGGCGCTGCACGATGCCGACGGCTTTCTGATCGAACGCCATGCGATCGCGCTCGAACCATCGGCGAGCGTCGCGGTACAACTCGCGCAACGTCAGCAGAAGATCGCGAGCGATCTGGTCGCGTTCGGCAATCCGACCATCACACCTGCCTATGCGCTGCCAGGGGCCGAGGCGGAAGTGCAGGGCATCGCGCCGCTGTTCGCGCGCAACGAGGTGTTTCTGCATAGCGACGCCACGCGCCTGAGCTTTCGCGACAACGCGCCCGCCGGACGCGTGTTGCACGTGGCGACGCACGCCCAGGCCGACACGATCGATCCGTTGCACTCGAGCATCCTGCTCGCGCCCGCGACGCAGCCGGCCGACGGCCCGGACTCGCTGCTGGCGAAAGACATCTACAACCTGAAGCTCAACAACGTCTCGCTCGTCACGCTGTCGGCCTGCGAGACGGGGCTTGGCCGGATCGCGCGCGGCGACGAAATTCTCGGCTTCACGCGGGCATTCTTCTATGCTGGCGCCACCAGCCTGATCGTGTCGATGTGGCCGGTCGCGGACGAATCGAGCGCGCTGACGATGCGCACCTTCTACGCGCAACTCGCGCAAGGCCATGACGCGATCGACGCGATGCGCACCGCGCAACTGGCGGTGCTGCACACGCCGCGCTTCGCGCATCCGTTCTTCTGGGCGCCATTCGATCTGATGGGTGGCTGGCGTTTGACCATCGCGCGTCAGCAGCAGGGATGAACCAAACAGACCCTAGACCGATGAACAGACTCCGACTGATCGCCGCGGCGGTGTCCTGCAGTAGTGCGCTCGCGTGGGGCCAGACGCTGCCGAACGCGGGCAGCATCCTGAACCAGACGGCGCCGCGCGAGACCCGGCCGGCGCCGCCGGGCGGCACTCAGGCGTTACCCGCCGTGCCGCCGCCGGCGGCGCCCGTGACGGCGCCCGGCCCGACCTTCCTGCTGAAGAGCATCACGTTGAAGGGCAACGACACGATCGCCAGCGACGCGCTGCTTGCGCCCGTTCAGGACAAGCTCGGCAAGCAAACCAGTCTCGCCGGGCTCGAAGAGATTGCCGCGCGCATCACGCGGGTCTATCGCGATCACGGCTATCTGCTCGCCCAGGTGGTGATCCCGCCGCAGGACGTCACGTCCGGCAACGTCGAAATGAGCGTGCTCGAAGGGCGCGTCGGCCATGTGCGGCTCGACATCGCGGCCGGCACGCCGATCCGCGAAGACCTGTTGCGCGCGCGGGTCGCGCAGATTCCGTTGGGCAAGCCGCTGCAGCAGCACGAACTCGAACGGACCATGCTGCTGCTGTCCGATCTGCCGGGTATTCAGGTCTCCTCGGCAATCGAAGCGGGCGAGGAGCCCGGCACGGTCGATCTGAGCGTCAACGTCGCGCCGGCCAAACGCTGGACCTTTGCGCTCGATGTCGACAACTTCGGGGCGGAGTCCAGCGGTACCTGGCGGCTCGGCGCGCTCGCGCGTCTGAACTCGCCGTTCATGATCGGCGACAACCTGGACCTGCGGCTGCTCGCCAGCGAACGCAGCGACACCCTTTACGGGCGCGTCGGCTACGAAGCGCCGATCAATGCGCAAGGTACGCGCGTCGGGGTCGCGGTGTCGCGGCTCAACTATGCGCTCGGCCAGGAATTCGCGTCGCTCGACGCGCAGGGCGAGGCGACCGTGGTGGACTTCACGCTCACGCATCCGCTTGTGCGCACACGCAATCAGAGCCTGTTGGGGCGCGTCAATCTGGAGTATCGCGACCTGATCGACAACGTCGGCATCGTCGATCAGCACAATCCCAGATCTCTGGTGGAGGGCAGTATCGGCCTGAGCTATGAAAGCCGCGACGCGCTGTTCGGCGGCGGCTTCAATAGCGCGGATGTCGAACTGTTGATCGGCAGTCTGCATTTCCGCAACGCGCAAGCCGAGGCGCTCGATGCCTCGCCGCTCGGGCGCGACACGCAGGGCACCGAAGTGCGCGCCACTTTCTTCGCCAACCGCCTGAACGCGATCACCGAGCGGCTCAGCGTATTCGCCGGCGTGTCCGGGCAGTGGGCCGGAACCACGCTCGACAGTTCGTCGCGCTTCCTGCTCGGCGGCCCGCACGCGGTGCGCGCTTATTCGCCGTCCGAGGCACTGGTCGACGAGGGGTTCGTCGCCACCCTCGAAGGGCGTTTCGCGATCGATGCGCGGGCGACCGTGTTCACGTTCTTCGACTTCGGTACCGGTTGGTACAACGCCACGCCGCGTCCGGGCCAAGGGTCGAACGTGATCACGCGCAGTGGCCTGGGTCTCGGCGCGTTCTGGGCCGCGCCGGGCGGCTTTTCGCTACAGGGCACGGTCGCATGGCGCACGACCGGGCCCGATACGACCGGCAACGACAGGCTGCCGCGCTTTTATGTGCAACTGACCAAGACGTTCTAGCAGGCAGCGAAATGCAGCGAAACGCAACGAAACGAGACGAAACGCAACGACAAGCAGCAGCAATCTGTGCCGAGGTGTGCGATGAACAAGCGATGCAATGTGCGACCGGGGCATGTGAGCACGATCGCCGGCGCGGTCGCCGCGTTGTTCGCGGCGTCGTATATGCCGCTCGTTCTCGCGAATCCGACCGGCGCCCAGGTGGTGGCCGGCACGGTCAGCATCAACTCGCCGGGCGCGGGACAGATGCACATCACGCAGGGCTCGTCCAATGCGATCGTCAACTGGAACGCGTTTTCGATCGGTAGCGGCGAAGCGGTCAGGATCTCGCAGCCGTCGGCTTCCGCCGCGCTGCTCAACCGCGTGACGGGCAACGACCGCAGCGTGATCGCCGGACGCCTGCAGGCCAACGGCAAGGTGTTTCTCGTCAATCCGGCGGGGGTGATCTTTGCGCCGGGATCGTCGGTGAACGTGGGGTCGATGATCGCCTCGACACTCAATATCTCCAATGCCGATTTCCTGGCCGGCAACTTCCATTTCGTCGGCGCGTCCGCGGCGGCGCTCAGCAATGCGGGGTCGCTGACGGCGGCCGCGGGCGGCACCATCGCGTTGCTCGGCGGCACGGTCAGCAATAGCGGCACGGTCAGCGCAAAACTGGGCCGCGTCGCGCTGGGCGCGGGCAACGACATCACCGTCGACTTTGCTGGCGACGGTTTGACCACCCTGAAGATCAACCAGGGCGCGGCGCACGCGCTGATCGGCAATACCGGCACGCTGGCCGCCGACGGCGGCACCGTGGTGATGAGCGCACAGACGGCCGACGCGCTGGCGGGCACCGTCATCAACCAGCAAGGCATCGTGCGCGCGCAGAGCCTGAGCGAACACGACGGCCGCATTCTGCTCGACGGCGGCACGAACGGCGTGACACAGGTGAGCGGGACGCTCGACGCCAGTGGCGGCGCGGGGCAAACCGGCGGCAGGATCGACGTGACCGGCTACGACGTGGCGCTGCTGGCCGGAGCGTACGTCGATGCGAGCGGCGCCGCGGGCGGCGGAACCGTCCACTTCGGCGGCGGCCCGGCGGGTGCGGACCCCTCCGTTCGCAATGCCAATGCGATCTGGATGTCGCCGACCGCCAGCCTCCACGCGGATGCGCTCGTCGACGGCAATGGCGGCAACGTCGTGGCTTACAGCGAAACGGCAAGCCGCATTTACGGCACGTTGACCGCGAAGGGCGGGCCGCAGGGCGGTAACGGCGGCTTGATCGAAACGTCCGGCCACACGCTCGACACGACCGGCATGAGCGTCGACGCATCGGCGGCGAAGGGTCAGGGCGGCAGGTGGCTGCTCGATCCGTTCCAGGTCGACATCGTGACGCAGGTGCCGGATGTCACCGCGGCGCCGGTCCCGACGCAGACCGCAGCCGATTCCAACACCATGACGTTCGGGCCGATCACGGGCAGCACGTTCATCCTGAACACGGCGCTTACCGGTCCGCTGAGCCTCGGCACGTCGGTGACGGTACTGACAGGGACCGATCCGAACAACGGCGCGGGCGACATCGTCGTCGACGCGCCGCTCAACCTCACGACCGGCACGCTTCCCGCCACGCTGAAGCTGAGCGCGACGGGATCGGTGCTGGTCAACAACACCATCACGTCGAGCGCGGGGCCGCTCAGCCTCGTATTCGATGCGAACGTGGGCGGCACGAGTCCGCTCAGTCTGGTCTCGTTCCAGGGCGTCACGGTGAAGACCAACGGCGGCGGCGTGACGTTGGGAAGCGGTGGCGCGAGCCCGGTCCTGATCCAGAACTCGAACGTCGACACCGCGGGCGGCGATCTGACGGTCACCGGCACGTTCCCGATCAATGGCGTGGCGATTGGCTATCTGATCACGTCGTCGTCGGGCATTTTCATCGACTCGTCGACCATTTCCACGGAGGGCGGCGTGTTCTCGCTGACGGGTGTCGCGCTGGGCCCGAACGCCAACGGTGTGGCGATCAACGGCACCAGCTCGCTCTCGACGACGAGCGGCGCGCTTCGCATCACCGGCACGGCTACCGCCGGCGGCGGAGGCAACGACGGCGTGATCGCGCAAGGTGACAATACGATTCAAACCGGCAGCGGCGCGCTCACCATCAGCGGCGCCGGCAGTTCGAATATCGAGGATCAGGGCATCGGCGTGCTTCTATCCGGCACTTCAGCCAGCACGACGAGTGGTGCATTGAGCGTGAACGGCAGTTCCTCAGGCAGCAGCGCGATGGGCGTGTTCGTGACCGGCGGCGCCACGGCGGGCGAGGGTCCCGCGCTGCAGCCCGGGCTCAGCAGTTCGGGCGGCGCGATCACGGTCAACGGTAGCGTGACGCAAAGCGCGCAAGGGGGCTTCGGCGTCGAGATTCAGAACACCACGATCTCCAACACGTCCGGCGCGATCGGGGTGACGGGGAATGTCACCGGTACAGCCGCCGGCGGCTCCTTCGCGGACGGCGTCTATTTTTATGGCACCACGTTGAGCACCGGCAGCGGCGACATTTCCGCCGCCGGAAGCGTGTCGTCGAACATGAACGTCAGCATCGGCCTCGACATGCATGGGTCGTCGGTCCAGTCGACGAGCGGCAACCTCAAGTTCACCGGACAAAGCGTGGGAGCCGCGGTCAACGGCGACTCGGTGATCGGG
Source organism: Paraburkholderia lebeckiae (assembly GCF_014201005.1). Taxonomy (NCBI): domain Bacteria; kingdom Pseudomonadati; phylum Pseudomonadota; class Betaproteobacteria; order Burkholderiales; family Burkholderiaceae; genus Paraburkholderia; species Paraburkholderia lebeckiae. The sequence continues at coordinate 45,601 of NZ_JACHDK010000023.1, read as the reverse complement.
CTGATGTTCGAGAACACGCTATGCGTGGACTGCATCCAGACAGCCGCCGTATCGGTGACGACCGGCACGGGCACGGTGAGCCTGTTCGGCAGCGGCACCGGTCCGTTCGTGCAGGGTGTGCTGATCACCGACGGCACGACGATCACGTCGACCAACGGCGGGGCGATCGATATCCGCGGCGCGGTGAGCGGCCCGGCCGGCAGCAGTCCGAACCTGCAGAACGACTATGGCGTGCTGATCGCCAATGGCGCTATCGGCGCGACCGGGACGCGTGCCACCACGATCGGCATCGCCGGTTCGACCACGACGTCCGATCCGGGCGTCGCGATCGGCCTTGCGGTGCCCGAGACCGAGCAGAGCGAGTTTGGGCTGATCAATCCGACCTCCATCGTCACAGGCGGCGGCGTGACGAGCGCGGTTGCCAATGCCACCGCCGACAACGTGACGATCTCGACGACGAATCCCGCTTCGATCGTGTTGCGCGCATTCAACGACGGCACGGCGAGCAGCCTCGCCATCACGCAGGCGACGCTGTCGTCGCCGGGCGGCGTGCTGTCGATCATGCCGGCGTCGGTGGACCCGTCGAGCTTCACGATCACCGCTCAGAACGCGACGCCGATCACGCTGCTCGGCACGGGCGGCGGTCTCAGCATCGACGCCCCGACTTTCTCGACCTTCGCGTCGATTCCCAGCATCGTGCTCGGGTCCAGCACGCAAACCGGGCGCATCACCGTCGGCGGGCAGTGCGTATCGGGCGGCTCGACTTGCGTGCCGACACGTCCGGGCTTCGCGAACAATCTCACGCTGTCCAACCCGGGCGCGGGCAGTCAAGGGATCGCGCTGACCTACGGCATCTCGACTCCGGGCCAGACCTTGATGCTGCTGTCGGCTGGTCCCGTCACGGACCCTGGCGGCATCCAGGCCGCCGGGCTGATTCTCGCCGGCCCCGGTACCTTCACGCTGACCGATCCGCAAAACGACGTCGGCGTGCTGGCGATGTCCAACGCGGGGAGCGTCGACTTCTCGAACTCGCATGGCTTCGTGATCGGCCCGCTGACGAGCCAGACGTTCGACTCCGCCGCGAGCCAGTTGAGCCCGATGAGCGTGACGAGATCGACGCTGACCGGCAGCCTCGTCGCGACCGCTACGACCGGCAATATCGGGCTGGGCGCGAGCACGCCGTCCGCGACGGCTCCGAATACGAATCTGAACGCGGGCGGCTCGATCGATCTGGTGATGGAGAACGGCGTGTTCGTCGATGCGAACTCCGGCACACTTGGCGCCGGCAACGCATGGCGCGTCTGGGCCAGCACCTGGAACGGCGAGACACGCGGCAGCGTGCAGCCGAACACCGCGCAGCCCAATTTCTACGGCTGCCTGTTTGGCTCGGGCTGTAGTTGGGGCGGCACGGTGCCCACCACGGGAAATCATTTCGTCTATGTCGCACGGCCGACGGTCACGGTCACCGCGGACGGCGCGACGCGCTACGTCGGCGCACCGAACCCGGCGTTCACCTACACGACGAGCGGCCTGATCAACGGCGATACCGCCGCGGGCACGTTGAGCGGCTCGGAAACGACCACAGCCACTCTGACTTCACCGGCGGGCGGCTATCCGATCGACCCGAACTTCACGTCCAGCGTGGGCTATATCGTCAACGAAGTGCCGGGCACGCTGACGGTGACTCCGTTTCCGAGCACGATCTCGAACCCGCAGGGCCCGATCCCCAATCCGGTCGCGCAAAGCGGTCTGCAGACGTTTTTCAGCAGCCAGGAGCAGACGTTCGTCTACGAAAACAATCTGCAGGGCACCAACATCTGCATCGGCTCGAACCAGCCGCTCTTCAGCACGACGCCGCCTGGCGAGAATCAGGACATCCTCGCGGTCGAATGGAAGCGGGTGCGTTCGCAGCCGAACCTGAACAGCTGCCTGCTGACGAACGCCCAGCACGGCTGCGGTGACTTCTAGCGGGAGCCGGGCGAAGCGGGCGGGACGGGTGGCGCGGCGCCTTCGGGCGAATGCAGCGCGCGCAGTTGCGCGATGGCGGCCTCGGCGCTCGCGACGAACCGTTGCGAGAGCCGCCATGCTTCGACGACCTCCTGATGGACGGGCTGCTCCATGCCGAGGTGAATCCGGAAGAATCGTTCAGCGTGGATGGCCGGGTGGTAATGCTGGCGCACCCGCTTCGCGTCGATCAGCCGCCGGTTGCCGAACAGCCTGCTCAATGCCCACGAAAACGCGCCGTCTTCTCCGCCGACGCGACGAAAGAACGCGTCGAGCGGAAACCCGCCCAGCGCGCGATACACCGCCCGCCGGATCACGAGACTGCTCGGCACGGTGTTGCTGAGGATCGCCGCGTATTTTTCGAAATCGGGATGCTCGACGATCGCGCGCGGAAAGCCCGCGTAGTCGACATCGAGCCGCACCGATGCCTCGCCCGGACAACGCTGCAGATAGCCACTCGCCGCGGCCAGCGCGCCGGGCAGATATTCGTCGTCGGCATCGATGAATCCGAGCAGATCCTCGGTCGCGTGCATCGCGGCCCAGTTGCGCGCGGCGGCGACGCCGCCATTCACGTACATGCGCAGTACTTCCACGCGCGCGTCGAGGCGGCCGTAATGTTGCGCGACTTCGATCGAAGCATCGGTCGAGCCATCGTCGACGACGATGATTTGTGCCGCCTCCGGCTGGATCAGGCAGCTTTCCAGTGCGCGGCCAAGCGTTGCCGCCATCTGCAGACAGGGAATGATGATCGAGATCGGCATGATGCGAGCCCCGTTCCGATGCTGATCCGCTGCGTTACGCCTGTGCCGGGCCGGGCATCAATTGCGTCGCCTGCGCGTCGTCGTCGCCGACCCACACCGCGAACGCCGTGAAGTTGTCGTGATTCGTGCTGGCGCTCGCGCGCACCTGTTGCGCGAGCGCGTCGAGCCAGGCGCCGGGTGTCGCCGCATGAGCCAGCGCGTCGGCGATGCCGGCGTCGTCGGCGTACTCCCACAGGCCGTCCGTGCAGATCAGGAAAGCGTCGCCGTCATGCAGCGCGAAGGTACCGTCGACGCCCGCAATGGAGAGTGCGTCGCGCGTGCCCAGCGCCGCATACAGCACGTTGCGGCGCGGATGATGACGCATCTCCTCCTCGGCGAGCAGCCGCGCGTCGACCATCTGCTGAACCATGCTGTGGTCGCGCGTGCGCGCGCAGATCTCGCCGTGGCGGAAACAGTAGAGGCGGGTGTCGCCGCAATGGGCCCACGCGGCCGTCGCGCATTCGCGGTCGATGGCGAGCACCACGGCCGTCGAGCGCATGTCTTTTTCATTGCCTTCGCCGCGCAACTGTTCTTCGACGATGTTCTCATTGGCATGCGTGAGCGCGCTGATCAGCCGGTCGCCCGTCGGCGGCAATTCGGCAACGGTCAGGTAGCGCAAATCCGCCAGCACCGAAGCGACCACGAGGCGCGAGGCGGTGTCGCCGCCGCCGTGTCCGCCGGCGCCGTCGGCGACGACGCAATAGTAGAGCCGTTCGCTCGACCAGTCGCCGAACGAATCTTCGTTGCGCGGGCGGTCGCCCCGGTCGGTCAGGCTCGCGGTGGCAAGTTGCACCGTTGACCTCTCATATGCTCGTGGTCTGTCGAGCTCATTCCTGTGCGTGCGACTGCGCGGACAGAATGCCCAGAACCAGCAGGATGACGATGCGATTGCCCGGCGAGATGTCGATGCCGAGGTTGTGCTCGATCCATCGGCCGATTTGCGTGCGGGCGAAGTCGGCGGGTATCGAGCCTTTTTTCAGCGTGACGCCAAGCTTGCGCGCCCGGTAGTGATACGACGCGATGCCGTAACGCGCGGCCACCTGCGACAGACCGCCTTTCTCGTTCGACAGCCAGCCGAGACTGCCGGCGAGCAGCATGCGGTCGGCGTCGTCGAGCGAAGCGATGAAATGCGACGCGGAGTCGCGTACCTCGGCTTCGTGCAGACCGTATTGCAACAGGACCGAGCCGATCGGATCGGGATGAAAAGCCGTTTGCCGGTCGATTTCGAGCATCACGTCGCCTTCGTCGAGCGACACGTTGCGCTGATGGCTCGCGCTGCGCAGACAGTCGATCAGATAGCGGCGGAAATAGGCGCACACGGCATGGCTGGTCGAAGGCGCGCTGTGCAGCGGGAAAGTGGGCGATGCCGTCGGCGCGGTATCGAGGCGGAATACCTTGAGATAGAGGAACTGCGAGATCAGTTCCTCCTTGTCCTCGCCCAGCGCCTGCAATTCCGACGGATGGTAGCCGGTCAGCGCGCGGCGCACGATCGTATAGATCGACGCCATTTCGTCGTGGCTCAGGCAGGTGCGGCGTTGCCACAGGTCGGGCAGTGCGCTTTCTCCAGCGTGGTCGGCAATTGCAGCGCTTTGGATATCTGCCACTTTTCACCCCGAGGTGGTGAGCCCCGCTTCTTCAGGGCGGAGCCCGGCTGCTGACACTACCCATTTCGCCGCGTTTGTGGTGCGCCGGCTTCCTGTCCCCAATGAATCCGGCACTCGCTTTGCCGCCATATCGGCAGATTGCGTATGCCAAGCGCTTGCAATACCGGCAATTCCGACGTGCAACCGGCGCGTGATTGGAAAACAGACTTAGTCTATTGGCACGTTTTATTTATTACAAGGTAAAACTTAATATGTTATTCACCGCCTTGACGACGGGTTCTATCGCTATCAGGACTAACCCTAAACGCAATGTAAGCGCTTACCGGCAATCCGGTGAGGTCAAAATTTTTAAAAAATCGGAGCAGCTGATTCGTTTACCTAGACGTCGGGATATCCCGCCAATCGACCGTCCTGAAAGGGCGCGCTGGTGAGGTCGTAAGACGACTGTCCGAGCTTGCGATTGGTAATGGTGCCGGAACGAAATGTTAAAACGTCTTAAGTGTTTATGGAGTTGAATGGTATTACATATACTACTTCGCTTAATTAAACAAAATCCGTTTCTATTGCTATCCGGCTTTGATTTTCCGGGCTGCGTGCTATTCTCATATCGGATTGCCGCCGAGAAAGGACAACGCTCGCTAAAAACATCGCAATAGCTGGCGAAGGCAATCTAATCAGAGTTAACACGTATTTCCGGGAACGTTGATTCCCGGCGGGCAAGGGCAACCCGTACCGGTCACTTACGGTGCGTCGAGACTACTCATCCGAGACCGATACCAGACATGGCCACGCTTCTCGCGGGCGAAATGCTTGCCGACATATCAGCTGCCAGTCCATGCGGGGACGACCTCGAGTACGACCCTGACTTCCTTGCGCTCGAGCAGGTCGTCCACGGCAAGCCGGAGGTGCAGTTCGGCGAGACCATGGTCGCCGCCACGCCGCCTGACTGGAAAGTGGCCGAAGCGCTATCGCTCGATCTGCTCGCAAAAGGCCGCGACTTGCGCGTCGCGGTACACCTGGCGCGCGCGCTGCTCAATCGCCGAGGTTTCGCCGGCTTCGCCGAGGGCCTCGCGCTCGTCGAAGGCCTGCTCGAACAGCGCTGGGACCATGTCTATCCACAGCTCGATCCCGACGACGACAACGATCCGACCGCCCGCGTCAACGCGCTCGCCGCCCTCGTCGAACCGTCCGGCATGCTGGTGGACGTGCGCGACGCACCGCTCGCGTCGTCGCGCGCGCACGGTGGCGTCAGTTTGCGCGACATCGAATATGCGACCGGCGAAGTGCCGCTGCCCAAGGGCATCGAGGCGGCGTCGCTGAGTTCGATCGACGCGGTGATCGCCGACGCCCACGAAGACGCCGCCGAAGCACACACGGCCTTGCTCGCGGCCACGCATAGCGCGATGCGCATCGAGACGGTATTGACCGAGCGTGTCGGCGCGGCGCGGTCCATCGATCTCTCGCCGCTATCGAGGCTGCTGCGGCGTGCAGCCGACTTTCTCGGCGAGCGTCTCGATGTCCCGGACGGAGCGCCGCAGGCATCGCCGAACGGCGACGTGACCCCGGGCGAAAGCGCCGGCGCGGCGCCGGCACCCGTGCCGCTGTCCGGCGACATCACCGACCGTCAGGACGTGATTCGCATGATCGACAAGATCTGCGCGTACTACGAGCGTCACGAACCCTCCAGCCCGGTGCCGCTGCTGCTGCTGCGCGCGCGCCGGCTGGTCGACAGGAACTTCATGGAAATTCTGCAGGACCTCGCGCCCGAAGGCGTGCGCCAGGCCAGGCAGGCCGGCGGTATCGAAAACGAGTAAGCAGTCAGGGGGGATAGGCTTTTTCGCTTCTAGCAACGCCAGTCATGCGCCGCGCTGCTCGCGGCCGTGAGGCGTCAACCAGGGGAATGGTCGTGGCCAAGGAAAGCAGCCAGAAATTCATCGCGCGCAATCGAGCGCCGCGAGTTCAGATCGAATATGACGTCGAAGTCTACGGGTCGGAGAAAAAGGTCAATCTGCCCTTCGTCATGGGCGTGCTGGCCGATCTCTCCGGTCAGCCGGCGGACCCGCTCGCGCCGGTGGCGGATCGAAAGTTTCTCGAGATCGACGTCGACAACTTTGACGAGCGTCTGAAGTCGATGAAACCGCGCGTCGCCGTGCAGGTGCCGAACGTGCTGACCGGTCAGGGCAACCTCGCGGTCGACATGACCTTCGAGAGCATGGACGACTTTTCGCCCGCGGCGGTCGCGCGCAAGGTGGACGCGTTGTCGAAGCTGCTGGAGGCGCGCGGCCAGTTGCAAAACCTGCTGACCTATATGGACGGCAAGACCGGCGCCGAGGAGCTGATCGCGAAACTGCTCAACGATCCTGCGTTGCTGCAGTCGTTGGCGTCCGCACCGAAGCCGCAGCAATGAGCGTGATCTACAGGGGAGTCTGACCATGGCTGAACCTAGCACCCAAGGGCAAGCGCAACCCGGCGAGGCGTCGCTTGAAACGAGCGATTTCGCGAATCTGCTGCAAAAGGAATTCAAGCCGAAGAGCGAGAAGGCGAAGGAAGCCGTCGAGACGGCGGTGCGCACGCTCGCCGAACAGGCGCTGCGCGAGACGACCGTGATTTCGGGCGATGTGCTCGCGACGATCGAATCGCTGATCGCGCAGATCGACGAGAAGCTGACCGCCCAGATCAATCAGATCATCCACTCGGAAGAGTTCCAGAAAGTCGAGAGCGCGTGGCGCGGCTTGCACTACCTGGTCAACAACACCGAGACGGACGAGACGTTGAAGATCCGCGTGATGAACGTATCGAAGGGCGATCTGTACAAGACGCTCAAGAAGTACAAGGGCACCGCGTGGGATCAAAGCCCGATCTTCAAGAAGCTCTACGAAGAGGAATACGGCCAGTTCGGCGGCGAGCCGTATGGCGCGTTGGTGGCCGATTATTACTTCGACAACGGCGGGCCCGACGTCGATCTGCTGACGCAGATATCCAGGATCTCGGCCGCCGCGCATGCGCCGTTCATCGCCGGCGCCGATCCCGCGGTGATGCTGATGGATTCATGGCAGGAGCTGGCCAATCCGCGCGACCTGACGAAAATCTTTCAGACGCCTGAGCATGCGGCGTGGCGTTCGCTGCGCGAATCCGAGGATGCGCGCTACGTCGGTCTCGCGATGCCGCGTTTTCTCGCGCGCGCGCCGTATGGCGCCAAGACCAATCCGGTCGAGGAATTCGATTTCGAGGAAGACACGGCCGGCGCGGACAGCGGCAAATACGCATGGGCCAATGCCGCCTATGCGATGGCGAGCAATATCAACCGCTCGTTCAAGATGTACGGCTGGTGTTCGCGGATTCGCGGCATCGAGTCGGGGGGCGCCGTCGAGAACCTGCCGGTGCACGCGTTCCCCACCGACGACGGCGGCATCGACATGAAGTGCCCGACCGAAATCGCCATTAGCGATCGCCGCGAAGCCGAACTCGCGAAGAACGGCTTCATGCCGCTCGTACACAAGAAGAACTCCGATTTCGCCGCCTTCATCGGTGCGCAGTCGCTGCACAAGCCCGCCGAGTTCGAAGACCCCGATGCCACCGCGAACGCGAACCTGGCCGCGCGTCTGCCCTATCTGTTCGCCTGCAGCCGCTTCGCTCACTACCTGAAGTGCATCGTGCGCGACAAGATCGGCAGTTTCAAGGAGAGGGACGACATGCAGCGCTGGCTGCAGAACTGGATCCTTCAGTACGTCGACGGCGATCCGGCGCACTCGACGGAAGAGTCCAAGGCACGACGCCCGCTCGCGGCCGCCGAGGTGGTCGTCGAGGAAGTCGAAGGCAATCCCGGTTATTACACGTCGAAGTTTTTCCTGCGTCCGCACTACCAGTTGGAAGGCCTGACCGTATCGCTACGGTTGGTTTCGAAGCTTCCGTCCGCCAAGGCGGCATGACGGAAATCCCCATTGAGTGACGAATTGCTTTGAGCGGAGAAGAAGATGGCCATCGACATGTTCATGAAGCTGGGCGATATCAAGGGCGAGTCGCAGGACAAGACCCACAAGGAAGAAATCGAAGTGCTCGCGTGGAGCTGGGGCTTGAGCCAGAGCGGCACGATGCACATGGGCACGGGCGGCGGCGCCGGCAAGGTGTCGGTGCAGGACCTGTCATTTACCAAATACAGCGACAAGGCGAGTCCGCCGATCATGGCAGCCTGCACCAAAGGCACGCACATCGACACGGCGTTGCTGACGGTGCGCAAGGCAGGTGGCGACAATCCGCTCGAGTACTACAAGATCACGTTGAACGGCGTGCTGATCAGCTCGTATTCGACCGGCGGCTCGGGCGGCGAAGAACGCTTCACCGAGAACGTCACGCTCAACTTCGAAAAATTCCATGTCGAGTACCAGCCGCAAAACGCGAAGGGCGAGAAGGAAGGCGGGGTGGTCGAAGTGAAGTGGAACATCCCCGCCAACGCGACTACCTGATCGGCTGAGCGCAAAGGGCGACTGCACTGCGGCGGTCCTGCCGTCGCAGTGCGGCGGCGGGTGGGACGACTCGAGCCAGACCGGAGCGAACCGGCATGAACGCAGAAGAATGCTTGCGCGAAGGCGATCTCGACGGATGTCTGCGCGAATTGCAAAAGCAGGTTCGCAAGGATCCGTCGAAAGCCGCCAATCGCGTCTTTCTCTTCCAGTTGCTCGCGGTGACGGGCGCCTGGGATCGCGCATTGACGCAACTGAACGTCGTCGGCGAACTCGACGCGGCCGCGTTGCCGATGGTGCAAACCTATCGTGAAGCGTTGCAATGCGAGGCGCTGCGCGAAGCGGTTTTCAAAGGCGAGCGCGCGCCGCTGATCTTCGGCGAGCCGACCGGCTGGCTTGCGTTGCTCCTCGAGGCATTGCGGCTCGACACCGCGGGCGATAGCGGCGCGGCGGCCGCCGCGCGCGCGCGGGCGCTCGACGAGGCGCCCGCCACCGCCGGCGCACTGAACGGCGAACCGTTCAGGTGGCTCGCCGACGCCGACAACCGGCTCGGCCCGACACTCGAAGCCGTGCTGAACGGCCGCTATTACTGGATTCCTTTTTCGCGCATCAAACGGATCGAAATCGAGCCGCCGTCCGACCTGCGCGACCGCGTCTGGATGCCGGCCGTTTTCACGTGGGCCAACGACGGCCAGGCCGCCGGTCTGATTCCCGCCCGCTATCCGGGCACGCTCGCCGAGCCGAATCGAGCGTTGTGGCTCGCGCGCCTGACCGAATGGATCGGTGACGATCCCGTGCTCGCACGGCCGGTGGGACAGCGTATGTTCGCCTCCGATGCGAACGACTACGCGCTCTTCGACGTGCGCACCATCGAACTGACGAGCGGCGACGCGCCTGCCGAACAGGACGGCGCGGCCGTGCCGGATCATGGCTGAACTGACCGCGCGTGATCGCCTGCAACCGTCGCTGCTCGACCGGCTGACCGATCTCGAACCGGAGGCGAAGCAGGAAGCGCGCGAGCGGCGCGTTCTGTCGATGCGCGCGCTGCGCGAAAGTGTGCAGCGCGACCTCGGCTGGCTGCTGAACGCGAATGGCCTCGCGTCGGTGCAGGATCTGAGCGGCTATCCGTATGTCGCGACATCCGTGATCAATTTCGGCCTGCCGGACATTGCCGGCAAGACCGCCTCAGGCATCGATCCGTCGCGGCTCGAGCGGCTCGTGCGCGATGCGATCTGGGCGTTCGAGCCGCGCATTCTGCGCGACACCGTGCGGGTCAGTTCGATGCAACTCGAAGAGACGACCGGGCGCCACAACACCGTGTCGTTTCTGGTGGAGGGCGATCTGTGGGCGCAGCCGTATCCGGAGCGGCTCTACTTCAGGACCGAACTCGACCTGGAAGTCGGCGAAATCCGCGTGATCGACCAGGGCGGGCCGCGCTGAAGCCATGAATCCAGACCTGATCAAATACTACAGCCAGGAACTGCAGCATCTTCGGGAGATGGGCGGCGAGTTCGCGCGCGAATTTCCGAAGATCGCCGGGCGCCTCGGACTGGAAAACCTCGAATGCGCGGACCCCTACGTGGAGCGTCTGCTCGAAGGCTTCAGTTTCCTCGCGGCGCGCGTGCAACTGAAGATCGACGACGAGTTTCCGCGCTTCACCCAGCATCTCGCCGAGCTGGTGTACCCGCATTACCTCGCGCCCACGCCGTCGATGGCCGTGGTGCAGATCCAGCCGGACCTGACCGGCTCCAATCTCGCGGACGGCGTGCGGGTTCCACGCGGCAGTACGCTGCGCAGCGTGCTCGACAAGAACGGCTCGACGCGCTGCGAATACCGCAGCGCGCACGAACTGACGCTTTGGCCGCTCGAAATCACGGAAGCGCGGTTTTTTACGCACGCGGGCTCGCTCGGTGGCATCGACAGCGCGCTGCCGGCGAGCATGGCGGCGGGCGCCGCTATCAAGGCCGGCCTCAGGCTGCGCCTACGCGCCACCGCCGGTCTGAGAATCAACCAGCTGAAACTCGACCGGCTGACGCTGTATCTGCGCGGCGCGGACGGGATGGCCACGCGTATCCACGAGCGTCTGCTCGGTTCGGTGAGCGGCGTCGTCGTGATGCCGGCCAAACGTCCGGCGTCCTGGCATGTGCAGTTGCCGGCGAGCGCGCTGCGGCCGCTCGGGTTTGCCGACGATGAAGCATTGCTGCCGGTCAGCCGGCAGTCGTTCCAGGGCTACCGGCTGTTGCAGGAGTATTTCGCGTTTCCGCAGCGCTTCATGTTTCTCGCCATCGACGGTTTGCACGCGGCGTTGCGGCGTTGCGCGGACACCGAAATCGAAGTCATCGTGTTGCTCAAACGCGGTGATCCGCTGCTCGAACAATCGCTCGATGCCAATAATTTCGCGTTGCATTGCACGCCCGCGATCAATCTCTTTTCGCGGCGTACCGATCGCATCGCGCTGTCGGACGAACAGTTCGAATATCACGTGGTGGCCGATCGCACCCGGCCGATGGACTTCGAGATCTATCAGATCGAGAGTGCGACCGGCTATAGCGCGGGCGCCGGCGGCGAGCAGCGCTTCGAGCCGTTCTATCACGCGCGCGATCTTGGCGCGACGTATCGCGCCGGCGCGTACTACCAGGTGCGCCGCGAAAAACGGCTGCCGTCGGCGCGTCAGCATGAGCGCGGCCCGCGCACGAGCTACCTCGGCAGCGAGATGTTCATCGCGCTGGTGGACGCGAGCAATGCGCCGTTTCGCGCTGACCTGCGGCAACTCGGCTTGCAGGTGCTGTGCACGAATCGCGACCTGCCACTGACGATGCCGGTCGGCGTCGGCCCCGCCGATTTCACGCTCGATGTCGAAGCGCCGGTGCAGAGCGTGCGCTGCGTGAGCGGCCCGAGCCGGCCGCTGCCGTCGTATGCGCACGGGGCCGTGGCGTGGCGGCTGTTGAGTCACCTGTCGTTGAACTACTCGTCGCTGCTCGATAACGATGCCCAGGAGGGCGCCCGCGCGCTGCGCGATCTGCTGAGTCTCTACTGTCCCGCCGACGAGATCGCGAGTCAGCGGCTGATCGAGGGCGTGCGCTCGATCGATTCGCGCCCGGTGACGCGACGCTTGCCGGGCGCGGGGCCGATCGTATTCGGCCGCGGTCTCGAAGTGACGCTGACGCTCGACGAAGCCGCGTTCGAAGGCGCCGGCGCGTTTCTGCTCGGTGCCGTGCTCGCGCAATATTTCGCGCAATACGTATCGATCAACTCGTTCACCGAGACCGTCGTGAAGACGCTGTCGCGCGGCGAGATCATGCGCTGGCCAGCGAGGGTCGGACAATGCCGGACGCTCTGACACTGTTGCGCCGGCTCGAAGACGATGCGCGCCGCTTCGACTTCTTCCAGGTCGTGCGGCTGCTGGAGAACGCGTATGCGGACAAGCCGCGCGTCGGCGAGTCGATGCAGCCGCGCGACGATGCGATCCGTTTCGTGCAGGAGCCCGAACTGGTTTTCCATCCGACGACGCTCGGTGACTTCACGCCGGCCGGCGAGCATCACGCCGCGCGCCTCGCGGTCAAGTTCTTCGGCCTGCTCGGGCCGCATGGTCCGTTGCCCACCCATCTGACCGAGTACGCTCGCGACCGCGCGCGCAACGCGAACGATCCGACCTTCGCGCGCTTTCTCGATGTCTTTCACCACCGGATGGTGTCGCTGTTCTATCGCGCCTGGGCCAATGCGCAACCGGCCGTGAGTCTCGACCGTCCGGGGCGCGATCGCTTTTCCTTTTATGTCGGCAGCGTGTTCGGGCTGGGCGAGCCGACGCTGCGCGATCGCGACGCGGTGCCCGATTGCGCCAAACTGCACTTCGCCGGATTGCTGGGCGGGCCGACCCGTCCGGCCGCCGGTTTGAAACTCGTGCTGGCGCGTTTTTTCGACCTGCCGGTCGACATCGAGCAGTGGGTCGGCCATTGGATGACGCTGCCCGCGAATTCGTTGTTGCGCCTGGGCGCAGCGGACGGTTCGGCCGCGCTCGGCGTGTCGACGCTGCTCGGCGCGCGCGTCTGGGATTGCCAGCATAAATTCCGCATCGTCATCGGCCCGTTGAGCCGCGCTGATTACGAGCGCTTCCTGCCGGGCGGCGAGAGTCTGAAGCGCCTCGTCGACTGGGTGCGCAATTACGCGCGCGACGGGCTCGATTGGGATCTCCGGCTGGTGCTGAAACAGGAGGAGGTGCCACGCCTGAAGCTCGGGCGCCACACGCGGCTCGGTTACACCACCTGGACGCTCGGCCACCCGGCGCGCGGCGATCAGCGTCAGCTGGTGTTGCGGCCGACCGGTCCGGACGGCCGTTCACGGATTGCCGCGGCGGCCCGCGAGGCGTCCGCGGCGGCGCCGCCATCGACATCATCGAGGGAATAGAAAAATGGCCGAGATCAAACGGGCAGCGTTGTTCGGCAAGCTGAACAAGCTCGGATTCCGCGCAATCGAGAGCGCGAACGTGTTTTGCAAGTTGCGCGGCAATCCTTATATCGAGCTGTCGCACTGGTTCCACCAGATCCTGCAACTGCAGGACTCCGACCTGCACCGCATCATCAAACACTACGGGCTCGAGCCTTCCGCGTTGGCGCGCGATCTGACCGAAGCGCTCGACCGTCTGCCGCGCGGTTCGGCTTCGGTGACCGACATCTCGTCGCAAGTCGAGGAGGCGGTCGAACGTGGCTGGGTGTTCGGCTCGCTGATGTTCGGCGAGTCGCAGGTGCGCACCGGCCATCTGGTGGTCGGCCTCCTGAAGACGCCGTCGCTGCGCAACGGGCTCTACGGCATCTCGCGTCAGTTCGAGCGCATCAAGCTCGATTCGCTCGTCGACGAATTTCACGGCCTGCTGCGCGAGTCGCCGGAAGCGGCGCTGAGCGCGAGCGATGGTTTTCGGGCGGGCGGCGCGCAGCGCGAAGGCGGCGACGCGGACACCACGGGCGGCCCGGTGCCGGCCGCCGCGCTGGGCAAGCAGGAAGCGCTGCGGCGCTTCACCACCGATCTGACCGAACAGGCGCGCAACGGCAAGCTCGACCCGATCGTCGGGCGCGACGAGGAAATTCGCCAGGTGATCGACATCCTGATGCGCCGCCGCCAGAACAATCCGATCCTGACGGGCGAAGCGGGCGTCGGCAAAACCGCGGTGGTCGAAGGCTTCGCGCAGCGCATCGCGGCGGGCGACGTGCCGCCGTCGCTGCACGACGTGCAGTTGCGCACGCTCGACGTCGGTCTGTTGCAGGCGGGCGCGAGCATGAAGGGCGAGTTCGAGAACCGCTTGCGGCAGGTGATCGAGGAAGTGCAGGCGTCGGAAAAGCCGATCATCCTGTTCATCGACGAAGCGCACACGCTGGTCGGCGCGGGCGGGGCGGCCGGCACCGGCGACGCGGCGAATCTGCTGAAGCCGGCGCTCGCGCGCGGCACGCTGCGCACGGTGGCCGCGACCACGTGGGCCGAATACAAGAAGCACATCGAGAAGGACCCCGCACTGACGCGGCGCTTTCAGGTCGTGCAGGTCAGCGAGCCGGACGAGACCCGCGCGATCCTGATGATGCGGGGCGTCACCTCGACGATGGAGCAGCACCACAAGGTGCAGGTGCTCGACGAAGCGCTCGAAGCCGCGGTACGTCTGTCGCATCGCTACATTCCGGCGCGGCAGTTGCCCGACAAGGCGGTCAGCCTGCTCGACACCGCCTGCGCGCGCGTGGCGGTCAGCCAGCATGCGACACCGGCATCGGTCGACGATTCGCGCAAGCGGATCGTCGCGCTCGAAACCGAGCTGGCGATCATCGGCCGAGAAAGCGCGGTGGGCGTCGACACGCGGGAGCGTGAAGCCGCCGCGGCGGAAAAGCTCGCCGCCGAACAGGCGCGTCTCGCCACGCTCGACACCCGCTGGCAGGCGGAAAAACAACTGGTGACGCGGATTCTCGCGCTGCGCGCGCAACTGCGCGGCGAGACCGGCAAGGTGGAAGGCGCGGCGCAAGTCAGCCGCACGAACGAAGCGAACGAAGCGAACGAAGCTGCGAACGAAACGGTAGACGAAACAGCGGCCACCGGCGCGACTGACAACCTCGCCAGCGACACCGCGACGCGCGAAGCGCGGCTCGCCGAACTGCGCGAGTTGCAGGCGCAGCTCGCGCAGCATCAAGGCGAAGATCCGCTGATCCTGCCGACCGTCGACCAGCAGGCGGTCGCCTCCGTCGTGCAGGACTGGACCGGCATACCGGTGGGCCGGATGGTCCGCAACGAAATCGAAAACGTCCTGAAGCTCGCGGAGAACCTGAACCGGCGCATCATCGGCCAGGCTCATGCGACGGAGATGATCGCGCGGCGCATTCAGACTTCGCGCGCGGGTCTCGACAATCCGAACAAGCCGATCGGCGTGTTCATGCTCGCCGGCACCTCCGGAGTCGGCAAGACCGAGACCGCGCTGGCGCTCGCCGAGGTGCTGTATGGCGGCGAGCAGAACGTCATCACGATCAACATGAGCGAGTATCAGGAAGCGCATACGGTGTCGTCGCTGAAGGGCGCGCCGCCCGGCTACGTCGGCTACGGCGAAGGCGGCGTGCTGACCGAGGCGGTGCGCCGCCGTCCATACAGCGTGGTGCTGCTCGACGAGGTCGAGAAGGCGCATCCCGACGTCCACGAGCTGTTCTTCCAGGTGTTCGACAAGGGCTGGATGGAAGACGGCGAGGGCCGCGTGATCGACTTCAAGAACACGCTGATCCTGTTGACCACCAATGTCGGCACGGATCTGATCACGAGCCTGTGCAAGGACCCGGAGCTGATGCCGGAGCCGGAGGGTATTGCGAAAGCGCTGCGCGAGCCGTTGCTGAAGGTGTTTCCGCCGGCCTTGCTGGGGCGCGTCGTGGTCATTCCGTACTTTCCGCTGTCCGACGAGATGCTCGGCGCGATCATCCGGCTGCAGCTCGGCCGGATCGAGAAACGCGTCCGCGTGTCGCACAAGATTCCGTTCAGCTACGACGACGACGTCGTGAAGCTGATCGGCAGCCGCTGCACCGAACTCGAAAGCGGCGGACGCATGATCGACGCGATCCTGACCAACACGCTGTTGCCGCGCATCAGCACCGAGTTTCTGACGCGCATGATGAACGGCAGTCCGGTCACGAAAGTGCAGATCGGCGCGCGCGACGGCGAATTTCTCTATACGTTCGATTGATCGAAAGCGGAGGATGCCTTCTTATGCCGCAACAAGTCAGCATGGGCGCGACGCTGCAATGTTCGTTCGGCGCGGCTCCGTCGACGCTCGTGGTCTTGCCGGTCAACCGGGTGATGGGCGAAGGACCGCCCGCGGCCAACATCATGGATCACATTCCGCTCGTCAACATCATGCCGTTCGGCGTGTGCAGCTCGCCCGCCAATCCGACCGTCGCCGCCGCGACGGCGGCGGCGTTGGGCGTGCTGACGCCGATGCCGTGCATTCCGGCCACCATGACGCCGTGGACGCCGGGCGCGCCGACCGTGCTGCTCGGCAACCAGCCGTCGCTCGACAACGTGTCGACCTGCATGTGCAACTGGGGTGGCGTGGTCACGATCGTCAATCCGGCGACAGTCAAGACGATGATTCCGTGACATGACCACGCAAAACCCGAACCGACACGTCACCGTCAGTTGCGCGCCTGCCGGCGAGGATCTGCTGTTTCTGCATCTGAGCGGCACCGAGGAGTTGGGACGCCTGAGCGAATGGCGGCTCGATCTGCTTGGCAAGCGCAACGATCTGCAGGCCGGCGATCTGCTCGGGCATGACATCTCGATTGCGCTGTCGTTGCCGGAGGACGGCGAGCGGCAATTCAACGGGATCGTCACGGCGTTCCGGATCGTCGCACCGGGCGACAACACCCGCAACCGCATGGCGCGCTATGAAGCGGTGGTGCGTCCGCGGCTGTGGCTGCTCACGCGCGCGTCGCACAGCCGCTTTTTCCATGAAAAGAGCGTGCTCGACATCGTGACCGGCGTGCTGCAGGACTACAACATCGACGTCAGCAATAAATGCCAGGCGACCTATCCGCCGCTGCAGCACTGCGCGCAATACCGGGAGACCGATTTCGCCTTCGTGAGCCGCCTGATGGAGCACGAGGGCATGTACTACTACTTCGAGCACAAAGGGGGCAAGCACACGCTGGTGTTGACCGATTCGAGCGACGTTCACGGACCGACCGAACACTATGCGTCGATTTCATACGATGCGTGGTACGAGCCTTCGAACGAGAAGGAATGCGTGTATGCGTGGAGTTCGGGCGCGGAATTGCAGACCGGCAAGTACGAAGTCAACGACTACGATTTCGAAAAGCCCACGTTGAGCAATCAGCAAGGCCTGCTGTCGCGCGCGACGCGGCCGAAAGTGTACGATCCGCCGGTGTACGCGATGCAGGAACATCTGAGCGGCCACGCGCAGTCCAGCGATGGCGACCGCTATGCGAAGGTCGGCATCGAGATCCGTCAGGCGCGCAACGACAGCATTTCGGGCCGATCGAGCGCGCGCGGCATCTGGCCGGGCGGTCAGTTCAAGCTCGAAAATCACGCCTGCGATGCGCAGAACCACGAGTATCTGGTGGTCAGCGCCGCATACGAGATCAATTCGGATGTCTATGTGTCGACGGTGCGCCACGATCCTTCGCTGCCGCTCTTCGACTGCGCGTTCACCGCGTTGCGCAAGGAAAACCACTTCCGCTCTGAGCGGCTGACGCCCCAGCCGGTCGTGGCGGGCCCGCAGACCGCCATGGTGGTCGGCCCGGACGGCGAAGAAATCCTCACCGATAAATATGGCCGCATCAAAGTGCAGTTTCATTGGGAGCAGTTCGCTCCGCCGGCCAATGCCGACGCGCGCATGAAGCGGTGCTGGGTGCGGGTATCGCAGAGCTGGGCCGGCAAACGCTGGGGCACGTTCTTCTTGCCGCGAATCGGTCAGGAGGTGGTCGTCGAGTTCATCGAGGGCGATCCGAACCGGCCGCTCGTGACCGGTTGCGTCTACAACGCGAACACGATGCCGCCGTACGAACTGCCGGCCAATCAGATGTTCTCGACGCTGAAGAGCAATTCGACCAAGGGCGGCAGCGGTTTCAACGAAATGCGTTTCGACGACGACAAGGGCAGCGAGCAACTGTTCTTCCACGCCGAGAAGGACCACGAGACCTGGGTCAAGAACGACATGCTGAGTAACGTCGGCAACGACCGGCATCTGAAAGTGACCGGCAACGAGTTCGTGGCGACCACCGGCGCGCGCCACGACGCCGTGACGGGGGACCGGAACGACCAGGTCGATGGCAACGCGTCGCTGAAGGTCGGGCAGAAGTTGCAGGAAAAGGTCGGCATGGACTATGCGATCGACGCCGGCATGAATATCCACATCAAGGCGGGCATGAACATCGTGATCGAAGCGGGTGCGAGCATTACGCTGAAGGCGGGCGGCGCCTTCGTGGTGGTCGGGCCGGTCAGCGTGGCGGTGTCGGGCACACCGATCCTGCTCAATTCGGGCGGCTCGGCGGGCTCCGGCAGCGGCTCGTCACCGACCGCGCCGAGCGCGCCCAAAGACGCCGACGACGGAACCAAAAAAATCAAATCGTGAGTGATGCACCTGACCGCTCGTGGGGAGCCAAGTGAACTATCCGATTCTTTCGCTGCGGGTTGCGCGATTCAACGACGAGACGCTGGCCGAGCCGATCGCGATTGCGTTCGGCCCTGCCGGAGGCACGATTGGCCGGGCCAACGACTGCACGCTGGTGCTGCCCGATCAACAACGCGCGATCTCGCGCGTTCACGCGCGCGTCGAGTTTCGCGGCGGCGATTATCTGCTGTGCGATCTGGGCAGCAATCCGAGCGTGCTGAATCAGCGCGCGTTGGGCGGCACGCGCGAGGCGCGGCTCGCGGACGGCGACCGTCTGCTGATCGGTCCGTATCTGCTCGAGGTGTCGATCGGCGAGCAGGCGGCCGGCGTGCGCGGTCTGACGGGCGGGCGTGATCCGCTGAGTGCCGCGCAGGTGCTCAGTGGACCGTTGCCGGCCGATTCGCAAGGCGACGCGTTGCAGATGGGCGCGCTCGATCCACTCGGGCAGCCGGGCTTCGGCGAACCGCAGCGGATCTCGTCGGGTCCGGGCTTTGCGGGCTCGGAGAGCGATCATGTGTCGCCGGAGTTGCAGGCGTTTTCGGCGCCGCAAGCGTCCCGGCCCGATCCCGGCCGGCCTGCCACACCCACGGGGGGCATTCCGGCGGACTACGACCCGCTCGCGGATGCGTTGGCGCAATGGGAAACCCCCGGGCAGCCGGGCAGCGGCTCGCCGGCCGCGCCGCATCCTTCGCACGAGTTGCCGGGATGGCCCACTGCGCCCGCGCCTTTGGGCGGCCCGACCGGCTTGCCGCCGGGATTGCTCGATCCCGGCGCGGCAGGGTCGGCGGCGACACCGTTCGATGATCTGTTCGGGATACCGACGACGCCGTCGACGCAGTTTGCGCCGTCGACCCCTTTGGCTCCCGTGGTGCCGGTGGTCGTGCCGGTGGTCGCGCCGCAGGCCGCCACCGCGCGGGTCGCTGTGCCTGCCGCGGCGCCGGGGCCGTCGTCCGCTGCGCAGCCCGCTTTGGAGCCCGTTGCGCAGCAGCTTGAGCAGCCGGCCCCGTCCGCGGGCCCGATCACGTCAGCGCCTGCCGCGCCAGCGCCGACCGCCCAGCCGGCCCCGGTTCGGCACCCGGCCGCCGCCACTTCCGCGAGCCAGAACCCGGCCACCCTGCAGGCGCTGCTCGAAGGCCTCGGCCTCGATCCATCGCGCGCGCCGAACCTGCCCGAAGCGGAGTTCGCGCGTCTGATCGGCACGATGCTGCGCGACGCGCTGCGCGGCACGATGGGCGTGCTGCGCGCGCGCTCGATGACCAAACGCGAAGCCCGTCTCGACACGACGATGATCGTCGCGCGCGACAACAATCCGCTCAAGTTTTTCCCGGACGTCGACAGCGCGCTGGCGCAGATGCTGACTGGCCGCTCGGCCGGTTATCTGCCGCCCGACGAGGCGCTCAGGCGCGCCTTCGGCGATATCGAGGCGCACGAGCTCGCGGTGCTCGCCGGCATGCGCGCGGCGCTCGCGCACGTGCTCGGACGCTTCGATCCCGCTTCGATCGAAGCGCAGCTGAAAGACCCCGGCGCGCTCGAAAAAGTGCTGTCCAACCGCAAGGCGAAACTGTGGGATCTGTTCGTCGAATTGCAGGGCGCCGTCGCGCGCGAAGCCGACGACGACTTCCAGAGGCTCTTCGGTCAGGCGTTCAATGACGCATACGAGGCCCAGATCGACGAACTGCGCGCGGCCCGCGAGCGGCAGCCGAAGCATCCCGCCGATCCCACCTAGAAACGTTTGAACGAGACAACATGTCCTGGAACAGCAAAGTCATCTGGTCGGAGGGGATGTTTCTGCAGCCCCAGCATTTGCAGCAGCACGACCGCTATCTGCAGCGGCAACTGGAGACGCGCGCCGCCGGCCTGCGTCCGTACAGTTGGGGCTTTACCGCGCTGGAGATCGACGAGTCGCTGCTCAAGCTCGGCAAGCTCGCGCTGCTGTCGTGCTCCGGCGTGATGCCGGACGGCACACCGTTCGATCTGCCCACCGACGATGACTTGCCCGAGCCGCTGGAGATTCCCGAAGGCACGCGCAACGTGCTGGTCCAACTGGCGCTGCCGGTGCGCAGGCCGGGCGTCGCCGAAACCGGCAACGAAGCCAGCGAGGAGAATTTCGCGCGACACCGTGTCGCCGAATTCGACGTCAGCGACAGCAACGATCCGAATGCCGGCGCGGCGTTGCTGCAGATCGGCAAACTGCGCGTGCGTCTCGCGCTCGCCCCCGAAGTGGCGAATGCCTACACCGCGCTCGGCGTCGCGCGCGTGCTCGAGCGTCTGCCCGACAACCGCGTCGTGCTCGAAAACGACTACAGCCCGCCGTGTCTCGACTATCGGGTGGCGCGCCGTCTCGCGGCGTTCGTCGACGACCTCGTGGGCCTTCTGCATCAACGCGGTGAAGCGCTGGCCGGACGCCTTGCACAGCCCGGCGTGACGGGTGTCGCGGAAGTGGCCGATTTCCTGTTGCTGCAGTTGATCAATCGCCACGAGCCGCTGGCTGCGCATCTCTCGACGATGACCGGTCTGCATCCCGAGGCGCTGTACCAGGTGGCGGTGCAGTTGGCCGGCGAGCTGGCGACCTTCAGCCAGGCGTCGAAGCGGCCGCCGGCGTATCCGGTGTATCGCCATGAGTGGTTGCGCGAAACCTTCGCACCGGTGATCGACGACATTCGCGCGTCGCTGAGCATGGTGATGGACCCGCACGCCGTGGCGATCCCGCTCGAAGAGCGCAAGTTCGGCTTGCGCGTGGCGATCGTGCCGGACAAGACGCTGTTTGCCGGCGCCACCTTCGTGCTCGCGGTGCGCGCGCAAATGCCGGCCGAGCACATCCTGACCGGCTTCGCGCCACAGGTGAAGATCGGCCCGATCGAACGCATTCGCGATCTCGTCAATCTGCAATTGCCGGGCGTCGGCCTGCGCGCGTTGCCCGTGGCGCCCCGGCAACTGCCGTTCCATGCGGGCTTTACCTACTTCGAACTCGATCGCGGCAACGAACTGTGGAAGCAGTTCGCGAATTCCGCGGGCATGGCGTTGCACGTCGCCGGCGACTTTCCCGGACTGACGATGGAGTTCTGGGCAATTCGCCGCTGATGCATTGATTGAGGAAGTTCACCGTGAGTCCAGACGAACCGCGTGGCCCCGCCGACGATCCCGGCGCGACGATTCTGATTCCGACACCGGGCGGCGCGCG
This sequence comes from Paraburkholderia lebeckiae, assembly GCF_014201005.1. NCBI lineage: Bacteria > Pseudomonadati > Pseudomonadota > Betaproteobacteria > Burkholderiales > Burkholderiaceae > Paraburkholderia > Paraburkholderia lebeckiae. The sequence goes on along the minus strand of NZ_JACHDK010000023.1, from coordinate 23,912 downwards.
GGCGGCGTTCATGGCGGCCGCGGCAACGCCCGCGCCGATGCTGCCCGCCGGCGGCGGTCTGAATCCGCTGTTGCGCGCGGCCAACCCGCTGATCGAACTGGCGCTGCCGTTGCGGCAGTTGCCGACCCATCCGAATGTGGAAGACCTGCGCAACCAGCTGATGCAAATGGTGCGCAACTTCGAGACGCAAGGCCGCGCCAACGGCATCGACGACGAGAAGCTCGGCGCCTCGCGCTATTGCCTGTGCACGTTCCTCGACGAAGCGATCGCCAGCACGCCGTGGGGGGCGGGCTTGTGGGGCAGCCGCAGTTTGCTGGTGACGTTCCACAACGAGGCCTCGGGTGGCGAGCGCTTTTTCCTGATCCTGCAGCGTCTCGCGCAGAACCCCGCGGCCAATATCGACGTGCTCGAATTGATCTACGTGATTCTCGGCCTCGGTTTCGAAGGACGTTACCGTCTGATCGACGGTGGCCGCACGCAGCTCGACACGATCCGCGAACGCCTCGAACAGATGATTCGCGGCCAGCGCGGCGCGGCCGAACGCGATCTGTCGCCGCACTGGCTGCCGGTCAAGGTCGAACGCAAGCCGTTGCTGCAACTCGTGCCGTTGTGGGTGGCGGCGGCAATCGCCTGCCTCGTGCTGGTGATCGTCCATCTGCTGTTGAGCTTCAGGCTCAACGACATGTCCGACCGTGTGTTCGAAGCGCTGCACGGCATCCGCGTCGCGCCGGCTCCGGTGCTTGCGTCGAAGCTGGCGGCGGCGCCCAAACCTGCGCCGAAGCTATCGCAGTTCCTCGCGCCTGAAATTGCCCAAGGCCTCGTGCGTGTCTCGGAGTTGCCCGACCGGACTGTCGTCACGATCAATGGCGACGGCCTGTTCGGCTCGGGCAGCGCCGATCTGGCCGCGGGTTTCGTCCCGCTCATCCAGCGTATCGGCGACGCGTTGAAGGAAGTGCCGGGCAACGTGGTGGTCGCGGGTCACACAGACAGCCAGCGAGTCTTGTCCGCGCGCTTCCCGTCGAACTGGCATCTGTCGCAGGCGCGCGCCGAAGCGGTGCGCGACATGCTCGCGTCGCGGGCCGGCAACCCCGCCCGCTTCAGCGCCGAAGGGCGCGGCGACGCCGAGCCGATCGCACCGAACGACACCGCCGCGAATCGCGCGCGCAACCGCCGTGTCGATATCACGGTGCTGGCGCCGGGAGCGGCATCGTGAAGGCCTTCGGGATGAGTCCGTCGCGGGTGGCGCAGGGGAGCCGGATATGAAAATCTTTGGCTGGCTCAGACGAGCCATCGTGCTGTCGTTGCTCGGCGTGCTCGCGCTGTCGCTGATCGTGTGGGTCGAGGGGCCGCTCGTCGCGTACGCGGGTCATGAGCCGCTCGAAAGCAACAGCAGCCGCTGGGCCGTGATCATCGTGTTGCTGCTGATGTGGGCGGTGTACTGGAGCGTGCGCTGGATCGCGGTGCGTCTCGCCAACATCAAGTTCACTCGCGTGGTCGCAGAGGGACCGGCCGAACCCGCGCCCGGCAAGAAAGAATCCGAGGCCGACGTCGCCGCGTTGAAGCAGCGTTTCGAAGCCGCCATGGCGACCTTGCGCAAGGCGCGGGTCAAGGGGCGCTTCGGTAGTCAGTACGTGTACCAGTTGCCGTGGTACATGTTCGTCGGCGCGCCCGGCACGGGCAAAACCACCGCGCTGTTGAACTCCGGGCTCAAGTTTCCCCTCGCCGAGCGGCTCGGCAAGCAGTCGATCGGCGGCGTGGGCGGCACGCGCAATTGCGACTGGTGGTTCACCGACGATGCGGTGCTGCTCGATACCGCGGGCCGCTTCACCACCCAGGATAGTTTCGCCGAAGCCGATCAGGCCGCGTGGGCCGGCTTCCTGCAACTGCTGCGCAAGTATCGGCCGCGCCGGCCGCTGAATGGCGTCATCGTGGCCTTGTCGACGCGCGACCTGCTGCAACTGTCCGACACGCAACGCGCGCAGCAGGCGCAAGCCGTGCGCGAGCGTCTCAGGGAACTGTACGGCAAGCTCGGCATGCGTTTTCCGGTCTACGTGATCGTGACCAAATGCGATCTGCTCGCGGGTTTCGCGGAATTCTTCGACGACCTCGGCCGCGACGAGCGCGAACAGGTCTGGGGCATGACGTTCCCGTTCACCGAGCGAGGCTCACCGGACGACGCACTGGCCGCATTTCCCGCCGAATTCGACGCGCTGGAAAAGCAGCTGCAAGCCCGCGTGCTGAACCGTATGCAGCGCGAGACCGATGTGCGCCGGCGTGCGCTCGTCTATGGATTTCCGCAGCAGTTCGCGGGGCTGCAAGCCGCACTGAAAAGCTTTCTCGACGAAACCTTCAGTACCTCGCGCTTCGAGGAGTCCGCGTTGCTGCGCGGCGTGTATTTCACGAGCGGCACCCAGGAAGGCCGGCCGATCGATCGCGTGATGAGTGCGGTGGCCTCGGCGCTCGGCTTCCAGCAACAGGTCGTGTTGCCCGACCCGGCGAGCGGGCGCGCTTACTTCATCACGCGGCTGCTGCGCGGCGTGATCTTCGAGGAAGCCGGACTCGCGGGCGTGAACCAGAAGCTGGAGCGGCGCCGCGCCTGGTTTCAGCGCGCCGCGCTGGCGGCGATCGGCATCGTCACGGTGCTGGCGCTGGTTCTGTTCTTCGTCAGCTATCAACGCAATCGCGCTTACGTCGCCGATGTTCGACAGCACGTTGCCGAGTTGCAGAAGCTCGCGCAGACCACCCAGCCGGGCGACAACCCGCTTGCGCTGCTGCCGCTGCTCAATGCCGCGCGCGACCTTCCCGGCGGTTACGCGGACCGCGACAGGAGCGTGCCGTGGCTGTCGCGCCTCGGCCTTTATCAAGGCGACAAGCTCGGCCTCGAAGCGCAGACCAGTTATCGGCGGCTGTTGCGGCAGACCCTGTTGCCTCTGGTCGTGAGCCGCATGGAAGAAGAATTGCGCCGCGGTGACGCGAACAATCCCGACTTCCAGTATGAAGTCTTGCGCGCATATCTGATGCTGGGCGATTCGCTGCACTTCGACGCCGACTCGGTGCGCTTGTGGGCCGATATCGATTGGCGCCGCGGGCCGTTGCGCGATGCCAGCGACGATCAACGCAACGATCTCGACGGCCATCTCGCCGCGCTGTTCCAGCCGGCGCGCTTCGATGCGTCGCTGCCGCTCGACAAGGATCTGATCGCGCAGGCGCGCGCGACGCTCGCCAAAATGCCGCTGACGCAGCGTCTGTTCAACCGCGTCAAACGCGATCTCGAACAGAGCAGACTGCCGGAGTTCAGCGTCGCCGACGCGGCCGGGCGCAATGCCGCGCTGGTGCTCGTGCGCAAGAGCGGCGCGCCGTTGACGCGCGGTGTTACAGGCGCGTACACGCGGGCCGGCTATCAGAAGTTCGGCCAGTTGCGCGACGCGGCGGTGATCGATATCGCGAAGGACGATTGGGTGCTCGGCCGTCAGGAATCGGTATTGACGCTGAACGGTATCGAGGATCTGAAGGCGGGCATCACCCGGCTTTACTACGACGAGTACATCCGCCAGTGGGACGCGTTGCTCAACGATATCGACGTGGTGCCGTTCGACGGCGTGCAGCAGGGGGCACGCGTGGCGAATGTGCTCGCGGCTCCCGACTCGCCGCTGCGCTCGCTGATGCTGGCCGCGGCGCAGGAAACCACGCTGGGCAGCACCAAAACGGGCGGTTCGCTGACGGAGCAGGGCGTTGCCGCGTTGACCAACAAGCTCGATGCGGCGAAAAAGCGCCTCGAGAGCGCGCTCGGCAACCAGCCGGAAGACGCGGCACCGCCCGCGCCGGCCGAACTCAATCCGGTCGACGCGCATTTCCAGGCGCTGCACGAACTGGCCGGCAAACCCGGCGCACCGGGCCCGGCTCCGCTGGACGCGCAACTCGCCGCGCTGAAGGACGCCGCGACCTATCTGGAAGCCGCGGACTCGGCGCGCCGTCAGGGCTTGCCGCCGCCGCCCGGCGATGCGTTGAACAAGCTCAAGCTGGTGGCCCAGGGGTCGCCGCCGCCGCTCGCGACAGTGGCCACCAGCGTCGCGAGCGGGGCGGGGTCGCTGATGGTGGGCGGCGAGCGGGCGCGCCTGAATGCGTTGTGGCAGGCGAACGTGGCGCAGCTGTGCCGGCAGGCGCTCGACGGTCGCTATCCGCTCGTGCGCGGCTCGACGCGCGACGTCGCGCCCGACGATTTCGGCAGGCTGCTGAGCCCAGGCGGCCTGATCGACGATTTCTTCCAGAAGAATCTGGCAACGATGGTCGACATGTCGGGACCGCAGTGGAAATGGCGCAGCGGCGTCGATACGCTCGGCATCCCGGTCGACGTGCTCGGCCAGTTCCAGCGCGCCGCGCAGATCCGCGACGCGTTCTTCCGGGCCGGCGGCCGAGACGTGTCGGTGCGCTTCACGGTGAAGCCGCTCACCATCGATCCATCGATTACCCAGTTCACGCTCGACATCGATGGGCAGCAAATGGTCGTCAAACCCGACGCGCCGCAATCGATGGTGTTCCAGTGGCCGAGCGGCAAGGGCACCGGCCAGGCGCACGTCGAGTTCACGCCGGCGGGCAGCGCACCGGCGGCGCGCGCCGACGGACCTTGGGCACTGCTGCATCTGATGGACGATGCGCGTCTGCAACCCACCGCGCAACCCGACCGCTTTCGCCTGAGCTTCGACTCGGATGGCCGGCGCGCGGAGTTCGAACTGGCAGCCAGCAGCATCGTGAATCCGTTTCGCCGTGCCATGCTCGAACAGTTTCGCTGTCCGGATCGGCTATGAGCGGCGAGCTTGCGCAGGAGCGGACATCCGGGCCCGGCTTCTTCGGCAAGGTGCGCACGCATGGCGACTTCGTGGGACGGCGCTTGCCAGTCGAGTTCGCCACGCGTTGGGACGAGCGCTTGCAGGAAGGCATGTTGCTCTCGCGGCAGCGCTTTGGCGCGCAGTGGCTGGAACTGTATCTGAATGCCCCGGTGTGGTGTTTCGCGCTGGGCGCGGGTCTGTATGGCCCGAGCGCGTGGGCGGGCGTTCTGACGCCGGGCGTGGACCGTGTGGGGCGCTATTTTCCGTTCACGATCGCCGAGGCGATCGACGGCGCCGAACTCGCACGGCGACTGGCCGATGCGCAAGGATGGTATGACCGCCTGGTGGCGCTCGCATTGTCGACACTGACGCAGGAATTCGCCCTCGATGCTTTCGACGCGGCGTTGCGAGCCGAGAGCCTGTTCAACGGGGATCGCGCATCGACGCCGTGGCGGCTCGCCATCCCTGATGCAGCCGACGGCGGATTCGCCGCCTTGCTCGAACAGACCGTCGCAATGGGACACGCGGTCTGGTGGAGCGACGGATCACCCGCCGTGCCGGCTTCGGCGAGGGTTTCCGTGGGCACGACGACCGGCTTGCAGTTTGCGAGTCTGCTCGACGTCGGCACGCAAGAGTGGGATTCGGTGATCGACGTAATTGTGAACCCGGGCGCACAGCAACGGCATCACTGACGTCGCCGCCGCGGGCAAGGGTAAGCGTTTCAAATTGACTTCCCATCATTCGTCTTTAAAGGATGAGGCTGTCATACGCCGGTTCCCGCCGGTGTTCGCCGACGGTCCGTAAAGGGGCGCTGGCGGCCTCACCGCAACTCCATTCTGCGGAGATCGCCGTATGTCTCGCCTGACCCCTCCGTCTTCCGCACGACGCATTGCGGGCGGCGTTCTGTCCGCCACGCTGTGCTTGCTCGCATTGCTGTGCACGGCCTCGCGCGCCGCCGAACCGGTCCTGAACGAGCAGGACATCAACGAGCAGTCGGTGACGCGCGCGCTCGAGCCCGACCAGTCGAGCGAGTCGGGCGAGAACGTCGTGACGCGCGGCTTCGTGCTGTCGAACAAGCCGCCGTCCGCCGCGCCGCGCCCCGCGCCCGCTAGAAAACCCGCCGCGCAAATCCTGATCACGTTCGCCACCAATTCGGCCACGCTCACCGACAGCGCGAAGGCCGCGCTCGACAAGGTCGCCGGTGCATTGCAGTCGGAGAAACTCGCGGCGTACCGGTTTCGCGTCGAAGGGCATGCCGATCCTCGCGGGTCGCCCGATGCCAACATGAAGCTCTCCGAAGACCGTGCGGCCGCGGTGGTCGAATATCTGACGCGGAAAGACGGCATCGCGGCGGAGCGGCTATCGTCGCTCGGCAAAGGTTCCTCCGATCCGTTGAACAAGCGCAATCCGACGGCGCCCGAGAACCGTCGGGTGACGATCGTCACGGTCACGGATTAGGCGCTTTCGAGGTTGCCGCCGATGACACGTTATCGCGTGTATTGCGACGTGGCGACGGGCGCGGCGCTGCTGTTCGCGTGCGTCGCCACGATCGCGCTCGCCGCGGGTCCGCAGGACTCGAACAACGCCGCCGACAGACCCGCGGCCGTCGACGACGACACCGGAGCGGTGCGCTTGCCGCTTGCCCGGCTCGCCGCCGCGTTGGCCCCCGACGCGCGCCTGCAACTGTTCACCGTGACGGACCAACCCGGCCTCCATGTGATGCAGGCGGCCAGCCTGGAGCAACAGGGCGCGATGTTCACGCGCGTGGTGGCATTGCTCGAACGCCGCGATATGCCGCGCGACCGCGTGGTGTCGGCGGCGGCCATCGCGGCTCACGCGCGGCGCTTTGGCACCGACCCCGCCGGGCTGACGGCGGGCAACAACTTCAGCACGGAGGAGTTGACGCATTTTTTCGAACTCGCGCGCGAGCAGGGCGTGGTGCTGAACCAGGGCGAGCAGATGTTGCAGACGATTCTCTTGCGATGGCGTTTGATTCGCCAGGAGCAGGGAATCTGGAAAGCGGCGAACGCACACGATTTTCTGATCACCATTCCCGGGCTGGGTCGCGCGCGAGGCGGCGAGACGATCGACGCCACCGTCAGGGCCGCGATCCTCAGTCACGAATTGGGCCATTGGCAGTACTTTTCGGACGGCGCATACGCACATGCGTGCCGCGCGTTCTGGTGGCAGGTATTGAGCTTCGAGGAGCGCGCGGAGTTGACCCGGCAACTGGAGAATCTCGGCTACGACCCGAGCGACCGGATCGTGATCGATGAGATGCAGGCCTATTTGCTGCATACGCCCGCGCGTTATATGCCGATCATCGACACGCCGGGACCTGGCGGCGTCGATGTCGGCAAGGTGCGGCGGCGCTTGCAGGAGGCGGTCGCGAGAGCGGGCGGATAGCAAGGACGAAGCGAGTCGCGCGAACCGCGCGACACACGCTGTCGAGGTGACGCATGACGGATTACGCAGAACTCAACCGCATTTTGCCGCGCCTGTCGCACGCGCATGCGACCGCTGCGTTTAGCGACGAGGTGGCCCCGCTGCTGGTCGCCCTGTGGGCTGACGATTATGTTCGGCGCGTGGCATCGTGCGAATTGCTCGAAACTTGCGTGGGCCAGTTTTCATATCTGTTCGATATGACGACCGAGCGCCTCATTGCAGCGTGGGGAATCAGTCAGGGAAAGAGTACGGTGCCGCGCAAGGAAATCGCGACACGGATGCGCGGACATCCGCTCGCCAACGGCGGGACCTATCACCGGGGGCACGCCATTCCGCACACGCTCGGCGGCTCGACCGATATCAACCTCGTGCCTCAGCTGGGCAAGATCAATTCGGGGCCGTTCCAGGCGTTGGAACGACTGGCGGTCAGCCATGCGGGAGCGCTTTACTTCACCTACTGGCTGTACGGGCCGGGCAATAGTCAGGTGCCCGTTGGCGTGGAGCAGGGGCTTCTGATGCCGGGGGCGACTGCGTGCACGTTCAAGCTGGCGACGTTTGGGAATTGAGGCAAGCGGGAAATACGCCGTGTGTCGGCCTTCGTCGGTGAACCCCTCGACGAATCGGACCATCTACGATAAACAGTACCGCAGACACCGACGTAACGGACCCCGATGATGCCATCCGCTCGCCGTTTCCTCGTCATGCTGGCGTCAGCCTTCCTGCGCGCACGCGCGGGCGGCGCGCTGGCGCTGTTTGCGTCGGCGGTGCCGCTCGCCCACGCGGACGTCGTCGTCTCGTTCGCCGAGAGTCCGGTGTCGGTGATTCGCGGCGCCTCGCTGTATCGGACGGGCGAAGGCGCCAGGCTGCGCGACGACGACATCATCGAAACCGACGCCGGCAAATCCGCGCAACTCGAAGACAGTGCGGGGACGCTGATCGCTCTCGGGCCGCAAACGCAAATACTGCTCAAAACGCCGTCGGCGCCGCAAAACGCAGTGGTGGGACCGCTGCGAATCACGATGCTGAGCGGCTGGCTCAAGGTTGGCTGCAACGTGAGCGCAGGCGCGCAACCGCCGCTGTCGATCGAGCTTCACGGCCTCGACATCAAACCTTCAGGCAATGGTCCGTGGTCGGTCGTCGCGACGACCACCGGCGAGCGCGCCGCAATCTTCGCGGAGTCTGGGGATGACGAGATCGTCGTCGTTCGCGCCCCTGCCCAGGTGCCCAGGCAAATCCTGCACGCGGGCCAGTACCTCGAGCGACATGCCGACGGGCCCCTGCGCGCGCAAGCGCGGCCATCCGCGGAGTTCATCGGCGCGATGCCGCCGGGCTTTCGGGACCCGCTGGTCGGGGTGGCGGGACGGCTCGCGAGCAGGCACGAACTTGCCGCGCCACTGCGCGCCGTCGATTACGCCGACGTCTCCGACTGGCTCACGAGCAGCGTCAGCGAGCGTGCCACCTTCGTCAAACGCTTTGTGCCGCGCCTGAAGACAGCGGCCTTCCGCGCGCAGGTCGACACCCATCTGGACGTTCTGCCGGAATGGCGGCCGATTTTGCATCCGCCGCCGCCACGCCCGGCGAGCGAGCCACACAAAAGGCCCGCGCAAGCGCCGCCGCTGGCGCGTCCGGAATCCGGCGCCGGATCGTTGTACCGGGACAAACCCACGCCGGACGACGCCGACGACGCGCATTGACATACCATGCACCACCAGGCGTTGACTCCCTTGCAACCATTCGCGTGGAGCGTCCATGAACCTGTCGTTGACTCTGAAATTCAATCTCGCCTTCCTCGTTGTATTCGCCGCGGGATTCGCCGCGACGGGTTTCGTGGCCGACCGGGTGTTGCAGGAAAACGCGGTGCAGACAACCGTGCGCGACGCGAGCCTGATGATCGAAGCCGCTACCGCAGCGCAGAACTACACGTCCGATCAGGTGACGCCGCTGCTTGCCACGCAGATCAAATACGCGTTCGTCCCGCAGTCGATTCCCGCGTATTCCGCCGTCGAGAGCCTGCTCGCGATCCAGAAGAAGTTTCCGGGCTTCTCGTACAAGAGCGCGATGCTCGATCCGACCAACCCGCGCGACCGCGCCACGGACTGGGAGACCGATGTGATCCGGCGCCTGCATGACCACCCCGAATTGCCCGAACTGATTGGCGAACGCGCGACGCCGTCGGGCCCCAGCCTGTACATCGCGCGGCCCACCCGCATCGACTCGGCCGCGTGCCTCGAATGCCACAGCACGCCCAGCGCGGCGCCGCGCACGATGATCGACAAATACGGGCCGGCGAACGGCTTCAACTGGCCCCTGCATGAGACGATCGGCGCGCAGGTCGTATCCGTGCCGATGTCGCTGCCGCTGGGACAGGCGCACAGCGTCTGGCGCACGTTCATGCTGTCGTTCGCCGCGGTGTTCGGATGCGTGCTGATCGCGCTGAACCTGATGGTGCATTTCCTCGTGACGAAGCGGCTCAAGGCTTTGTCGCGCGCGGCCGACGAAGTCAGCCTCGGCAAGCTCGACACCGCATCGTTTTCGACGCGCGGCGGCGACGAAATCGCCTCGCTCGCGGTCTCGTTCAACCGCATGAAAACGAGTCTCGTCGAAGCGCTGCGGATGCTGGGAGCGTAAGCTGGCGTGATCGGCCAGGCGCCCCTCGACCGGAACCCGAATGAGCAACGAAGCAACGCCTACGCGCATTGGCAAGTACCGCATCGACCGCGTGCTGGGGACGGGCGCCATGGGCGTCGTCTATCTCGCCTTCGACCCGCACCTCGAAAGACCGGTGGCGCTGAAAACCGTGCGTCGTGAACTGCTCGCCGGCGAGGACACGAGTGGCGACATGCTGCTGCGTTTTCGCAACGAGGCACGCGCGGCCGGTCGGCTCGCGCATCCGAACATCGTCACTGTCCACGATTTCGGCGAAGACGGCGATACGGCTTATATCGTGATGGAGTACGTCGCCGGGCATGGCCTCGATACATTGCTGGTGCCGGGCCACGCGTTGCCGCTGTCGGACGCTTTCCACTGGCTCGCGCAACTGCTCGCCGCGCTCGCGTATGCGCATGAGGCCGGCGTCGTGCACCGCGATATCAAGCCCGCGAATCTGCTCGTCACGGCGGCGGGGCTTCTGAAGGTCGCCGATTTTGGCGTCGCGCGCATCGGCTCATCCGCCACCTCGTCCGGGTGGATGATCGGCACGCCGAGCTACATGTCGCCCGAGCAGTTCGAGGGCGAATCGGTCGATGCCCGCGCGGACCTGTTCTCGGCCGGCGTCGTGCTGTACCGCATGCTGACCGGCCGCCAGCCGTTCGTCGGCTCGCCGGCCACGATCAGGCAGAAGATCATCAAAGATGCGCCGGCCCGGCCATCGGAAATCGTCTCCGCGTTGCCGCCGGCGCTCGACGCGATGGTCGCGAAAGCACTCGCGAGGCGGCCGGACGACCGCTTCGGTTCGGCCGCGCAATGGCTCGCGAGCTTGAGGTCATTGGCTGTCTCACTGGCGGCGGCCGACGATGACCGGACTATCGTGACGCCTTCCGCGTATTGGTCCGCGTCCGCTTCCTTGCCAGCGCATGCGACGGGCGTCGGCCCCGCACCTATGCCCGTGCCTTCGGCGCCGCCGAGTTGGCCGCCTGCGCCGAGTTGGCCGCCTGAGATGCTCGCGCGCATCGAACGCCAACTCGCGACCCAGATGGGCCCGCTCGCGAGCCTTCTGGTGCGACGCGCGGCCACCCAGGCGAACGACCTGCCGACGCTCGGCGCGCAGCTGGCGGCGGCGTTGCCGGACACGGCGCGGCTCGAATTCGAGCAGGCCTTCGCGCGGCTGACGGCTGGCTTGCCCGATATGTCGATGGTGACCTCGTCATCGCCGGGCTCACGCGTCGCGACGTCTGCCGCAAAGGTATCGGCTGTATCGCCCGCGAGCGCCGCGGGCACGTCAGCAGACAGTGCGATCGATCAGGCCAGCATCGATGCCGTCGCCGTAAAACTGGCCGTCTATCTGGGCCCGATCGCGAAGATGATCGCCAGTCGCGAGGCGCGGCACGCAGCGAATTTCGACGAATTCGTCCAGCGGGTCGAGGACTGCATCACCGACCCCGCGCAACGCGGTCGATTCCGGCGCGATGTCGAGTCATCCAGTTAGCCCATAGCGCCGACGGAGAGGCCTCCGTCATCGTATGTAGGTCGAGGCCGCCAATCGCGGATTGCGCGCGGTCGTCGGGGAGCTGTTCGTCAGTTGGAGCAGTAGCTGGTTGCTCCCGCTGCGGACAAAGGCACGAAGCCTTCGCACTGAACCAGATTCTCCGCATTCATCGGCTTCGTCAAAAAGAACCCTTGCACGTAGTCGCAGCCTGCTTCGCGCAGCGCATGCAACTGTTGATTCGTTTCGACACCTTCGGCCGTCACTTTGATGCCGAGTTCGTGCGACATCTGAATGATGCCTCGAACGATCGAGGCGGCCGCCGCGTCGCGGCCCAGCCGGGCCGTAAACGAGCGGTCGATCTTGACGATGTCCGGCGAAAAATCGGCCAGATAACGCAGGCTCGAGTACGCCGTTCCAAAGTCGTCGATGGCGATGCGCACGCCAAGGCGCTTGAGCGCCATCAGCGTTGTCTGCGCGAGTGAGGGGTTTTCCATCAACGCGCTTTCGGTCAGTTCGATCTGGAAGCAGTGCGGCGGCACCCGATGTTTTCGCAGCGCCTGATCGACTATCGCGACAAGCGAGTCATCTCTGAGTTGACGCGCGGACACGTTCACCGACATGGACAGATCTTTCCTTCCGGCGGCCTGCCAGACGGCCAGTTGAGCGAGGGCCGCGTCCACGACCCATGCCCCGACTTCGATGATGAACCCGCTTTCTTCGAGGATCGGAATGAATCTGCCCGGACCCACCAGGCCTCGTGCTGGATGATTCCATCGAACCAGTGCTTCGACGCCTTTCACCGCCAGAGAGGCTGGCTCATGAATACCCTGGAAATGCAGCACGAATTGGTTCGACGCCAGCGCCGTGGGCAGATTGCACTCCAGTTCGAAATCGCCGAGCACATCGCTGGATGCTTCGTCGGCGAACCGGAAGCCGTTGCGACCGCCTTTTTTCGCCGCATACATCGCGATATCCGCGCTCGTCAGCAGCGCCTCGTGATCGCGGCCGTGCTCGGGAAAGATCGATATGCCGATCGACGCCGTGACGAATGGCGCGGCGTGGTCTTTTCGAACGTCGCTTGAAAACAGGTTCAGCAGAGACTGCGCCAGGCTCGCCAACGTGGCCTTGTCGCTCTCGCCCCTGACGATCACCGCGAACTCGTCTCCGCCGAGGCGCGCTACACAGGCATCCGGCGGCAGCGCTCCCTGAATGACTTTGGCGATGTCCTGCAACAGACGGTCAGCGGCCGTATGGCCCAGCGTATCGTTCGGGACCTTGAATCGGTCGAGATCGACGAACATCAGACCGAAGGCGACGTTCTGCCTGCAAAGCGTCTTCATCTGGCGGATCAGCGCGCCCCGGTTAGCCAAACCTGTCAGGCCATCGGTGTAGGCCAGATGGTCGAGCGCCGCGAGGCGTTCCTGTTCCAGCGTGATGTCCTCGCTGACACCGATGATGCGCACCACGTTCGCGGAGCCGTCGCACACGGGATAGGCCGTGCTTCTGATCCAGCGCAGGCAACCATCCGGACGGCGGATGCGGTATTCGACGCGACCTTCCGCCACCTCGGACGCGACGCGGTTCATCTCGGCGAGCAATGGCTCCAGATCGTCCGGCACGACGAGATCGAGCCACGCGGAAGGCCTGTTGCCAAGCTCTTGAGGCGTAATGCCGAACACGCTTTCGACACCTGCGCTGACATGATGACAGTGTTCAAAATGCGAGCTATACGAATAGAACACGAGCCGGACATGCAACTCCATCTCATGCATCAATTCATCGCGTTCGCGCAGTGTCTTCAACAGCTCGGATTGCTGGGTGACGTCCTCTGAAGCACAAAGCAGCGCGCTCACCGCACCGTCGTCGCCCGTCACTGGCGTGAGCGTGGAGTTCCACCATCTGGTACGCCCCCTCGTCGTCGCGCAGCTTCCAGTGAACGATGTGCTCTTGCCGGAAACGGCGCCCGCCAAAGCCTTCTCGGCGGCCATGCGGTCCTCGCCGGTCCAGAAAGCGAGCCAGTCCGCGCCGGACAGTTGCTCCGGTGACTCCGCTTCCATCAACATCGCGCCATGCTCTGACACCCGCAGCATTTTTCCGTCGGTAGCGAGCACCTTCAGGCAGTCGCGATTCGCGTGCAGAAGCCCGCTCGCCAGTGCGGTGGCCGCGCTTTGCCGCGCGTAATCCAGGCCGAGTTTGCGACGAACGATCGCGAGTCCGGCGACGCCCGATACCATCGACAATGAGATACGCAGCGTAGCCGCCGCTTCGCTGACTGCTTGATGCACAAGAGCGCCGATGCCAACGCCGGCAACGACGGCAATGCAGAAACTCGTCAGCGGTATGGTCCTGCGTTGACCATACCGCGACAGGAAATAGGAAAGAAACTGCTGGTTGCGAGCTGACCGGCCATTGGCGTGTGCAACGCTATCGACCGGGGTCTCGATCGGGTTGCTTTTTTTAGGACGCGCAGCCGCTTTGAATCTCACGCTGTTCTCCGACTACCGGGTTGAGCGACGGCTCGAACGCTGCGAGCCGCCTCACTTTTATTATTACGGTAGCAATTCACAAAACTTTAATGCGGGGAAACGAGCGGGAACCGTGGTTCGCATGAGTTCGGGGCGGTTGCGCACCCATCAGCCCTGATGGGGCTTGACCTGCGCGAACTGACGAATGCGCTCCGCAAGAGCGGGTACTCCCGAGTCGCGAGCCACGTAGTGAGCGACCTGCCGGGTGGCCAGATCGATGGTCACCTGATCGTCGGGGGTTTTCGTGTTGGGTCCGTCAACGGCGGGATGGTATTCGATACGCAGTTGCCTCGCGTTGGCGACGAGCCGCAAATAGCCGAAGTTGCGGTCGTCGTAGCTTTCAAGGACCACGGCATCCGTGTCTTTCGACGCAGCCTGGATCAGTTGCGGCGCGCGAAGGGGCGGCTGTCCGTTGGTGGTGAGTCGCTGCACGGCGTGACCGCCGTTCCCGCAAACGATGTAAGGGATGTGGGTGTCATCGGAGCGGGTTCGCGTAAAGCGCTGATAGTTGTGCGCGTGTCCCGCGAGGTCGGCATGCGGCCAGATACCGACCTCATTGCAAACTGTATCGATCTGCTTTTGCATCTCGACACTCCAGCCATGACGGCCGCGCGCCACATAGGGCGGATGGTGATGCGCGAAAAGCAGGGCGCCTCGATAGTTCTCTTTCTTCACCCGCAATAACGCCGCTTTCAGAAACTTCAGCTGGCTGTTGCCGATGTGACGGTCCGCGATCACGCCTGGGTCCTCGAGCGTATTGCTGTACAACGCAATGATGCGCACGAACGGCGCCTCGAACGTGAAGAAAACGCCTGGCTGAATTTGCGCCGTCCGGGAAAGATTGCCCGCATCGGGAGAGACCTGGAAGCAGTCTGAGCAGAAGTTCCTCAGAAAGGCCTGCAGGCTCTTCTCATGCTGCAACGGCGAAACCATTCCGTCGTGATTGCCGGCAGCGGCGAGAATCGGCGCATGATAGTTGCGGTACGGCTCGTAGAACTGATCGTAGTAGTACTGCGCTTCGCCAAAGCTGTAGACGATGTCGCCCAGCAGGAAGTTGAATTGCGGCACCTCGGCGGGATCGGCTTCGTCGAAGTCGCTGACCATCTTGTCCGAAACTTCATTCTGGGTGATCGGACCTTTCGTACTGCCGCAATCGCCGGTGGCGTGAAAGACGATCTGTCCGTTCGCGCTGATCGTATCGAGGAGCTTCTGGTTGTTGTCCACCACCTCCGCAAACGTCAGCCGGGGCTCGGTGCCGCCGCGCGGTGGCGGAAACGGCAGCGCCTTCAGCTTGTGCTCGCGGTTCAGTTCGTCGATGACCTTGTAGGCTGCGGCATCGGATGCGTGCCTGACCACGAAAGTCTGCGGGTCCGGCGTGGGTTGTGGCTGCGAGAAAACGGGCGCGGCGAGAATCCTGTCGCTGCGGTTGCCGCGTGCGGCTGACGATTCGTCTGAACGCTTTTTCGGCATTTGCAATCCTCCTTGATCGTCGAACGGGAGCGGCCACGCTGTTGTCGGCAAACCGTCAGCATGTGACGGCGCCGTCGCCGGCCGGATGCACCGTTCAGACGAACCTGAAACGGGGAAGTTCAGATTCGCTTGCCGTTGCGCAACCCGTGCGGCCCGAATTGCGGCGCACCGCTGTTCCGTGCGAAAGCCGGGTTCACGGTGGCACGCGTCTGTTACGACGGCACGAACACGCCCACAGCCGCCAGCGCCATCGCGAGCGTTGCGAGCCACCCTCCCCAGGCCAGCACGCCCGTGACGGCGAACTGTCCCATGACCCGCCGGCTTCGCGCCATCAGCATCATGATGACCATGATCGGCACCGCGGTAACGCCATTGATCACCGCGCTCCAATACAGCGCGCGGATCGGGTCGAAATGCATGAAGGTGATGGCCACACCGCCCAGGATGGCCAGTGCGATCACCGCATAGAATTCACGCGCGAGTGTCAGATGCAACGCGAGACTGCTGCGCCAGCGAAAGCTGCCCGCGGCGGCGTAGGCGGCCGAGCCGGCGAGGACCGGCAGCGCGAGCAGGCCGGTTCCGATGATGCCGAGCGCAAACAGGACGTAAGCGAAGCGCCCGGCAAACGGCTCGAGCGCCCGCGCGGCATCGGCCGAGGTTTTCACGTCGATGTGATGCAGATGCAGCGTAGCCGCCGCCGTCAACATGATGAAGAATGCAATGAAGTTGGACACCCCCATGCCAACCCACGTATCGAAACGGATCCTTCGCAACTGCGCGGGCGCCTGGTGCGGTACGCGGCGCAACGGCGCCTGTTCCGGCGCCGAGCGCATTTCTTCGACTTCCTGCGACGCCTGCCAGAAGAACAGGTACGGACTGATCGTCGTGCCCAGCACCGCGACGACCATGGTCAGATAGTCCGACGTCAGCGAGATGCGCGGCAACACAACGGCGCGCGCGACTTCACCCCAAGGGATCGGAACGATGAATGCGACCGCGACGTACGCGAGAAGCGAGAGGGCGGTCCACTTCAGAATGCGCGCATAACTGTCGTAGGGGACAAAAATCTGCAGAACGACGCAGAGCGTCCCGAGGCCGACGACATAAAGGTGCTGCGGACCAGGCAGCAGCAATCCGGCCGCGGCGCCCATCGCCGACAGATCGGCGGCGATGTTGATCACGTTTGCCATGACGAGCAGGGCGACCCCGCCGTACAGCAGCCACGCCGGATAATGCGCGCGTATGTTGGATGCGAGGCCCTTGCCGGTTACCCGGCCAATCTGCGCGCTCACCAGCTGTATTGCGGTCATCAATGGATACGTGATCAGGATCACCCAAAGAAGGTTGAATCCGAACTGCGCGCCGGCCTGCGAATAGGTGCCAATTCCTGACGGATCGTCGTCCGCGGCGCCCGTGATCAGGCCAGGGCCCAGGCGTCTGATCCAGGATCGCTCCACCGAATCGCGTACGGCGGATTCCGGCTCGATCAATTTTTCGTCGTTCATATATGTGTCACCTCGCGGCAACGTTTAGCAAGTCGCGGGCCCGGGCGTTCGTGCCAGCGTCGCGCGGCTTCGGGAGGCGGGCATAGGAATCGGCTGCACATCTTGGATGCGCTCGACGAGCGCACCGGCGAAGATGCGCAAGGCGCCTCCGCTGAAAGTGCGTGGAAATGCGGGTTTCTGAACGGAGTAACGAACTTTGGGCCGTGCCGGCGGACACCGTCACTCATGGTGCGCAAGAGGCTTCGTCCGCAACTGGATCTCGTCGATCGCGTAAGGCAAGTCTTCGAGCACGATTGGCTTGGCGCTGCTCAGTCCAGGCGCGGCTTGAACGCATACTGCCCAATCTCGCCGCCGCGCGCGACCACCGCCGTGCTCTCGGGAATTTCCTCCCAAAAGCCCGGCAAGTCCGCGAGTGGCTCGGACAACACGAGGAACGCATTCTCGCCGGCGGTCTTGATGCGCTCGTCGTCGGGATACAACTCGCGCAGATGACGGAACGACGTGCTGTGAAACAGCGAGCGCGACTGTCCTTCGCTCGAATAGCGGACCGCGATGATCTGCTCGCCGTCGGTCGCGCACACGGTCATGTTCAGCGGTTCATCCACGCCATGCCGGCGGCCGGTGGCTTCGACGAAGCCGACCATCCGTTCGAGCGCGGTGACGGGCGCGAGCTCCAGCCCGAAGGTCAGCGCGAGAAAAAACAGCACCTCGGAATCGGTCGAGCCTTCGATGGACGGGAACAGATCGGGGTCGATCTTCACCATCAGGTCGCGGCGCACCGCCGGATAGTTGCGCACCAGGCCGTTGTGCGCGAACAGCCAGCGGCCGTGACGGAACGGATGACAGTTGGTTTCCTGCGACGGCGTGTCGGTCGCCGCGCGCACGTGCGCGACGAACAGCGGCGAGTGGATTGCCCGCGCGGCCTCGCGTAGATTGCGGTCGCTCCACGCGGGCTGGATGCAGCGGTAGCGAAACGGAATGTCAGTGGGATGTCCATACCAGCCGATCCCGAAACCGTCGCCATTGGTGGTGGTGGCGCCGAGCCGGGAATGCATGCTCTGATCGATCAGCGAATGCCGGGCGTTGAACAGCACGGTTTCGAGCTGAAGCGGATTGCCGGTATAAGCGAGCCAGCGGCACATGATTGCTCTCCTGTCGGTTGCGCGTGACAACCCTACACCACCCGCGGGCGGCGATTGTAAGACCAAAGTCCGATTGAGGCGGACACCGTACCTGTCACTATGCCAGTTGGCGTTTAGGTGCTTCCGTGCCGGGCATCGCTTTGAGCTTGCACCGGCCTGATCTGATAGAGGCAGAACGCGCATGAGCCACTTTCTGGACAGGTTACGTTACTTCACGGCCCCCCGTCCCCAGTTCTCGGATGGTCATGGTGTGAATTGCACGGGATCCTGCTCATGGAAGATCTATGCGGACTGGTACAACTCCACGTTCATCATGATGTGGGGGTCGAACGTGCCGCAGACCCGCACGCCGGATGCGCATTTCATGACGGAGGTGCGCTACAAGGGCGCAAAGATCGTCTCCATCTTTCCCGACTACGCGGAAGGCGCCAAATTCGGCGACATCTGGCTGCACCCCAGGCAAGGTACCGACGCGGCGCTCGCGCTCGACGAGGCCGCAAACGTGCAGCACTGAGATTGCTGCAGGCTCTGCCTGCCCGCCTGCTTTTTTGCTGATGGAGGTGCCGATGAAACGCCGTGAACTGTTGGTTGCGCTGGCCGCAGGCGCGCTCGCCGAGGGTTCTACCG
Source organism: Paraburkholderia lebeckiae (assembly GCF_014201005.1). Classification (NCBI taxonomy): domain Bacteria; kingdom Pseudomonadati; phylum Pseudomonadota; class Betaproteobacteria; order Burkholderiales; family Burkholderiaceae; genus Paraburkholderia; species Paraburkholderia lebeckiae. Next base: position 5,228 of record NZ_JACHDK010000023.1, on the reverse strand, counting down.
GCCTGGCGCAGGCAAGCCAGGCGAAATTCACCGGTCAGATCGATCTGCCCAAACCCAACCTCAAAGGCACGATGTCCCTGGAAGAAGCCATCGAGAAGCGCAGGTCCGTGCGCAGATTCGCGCCAAAACCGCTGCCGGTCGAGGCCATTGGCCAACTGCTGTGGGCTGGGCAGGGCATCACCAGCTCGGACGGCAAGCGCGCGGCTCCGGCGGCTGGCGCTTTGTACGCGCTCGAACTTTACGTGGTCGCCCCCACAGAGGTGATGCACTATCTGCCTGATGGCCACCGGGTCGAGACGCGGGCGACCCACGACCTGCGCCCCGAGCTGAGAGCACTGGCGGTCAACCAGGCGTCCGTCGAGGCGGCCCCGGCCTTGCTCGTGGTGGCCGCCGACCCCAGTCGGCTGACCGCGAGGTATGGCGGGAGAGCGAATCTGTATGCCGATCTCGAGGTCGCGCACGCGACCCAGAACATGCTGCTCCAGGTCGTTACGCTTGGGCTCGTCGCGGTGACCGTGGGCGCCGTCGACGGAGCGCCGGCGGCGCGCAAGCTCGGCCTGCCTCACGGCCAGACCGTCGTCTATCTGATCCCGGTAGGTTTTCCGGTCTAAGTCATTGCGTGAGGCGGTATGAGTTCGATCGACGTCGGCCTCCATGAGGCGATCCAGCGATATCTGGGGCAAGACGAGAAATACGAGCAGCGGGCGCGACTGGCCGAGGGTCCCGTTTTCCAGTTTCTGGAGAACCTGCGCAATCGCGGCGATGACCCGAACGAGATATTGAACGAGCAGGCCGACGCGGCCGAGCATGAAATAAGGAATTTCCGGGCCGTACGCGATGCGTTCAGAGCGTCGCTCGTCACGGTCGTCTGACACGCGGGCTGGAGGACTGCGGTCCTTCCCCGCGCGACGGCCTGCGCGAACATCGATGCACCGGCCAGCAGTGCGGCAAACACGAACTTCGAAGGAGCGGGTATCGTGTGTGCCATGTCAACTTCGCGTGGTGCCTATGAAGCCGATTCTCGTGCGCTCGACCCTGGCGGAATATTCGAAGCGTCGTGCCGTCCGTTTCGCGATGACGGTGATCGCGACGATCATGGCCGGATGCGTTTCCTCCTCACAGCCGACCGGTCATGTCACGCCTTCGCAAGCTTCCGATGCGAAGGCGCTCGACCAGGCGGTCGCCAATCCACAACGCAGTCAGACCGCCCGGGCGCGCGACGTCTATCGTCATCCGGCGCAGACGTTGCGCTTCTTCGATCTGAGTCCGACGCAAACCGTGCTGGAGATCGCGCCGGGCGGCGGGTGGTACACGGACATTCTGGCGCCCTATCTGCACGACGCGGGTCACCTGTACGAAGCGCAATATCTGAGCACGTCTGCGGACCTGGCCGCGGAAGACCGGTCAATCGATGCAGAATATTTGCGTAAGCTCGCGGGCGCCCCCGCAATCTACGGAAACGTCGTGGTCGGCACATTGCACGCGGGCCAGTTTTTCGGCTTCGATGCACACGAGCGATTCGATCGCGTGCTCACTTTTCGCAACATTCACAACTGGATCAAGGATGGGCAGCTCGATGCCAATCTGCGTGCGTTCCATGACGCGCTGAAGCACGGGGGCGAGCTTGGCGTGGAAGAACATCGCGCCCGGCCCGGCTCGACGGTACAGCAGATGATCGATACCGGATATGTGACTGAAGCTTTCGTGATTGACCGGGCACAGGCGGCCGGTTTCGTGCTCGCGCAACGCAGCGAAATCAACGCGAACGCGCGAGACACGAAGGATTATCCGCATGGCGTATGGTCGCTGCCGCCGGGCTACGCGGGCGGTGACGTCGACCGCTCGCGCTACGCCGCAATCGGTGAATCGGATCGCATGACGCTGAGATTCGTCAAGCCTTAGCGTGTTCTACGGGCGCCAGCCGCGAGCGGTAATCGGCCGACGCGTTGGGCTGCGCTCAGTTTGTTGCACGACCCGCAGTAGCGTATCGACACAGTCCAGCGCGTCCGACAGTCGCCCGAGCACGATCAGCGAGCGGGCCGCATCGAGACGACCGTGAAACATCGCGTCGCGCGGTCCGGCCCGTTCCACCATGTCGATGAGCTGCCTGATCTCGGCCTTGACCCGCGCGCAGTCGGCGGGGCAGTAGCGGTCAATCCAGTTGCGCAGTGCGCGGATCAGCACCATGCAATCGTCGTACTCGCACTGCACGCTATTCATTGTCACCTCGGCCGTATCCCGCTCGGTGCCGCAAGCGGGATGCCGACTCTTCCCAGCTCAGTCTCATTGCCTGTTCGCGATCTTGCAGATCACACGACTCCGAAGCTCGATCGTCCATCGCGGCCCCCATTTGGGGAAAACCACCCCGAATCTCGCCTGCGTCTGTGAACGAAGCAAGCGGCGCGCCACGTGTCGCCCGGCGCTTCGCATCATTGCTAGAGCGGGGCGCGGCCATGTTCTCGCAGTTCGGGCTCGAAGAATATCCATCGTGCGGCTGGAAAACGCGCCTTCAGGTCGTTCTCGATTCGGTCGATCGTGCGCACCATATCGCTTGCACTGTCGTGTGGTTCGAGTTCAGCCTGAATCGCAATCACCAGGTCCTCCGACCATTTCAATGCGATCAGACTGACGATGCGGCGAACTTCGTTGCGCTCGCTCAGCCACGCGCGCATTTCATTGCGTACGCGCTGGTGCGCCGATTCACCGACGAGGAGCGATTTGATCTCGCGCATCGAGAACAGGGCCGTGGCCATCAGCACAATGCCGACGCCGACGCTGCCGAGCGCATCGTAAAGCGGATTGCCGGTGAGAACGGTAGCGCCGATTGCGATCAGGGAGACGAGCACTCCCGTTACCGCGGCGGCATCCTCGCTGACCGCGAGCATCACGGAAGGCCGACCGCTTTCCCTGAACCAGCTCAACAACCCCCTGGCGCGATGCCGGGGCTCGATCGTGCGAATGGAGGCTCTGAGAGCGACTGCCTCGATCACGCCGGACACGCACAATACGCCAATCGCGAGCAGAGGGCTCTCAAGCTGAGAGTGATGGATTGCTCGAAAACCGCCTATCACGATCGACGCAACACCGCCGAAGATGAAAAGCTGCATCGCCACCAGCATTGCATAGACATAGGTCTCGCGACCGAACCCGAGTGGATGTTGCTCGTCGGGCTGGGCGCGCGCCGCGCGATGGCCGACGAGCAGGGCAAGCTGGTTCAGGCAGTCCGCACTGGAGTGGACGGCTTCGGCGAGTGCGGACCCCGAGTTGGTATAGAACGCGACGGCGAATTTGCATGCGGCTACAGCGACATTCGAAGTCAGGGCGTAGTAGACCGCGCGTGGCGCAGATGATGTTTGCCGCCCTGACCCGGCCCTCATGACCCTATCTCCCTGTTCGCCTCGAAACCGGGCGATTCCCGACCTTGCAGAATGAGCAGCAAGAAGCAGACCTCAAATCGCGACCGCAGCCGGATGTGGCGAATTGCTGACCGTGGCGGGCATCGAGAAACCCGACGGCAGCGTCCTGCATCAGCGAACTCACGCCCTCCTCCCCGGAGGGAGGGCGGTGTCCATTCCATCTCGACCCACTCCGGTCAGACAACTTTCTCCAAACCGGTCAGTCGGCCAAATCCAAATTTCGCAAACTGGAGTGCCACTAAGCGGCCGTTGGCGACCTCACCCAATCGGCCAAAACCGGCCATATGCATACCGAACCCGCTCTGCGGCACAGTGGGCCGGTGACCCGACGCCGTGGGGCAAACCAGAACGACGCCGAGCGCGATTGGTCTAATTCTTTGCATTTACCCCAGCGGAGGTCCCATGTCGCACTACATCGACGCCATCGTCATTCCCGTTCCCCGTGCCAACCTCGACATCTACAAGCGCATGTCCGCAGAATGGGGCAATGCCCACCTGCGCCACGGTGCTCTTTACTACTCCGACTCGATCAGCGACGACGCTCAGCCCGGTAAGATCACCTCGTTTCCACAGGCCGTGCAGCTCAAGGATGACGAGGTGATCGCATTGGCGTGGGTCGTGTATCGGAATAAAGAGGAGCGCGATCGCATCAGTAAGGCGGTCATGGAGGATCCGCAACTCAAGGAGTCGATGGACCCCTCGAAGATGCCCTTCGACGGCAAGCGCATGTTCTGGGGCGGCTTCGAGACTATCATCGGGCTCTCGGCCGGCCAATAATCGGGGCCACGGAGGATCAGCACGCAAGGGGTCCTTGAATCCCTTTTCGACACTTATGGAAAGCTTTCCATAAGTGTCGGACCTCGTCCTTCGCTGCCAATGAAAGCTGTCGTTCAGGGATCGAGATGATCGAACAGCTGCAGTAGATAGCGTTGCACCCGTAGAAAATCCTCGACAACAGGAGAACTCATTCGCGCGGTACGTGCCCTTGATCATGTACGAGCGTGGTCGCTATTTATTGGAGAACGAGGATGGTGAGCAAGAACACGATCTGTCTTTAGTACGACGGTACGGCCGAGGAGGCCGCGCGGTTTTATGCCGAGACGTTCCCGGACAGCGCAGTGGGCACGATCCTTCGCGCGCCTGGGGACTATCCCGACGGCAAACAGGGCGATATTTTGACGGTCGAGTTCACCGTGATTGGTGTCCCTTGCCTCGGATTGAACGGCGGTCCGGCGTTTAAGCACAACGAGGCCTTCTCGTTCCAGGTTGCGACCGACGACCAAGCCGAAACTGACCGTTTGTGGAATGCGATCGTCAAGAACGGCGGGCAAGAAAGCGCATGCGGCTGGTGCAAGGACAAGTGGGGCCTGTCGTGGCAGATCACACCACGCGCCCTTACCGCCGCCATTGCCGATCCTGACCGCGTGGCGGCCACGCGCGCCTTCGACGCAATGATGCAGATGAGAAAGATCGACATCGCTGCGATTGAAGCGGCTCGCCGCGGCTGACTTTTCATTGATCGCCGCAGGCCGAGAGCCGCTGTTGCAGGTCGATCCTGGATCGTTGTCGTCGGCCAGGATGGACGCCCAGCAATGTCCGCTACGGGTCGAGTTATGCCTTTTGCATGAGGCGCGCACCTGGATGCGATCGTCGCGCTCGATCGTCGGACGCTAGCCGGCCAACTACGGACGTTGGACACCAGCGCCTCGATCGTCGACACCCATTAGCGGGCCCGGTGTCAAGTGAGCAAACAATACCCTCGACTGCCCGAGCAGCCGAATCCGATTGCACTGACGGAATGCAGTAGCCGAG